>NZ_JAJATZ010000006.1:0-234184 GCF_020531945.1 Loktanella gaetbuli
GAGCGTGACGACGCCGTTCGCATCATGAACTCGGGCATCTACGACGAGACCAAGATCCAGCTGATCCGCGCGCTGTATGCCGACGACGAGGCCGTGATCCAGTCGAACGGTTTGTACTAAGCCAGCTACAAACCCCGTTCCTCCACGGCGGTTTGTCTGCGAAAGGCCTGTCCATGATGGACAGGCCTTTTTGCTGTCCGGGCGCGCGCAAGCAGGGATCAGCAGGTACGACAGTGTAAAAGTAGTTCCGTGCATAAATGCACAAAACAATAGTCAGTACTGATGGGTATCAAAAATTTGCACGGTACCCTATCTCTATTCCACAAGGACGACGCTGATGTCGCCACTGAATAGAACTTTGGAGAAGACCATGAAAAACGTAATCAAATCCGCCCTTATCGTCGCAACCGTTGCACTGTCCGCAACCGCCGCATCCGCCGCATCCACGCAGTTGCTGCCGGTCGAGCGTTTCGTTGTGTCCAACGAGAACCGCGCAAACTTTGACGCGAACCTGGCTACGCTGGGTATCGAACTGCGCCCCGGCCAGGTGCTGACTGGCGAAGAGCGTGACGACGCCGTTCGCATCATGAACTCGGGCATCTACGACGAGACCAAGACCCAGCTGATCCGCGCACTCTATGCCGACGACGAGGCCGTGATCCAGTCGAACGGCCTGTACTAAGCCGCAACCGGCTTGTCCGGATTGTGAACACAAGGCTCGCCCTTCGGGGCGGGCCTTTTTATTTGCCCGATGCCATGCCATCGTTTTCCCGACTGGAGGATCACATGGCTGACCATATTCTTGTTTTCGACGTGAATGAGACCTTGCTGGATCTGACGACGCTGGAACCGCTGTTCGCGCGGCTGTTCGGTGATCCGGCGATGATGCGGCAATGGTTCGCCCATCTCATCCTGTATTCAGAGGCAATGACCCTGTCGGGTGAATATGCGCCCTTCGGCACATTGGCCCAAGGCACCTTGCGCATGATGGGCGAAACGCAGGGCGTGTCTGTCGGCGATGCCGATGCCGCGGAACTGGTGCATCTGCTGACCAACATGCCGGCCTGCGATGACGTGATTCCGGCGCTGACCCGGTTGCAAGAGGCAGGCGTGCGCATGGTGACGCTGACGAATTCGCCCCCCACCGACAGTCCGACCCCCATGGAAAAGGCCGGGATTGCCCATTTTTTCGAGGCGCACTACAGCGTGCAGAGCGTCGGAAAATTCAAACCGCATCCCGATTGTTACCGGCTTGTGTCCGAATCCCTGGATGTGCACATCGCCTCCTTGTGTCTGGTTGCCGCACATCTGTGGGACACCATGGGCGCGCAGGGGGCCGGTGCCAGCGGTGCATTCATCACGCGGACGGGCAACGCGATGCTGCCGTCGGACGGCATCGCGCAACCGACCTATGTGGCCCCTGACCTTGGTGCATTCGCGGACCAGTGGCTGGCCCTGCAGGATATCGTCTAGCGGGACAGATAGGCGTCGATCGTCGCAGCCGCCCCGTCGGCCCAAAGCTGATTGAGCCAGTTTCCAAAGGCATCCGCGAACAGTGGATTGTCGCCCAGTTCGCCATAAAAACCGTCCTGTGCCAGCCAGACCTGCGGATCGTGGCGGGCGGCCTGCGCTGCATCGACCAAGCTGTTCCATAGCGGATCATTGGGCGCGATCTGACTGCCGTCCTCGCGGGTGCCGGCGCACATACGTGCCCACAATGCCTCGGTCAGGGCCAGACCCTGGATGTCTCCACCCGCTGCCAGCGCGTCGCGCAGGGTCGGCAGGACGAAACCGGGGTGACGCGATGAGCCGTCAAAGGCGACGCGCCGCGTCGTGTCACGTATCCTGGGGTTCGCGAACCGCGTTTCAATAAGCGCGAGGTATTGCGCAGCAGGCATGCCGTCGACCGCATCGACATAGGGGATGATCCCCGTGGTCTGCACCTTGCGAAAGAAGGCGGCGATCCGCGGATCGTCCATGCAGTCCGCGATGGTCTGGTGACCGATGATTTCGCCCACGTTCGCCAGCACCTGATGGCCCGCGTTCAGAATGCGGATTTTCATGCTTTCATATGGATGCACGTTGTCGGTCATCGTGGCACCGGCGGCGGCCCAGTCCGGGCGGCCCGCACAAAAATGATCCTCGATCACCCATTGGCGGAAATTTTCGTGGGTGACGGGGGCCGCGTCGTCGATGCCGAGATCCTGCACGATGCTGCGTTCGGCGTCGCCCGTCGCGGGAACGATGCAGTCGACCATCGCATCCGGAAACGCGCCCTGCGTGTCGATCCAATCGGCTAGATCCGGGTCCGACAACCGGGCAAGACCGACCACGGTCTGCCGCAGGATTGCGCCATTGCCTTGCAGGTTGTCGCAGCACATCGCGGTAAAGGGTGGGTGCCCCGCCGTGCGGCGCGCCCGTAGTGCTGCCACCATCGCGCCAAAGGCGGTGCGGGGCGTTGCAGGATGGGCAGCATCGTGTTTCAGGTCGGCATGCCCGGTGTCCAGTCCGCCGTCTGCGCGGCGGTAATATCCGCCCTCGGTCACGGTCAGGGACACGATCCGGATCGCGGGATCGGACATGGTGGCAATCAATTGCGCGTTGTCCTCCTCGATCGGCAAAAAATCGATCATCGCGCCAGTCACCTCGGCCGAAATACCGGCGGGGTCCAGCTCGATCAGCGTATTCAGGCAGTCCTGCGCCAGCAGGCGGTCGCGCATCGCCGCATCACCCGGACGCACACCTGCGCCAATGATCGCCCAGTCATGGGCCTGACCCTGTTGCATCAGACGGTGCAGATACCAAGCCTGATGCGCACGGTGGAAATTGCCCAGACCGATATGCACGATGCCCGGCGTCAGCGCGGACCGGTCGTAGGTCGGCCTTACGATTGCTTGCGGCAGGTCGGCCAGCGTCGCATTGCTCAGTTTCATGGCGCGGTGTCCTTGTGCGTCTTTCATCAGCTCATCCAGTTGCCGCCGTCGACGTTATACGTCTGGGCGACGATGTATTCCGCCTCGGCACTGGCGAGAAAGATCGCCATGCCGGTCAGGTCGTCGGCGGTGCCCATGCGGCCAAAGGGGACGGCATCGCCGACCTCTTTTTTCTTTTGTCCTGGGGCCTTGTTTTCGTATTTGGCAAAGAACGCATCGACGCCGTCCCAATGTTCGCCATCGACGACTCCGGGGGCGATGGCGTTCACGTTGATGCCGTGCTGGATCAGGTTCAGGCCCGCCGATTGCGTCAGGCTGATCACGGCGGCCTTGGTCGCGCAATAGACAGCGACAAGGGATTCGCCACGCCGTCCGGCCTGTGACGCCATGTTGATGATCCTGCCGCGAATGCCACGGTCGATCATGTGACGTGCGACAGCCTGCATGGTGAACAGGCAGCCGCTGACATTGATCGCAAACGCGCGGTCATAATCGGCGCGGGTGATTTCAGCGATGGGTGCGGCGGTGAAAATGGCGGCGTTGTTGATCAGGATGTCGATCTGGCCCAGCCTTTGCACTGCTTCTGCCACGCCTGCATCAATGCTGGCCTGATCGGATACGTCCAGTTTCACGGCAATGGCGGCGTCACCGATCTGGTCCGCTGCGGCCTGCGCACGATCAAGGTCGATGTCGGCGATGACCACGCGCGCGCCCTCTGCCACGTAGGCCTGCGCAAAGGCCAGACCGATGCCGCGCGCGGCACCGGTGATCAATGCGGTTTTTCCGTCCAGCCGGTTCATGTGATCCGCAGCCCCGCTTTGTCAAAGCGGTGGAATTCGTCCATGCGAGGCGACAGGTGGATGGTGTCGCCGTGCCGCAGGCTGATGTCGCCGATGGCGCGCACGGTCAGGGTTTCGGCCAGCCCCGTGTTGTGGATGTGGAAAAACGTATCCGACCCAAGGTGTTCTGCCACGCCGACGGTGCCCTGCCAGACGCCGTCCGATTGCACGACGTCGATGTGTTCGGGACGGATACCGATGGTATGGGCGTTGTGCTTGTCCGCTTCTGGTCCTGTCAGCAGGTTCATTTTCGGCGACCCGATGAACCCTGCGACAAAGGTGTTGCGCGGCGCGCGATACAGTTCCAGCGGCGATCCGACCTGTTCGATCACACCGGCCTGAAGCACGACGATCTTGTCCGCCATGGTCATCGCCTCGACCTGATCGTGGGTCACATAGATCATCGTGGTGTCGAGCTTCTTGTGCAGTTCGGAAATTTCCATCCGCATGCCCACACGTAGGGCGGCGTCAAGGTTGGACAGTGGTTCGTCGAACAGGAATGCCGAGGGTTCGCGGACGATGGCGCGACCAATGGCGACACGTTGGCGCTGGCCACCTGACAACTGCCCCGGACGGCGGTCCAGATAGGCGGTCAGGTTCAGCACGGATGCCGCCCCTTCGACGCGGCGATCGATTTCCGCCGGATCCATCTTGGCCATTTTCAGCGGAAACGCGATGTTCTTGCGCACCGACATATGCGGGTAAAGGGCGTAGGACTGGAACACCATCGCAAGGCCGCGTTTGGCCGGAACCAGTGTCGTCGCATCCTTGCCGTCGATTTCGATGTGACCAGAGGTGATGTCCTCCAACCCGGCAATCAGGCGCAGCAGGGTGGATTTGCCGCAACCTGACGGTCCGACGAAGACCGTGAATTCCCCGTCGTGGATCGTCAGGTCGAGTGGCGGAATGACCTCGGCGTCGCCAAAGCGTTTCGTCACTTGCTTGAGTTCGATTTTTCCCATGAGTCCGGGTCCTTATTTCACTGCGCCGAATGTCAGGCCGCGTACAAGTTGTTTCTGGCTGAACCAGCCGAGGATGAGGATCGGCGCGATGGCCATTGTCGAGGCCGCGCTGAGTTTCGCGTAGAACAGACCCTCGGGGCTGGAATAGCTGGCGATAAAGGCCGTCAGCGGTGCCGCCTTGGCCGCCGTCAGGTTGAGGGTCCAGAACGCCTCGTTCCAGGCAAGGATGAAGTTCAGCAACAGGGTCGATGCAATGCCGGGGATCGCCATTGGTGTCAGCACATACAGGATTTCTTCCTTGAGGCTGGCGCCGTCCATACGGGCCGCCTCGAGGATCTCGCCCGGGATTTCCTTGAAGTAGGTATAAAGCATCCAGACGATGATTGGCAGGTTGATCAACATGAGGATGACCACCAGCGCGATGCGGCTGTCCAGCAACCCAAGTTCGATGCAGATCAGATAGATCGGATACAGAACCCCCACGGCCGGCAACATCTTGGTCGAGAGCATCCAGAGCAGGATGTCCTTGGTCCGGCGACTGGGCACAAATGCCATCGACCAGGCGGCCGGCACCGCGATCAGCACGCCCAGAACGGTGGACCCGCCTGCGATGATGACCGAATTCCAAAGGAAACGCATGTAGTTGGACCGTTCCTGCACGACGGCATAGTTTTCCAGCGTCCAGTCAAAGAACAGGAACACCGGTGGATCGCTGATCGCCTGCGCCTCTGTCTTGAAGCTGGTCAGGATGGTCCAGAGGATCGGAAAGAAGATCGTGAAACCGATGGCCCAGGCCGCGGCTGTGGTGATGATCTTGCGGCGGGTTGTGGTCGAGCGTGCCATGTTCTGATCCTCCCTTATGTATCGAGGTTCTTGCCGACGATGCGCATCAGAAAGATCGCAACGATATTGGCAAGGATGATGGCATAGACACCGCCTGCCGACCCCAGGCCCACGTTCTGGCTTTCCAGCACGCGCTGAAAGATGAGGTAGGTCAGTGTCCGGGACCCAAAGGCACCGCCGGTTGTGACAAAGATTTCCGCAAAGACGGACAGCAGGAAAATCGTCTGGATCAGGATCACGATGGTCACGGCACGGCTGAGGTGCGGCAGCACGATATGGCCAAAGCGAGCCAGCGGTGATGCGCCGTCCATTTCGGCCGCTTCCAGCTGTTCACTGTCCAGCGATTGAATGGCGGTCAACAGAATGAGGGTGGCAAAGGGCAGCCACTGCCAGCTGACGATCAGGATGATCGAGGGCAGGGAGGCCTCGCTGAGCCATGACACGGGTTCAGCGCCAAACAGTCGCCACAGGTGCGAAAACAACCCGTTGTTGGCGTCCATGAACATGTTTTTCCAGACCAGCGCGGACACGGTCGGCATGACGAAAAAGGGCGCGATGACAAGGATGCGGACAATGCCCTGGCCCCACATCGGCTGGTCCAGCAGCATCGCAAGCAGGATGCCGAGGCAGACGGTGATGACCAGAACGCCGCCCACGATGATCAGCGTGGTGATGACCGACGGCCAGAAGGCGCTGGATGAGACGAACCGCACGTAGTTTTCGAAACCGACCCATTCGAGGCCGTTTTCCCAGCGGTCGCCGCGCAGCGGCAGGAATTTCTTGAACGAAAAGAACAGGGTCAGGACGAGAGGAATCAGCATCCAGCCCAGTAGCAGGATCACTGCGGGTGCCATCATCATCCGCGCGGCAGAGCGGGAAGCCTTGGTCGCCATGAACACGTCTCCTTTGGCGGTGGTCATAAACCATCACCGGTGAGGCCAGAAAAATAAATGGGAAAGGGTGGTCAGGGGGCGGCGGATGCTGCCCCCTGACGGGGAGGGGTGCCTTAGTAGCCTGCGGCTTCCATGGCTTCGGTGGTGATGTCCTGCGCCTTGGCGAGGGCCTCTTCGACGGTCTGCTGACCTGCATAGGCGGCCGAGAATTCCTGGCTCACCTCGGATGCGATGCCCGCAAATTCCGGGATCGCCGCGAACTGCACGCCGACATAGGGAACCGGGTCAACCGTGGGGTTCTGCGGATCTGCCGACAGGATCGAATCCAGCGTCATCTGTGCGAACGGCACGTCCTGGTAGTTGGGGTTTTCGTACAGCGAGGTCCGTGCACCCGGCGGGACGTTGGCCCAGCCTTCGTTGGCCGCAACCAGCTCGATATAGTCTTTGGACGTGGCCCACTCGATGAATTGCAGGGCCTCTGCCTGCTGCTGCGTGCCGGCGGGGATCGCCAGTGCCCAGGCCCAGAGCCAGTTGGACCGCTTGCCCAGACCGGTATCGGGTGCCAATGCAAAACCAACGCTGTCAGCCACGGTGCTGTCGTTGGGGTTGGTGACAAAGGACGCCGCCACGGTGGCATCGATCCACATGCCGCAGTTGCCCTGCTGGAACAGGCTCAGGTTTTCGTTGAACCCGTTGGTGGCATAACCGGCGGGGCCGGATGCATCCATCATGTCCTTGAAGAAGTTGACGGTGTTGGCCCATGCTTCGGTGTCGAACTGGGCGTTCCACTCTTCGTCGAACCAGCGCGCGCCAAAAGAGTTGGACATGGCGGTGATGAACGCGCCACCCTCGCCCCAGCCGGCCTTGCCGCGCAGACAGATGCCGTTGATGTCGTTGTCGCGGTCCGTCATTGCAGCGGCTGCATCACGGATGAATTCCCAGGTGGGGGCCTCTGGCATTTCCAGACCGGCGGCTTCCATCAGGTCGGTGCGATACATGATCATCGACGATTCGCCGTAGAACGGTGCCGCATAGAGCGTGCCGTCATGGCTCAGGCCACCGGCCATCGCGGGCAGGATGTCGCCAGCGTCATAATCGTCGGACAGGTTGTCCAGCGGGACCAGCCAGCCGTTGCTGCCCCAGATCGGGGTCTCGTACATGCCGATGGTCATGATGTCGAACTGACCGCCGCTGGTGGTGATGTCGGTGGTGACGCGCTGACGCAGGACGTTCTCCTCCAGCGTGACCCATTCGACGTTGATGCCGGTCTGTTCGGTGAACTGATCGGTATAGCCCTGCATCCGGATCATGTCGCCGTTGTTGACGGTCGCGATCGTGATGGTGGGCGAGTGTGCTTCGGCGTAGGCGCCACCGGCTGTGACCAGCGCGAGCGCCGTCGCAGCACTCAGAGTGCTCTTCAATGACATCAGGTATCCTCCCTAGATCGATGTTCTGTGGGTGAGCATAGGGATGAGGGCTACGCGGCGTCAATAAAAAATTTACGCGCGTAAATTAGCGGTATCAGGCCGAGTCGCGCAGGATCAGACGGCCCTCGATTCGCGTGCTTTGCCAACGCTCTACGCTGCCATCGATCGCGGCGAACAGTGTGTCGGCAGCGTGTTTGGACACGGCGTCATAGTCGTGGGAAATCGTCGTCAGTGGCGGGCAGGTGTAGCGCGAATGGGGGTGTCCGTCCTGACCAGCGATTCGTACCGTGCTGCCATCGCCACGACCAACGGTGATTCCCCGCTCGTAGCACGCGGTCAGCAGACCGATGGCCAGGCGGTCGTTGCTGCACAGGATCGTATTGGTCGGAAACAGGTTCCTGGCAAAGGCGTCGTGACCACCGACCCGCCCGATTTCTTCGAAACCCCAACCTTCGCCCGCGACGGATATGACGTGCGGGCTGTGGCCAAACGTTTCCATTGCGGCCAGATAGGCGTGCCTGCGCCGATGCGCATTCGGGTTTGCTGGGTTTTTCATCTCGAAAAAGCAGGGTGGTTCACCGGTGCGGCACAGGTAATCGGTGATATGCGCGGTGAACTGCTGGTTGTCAGACCCGACAAAGGCAATGCCCAGTTCGGCAACGCTGCTGTCAAAGATCAGCGTCGGCACGTCATCGCAGAACTTGGCCAGGACTTCGGTGTCGCTGGCACGGCCCAGCGGTGCCAGCAAGACACCCGCAGGTTTGAGCGCCCGCAAGTTGTTAAGGACAGCAACCTCTTGTTCGGGGTCGCCATGCGCACTGAACAATGTCGGGGAATATCCGGCGACAATGCAGCGCTGCTCGAGGTTCCGTGCGATTTCCGCGAAATAAGGGTCGGCCAGCAGGGGCACCACGATGCCGACATTCTTGGTCAGCTTGCGATTCTGGTTCATGGCAAAGATGTTCGGCCGGTAATCGTATTGTTCGATCGCAGCTTCGATCCGGGCACGGGTGGTCTGGCGCACGCTGTCGGGGTTGTGGAAATATTTGGATACGGTCGGGCGGGATATGCCGCTGACGGCAGCAAATTGATCCATGTTGCGAATTTCGCGTGGCGACACCTGCAGTCCTCGTCGGTTCTGGCTATCCGTCGAGTTTAACATTGGGAAAGTGATTTTGTCGCGCGTAAAATTTACGCTGTGATCCTGTCATCAAGATTTGGAAAGTTCGGCAAGGCAGCAAACTTTGCGTGCCCCAAAAGTGTAAAGGGCGACCCGCAGGCCGCCCTTCGTCTTTTTCGGTTGGTCCCGCTTATTGCGGAATTTCGCCTTCGATGCCTTCGACGTAGAAATTCATCCCCGCCAGCGTGCCGTCATCCGCAATCTCGCCTTCGGCCAGCCAGACCGAACCGTCCTGCCGGTTGATCGGCCCGGTAAAGGGGTGGTAGCTGCCATCTGCAATCGCGTCGCGCATGGCTTCGGCAGATGCCTTCACCTCTGCGGGAACCGCGTCGGTGATTTCACCGATACCGACCATGCCCGGCCCGATGCCGTCCCAAGTGCTGGTCGATTCCCATGTGCCATCCATTACGGCCTGCGTGCGCGCGATGTAATAGGGGGCCCAATCGTCGATGATCGACGACACGCGCGGCATCGGGGCGTATTCCGCCATGTCTGATGCCTGACCGAATGTATACACATTGCCAGCCGCCTGAGCGGCCGCCTGCGGTGCCGTGGAATCGGTGTGCTGCAACACCACATCGGCACCCTGTTCGATCAGGACGGTTGCGGCTTCGGCCTCTTTGGCGGGGTCGAACCATGTGTAGGCCCAGACGATCTTGAACTCGACGTCGGGGTTAACTTCCTTGGCGTGCAGGTAGGCGCTGTTGATACCGCGAATGACCTCGGGGATCGGGAAGGACGCGATATAGCCGATGATGTTGGATTCTGTGATCTGGCCTGCAATGTGGCCCTGAATGGCTCGACCTTCGTAGAAACGCGCGCTGTAGACGCTGACGTTGTCCGCCTGCTTGTAGCCGGTCGCATGTTCGAATTTCACGTCCGGAAATTTGGCAGCGACGTTCACGGTCGGGTCCATGAAACCGAACGAGGTGGTGAAAATCAGGTCAGCGCCGTCCAGTGCCATCTGGGTGATCACACGCTCTGCATCGGGGCCTTCGGGGACGCTCTCGACGAAGACGGTCTCGACCGCGTCACCGAACTCTGCCTCGACGGCCAGACGCCCCTGATCGTGCTCGTAGGTCCAACCGCCGTCGCCGACGGGACCCACGTAGACGAAACCGACCTTGGTTTTTTCTGCATGGGCGGCGGCAAATGCGCCTGTGCCCATGGCGATGACGGCAGCCGTGCTGGCAAGTAGTGTTCTGCGTTTCATTTCACTCTCTCCTGTTGGTGCGGCCCTAGCGGGCGGCGTGGAATATCCGTCCCAGTGATCCTGGGCTCCGTCCGGCGGACATGATCACCAGAACGGCGATGGTGGCAAGATAGGGCGACATCGACAGGTACTCGACCGGGATCGCAACACCTGCCGCCTGCAAATTCAGCTGCAGGACAGTGACGCCGCCGAAAAGATAGGCACCCAGCACCAGCCGTCCTGGCCGCCAGCTGGCGAATACGACGATGGCCAGAGCGATCCATCCAGCACCCGCGGTCATGCCCTCGGTCCACTGCGGGACGCGCACCAGCGACAGATAGGCACCGCCCAGACCCGCGCAGGCCCCGCCGAATGCAATCGCCAGCATCCGCGTGCGACGCACGTTGTAACCCAGCGCATGGGCGGCATCGTGGTTTTCCCCCACGGCGCGCAGCACCAGTCCTGCGCGGCTGCGGAACAGGAAAAACCAGACGGCCAGTGCGATCAGCAGCCCGATATAGACCATCGGATCATGCTGGAACACGATGGGACCGATAACCGGGATATCGCCCAGTATGGGGACATGGATATCCGGAAAGGACGGTGCCTTGATCCCGATATAGCCCTGTCCCATCAGTGCTGACAGGCCCAGCCCAAACAGCGTCAGCGCAAGCCCCGTCGCCACCTGATTGGATAGCAGATATTGCGTCAGGAACCCGAACACCTGGCTTAGCAAGGCGCCACCCAGGGCCGCCCCTGCGAACCCTAGCCAGGGGCTGCCGGTGGCCACGGCGACGATAAATCCTGTCACTGCGCCGGTGATCATCATGCCCTCGACGCCCAGGTTTAGAACGCCCGCACGTTCGACGACCAGTTCGCCGATTGCGGCCAGCAGGATCGGTGTGGCCGCCACCATCAGCGACGCAAAGAACAGGATCGGATTGATCGACGACAGGTCCATCAGATGATGCCTCCGTGCAGGGTCAGGCGAACCACGCAGGTCTTGGTGCCGAACATCACGACACCTCCTTGCGCAGCATCCGGATGCGATAGGTGGTGAACACGTCCACGGCCAGCAGGTTGAACAGCAGCATCCCCTGCAACAGGTTGATCGCTGCGGCAGGCAGCCCGAGGCTGGATTGCGCGATGCCGCCCCCGATGTAGGTCAATGCCATCAGCGCGCCTGCGGCCATGATGCCGATGGGGTGCAGGCGACCAAGGAATGCCACGATGATCGCGGTGAACCCGTAGCCTACGTTGAAATCGATGCTGATCTGGCCGGCCGGGCCTGCGACCTCGAACAGGCCAGCGGCCCCGGCCAGTGCACCGGACAGCCCCATGCAGATCAGCACCATGCGTGCCGGATTCACGCCCGCGAATTTCGCCGCGCGCGGGGCCTGTCCGGTCAGCCGCACGTGAAATCCGAAGACATGACGCGACAGCGTCACATAGGCAAAGATGACAGTGATCAGCGCCGCGACCACGCCCCAGTGCATCCCGCTGCCCGATATCAGTTCAAGGTTCGCGGCAGATGGATATTGCGACAGGTTGCGGCTTCCGGGGAACCCCATGCCTTCGGGGTTGCGCATGGCACCCAGCGCCATGGCGGCCAGTAGCTGTTCCGCCACATAGACCAGCATCAGGCTGACCAGAATTTCATTGGTGCCGAACCGCACGCGCAGCAGGCCGGGGATAATCGCCCAGGCCCAGCCGCCCAACGCACCCGCCAGCACCATCGTCGGAAAGATCAGCCAGCGTGCATCCATCGGATAGAGTGCGAGCGCCACGCCCGCCCCGCAGATGGCACCGACGATGTACTGCCCCTCGGCACCAATGTTCCACACCCCCGCACGAAAGCCAAAGCTCAACCCGATGGCGATCAGCACAAGCGGCGCGCCCTTGATCAGGATTTGCGGGCGGTAGAACCACGCAAATTCCGAAAACAGCGGATCAAGAAAAATCGTACGGATCACGGTGATCGGATTCTGGCCAAGGGCCGCGAAAAGCAGGCCGCCCAGCACCATGGTCAGCAAAACCGCCATGACCGGACTGCCCCAGGCCCACAGCCGCGACGGCGCCTCGCGTTTTTCCAGAACGATCACAGCGCAGCCTTTTGTATCATCTTGCCAAAAATACTCGCCCGCCGCAGGCGTCCCTCACTCTGCCACATGCGCGACCTCCATGTCATGGGCACCGCCCAGCATCATCCCGATCTGGTCGACCGTCAGCCCGCGGGCCGCGCGTGGCGCGCTCAGCCGGCCTTCGGTCAGGGCACAGAACCGGTCCGAGATCTCCATCAGCTCGTCCAGATCCTGAGAGATCACGACAACGGCAGCCCCTTCATCCGCCAGCGTCAGCAGCGCCTGCCGGATTGCTGCCGCAGCCGCGGCATCAACGCCCCAGGTCGGCTGGTTGACGACCAGAACGCGGGGGGCCTGCATGATCTCGCGGCCGATCACGAATTTCTGCAGGTTGCCACCCGACAGCGAGGCCGCCGTGTGCTGCGGTCCGGGCGTGCGGACATCGAATTGCGCAATGACCGCGCTGGCAAAGGCCCGTGCCTGCGGCCAATCCACAAATCCGCGCCGTGTCAGTGACTTGCGGGTGATCGCCGTGACGGCCGCGTTTTCTGTCAGGCTCATGTCCGGTGCCGCCGCATGGCCCAACCGTTCCTCGGGCGCGCAGAGCAATCCCAGTGCGCGGCGTGCATTCACCGGGCTACGCCCCACCGGTTTGCCATCCAGCAATACGGCGTCGTAGTCGCTCAGCGTCTCGCCGGACAGCACGGCCACCAGTTCATCCTGGCCGTTCCCGGCCACGCCACCGATGCCCAGCACCTCGCCCGCGCGTACGGCGATGCGGATGTCGCGCAGCGCCGTGCCGAACCGATGCGATGCAGGGGCTGACAATCCTGTCAGTTCCAGCGCCATGGCTCCTTCGGGTCGGGCGGCGCGCACGGGTGATTGCAGGACCTGACCCACCATCAGTTCTGCCATCTCGCGCGGCGCGGTGGTGCGGGGGTCGCAGGTCGCCACGACCTGTCCCATCCGCAGGATCGTCGCGGCCTCGCACAGGGCCGCGATTTCCGACAGCTTGTGGCTGATATACAGGATCGATGTCCCCTCCGCCGCCAGTTTGCGCAGGGTCTTGAACAGGATCTCCACCTCCTGCGGTGTCAGCACCGAGGTCGGTTCATCCATGATCAGCAGCTTGGGGTTCTGAAGAAGGCAGCGGATGATCTCGACCCGCTGGCGTTCGCCAGCCGACAGATCGCCCACGATCTGATCGGGATCCAGCGGGAGACCGTATTGATCCGACACGCGCCGCACCTCGGCGGCGATGGCGCGGGGGCTGGGTGGATTGTCCATGCCCAGAACGATGTTTTCCGCGACACTCAGCGCGTCGAACAGCGAAAAGTGCTGGAACACCATGCCAACACCGGCCTTGCGTGCGGCGGCCGGGTCCGTCGGCGCAAAGGGTGCCCCCCGCATGTCCATCGTCCCGCTGTCGGGTTTGACCAACCCGTATATGGTCTTCACGAGCGTTGACTTGCCTGCGCCATTCTCGCCCAGCAAGGCATGGATTTCACCCACGCCCACGGAAAACGATACCTCCCTATTTGCGATCACGCTGCCATAGGCCTTGGTCAGGCCCGTGATGTTCAGCAGCGTGTCCCTCATGCGCGGCGGTCCTGTTTTGCGGCGGTCTGTCGCATCATCGCGTATGCGACACCAATGGCAATGGCCTGCGGGTGTTTTCCCAGGCCCGGATCGCCGATTGGACAGGCGATGCGTGCAATTTGTGCAGGCGCATGACCCAGAGATTGCAGCCGCCCCCGAAACCGTGCCCATTTCGTCGCCGATCCGATCAGCCCCACCGTCGCAAAGCGCCGCGACAGGATGGCGTGGCACAAATCCAGATCGATCCTGTGCGAATAGGTCACGATCAGATGATGGGTGTCATCGGGTGCGTGGGCCACGGCCCGCACCATGTCGGCGGCCACCAGCGGGGTCACATCCGGCGGCAGCAATGACGGCATCCGGTCGGCCGCGTCGTCGATCAGTGTCACCGACCACTCTGGCAGCGGGGCCATCGTGGCTGCGATGGCGCGACCGACATGACCTGCACCCCAGATCCACAAGGGTGCGCCTTGTGGGGGCTCCAGCCGGTCCGCCAGATCATAGTCAAGCGTCACAGACCCGCCGCAGCATTGCCCCAGCGCAGGCCCCAGCGGCACGGTCTGGCGGCTCTGCGCCCGGCCGTCACGCAGCATCGCACGGGCGCGGGCGATGGCCTCCCATTCCAGTGCACCACCACCGATGGTGCCTTCGATGCGGTCCGGCCAGACCAGCATGGCCGTACCTGTCTCACGGGGGACCGACCCCGCGGTCTGGCTCACGGTGATGCGGATCGCCGTCATCGCTGACCTTTGGCGCGCCCGATAGCGGCCAGAACCTGTTCGGCGGTCGCGGGTGCTTGCAGGTCCGGCCAATGCGGCCCGCAGGATGCCACCGCATCCGCGAGTGCGGCAAAGTTCGACACCCCCAGCATGAACGGCGGCTCGCCCACGGCCTTGGACCGGTAGATTGTCGCGGCCGGGTTCGGCTGATCCCACAGGTCCACGTTGAACACCGGCGGACGATCAGAACAGGCCGGGATCTTGTAGGTGCTGGGCGCATGGGTCTTGAGGGTGCCCGCCTTGTCCCAGACCAGTTCCTCCATGGTCAGCCAGCCTGCACCCTGCACATAGCCACCCTCGACCTGCCCGATATCCAGCGCAGGGTTCAGCGAGGCACCGGCGTCGTGCAGTACATCCGTGCGCAAGATGCGGTTTTCGCCGGTCAGGGTATCGACCACCACTTCGGTGACGGCACAGCCCTGGGCAAAGTAGAAAAACGGACGTCCCTGTCCGGCGATCCGGTCCCAGGCCAGGTCCGGTGTCTTGTAAAATCCGGTCGCCGACAGGCTGACCCGGTTCTGATAGGCGGTGAGGGCAGCCTGCGCGAACGTCATGGTTTCGCCTGCGACCGTCACGGTGTTGTCCCCGAACACCACCGTCTGTGGTGCGACCTGATGCAGCGCAGCCAGACAATCCGCAATCCGGTCCCGGATCGTGTCACAGGCAATCGCCACCGCCATGCCGTTCAGATCAGCCCCGGACGAGGCTGCGGTCGCACTTGTGTTGGGCACCTTGTCGGTATCGGTCGCGGTGATCTTGATCGCACCCACATCCACACCAAAACGAGACGCCGCAACCTGTGCGACCTTCTGGAACAACCCCTGTCCCATCTCGGTGCCGCCATGGTTCAGATGGATCGATCCGTCCTGATACACATGCACCAGCGCGCCAGCCTGATTGAGGTGCGTCAGCGTGAACGAAATCCCGAACTTGACCGGGGCAAATCCGATGCCGCGTTTCAACACGGGCGATCCTGCGTTCCAATCCGCAATCGCCGCACGCCGGGCGGCATAATCCGCCGTATCCAGCAGCCGGTCGGTCATCTCATGCAGAATAAAGTCTTCGACCGCCATGCCGTAGGGCGTGGTATTCACATCGCCAGCCACGACCGCGTGCCGATCGTCAGCCACAGTCTGCGATCCGCGCGATGCTAGGTCCGCATGCATCATCTTGCCGGAAATACTCTCGGGGGAGGCCGCAGGCCGGGGGGCAGACAGCCCCCCTGTGACATCGCCCATCGCGCGGTAGTAGTTGACCCGGCGCACTGCGACAGGGTCCAGCCCAAGCGTCTGTGCGACATGGTCCATCACCCGCTCGATGCCCACGACGCCCTGCGGCCCGCCGAACCCGCGAAAGGCGGTGGCACTTTGGGTGTTGGTTTTCAGCCGGTGTGACGTGATCCGGCAGGCGTCCAGCAGATAGGCGTTGTCGGCATGCAGCATCGCGCGATCTGCCACGGGTAGCGACAGGTCCATTGCCCAGCCACAGCGCGCATAATGCGTGAAATCCACAGCCTGCAGTCGCCCATCCGCGTCAAATCCCACGTCGTAGTCGATGGTGAAATCATGCCGTTTCCCTGTGATGACCATGTCATCGTCGCGGTCATAACGCATCTTGCACGGACGCCTCGTGGCAGCGGCGGCCACAGCGCAAGCCACGGCCAGCGCATTGCCCTGGCTTTCCTTGCCGCCGAAACCGCCGCCCATCCGGCGCACGGCCACGCGGACCGCGTGCATGGGCACGCCCAGTGCCTCTGCAACCTTGTGCTGGATTTCGGTGGGATGCTGGGTGCTGGAATGCACCAGCATGTCGCCCGCCTCTTGCGGGATGGCGAGGGCGGATTGTCCTTCGAGGTAGAAATGTTCCTGCCCGCCCATGGTGATCCGGCCCTGCAGGCGGTGGGGTGCTTTGGACAGGGCGGCATCGGGGTCGCCCTTGGTCCAGACGCGGGGTCCGTCCTCGAACCGGCTGTCGGCGGCGAGGGCATGTTCCACCGTCAGGATCGGGTCCTGTGCGTCGTAGGTGATCTGCGCCAGCGCCGCTGCACGGCGGGCCTGACCATGGCTTTCTGCGATCACCAAGAACACCGGCTGGCCCGCATAATGCACGGTGCCGTCAGACAAAAGCGGCTCGTCATGGTTTGACGGACTGACGTCGCAGTCGCGTGGCAGATCGTCCGCAGTCATCACCATGACCACGCCCGGTGCCGCGCGCACGGCGTCAAGGTCCATCGCCGTGATCGTGCCGCGCGCGCAGGTCGACAGGCCAAAGGCCAGCGACAGCGTGTTCGCGGGTGTCGGGATATCATCCACATAGCGGGCAGCACCCGTCACATGCAGGGCCGCGGCGTCATGGGGCAGGGGTTTCGTGACACTCATGCTGTCACCGCATGCAGGTTGATGGCCTGTCCCGTGAGGTCGGCGTGATAGCGGCGCAGCAGGTTCTGGGCCGTTTGCAAACGGTAGGCCGCACTGGCGCGCATATCCGACAACGGCTGGAAATCATCGGCAAAGGCGGGCAGGGCGGCATCCACGGTTGCGACGGTCCAGGGCTGGCCGATCAAACCCGCCTCGACCGCCCCGGCGCGCATCGGTGTGCCCGCCATACCGCCGAACGCGATCCGCGCGGTCGTCACGACGCCATCCGCGATTTCCAGATCGAACGCCCCGCACACCGCCGAAATATCCTGATCGAACCGCTTCGATATCTTGTAGACGCGGTGGTTCGCGCGGCCCTTGGGGATCGTAACGCCGGTGACGAATTCGCCCGGCGCGCGGTCCTGCTTGCCGTAGCTGAGAAAGAAGTCCTGCAGCGGCATGTCGCGCGTCGCGTCCCCGCAGCGCAGGTGCAACGTCGCACCCAAGGCGATCAGCGCAGGCGGATTGTCCCCGATGGGAGAGCCATTGGCGATATTGCCGCCGATGGTCGCGGCATTGCGCACCTGGACCGAGCCATAGCGCCGGATCATCGCGGCATAAGACGGGTAATGCGGTGCGATCGCGTCCAGCACGCGGGTCATCGTGACGCCTGAACCAAAGTGGATCGCATCATCGGTCTGGGTGATCTGTTGCAGGTCAGTGCAGCGGTTCAGAAACGCCACCTCGCCGAGGTCGCGGAACTGTTTGGTGACCCACAGGCCCACATCCGTGGCCCCCGCAATCAGCGTGCCGTCAGGGTGCGCCTGATACCAGGCGGCCAGCGCATCGGCACTGTCCGGTGCAAATGGCGCGTCAACGTCAACGGGCGCGTCGTGCATCCATACGGGGACCTCTGCGGCTGCTGTCGCCTCGGCTGCGCGAATGATTGGCGCGTAGCCGGTGCAGCGGCACAGGTTGCCGGACAGTTGGTCGTCGTGATCGGTGCGACCGTTCAGATGTGCGGTCGCCATGCTGACGACGAATCCCGGCGTGCAGAACCCGCACTGGCTGCCGTGGTGGTCGATCATGGCCTGCTGCGCGGGATGCAATGTGCCGTCGGGGGCTGCGATCCCCTCGACCGTGCGGATCGATTTGCCCGCCAGTTGCGGCATGAACAGGATGCAGGCGTTCAGCGCGCGGGCCCCTTGATCGTCGGTGACCATGACGGTGCAGGCCCCGCAGTCGCCTTCGTTGCAGCCTTCCTTTGTGCCGGTCAGGCCGCGGTTTTCGCGGAGCCAATCCAGCAGGGTGCGCGTGGCTGTGGTGTCGGCGGTGACGACCTCGCCGTTGAGGCGAAAGGTGATGTCCATGAATTATGTCCGCCGCGATACCGGATGTGCAGGAACGGGCGCGTCGATGCGGCGTAGACGCGGCCCGGTGAATAGAAAACCGGATCGGGCTGCATTTGGCAAGTGCGGAGGGGGCGCGGCCCCCGGCTGCGCCTCCCCCGGAGTATTTTTGGCAAGATGATACAGCACCATGGCGAAGGAAGCAGCACCATGCGAATATGCGCGGCAGACGGGTTCGCGATGACGGGTTTCAGGATTTCGGCGCTGCATCACGTCCAACTGGCCATGCCAGAAGGGGCAGAAGACATGGCGCGTGCCTTTTACGCCGGGCGGCTGGGGCTGACCGAGGTGGCAAAGCCTGCGGCCCTGGCCGTGCGGGGAGGCGTCTGGTTCGCGGGTGGCACGCTGTCGCTGCATCTGGGGGTCGAGGACCCGTTCATCCCCGCGCGCAAGGCGCATCCCGCGTTGATTGTCGATGATCTCGAGGCGGCGCAGGCTGCCTTGGGTGGGTCGCAGATCACGGCACTGCCGGGGTTGCGGCGGTTTTATGTCGACGATCCCTTTGGCAACCGGATCGAAATCGTGCAGCCTGTGGCGTGACCTTTCAGCGTTCCTGCAGGTAAGCTGCCGAGACGTGGCCCTTGATCCCGCCCAGTGACACGGCGCACCAGCGGGTGTTGCCCATCGGTTGGCAGGAATCCACGTTCAGAATCGTCCCGTTGGGCAGGCCCAGCACCGTGACGAAACCTGTGCCGGGGCCGGCGCGCATTTTCAGCATGTCGTCTTCCTCGACGCCGATGACCTCGAACTGGCCGAGGCCGGGCAGCAGGTTGACGTCGCCGTCGCGCCCGCAACCGGTCAAGGCCATTGCCGCCGCAGCGGCGCAAAGTGTGATGCGCATCGCGTTCTCCTGTTTTCGGAATGAGGGCAGGGTTAGAGTGTCCCGGCCAATGTGTCGAGTTGTGTCGTGGCAGCCCCCCAGCCGTCATGAAATCCCATGTCCGCGTGCGCCTGTGCGGCCGCGGCGGTGGCGTGGGTGCAGGTGGCGGTGTAGGTGCAGCCGCCCGGGGCGGGGGCTATCAGGATCTCGGCGGTGAATGCGAAATCGGTCGCATCATGGCCCAGCATGTTGGGCCGGAAATCCGGCCCCAGCGCATTGGTCCAGACCAGGCGCTTGCCGGGCTCTGCGATCAGGATGCAGCCGGGTGCGGTTGCCATTTCGCCGTGATCCGGGATGGCCATGACAGTGCGAAACCCGCCGCCTGGACGGGGATCGATGTCGGCTATTGTGACCTGAACCGGATGCGGGGCGAACCACTGCCTGAGCAGGTCCGGTTCGGTCCAGCAGCGCCAGACCTGTGCGGGCGTCGCAGACAGGCTGCGGGTGAATGACAGGGCATGCGGTGCAGCCATGGTCGTAATCCCTTATGAATTTTCCAGATCGTCGGTGTCGTCCAGCATCAGGGCCATCTGGCCCTGTTCGCCCAGCCGCCGTTCCCAGATTGTCCGTTGCCATGCCAGCCAGCCCTGCGCCTCCATCAGGGGGTCGGTGTTCAGATGGCAGGTGCGCACACGGCCTTTCTTGACCGAACGGACAAGGCCTGCGGCCTCGAGCTTGCCCAGATGTTTCATGAAGGTGGGCAGGGCGATGGGGTGAGGTGCGGCCAGTGCCGTGACCGTTTTCGGCCCGCCTGCCAGCTGTTCGAGGACCGCGCGGCGGGTGGGATCGGCAAGGGCCGAGAAAAAGGCGTTCAATGGCAGGGTCATACATCATCAGATTGCATCGGCGGGATGCCACGTCAACGTCGCTTGTGGGCTTTCGCGCGGTGGCCCGCCGCCGTAACCTGCGGTCATGAGCAAAGTACCCCGATTCATTCATCTGCGCGTCCATACCGAATATTCGTTGCTGGAAGGTGCCGTGCCGGTCAAGAAACTGGCAGGCATGGTCGAGGCGGCGGGTATGCCCGCGGTCGCCATGACCGACACCAACAACATGTTTGCCGCCCTCGAGTTTAGCGAATACGCGGCCAAGGCGGGGGTGCAGCCTATCGTCGGTTGTCAGATCAGCCTGGGCTATACCACGCCGGAGCCCGGCAAGCGGCCGGATGCGCCTGCGCCCATCGTGCTGCTGGCGCAGTCCGAGGCGGGTTACATGAACCTGATGAAGCTGAATTCGGCGCTGTATCTGTCGGGCGACGGGCTGGCACCGCAGATCACCGTCGATGATCTGAGCCATCATCACGCGGGCCTGATCTGCCTGACCGGCGGGCCTGACGGACCCATCGGTCGGTTGTTGCGCCAGGGCCAGCGCGCCAAGGCCGAAGCACTGACCGATACGCTGCATGCGCTGTTCGGCGACCGGCTTTATGTCGAATTGCAGCGCCACCCTGACGGCGGTGGCCTGCCCGAGGCGGAACGCCTGTCCGAGCGTGGCCATATCGAGATCGCCTATGCAAAGGGCTTGCCGCTGGTCGCGACCAACGATGTTTATTTCCCGAAATCCGACCTGTACGAGGCGCATGATGCGCTGCTGTGCATCGCGGACGGGGCCTATGTCGATCAGCAAGAGGACCGCAGGCGGCTGACGCCGCAGCATTATTTCAAATCGGAACGGGAAATGGCGACGCTGTTTGCCGATCTGCCAGAGGCGCTGGACAACACCATCGAGATCGCAAAGCGGTGTGCGTTCAAGGTCTACAAACGCGATCCGATCCTGCCGAAATTCGCTGATGACGAGGTGGCGGAATTGCGGCGTCAGGCGCAGGAAGGCCTGCGCGCCCGTCTGGCCATCATTCCGCATGCGGCCCCCGTCGAGGACTATGAAAAGCGGCTGGAATTCGAACTGGGCATCATCGAGGGCATGGGGTTCCCCGGCTATTTCCTGATCGTGGCGGATTTTATCAAATGGGCCAAGGGTCAGGACATCCCCGTGGGCCCGGGCCGTGGGTCCGGTGCGGGGTCGCTGGTGGCCTATGCGCTGCTGATTACCGACCTTGATCCGCTGCGCTATAGCCTGCTGTTCGAACGGTTCCTGAATCCCGAACGGGTTTCGATGCCCGATTTCGACATCGATTTCTGCATGGACCGCCGCGAAGAGGTGATCCGCTACGTGCAGGACAAATACGGGCGCGACAAGGTGGGGCAGATCATCACCTTTGGCGCGCTGCTGTCCAAGGCGGCCGTGCGTGACGTTGGCCGCGTGTTGCAGATGCCGTATGGTCAGGTGGACCGCCTGTCCAAGATGATCCCGGTCGAAGGTGTGAAGCCCGTCAGCATCGAAAAGGCGCTGGCGGACGAGCCGCGCTTGCGTGAAGAGGCCAAGAACGAAGAGGTCGTGGGCCGGCTGCTGACCTATGCCCAACAGGTCGAAGGGCTATTGCGCAACGCATCCACCCACGCGGCCGGCGTCGTGATCGGGGATCGCCCGCTGGACGAGCTGGTGCCGCTGTATCAGGACCCCCGGTCCGACATGCCTGCCACGCAGTTCAACATGAAATGGGTCGAACAGGCCGGGCTGGTGAAATTCGACTTTCTGGGTCTGAAAACCCTGACGGTCATTCAAAATGCCGTCGATCTGATCCTGAAATCGGGTCGTCCGCTGCACGTCGATGCAGAAGGCAACACGCTGTATCAGCCGCCTGCGGGTGCGGAAAACGACATCGGCACTATCCCGCTGGACGATCCGAAATCCTACGCGCTCTATGCGGCCGCCAAAACTGTTGCCGTGTTCCAGGTGGAATCCAGCGGCATGATGGATGCGCTCAAACGAATGAAACCGACCTGCATCGAGGATATCGTGGCCCTCGTGGCACTGTATCGTCCGGGTCCGATGGAAAACATCCCGACCTATTGCGAGGTGAAGAACGGGCAGAAAGAGCTGGAGTCGATCCATCCCAGCATCGACTACATCCTCGAGGAAACCCAAGGCATCATCGTCTATCAGGAACAGGTGATGCAGATCGCGCAGGTCATGGCGGGCTACAGCCTTGGCGGGGCCGACCTGTTGCGCCGTGCGATGGGCAAGAAGATCGCCGAAGAGATGGCCAAGGAGCGCCCGAAGTTCGAGGCGGGTGCCGTCGCCAACGGGGTCGACAAGAAAAAGGCCCGCGAGGTTTTTGACCTTCTGGAAAAATTTGCCAACTACGGATTCAACAAGTCCCACGCCGCCGCCTATGCCGTCGTCAGCTACCAGACGGCGTGGCTCAAGGCGAACCACCCGGTCGAATTCATGGCCGGTGTGATGAACTGCGATATCCATCTGACGGATAAGCTCGGCGTCTATTTCCAAGAGGTGAAAAAGGGGCTGGGTATCGGTTACACCCCGCCTTGTGTGAACCGGTCGCAGGCAATGTTCGATGTCCACGAGGGCAAGCTGGTCTACGCGCTGGGCGCGTTGAAAAACGTAGGCGTCGAGGCGATGAAGCTGATCGTTGCCGCCCGTGCGGATGGGGAATTCGTCACGCTGTTCGATTTTGCCCGCCGTGTTGACCTCAAACGTGTTGGCAAACGCCCGATGGAAATGCTGGCGCGGGCCGGGGCATTCGATGTGCTGGACCCGAACCGCAGGCGCGTGATGGCGTCACTGGATGCCTTGGTGGGCTATTCGGCGGCGATCCACGATCAGAAAAATTCCAATCAGGTCAGCCTGTTCGGTGACGCGGGCGAGGATCTGCCCGAACCGCGTCTGGCGGGGGGCGACGACTGGTTGCCTGCCGAACGGCTGGCAGAGGAATTCAAGGCCATCGGGTTCTATCTGTCCGGTCACCCGCTGGACGATTACATGGGTGCGCTGAAACGCAAACAGGTGCTGACGCTGGACGAGGTGACGGCCAAGGCCGAACGCGGCGCCTGCATCGTGAAAATGGCGGGCACCGTGTCGGGGCGTCAGGAACGCAAATCGGCGCGCGGGAACCGGTTCGCCTTTGTCCAGCTGTCGGACCCCACCGGCCAGTATGAGGTCACGATGTTCAGCGATACGCTGGAGGTCGCGCGCGAACATCTGGAAACCGGCAATCAGGTCGTGATCCAATGCGAGGCGACGATGGAATCCGACCAGTTGAAACTGCTGGGCCGCTCGGTCAGCCCGATCGACACGGCGGTGGTCGATGCGGTCAGTGGCGGTTTGCGCGTGTTCCTCGATGGTCCAGAGGCCATCCCGTCCGTTGCCTCGATCCTGGCAAATGCCGCAAGGGACCGGGTCAAGGGCGCACGTGGCCCTGTGTTCTTCTGCCTGATGGGGGACGGCCTGCCGGGCGAGGTTGAAGTCGATCTGGGACAGGATTTCCCGGTCAATCCGCAGATCAGAGGAGCCTTGCGGTCGCTGAGCGGCGTGGTCGAGGTCGAAGATGCGTAGCTGTGTGCCAGAGGCGTGCGGCGGTGTTGAGGTGAGGATGGTGGGCATGATGAATAGATTTCTGGCAGCACTGGGGTGCTGTGCATTGGTTGGCTGTGCGGGCGCGGGTCTGGGTACTGGCACACCCTTGGTCACGTCAGACGTGGATGCCTTGGCGGTCGGGCCGGGGGCCGCGCTGCCCTTTGGCGAAATCGCTACCACCTGCGGCATCGCCACTGCGGATATGGGGATGCCGGTTGCCGCCGCCTCTGGCTATACCGTCTATGACACCGCGCCGACCAGCACTGCAGTACGCACGCATTACATCGACGGGTTCAGTGACGGTTGCGCCAGACAGTTCACGGCCGCCCTTGTGCTGACGGGGGATGTCAGCACCCACGAAGGTGTGCGCTATGCCCGGACGCCTGCGCAGCAGCGCTATTCCGAAACCGACACGGCCTACGAGGCGATCAAACGTGCGTTCTGCGGGGTCGGCACGGGCGAGCCTTGCGGCAGCAGGATCGACGCGCTGTCACGTCGGACCGTATTCGTCACCGCCTATCCGCAGTTTTCGGGCAGCAATTCATGGAAGGAATTTCTGCTGCACGAGGGCACGGTCGCGGCCAGCGGCACCGAAACGCCCTGATTGCCGTCCTACCAGTGCGGCGGACGTTCGTCGCCCAGCGGCACGGTGCCGCTGCTTTCGGCCTCGCGGGTCGCCTCGCGCTGCATCAGCATTTCGATGCGGCGCAGGGCGATGGTCAGATCCTTGTCCTGCCGTGCGACGACATCTGACAGGTCCTCGACCAAGCGGGTCAGGTGGGCGATCTGTATTTCAAGGTCAGTCTTATCCATGCGCCAGAGTTAGGTCATCGCGCCTGCCATGCCAAGCCATTGCCCCGCAGGCCCGTGCGGGGTATGTCGCGCGCGACTGACAGACCCACAGGTGATCCGATGGCAAAGCCGAAAAAGACCCCGCGCCCCAAGGCCGTGACGCCCAAGGGCTTTCGCGATTATTTCGGGGCAGAGGTCACGCATCGCAACGAGATGCTCGCCAAAATCGCAGAGGTCTATCACCGCTATGGCTTTGACCCGCTGGAAACATCCGGGGTCGAGACGGTCGAGGCGCTGGGCAAGTTTCTGCCCGACGTGGACCGCCCGAACGAGGGTGTGTTCGCCTGGGAAGAGGACAGCGACTGGCTGGCGCTGCGCTATGACCTGACGGCGCCGCTGGCGCGGGTTGCCGCGCAATACCGCGATACGCTGCCGTCGCCCTATCGCCGCTACGCAATGGGTCCGGTCTGGCGCAACGAAAAGCCGGGACCGGGGCGGTTTCGCCAGTTTTATCAATGCGATGCGGATACCGTGGGCGCGCCGTCTGTTGCCGCCGACGCCGAAATCTGCGCGATGCTGTCGGATACGCTGGAAGCCGTCGGCATCCCGCGCGGCGACTATGTGATCCGGGTGAATAACCGAAAGGTGTTAGATGGTGTGCTCGAAACCCTTGGTCTGACTGATGATGAGGACGCCAAGAAAGAAGCCGTACTGCGGACGATCGACAAATTTGACAAGGTTAGCATTGAAGAATTTTGGGCGCTTTTGACCACAGGGCGACTTGATGCGTCGGGCGCGTTTATCAAAGGCGTAGGGCTGACGCAGGATCAGGCACAGAACATCGGCCAATATATGCAGTCACGATGTGAGACAGCCCAAGAGACGCTAGGACTTTTGTCACAAATGATAGGCAACTCTGATTCCGGTGCCTCGGGTCTGAAAGAACTGCGCGAAATGGCAGAACTCCTTGCCGCCCAAGGCTACGGCCCTGACCGCATCGTCATTGACCCCTCCGTTGTCCGTGGCCTCGGCTACTACACCGGGCCGGTGTTCGAGGCGGAACTAACCTTTGAGGTCACTGACGAAAAGGGGCGTCCGCGCAACTTTGGCTCTGTCGCGGGGGGCGGGCGGTATGACGATCTGGTCAAACGCTTTACCGGCCAAGAGGTGCCTGCGACGGGTGTGTCCATCGGTGTGGACCGCCTGCTGGCCGCACTGCACGCCAAGGGGCGACTGGATACCAAGGCACGCGGTCCGGTCATTGTCACGGTGATGGATAAGGCGCGGATGGCGGATTATCAGACCATGGTGGCGGAACTACGTCAGGCGGACATCCGGGCAGAGGTGTACCTGGGCAACCCCAAGAATTTCGGCAACCAGCTGAAATACGCGGACAAACGCGAAAGCCCGATTGCGGTGATCGCGGGCGGCGATGAATTCGACCGCGACGTCGTGCAGATCAAGGACCTGATCCTGGGCGCAGAAATCGCCAAGGACGCCACCGCCGAGGAATGGAAGGACCGCCCCCAGCAGGTCGAGGTGCCGCGCGCCGAGATGCTGGCGCGGATCCGTCAGATGCTGGACGACCAGTCGTGAACGCCCCCGCGATACAGGCTGAAACCGACCGCCTGTCTGCCTGCTTTGCCAAGGCCGGCGCGCAGACGGTCTATACGGACGTGCTGCAACCGGCGGATACGCTGCTGGATCTCTATGGCGAGGACATTCGCGGGCGGTCCTATCTGACCTCTGACCCGGCGCTGGGCGAAATGGTGCTGCGGCCCGATTTCACGGTGCCTGTGGTGCAGATGCACATGCAGTCCCACGCCAATCCAGCACGCTATACCTACGCGGGCCGCGTGTTTCGCAAGCAGGACGTGAACCCCGGCCGTGCGACCGAATTCGTGCAGGTCGGGTTCGAGATCATGGGCGGCGACGATCCTGCCGACGCCGAGGCCGAGGTTTTTGCCACGATCCGCGCGGCCCTTGGCGATTTGCCGCTGCGGGCGGCGACCGGCGATATCGGCGTGCTGATGGCTGCCGTGCGCGGGTTGCGGACCACGCAGGCGCGCAAGGATGCGTTGATGCGTCACATCTGGCGGCCCCGGCGGTTTCGCGCGTTGCTGGACCGGTTCGGCGGGCGCACGCCACCGCCAGCGTCACGCACTGCGCTGCTGGCCCTGACCGATCCGCTGGACGGCGCACCCGCGCTGGCAGGTGTCCGCACCCGTGACGAAATCGCGGCAAGGATCGCATCCCTGCGCGAAGACGCGGCTGCGGCCCCCATCTCGGCCAGTGAAATCGCACTGCTGGATGTGATCCTCGATCTGCGTGCATCCGCGCCGCAGGCGCTGGGCCGTCTGCGCGATATCGCCATCGACATGCCCGCGATCGAACCGGCGGTGACCCGGATGCATGCGCGGCTGAACGCGCTGCATCTGCGCGGTATCGACGTGGACGCGCTGGAATTCGAGGGCAGCTATGGCCGCACCTCGTTGGAATATTACGATGGTTTCGTGTTCGGGTTTTACGCGGCAGAGGGGCACCAGCCCCCGGTCGCCACGGGCGGGCGCTATGACGCGCTGACTGCCCGGCTGGGTGATACCGATGTGCCTGCGGTCGGCGGCGTGATCCGCCCCGATCTGGTGCTGGCCGTCAGGGGACATGTGTGATGCTGAAACTGGGTGTGCCGTCCAAGGGACGGCTGATGGAAAAGACGTTTCAATGGTTTGGCAAACGGGGCGTGACGCTGCGCAAATCCGGGTCTGACCGGGAATACGCCGGGGCCGTTGACGGGATCGACGGTGTCGATCTGGTACTGCTGTCCGCGGGTGAAATCCCGCGCGAGCTGGCCGCCGGCCGCATCCAGCTGGGCGTCACCGGGTCCGATCTGGTCCGGGAAAAACTTGCCAATTGGGAAAGCACCGTGCGTCAGGTGACCCCGATGGGGTTCGGTGGTGCCGATCTGATCATCGCCGTGCCGACAGGCTGGGTCGATGTCGATACGGTGGACGACCTTGATGCGGTTGCCGCTGCGTTTCGTGCGACCCACGGGCATCGCCTGCGTATCGCGACCAAGTATCATCGCCTTGTGCGGGAATTCCTCGCCCGCGAAGGCGTCGCGGATTATGCGCTGGTCGACAGCCAGGGTGCGACCGAAGGCACGATCAAGAACGAAACCGCCGAGGCGATTGCCGATATCACCTCGACCGGGGAAACCCTGCGGGCCAACGGCCTGAAAGTACTCAGCGACGGGATGATCCACGCTAGTCAGGCGACGTTGTTCCGGTCGTCACGGTCCGGGTGGACCATGGCGCAGCGCGACACGTTCCGCGCACTCGAACATAAGCTGGGGCTCTAGGCGTCGGGTCAACACGGTTGTTTGACCGGCAGGTCATGGCGTCAGACCACCAGACAGGTCACAGTCGCCTGATACCTGTTGGGGCGGTGTCATGGCAGCTTTGCGCGTTTTGTCTCTCTCGTTGATATGTTCCGTCTTGATCGCTTGCGGCGGCACCGGTGGCGCAGTCCTGGACGATGCGCCCGGCAATCCGCGATTTGCCGATGCCGATCCGCACCCCGCCATCGGCACGCAGCCTGCGTTTTATCCGGTGCACGGGCTGGATGTCTCGCGCTACCAGACGGCCATCGACTGGCGGACCGCGCGGGCGGCGGGCATTCGTTTCGTCTATATCAAGGCGACCGAAGGCGGCGATCTGAGCGATCCGATGTTCGCGGCCCACCGCAACGGGGCCAAGGCGGCAGGCGTGCGATACGGGGCCTATCATTTCTACTATTTTTGCCGGTCACCGCAGGAACAGGCCGCATGGTTTATCGCCAACGTGCCGCGTGACCGGGACGCGCTGCCGCATGTGCTGGATCTGGAATGGAACCACGGGTCGCAGACCTGTCGCCGCAGGCCTGACGGTGCCACCGTCCGGGCCGAGGCGCAGGTCTTTATGGATATCATCGAACGGCACTACGGTCGGCGTCCACTGGTTTACACCACACCTGACATGTACCGCGACGCGGGGCTCGGGGCCTTGCCCCGCACCCAGTTCTGGTTGCGGTCGGTGGCGGCCCATCCTGCCACCACCTATCCGGGCGAGGGCTGGTCGTTCTGGCAGTATACATCCACCGGGATTGTGCCGGGGGTGGCACGCCGAGTGGACATCAACGCCTTTGCGGGATCACTGGCGGAATGGGAACGTTGGATCGAGTGAGCGTCAGTCCTCTGCCTGCACCCGGTCACGCAGGAAACGGCGCAGGATCTTGCCGGACGCGCTCTTGGGGATTTCATCGACGCGATCGATGCGGTGCACCTGCTTGTAGGACGACAGGTTGGCGGCCAGATGCGCGCGGATCGTGTCATCGTCAGGGGCATTGTCGTCGCCGACCA
Organism: Loktanella gaetbuli; assembly: GCF_020531945.1. Lineage (NCBI taxonomy): Bacteria > Pseudomonadati > Pseudomonadota > Alphaproteobacteria > Rhodobacterales > Roseobacteraceae > Loktanella > Loktanella gaetbuli. Next base: position 28,997 of record NZ_JAJATZ010000006.1, read on the forward strand.
CAAAGGCCATCGGCAATTCACCTGCCTCTGGATCAGGGATGCCGATGACGGCGACATCGGTGATCCCGTCCAGCGCGATGATCGTCGCCTCCAACTCTGCCGGGGCGACCTGAAACCCCTTGTATTTGATCAACTCCTTGAGGCGATCCACGACGAACATATGACCGTCCGCGTCGATCCGGCTGATGTCGCCGGTGCGCAGCCAGCCATCCGCGACGATAGTGTCCGCCGTGGCCTTTGCGTTGTTCAGATAGCCCTGCATCACGTTGGGGCCCTTGATCCACAATTCGCCCTCGGCCCCCGGTTCGGCGTCCTGTCCGGTTTCGGAATCCACGATGCGGCACTGGACGTTGGGGGCCGCGATGCCCGATGATCCGGGTTTTGCATCATCCAGCGGACACAGGTGGCTGACGGGCGACAGTTCGGTCATGCCATACCCTTGTAAACTGACGCAGTTCAGGCGTTTGCCGACGGTATTTGACAGATCAGCGCCCAGGGGGGCCGCCCCGCAAAATGTCTGTTCGACACTGGACAGGTCGAAATCCGCCACCATCGGGTGCTTTGCCAGCGCGAGTGCGACCGGCGGAACGACCCACATGCGCCGCGCTTTGTGGTCCTGGCTGATCCGCAGAAACATTTCCAGATCAAAGCGGGGCATGGTCACAAGCGCGCCACCACCAGAAAGATGAACGTTCATCAATACGGTCATGCCGTAGATGTGGAAAAACGGCAGAAAACCGGCGGCGACCTCTCCCGGTTGGAATCCCGCGCCGTGGATGATTTGATCCACGTTCACGATCAGATTGCGATGGGACAGCATCACGCCTTTGGGCAGGCCGGTGGTGCCGGACGAATAGGGCAGGACGACCGTATGGTCGTCCAGGTCGACTGCGACCTGTTCGGAAAGAGGTTCGCCCATCATTTCCGTGATCGGCGTCAGGCACACGGCGTCACCGATACTGTAGATTTCGGTGACGCTTGTATCGACCGCGGCCTCCTTGGCTGTTTCCGCGAACATCGCGACCGTGACCAGCAGATCGGCCTGACTGTCATTCAACTGGTGGCGCACTTCTGACGCGGTGTAGGTGGGATTGATCGTCGTGACGGTGCCACCGGCAAAGGCCGCGGCATGAAACACCACGCAGTATTCGGGCATGTTCGGGGCCATCAGCGCCAGCGTCTTGCCGGGGCCGAAACCATGCGCACGCAGGCCACCCGCCAGCGCGCGAATCTGGTCGATCACATCGCCCGCCGTCAGGCTGCGCCCTGTCGGTCCATCGGTCAAAACGACCTCTGACCTCCGGTTTTCCAGCCCGGCAAAGATCGCCTGCGTGATAGACACGTCCCGCAGCGGCACGTCATCGAATTTGTTCGGATAGATATGCATGATGAACCTCCCAATTCGCGCAAATCGTCGCACGGGTCGGGCCGCCTGTCACCTGTGCTGACGCAAGGTTATCTGACGCCGATATCGGCCAGCGCCTTGGAAAGTTCAGGGGGCAGCGGTTCTTCGGCCTGGCGGCCTTCTGCCAGATCGGGCGGCGCGTCTGCCGGGGACAGGTATCGCCACCCTTGAAACGCCTTCTTGGGGGTGGCGGCGACGCGGATCACATCGGGGGCCAGCACCAGTCCACAGCGGCGCACGCCGTCCTGACCGATGATTTCGCGCAAGGCCATGATCGGTTGCCGGCACAGGATCACACCCTTGATGACCCAGTAGATCGACCCGCCGTTCAGCAGTTCGTCCTCGCGCTTGGGCCACATGCGGGTCACGTGGTAATACTGCCCGTCGCGGACCTGTTGGGACCGCACGCGTTGCCAATCGAGCATGTTCTCGATTGATTCAGTGCCAACCGATAGCTTTACCAGATTTACGTGGTTGCCCAATGTGTCACCCCAGATGTAGTATGCAGATCCGGTTTAACCGATTCTTTACCTGACGAACAGGTAGAGTTGGTCACCGCTGTTTCAATTGACCATGCCCGCCGCTGGACCTATTCCTGCACACCTTCACCACACCCCAAAGGATTCGTCATGACCCGTTTCACCGCCCCGATTGCAGAGCAGATCTGGGACATGAAGTATCGTTTCAAAGAAGCAGACGGCACCCCCATCGATGAAACCGTCGAGGATACCTGGCGGCGTATCGCGGGCGCGCTGGCCGTCGTGGAAAAGGAACCAAAGGTCTGGGAAGATCGGTTCTATGATGCGCTGGCGGATTTCAAATATCTGCCCGCAGGACGTATCACCGCCGGTGCGGGCACCGCGCGCGCGGTGACGCTGTTCAACTGTTTCGTCATGGGTACCGTGCCCGACAGCATGGGCGGCATTTTCGACATGCTGAAAGAGGCCGCGCTGACCATGCAGCAGGGTGGCGGGATCGGCTATGATTTCTCGACCATCCGGCCCAAAGGTGCGACCGTGCATGGCGTGGCCGCAGACGCATCCGGGCCGTTGTCGTTCATGGATGTCTGGGACGCCATGTGCCGCACGATCATGTCAGCAGGGTCACGCCGTGGCGCGATGATGGCCACCATGCGTTGCGACCATCCCGACGTCGAGGATTTCATCACCGCAAAACACGACGCCGCCCGCTTGCGGATGTTCAACATGTCCGTGCTGATCACCGACCCGTTCATGGATGCGGTCAAGGCGGACACCGACTGGGATCTGGTTTTCAAAGGCGAGGTCTACCGCACGGTCAAGGCGCGCGACCTGTGGAACGCGATCATGAAATCCACCTACGAGGTGGCGGAACCGGGTGTCATCTTCATCGACCGCATCAATGCGGCCAATAACCTGAATTATTGCGAAACCATCGCCGCCACGAACCCCTGCGGCGAACAGCCTCTGCCGCCCTACGGCGCGTGCTTGCTGGGGTCGATCAACATGGCGCGCATGGTCTCTGATCCCTTTGGCGATGCGGCAGCACTGGACGAGGCGGCACTGACCGACCTGGTCGCCACCGCCGTGCGGATGATGGACAACGTCGTGGATGCCAGCCAATTCCCGCTGGAGGCACAGCGCCAGGAGGCGCAGGCGAAACGCCGCATCGGTCTGGGTGTCACGGGTCTGGCCGATGCGCTGCTGATGGTCGGCCTGCGCTATGGATCCGAAGAGGCGGCGCGTCAGACCGACCGCTGGATGCACGCGATTGCCCGCGCCGCCTATCTGGCGTCGGTGGACTTGGCCAAGGAAAAAGGCGCTTTCCCGCTGTTCGACGCAGAAGCGTTCCTTGCATCTGGTGCGATGCAGGACATGGATGACGACGTGCGCGACGCGATCCGCACCCACGGTATCCGCAACGCACTGCTGACATCCATCGCGCCCACGGGCACGATCAGCCTGTACGCTGGCAACGTCAGCTCTGGGATCGAGCCGGTGTTTGCCTATGCCTACACCCGCAAGGTTCTGCAAAAGGACGGCACCAAGACCGAAGAAGAGGTCGTGGATTACGCCGTGCAAATGTGGCGCGAATTGAAGGGTGACGCTGACCTGCCGGATTATTTCGTCAACGCACAGACGCTGGCCCCGCTGGACCACGTCCGCATGCAGGCCGCCGCACAAAAGTGGATCGACAGTTCGATTTCCAAGACGATCAACTGTCCCGAGGACATCAGCTTTGATGACTTCAAGGACGTCTATATGGCGGCCTGGGATCAGGGGTGCAAAGGTTGCACCACCTACCGCCCCAACGCGGTCACCGGTTCGGTGCTGAGCGTGTCAGAGGACAAGCCGGTGCAGGTCCAGACCGACGGCGAAACTGCAGAGGTCGTCTATATGACCGAACCGCTGGACCGCCCGACAGAGCTGGAGGGTGCCACCTACAAGCTGAAATGGCCCGATAGTGAGCACGCAATCTATATCACCGTGAACGATCTGGTCATTGCAGGTCACCGCCGCCCGTTCGAGGTGTTCATCAATTCCAAGAACATGGAACATTTTGCCTGGACGGTTGCGCTGACGCGTATGATCTCTGCCGTGTTCCGCCGTGGCGGCGACGTGACTTTCGTGGTCGAAGAGCTGAAGGCCGTGTTCGATCCGCGTGGCGGCGCCTGGGTCAAAGGCAAATATGTCCCCAGCATCCTCGCCGCCATCGGCGGCGTGATCGAGCGTCACATGATCGCGACCGGATTCCTGACCGGCGAGGGGGAAGGCCTGAAAAGCGACCCGCAAGCAGATGTGGTCAACCTGTCCGACGCCCCCCGCGGTAAGGCCTGTTCCAGCTGCGGCAGCTATGAGCTGCGTATGGTAGAGGGTTGCATGACATGCGCCAGCTGTGGGTTTTCCAAGTGCGGCTAAGTTTTTAACCCCACGGTGTGAATCACCTCATCCGAGTTCCGGATCGGGAGCCCCAGGATCGCCGAATGATTGCAGGACCGAGGCCGCGCGACAGCGCGGCCTTTGTCTTTTACGCATTGCATCAAGCAGTTACGCGAAAGCGCGATCAACGTCGTGGCGCAAGTACAGCGTGCCATAATCTTCGCCGTCGGGCGAGAAGGCCTCGACCCCGGCCGCTCTCAAGGTTGCCGTCATGGACTGCCAACTCTTGCCGTGGGCCTGCGCCATCGTCCGTGGCGTGTAAAAGCGCCGGTGGAAGGCGTCTGCATCGTCCCGGGTGATGAAGAGCTGCTTCGTCTTCAACTTGGGATGGGCCATCTCGGTCGCGGGCGTATGGCCGTTCAAAACAAGGCGCCTCATACGGATCGGCTGGCCGATGCCGACCGATTTCGAAAACAGCTCGATGCTCTGGTTCGAAGATGTCTCAGGCGAAAGGACCGAGCAGACCTCAAGCGGCCATGTCTCTGACATATGTGCCTGCAGGATCCCCCGAAATTCATCGTAGTCGGTGTCGTCGATGGTATCGTGGGTTATGCTGACGCAGGATCGTCTGATAATCGGGCGAACAATATTGGCTGCTGCGGTCGCTGTTGAAGATACAGCCTCTGGGCGGCGACCTGAGGGCGATCGCCATCGTCAGCGCCCGGATCGCCAGGTCGCGCTTCAATCGGTTGCCGACAGCCCAGCCGATCACGTGACGAGAGTGCAGGTCCAAGATGACCGCCAGATACAGCCAGCCCTCGCGGGTCCAGATAAACGCGGCAGCCGGACTATTGATGCGTGCCGTCGAAAAGGTTTGCGCAGATGGTATCATGACGCCAGATGTTGGTGGTACAGCCACGACGCAGGACGTGACCGACGGCGTTTGCGAAGTGATCCGCGGCGAAAATATCTGAGGGTTTGCAAATGACCGATGACGATGCAGTGGCGCTGCTCCGCCGGATGATGGATGCAGCGATCGCCGCAGCAGATCCGGCGACTGTTCTTGCCTCGCACCTCCCCGCGAAGCCAGCGGGCCGCTGCATCGTCATCGGGGCCGGCAAATCCGCCGCTGCGATGGCGTTGGCACTTGAACGGGCCTGGCCGGATGTGGATCTGTCAGGCGTCGTCGTCACACGCTATGGTCACGCGGTTCCCACCACCCGGATACAGGTGCGCGAGGCATCGCATCCCGTCCCGGACGCGGCAGGGCTGGCCGCATCGCGCGAGATCATGCAAACGGCTGCTGCTGCCGGTGCGGATGATCTTGTGATCGCGCTGATGTCCGGCGGCGGCTCTTCGCTGTTGCCGATGCCGGTCGATCCGCTGACATTGCAGGACAAGATCACCGTCAACAAACTGCTGTTGGCGTCGGGCCTGACGATCGACGACATGAACAAGGTCAGGCGCAGGCTGTCCGCGATCAAGGGGGGCGGTCTTGCGCGTGCCGTGCATCCGGCCCGACTGGTGACCTTGGCCATATCCGATGTCCCGGGCGATGATCCGGCGGCCATCGCATCCGGTCCGACGGTGCCTGACCCGACGGCGGGTGAAAATCTGGGCTATCTCGTCGATCGGCTCGGCCCGGACCTGCCCACTGCCGCGCGCGATATTCTTTTGCAGCCTGTCCGGGACGTGCCTGCATTTGCATGCGATTACCGCCTGATTGCCACCCCCGCCTTGTCGCTGGAGGCCGCGGCACAGGTCGCCCGCGACGCAGGTGTCACGCCGACGATCTTGGGCGATGCCCTCGAAGGGGAAGCGCGGGAATTGGGAATTGCCATGTCGGGCATGGCCAAATGGGTGGCACGGCAGGCCACGCCTGCATCTGGGCCCACCGTGTTGTTGTCAGGTGGTGAAACGACTGTTTCGACCAGTGGCACCATCCCCGGTCGCGGAGGGCGCAATACCGAATTTCTCCTGAGCCTTGCCATCGCACTGAACGGCCACCGTGGGATACATGCGTTGGCGGCAGATACGGATGGCATTGATGGGACCGAAGACGCAGCCGGTGCCCTGATCGGGCCAGATGTGCTGATGCGTGCCCGTCGCGTCGGCGCTGATGCCAAGGCCTGTCTTGCAAGCCATGACAGCTTCGCGTTTTTCGATGCGACGGGCGATCTGATCCGGACAGGACCGACCCTGACGAACGTAAATGATTTCCGTGCGGTCCTCGTGCGCTGATATCGGCACAGGCTCGATTATTTGCGCCAAGGGTGTTGTGCGATGTGTCCGCGCGGGCTCGCGTACAACGTCGTAAAACGCGGACGCACCAGTCTCTCAGCCATGACTCAAATTGTCCTGTCGCAGGCCTGCGACGGACGGTCTCTGATAAGGCGTGAAAAAAGGGGTCCAGTTCCGTTCAGAAATCTGTATCGTTCCCACGAACCCGGGAGGAGCCGGGTCAAACCTTGGGTGACACACCCGATTTGGGAGGACGATATGTTCAAAGAAGTCTTGCGTGGGCCGTTGGGCCTGATCGGAACCGCGGCGATTGTGACGATGGGTTTTGCTGCGCCGGCCGTGGCACAGCAGCAGCTGTCCATCGCCACTGGTGGCACGGGCGGGGTCTATTATCCGATGGGCGGTGGCCTTGCCGAAGTCATCAACAACCACATCGAAGGCTATTCCGCGACCGCAGAGGTCACGGGTGCATCGGTCGAGAACATGGGTCTGATTGCCACCGGTGACGCCGATCTGGCCATCGGTCTGGCTGACACCGTAGCACAGGCCTATTCCGGCACCGGCCGGTTCGAGGGCCAGCAGTTGCCAATGATCCGTGGTCTGGCGTCGCTTTATGCAAACATGGTGCACATCGTCGCACTCGAGGGGTCCGGCATCACATCCCTGGCTGATCTCAGCGGCAAGCGCGTGTCGATTGGTGCGCCCGGTTCCGGCACCGAGGTCAACACCAATGCCATCCTCGAGGCTAATGGCATCAGCTATGACGATATCGACGAACAGCGCCTGAACTTCAACGAAACAGCCGATGCGCTGGCCAACGGCGACATCGACGCGGGTTTCTGGTCCGTGGGTGCGCCGACCTCGTCGATCCTGAACCTTGCGACCACGCAGGACATCACGATCATCGCCCTGTCAGAGGCTGAATTGCAGGCGGCGATGGATGCGGATTCCACCTTTGCGACGACGACCCTTGCCGGTGGCAGCTACAACGGTGTTGACGAAGACATCACCGTTCTGGGCATTCCGAACGTCCTGGCGGTGTCGTCGGAAATGACCGACGATGTGGCCTATGCGATCACCAAGGCCATGTTCGAGAATATCGCGGACATGCAGGCGATCCACCCGGCGGCGAACGAAACAACGGTCGAGTTCACGATGTCCGCCACACCAGTCCCGCTGCATCCCGGTGCGATCCGGTACTACGAAGAAATCGGCGTGACGATTCCTGACGATCTGCGTCCATGATTGCAGACCACCGAGGGGGGAGGGGCATTGTCCTCTCCCTTTTCATTTGGCTGCTGCCATGCGTGGCATTGGCGGACGCGCTTGTCGCGACCCGCGCGGATGGCACCGAAATCGCGCGCTTTGACGTGGCCGACGGCACAGAGTGGTGCGTGCTCTGGAACCACTCCGTCAAGGGGTTCCCGGTGTCGGACTGCTATGAAAACAGGGCGGGGCGCATGGTTCTGGTGCATGCCCATCTGCCCGATTTCGCCGCCGGACTGGACCACATCCCGGGTCGCGGACGGCAGGTCACGGACGGACAAGGCGGCTATTTTATCCTTGATATCAACGAGCCTGTGCCGGGGAACGCTTATATTTTGCGGCCCGGACTCGGCCCTGTCGATCATCGTTTGCAGGTCGGTGACACGGTCGTGTCGCTGTCGGCGGTTGCCCCGCGTGAACGGGTGCGGATTGCCCTTTTAGGAAATACGGATAATGACGACGATACCTGACATTCCCGCACCCGAGGTGCCGCAACCGCGGTTCGTCATCCGCGCAATCACCGTGATCGGGATCGCGCTGTCGCTGTTCCAGCTCTATGCCGCCGGTGTGCAGCCGCTTGGTCTGTTTTTCCAGCGTCCCATCCATCTGGGTTTCGTTCTGGTCCTGTGTTTTCTGCTGTATCCCGCCTTTGGCCGTGGCAAGGCGCGGGGTCCGTTTGGCTGGGCCATCGACGGTGTGCTGATCCTCGCAGGGATTGCCGCTGGGGCCTGGGTGCCGTTGAACATCGACATCATTGCGAACCAGATTTTCCCGCGCCCCATCGACGTCTGGATGGGCATTGTCACGATCATCGTCGTGCTCGAGGCCGCGCGCCGGGCCGTAGGCCTTGGCATGACGCTGATCGGCGCGTTCTTTATCGTCTATGCCTTTGCCGGCAACCGCGGCGAGCTGCCGTTTCTGGCGGACTGGATGCCCGGCATCCTCAATCACCGGGGCTATTCGCTGGACCGGCTGGCCAGCCAGATGACGCTGGGTGCCGAGGGGATTTTCGGGATTCCGCTGGGCGTGGCTGCGACGTTTGTTTTCATCTTTGTGCTGTTCGGTGCCTTTCTCGAAGTTACCGGCGCGGGCAAATTCTTTATCGACCTCGCCTATGCCGCTGCGGGCAAGCAGCGCGGCGGACCGGCCAAGGCCGCGGTGATCGCCAGCGCCGGCATGGGATCGATTTCAGGATCGGCGATTGCCAACGTGGTGACGACCGGCGCCTTTACGATTCCCCTGATGAAGCGGCTGGGCTACCGCCCGGCGCAGGCTGGCGGGATCGAAGCTGCCGCCTCGACCGGTGGGCAGATCATGCCGCCGTTGATGGGCGCGGGCGCATTCCTGATGAGCGAATTCACTCGGATGCCATATGTCGACATCGTTTTGGTCTCGATTTTCCCGGCGATCCTGTATTTCGGGACCGTCTATCTGCTGGTCCATATCGCCGCCGTGAAACAGGGAATGCAGGGCCTGTCCGCAGAGGAATTGCCCAGCGTGCGCAAGGTGCTGGCCGAAGGGTGGCATTTCCTGCTGCCACTCGTCGCCTTGGTCATTCTGCTGGTTGCGGGCTATTCGCCCATGCGTGTCGGTTTTTACGCGATCCTTGCGATCATGGCGGCGGCATCGGCACGCGCGCTGTGGGATTTCCAACGTAACGGGCCAACGGCAGACCGGTTCGTCGCGATGTGCCGTCGCGGTGTGGCGCTGACACTTGAGGCCTTGGATCTGGGCGCGCGCAACGCCGTCGCGGTGTCGGTGGCCTGTGCCGTGGCCGGTATTATCGTGGGCGTCGTGGGCCTGACGGGTCTGGGCCTGAAATTCTCGGCGATGATGATCGCATTTTCGGGTGGCAACATCGTTCTGGCGCTGATCCTCGTGCTGCTTGCCAGTTTGGTTCTGGGCATGGGGCTGCCAGTGACGGCAGCCTATATCGTCCTGATCATCCTCGTGGGTCCGGCTCTGACCGAACAGTTCGGCATGCCAATCCTGATCGCACATCTGGTCGTGTTCTGGTATTCGCAGGACAGTAACGTGACGCCGCCAGTCGCCCTCGCAGGCTTTGCCGGTGCTGCGATCGCGGGATCAAAACCGATGGAAACCAGCGTGCAGGCGTGGAAATACGCCAAGGGCCTGTACCTGATCCCGCTGTTCATGGTGTTCAATCCGGAAATCATCCTGGGCGGGCCATTGCCGCTGGTGCTGTGGTCAGGGGCCATTGCCATATTGGGTCTGGTCGCTTTTGCCGCCGCGCTCGAAGGTTATCTGTGGGGGCCGATGCCGGTCTGGATGCGTATATTGCTGGTGCCCGGTGTCGTCGCATTGTTCTGGCCCGACCTGACCGTCGAAATCGTCGGATCGCTGTTGATCGCGGTCTTGCTGGGGCTGAATTGGTCAGTGGCGCGCCGCACGGCTGGCGATGCGGGGCCGCGGCCTGCTGCATCCGGGTCATGACCCGGCGGGCGCGTCCACGTGATACCGTGGCCGCGCCCCCGTAGGCATCAGGCGGGGGCCGGCACGGCCCCGTCGGCGGCCTTCTTGTCGGCGATCCGCTCCTTGCGCAGGTAGGTGTGATACAGGACCGGGACACCCACCAGCGTCAGGACCGAGGCAAAGCCGAGACCGCCCATGATCGTCACGGACATCGCCGCAAAGAAGCTGTCGGACAGCAGCGGCACCATACCCAGGATCGTGGTTGCCGCGGCCAGAACCACGGGCCGTAGGCGGCTGACACTGGCCGTGACGATGGCCTCATGTTGTGGCAGGCCTTCGGCCTTTTGCGCATCGATCTCCTCGACCAGAACGATGGCGTTCTTGATCAACATGCCAGACAGCGACAGCAGGCCCAGCAACGCGGTAAAGCTGAAGGGAATGTTCGACAACAGCAGGCCGATGGCCACACCGTTGATCGCCATGGGCACGATGGTCCAGATGACCGCCGTCTGGCGCAACTTGCCGAACAACAGGATGGTGATCAGCAACATCGTCCCGAAGGAAAGCGGCATCTGCCGACCCAGCGATTCCTGTGCCTGGCCTGCGCTCTCGAATTCGCCGCCCCATTCCATTTCATAGCCAGCCGGAACCTCGATTGCCTCGATCAGCGGACGCACCTCGGCGAACACGGTGGGCGGCGTCAGACCTTCGATGACGTTGCCTTGCACCGAAATGGTCTGGACGCGGTTTCGCCGTTCGATCACGGGGTTTTCCGGCACGACGGTGAAACCGTCCACCACCTGGCTTAGTGGCAGATAGCCTCCGATGGCCTGACTGTAGACAATCTGGTCCAGCAGCTGGCTGTCGCGTTCGGCCTCGTCGCGGGGTTTGCGCACGATAATGTCGATCAGCCGGTCGCGTTCGCGGTAGGTGCCGGCAGGAATGCCGTTGGTCGCAAGGGCAATTGCAGTCGCCACGTCGCTGCGGGTGATGCCTGCCGCCTGTGCACGATCCTCTGCATAGATCGGGCGGGTTGTGATTTCGACCTCGCGCCAGTCGTTGTGTTCGGTGTGCAGCAAGTCGGTGCTGTTGCGCAGGATTGCCTCTGCCTCTGCCGCCAGTTCACGCAGTACGGCAGGGTCGGGACCAGAAAAGCGTGCCTCGATATCCGAACCGGTCGCGGGACCAAAGATGATGCGTTTCGACTGAAGCTCTGCCCAGGGCAGCGCCTCGATCACGAATTGATCCAGCTCTGTGCGCAGGGCGGGGATCGCCTCGGGGGACGTGGCACGGATCACCAGCTGGGCATAGGAACTGTCGGCGCGGGCAGGGCTGTAGGTCAGCACGTAGCGCGACAGGCCTTGCCCGACTGTTGCGGTCACAGCTTCAACGTCGTCTCGGGCCAGCAGCCAGTCCTCGACCACGGCGATATCGGCGGACGATTCCTCGATGGCGGTGCCCTGTGCGGCCTTGTATTCAAGGTAAAAGATGGGTGTCGTCGCCGCAGGAAAGAACTGCTGTTTGACTTGGCCAAAGGCCATGATGCAGGCGACAGTCGTGCCCAGCAGACCTGCGATCACCAGCCAGCGCAATTTCAGTGCCCAGCGGACCAGTTTGCCATAGGTGCGGAACACCGGGCCGTTGTAACCGGAATCGTCTGCATCCAGCCCGCCGACCTTGAACAGGTAATGGCCCAGCAGCGGGGTGATCGTCACGCCGACGATCCACGACAGCAGCAGCGAAATGCCGATCACCGCAAACAACGAGAACATGAATTCGCCGGACGCATCGGGCGACAGGCCGATCCCGGCAAAGGCCATGATCCCGATGATCGTGGCCCCCAGCAGCGGGATCTGGGTTTTCTGCGTGGCAATATCCGCAGCATCGCGGGAATTCTTGCCCTTGCGCATTTCCTGCTGCATTCCTTCGGCCACCACGATGGCGTTGTCGACCAGCATCCCCATCGCGATGATCAGGGCACCCAGGCTGATGCGTTCGACCTTGACGTCGAACAGATACATGAAAAAGAACGTCGACAGCACGGTCAGCAGCAGCGAGGCACCGACGACGACCGCCGCGCGGGGGCCCATGAAAACCGCCAGCACCACGATCACGACCGCGACCGACATGGCAAGCGACACCAGAAAGTTGCTGTTGGCCTCGTCCACAACCCGGTGTTGTTCGTAGATCGGGCTGACTGCGACGCCGACAGGCAGCAGCGTTTCCAGCACGGCCAGCTCTGCCTCGACCCGGCGACCGACATCGACGATATTTTCAGATACCAGGCCTGACACACCCAATGTGAACACCTCCTGACCATTGTGACGCAGGATGTGGTCGGGATTCTCGATGCGCGCGCGTTTGACGTCCGCGATGTCCAGCAGGTTCAGGACCTCGCCGCCGAAACCAAAGGTCAGGCCGCTGATTTCGCGCACGCTGTCCTCTGCCGATGGTCCCTGGATTTGCAGATTCGCACTGCCATTGTTGACGAAACCGGTCGGGTTGATGGCGGTGGAATCGCTGATCGCGCCGATGATGACCGCCGGATCGACCCCCAGCTGCGACAGAGTCTGCGATGACGGTTCGACGAAAATCGCCTCTTGTGGCAGGCCCTGTAGCTGGACATTGGCCACGCCGTCCACGGTCAGCAGTTCGCGGCGCATGAAACTGGCGATGTCCCAGATTTCAGAATCGCTATAGCCGGGGGCCGCCACGGCATACAGGATGCCATAAACATCACCGAAATCGTCGTTCACGGTTGATGGCAGCGCATCCGCAGGCAGGGATGCACGTGCATCTGACACACGGTCACGCAGGTCGTCCCAGACCTGCGGCAGTGTATCGCCATCGTATTGATCCTCGACCTCGACCTCGATGACCGACATGCCCTGGGTGTTGCGCGATGTGACGTTCTTGACCTCGTCCATCTGCTGGATCGCGGCCTCCAGCACCTCTGATACTCCGGTGGCCACCTCGGCCGAGGTCGCACCTGGGTAGGGCGTGATGACAAGCGCGTTCTTGAGCGTAAAGGTCGGGTCTTCCAGCTTGCCGACGGACATATAGCCGAACAATCCGCCAAAAATGGCGAACAGGATGAACATCCATGTGTAGAGGGGAGATTCGATCGAAAAGCGGGCGATTTTCATGGGTCTATTCCACCGTCAGGCCAATGAACGGACGCACGGTTTCGCCCTCGGTCAGCATTTGCAGGCCGGCGGCCACGATCTGCGTGTCGCCTGCGATGCCGCTGACCAGCAGGTCCGTCCCATTCGGAGAACCGACCTCGACCGGTTGCCATGCCACGGTTCCGTCGGTGCCACCGGGGTTGGGCGTATAGACCAGAACGCGGGGTGATCCGTTGTCATAGGACACCGCGGATGGCGGCAGCATCACCAGACTTTCGTCACCCAATGGCAGGGTCGCTGTCACGGTGATGGATGCGCCGGGAATGATCGCCGGAGGCACGTCGTCCTGCGTCAGGGCCAGTGTGACCCGGTAGCTTTGCCCGATGTTCTGGGTTTCGGCGTTGAATTCGCGCAACTCCAGCGGGACGGGGGCGGCAAACAGCGGGGACGACCCGGTAAATTTCAGATCGCTGCCCTCGTCGACATTCTGAAACAGGCGTTCCGGCACGTCGATTTCGACGCGGACTTCTGACATGTCATGCAGGCGGACTATGGGCTGACCGGGGCTGACGATGGCGAAATTCGGCGTCAGACGCGACGCGACCAATGCCTCGAACGGGGCGTGAAGGCTGGCGTCCGCCAGCGCATCCTCGGCCTCGCGCAGGGCGACGGCAGCCAGATCACGGGCCGTTTGTGCGTCCTCGGCCTGTGTGGCTGACACGGCGTTCGTCGCGGCCAGGGTTTCAGCGCGGGACAGGGCGCGTTCGGCCTGCGTCAGGTTGATCTGTGCCCGTTCCACCGCCCGTTCAAATGGCCCCACGTCCAATGCTGCAATCTGCACGTCCTTTTGCAGGAACTGGCCCTCTTGGGCGTCGAACATCGTCATCTGGCCGCCGACCTCGAATGACAGATCGACCGTTTCCAACGCAACGACCTGACCAAAGAACGTCCTGTCGGTCAGCACGCTTTCGCCAGCGGCACGGATCAGTTTCACCGCCCTCATCGGGGCGGGATCACCCGACGGTGTCAGCGCCTCGGCCTCTTGGGCGGACAGTGGTGCAGCGGCAGCGAGAGCAAAAAGGACCGTGGCAATGCGAAGCATAGATAATTTCCATCGTAGAGTACGGCCCAGTACTTAACCCATCATCCGGCAGTGGCAAGGGGGGAAGTTCCGTCTGTTTTGCCGTGAGGTTCCCACTTTCAATTCGGGCAGGCGCGCCCTACCGTTCGTTAATGACCCAAAATCCGTCACAAACCCGTATCATGGCCGCCGCGCGAAGTCTGTTTTTCAAACATGGCTTCGAGAAAGTATCCACCGACATGCTGGCCCGCGAGGCCGCCGTGTCCAAAGCGACGATCTATCGCTACTTTCAGAACATGACCGATCTGTTGGGCTGCGTCGCAACGGCAGAGGTCTGCCGGTTTCGCGACGCCAACCCGCCGGCGGTCACGTCGCGGGCGGAATTGCAAGACGGACTGACGGCATTCGGAACGCGTCTGCTGACCTTTCTCAACGACCCCGAGACCGTGGCATTCGCCTGCCTGATCCACGAAGAGGCGCGTCATGCCCCAGACATGGGCCTGACATTTTACGATGCTGCGTTCCAGCAGACGCTCGATGATCTGGCGCGGATGTTCGGTCAGGCCAAGGATTGTGGTGCACTTAAGACTGAATTCGCACCACAAGAGATTGCTGAGGATTTCATAGCCTTGCTCGAAGGGCACGGGTTCAAGCGGGCGCAATTGGGCCTGTCGGGCCTGCCATATCCGGATGTGCCCAGCAAGGTGAACCGCGCGGTCACCACCCTGTTGCGGGCGCACGGTTAGGGCCGCTGCCGCAATCGCCGTGCAGCGGCCCCAAGGATCACATGCGGCGCCAGGCCAGATAGGCCGCCAGCGCGATGATACCGCCCATCAGCGACAGTGGAATTTCCATCCCATGCGGATGGATATGTGCGCCGCCATGGGCCAGCGCGGGCGAGGCCGCCAAAATCGCTGCGATCGTCAGTGACAGGTGTTTCATGCGTCTATTTCCTTTTTGCGTTGGGATAGAAAATCGCGGATGTCCAAGACGGATTTTTCATCCATCGAGACATAGATCAAGGACATGTTGGTGCGTTCGGTCACCATCTGGCCGGGAAAGGGCAGATAGCTCAGCTCGCGTGATCCGAATGACGGTGATGCTGTCCCGACCTGCCATTCGGTTTTCAATTCCACGTCGATCAGTTTCAGCGCCTTGGGTCCTGCGGCGGCGGGGCGTTCAAACGGCACGCCGGCCAGCTTGAGGTAGGCCGACTTGTCACGCGCCTGCACGTAGCCGTCGATGAACTGCGCGGTCAGGACCTGCAGATCTGCCGCGGCGTCATGTTCATGCATGTGGCTATGCAGGTGATCGCCGTCCGCGTGGTTGTGACCATGGCCATGAGGCGCGTGATCATGGTGATGATGATGCCCGTCCGGGCCGTGGTCATGTGGCATTGGACCACCTCTTGCCGCTGAATTCGCCGTGCGGGATGGAAACGGGCTTGTCGATATGCTGTTTGTGCGCGCCCATCTTGCCGCTGGCGACCATGGACCCCAGCACATCCACGATCACGCGTGTGCCCAGCAGGGCCGTGATGTCCGAGGTGTCATAGGGGGGCGACACCTCGACCAGTTCCATTCCGCAGATGCCCTCTGCGGCGATGCCGGATACCAGCGCCAGCGCCTCGCGCGGCAGGAACCCGCCCGGTTCGGGCCAGCCGGTGCCGGGCACGAAACCGCAGTCGATGCTGTCGATGTCGAACGACAGATAGACCATGTCGACGCCGTCCCAGGCCATGTCCAGCGCCATCTCAAGGGTCTTGTCGATCCCCATCTTTTCGACGTCGCCCATGGTGATGATGTTGGTCTCGCGTTCACGCGCGACCTTGACCGCCTCGCGCGGGACCTGCCAACCACCGATGCCGATCTGCACAAGGTTCTTGGCCGACACATTGGGCATGTTGGTCGCGTGGAACCACGGCGTGGTATGCATCCGTTCGTCCAGGTCCTTTTCCTGAATGTCGGCGTGGCGGTCGAAATGCACGATGCCGATCTTCTTGGACGTGCATTCCGCGATGCCGCGCAGACAAGGGTAGCCGATGGAATGGTCACCGCCGATCATGATGGGCAGCGAGCCGGAGCTGAACACATGGCTGACGCCACGGCTGATCTGGTCAAAGGACTTTTCGATATTAGCGGGGATCGTGAATACGTCGCCGGCATCGCACAGCGTCATCTGTTCGCGCAGATCAACGCCCATCTCGTAATTATACGGCGTATACAGCGCCGAGATCTTGCGCAGCGCCTGCGGGCCGAACCGCGTGCCGGGACGGTAGGTTGTGCCGCCGTCGAACGGGATGCCCAGGATCGTGGCGTCGTAATTGGCCACCTCCAGCACATCCTCTGCATAGGGGGCCTTGAGAAAGGTGTTGATCCCGGCGAAATGCGGCAGTTCTCCGCGGGCAAATGTCGGGATGGATTTGTCCTCGATCGCGTCGGCCCCGGTCAGACCCATGCGCAGCGCCCAGCGGCGTTCCTCGTCGGCGCGGCCGGTGGGAATGTCGCCCTCTTTCTGCATGGCCTTCCAGCCTTGTAGCTGGGTCAGGTCCGGATGGTGCTGGCGTTTGCCCTGCGCGTTGATCCGCTGGGCCAGATCGCGGGGGTGGTGCGACCTGCTGCGCCTGTTCTGGGGGCCTGTATCAGGAAACATGGGTATCCTCCGTTTGGATTTGGTGGGGAATGCCGCCGTTGCGGGCGTCAAAGTCGTAGGTGATCGTGGCCCCGAACAGCCCCGGATCATGCGGGTCCCAGCGGGGCTTGTCGAAAACCAGCACACGGTCGCCCAGCTTGAACCCCTCTTCGAGGTCGTGGGTCACCATGAACACGGTCATGTTGGTCAGCGCGCGCAGTTCCATCAGAAACGCATGCATTTGCAGGCGCGTGCCGGGGTCCAGTGCGCCGAATGGTTCGTCCAGCAGCAACACGCGCGGTTTCGCCGTCATTGCCTGACCGATGGCCAGTCGCTGCTGCATCCCGCCCGACAGTGATGCGGGATATTGGTCGGCCACATGGTTCAAGCCGATCCGCGCCAGCATTTCATCCGCGTCCTGCATCGCCTGCCGTCGTGCCGCACCGCGCAGGAAACCAAACCGCGTCTTGAACGCCGTACCGGCTATCAGGTTGTCGCGCACGGTCAGGTGCGGGAACACGGAATAGCGCTGGAACACCACGCCGCGCTCCACGTTCGGCTCGACGGCAGGCGGCCCGCCATCAATGCTGATTTCGCCGCGTGTGGGGCGTTCCTGCGCCAACAAGAGCCGCAGGAAGGTGGATTTGCCACAGCCAGAGGCACCCACGATCGAAATGAATTCGCCCTGATCGACTTCGACGTTGACCCGTTCGATGATCGACCGGTCGCCGTAGGCCTGCCAGATGTTGCGGACGCTGACGAAACTCATAGCCCGGCCTCCAGCCACGGGAACGCCCGGCGGGACAGCGTTTTCAGCGCCCAGTCGATGAGAAACGCCAGCAGCGTGATCCAGATGACGTAGGTCAGGATGATGTCCATCGCGAGATAGCGGCGCACCAAGAAAATCCGGTAGCCAAGTCCCACATCCGACGCCACAGCCTCGGCCGCGATCAGGAACAGCCAGGCTGACCCCAGCGACAGGCGCACGTTCGCGATCAGGCGCGGCAGGATTTGTGGCAATGTCACACGCAGCGCAATGACCAGTGACGATCCACCGATGGTCTGCGCCTTGATCAGTTGTTCGGTGGGGATGTCCAGCACGCGCTGTGACAGGTCGCGGATCATGAACGGGGTGATGCCGACGATGATCAGCACGACCTTTGACAGCTCGCCTAGTCCGAACACGATGAACAGAATCGGCAGCAGCGCCAGCGGCGGCACCATCGACACCACGGCGACAAAGCTGGAAAAGCCGGACCGGACCAGCGGCAGCAGTCCGATGGCCATGCCCGCAAGCAGGGAAATAGCCGCCGAAATGCCAACACCCAGCAGCAGGCGCTGCAATGAGGCCCATGTATCCTGCCACAACAGGATGTCACCACTGCGGCGGTCGGCCTCTGTGAATAGCCGGATCGCGGTGTCCAGGATCGTGGCCGGTGCGGGCAACAGTTTGTCATTCGGGTTGGCCGTCAGTCGGATGTCCGAACTGATCGCATAGGCAATCATCACCGCGATGAACGGCAGCGCGGCGAGCATGATACCGCTGCGGCGTGATGGAATACGGTTGATCAGTCGCATGACAAGCCTCCGGTCAGGGGTCGCATGAATGACGGGAATTGGGGGCGCGCGACGCGGTCGCCGCGCGCCAGAGGCTTACAGCGCGCCGTCGGCGGCCATCTGCATGTAGGTTGTGTCGAACCGGAACATGACGTTGTCCGCGTCGCCCGTCACAACGTCACCCGGATAGGCGATGCCCACAAAATCGGCGCTGGGGGCGTTCACACCCAGAATGCCCTTGTCGAACAGGAATTCCGCGACCGTCGTCATAGTGGTCGGCAGATCGGGCGATGACGCCTGTGCGACGGCATCGGCGGGATCGTAGAACATCTCTGTCACGGCCAGCTGCGCCTGATATCCGGCCAGATCCGTGCCCGCTGCCTCTGCCATGGCGGTCAACGCCTCTTCGTCACCAGCAGCCATCAGGCCCATGACCTCATACCAGGCACCGACCACGGCCTTGCCGAAATCAGGGTTGTCGGCCAGCGTCTGCGTGTTCACCACCATCAGGTCGAGGATTTCACCGGGGATTTGCGAACTGTCGAACAGCACATTTGCATCCGGGTTCGACGCCGTGATTTCGGACACCAGCGGGTTCCATGTGACCACGGCGCTGACG
The DNA here is from genome assembly GCF_020531945.1 of Loktanella gaetbuli. Classification (NCBI taxonomy): domain Bacteria; kingdom Pseudomonadati; phylum Pseudomonadota; class Alphaproteobacteria; order Rhodobacterales; family Roseobacteraceae; genus Loktanella; species Loktanella gaetbuli. Next base: position 48,213 of record NZ_JAJATZ010000006.1, read on the forward strand.
TCGTCGGTCGCATAGGCCGCGATCATATCCGCGTCAGATGTGTTGATGACACCGTCCAGATCGGATTCCGACAGGCCGACCGTATCCAGCCCCCGCGCCAGCAGGTAATGCGACACCGACAGTTCCACCAGATTGACCGGCTTGCCTGCCAGATCTTGCAGCGTGCCTTCGCCCTTGAGGATGACCGCGTCGTTGCCGTTGGAATAGTCACCGATGATCAGGGCCGTTGTATCGACGCCACCGCCTGCTGGGATCGACAGCGTGTCCATGTTGGTGGCGCTGACCCCGTCAAAGGCACCTGCCGTATATTGGTTGATGGATTCGACGTAATCGTTGATCTGCACGATCTCGACCGTGATGCCGTATTTTTCGGCCCATTTGTCCATGATCCCGCTGTCGGACAGATAGCCCCAGGGCATCCAGCCCGCGTAGATCGACCATGCCAGTTTGAAATCTGTCTTTTCCTGCGCCAGTGCAGGCTGCGCCATCGCAGTCGCCAGTCCGGCCGAGAGCGCCGCAGCGGATAGAATGTTCTTGAATTTCATGACTTTCCCCGTTGTGCGTCCCGCCTGTTGTCCAGATGGATTTCGCCGCGCTGGCGGAACAAGAGACAATGAGCGCGGCCAAAACCTGCGCAGTAGCCTCCCGGGATTTTGCCCCGCCGTGTGCCGCCCCGGAATTTGCCGGCGCGGTAGCTCTTCTTGGACCAGTCTTGTCGCGGGCGACAACGGAACCCTAAGTGCTCTGCCATCCCAGTAGCGGGCAGGGGATGGCGCTGTGCAACGCAGGCCGGGTCAGAAATGCGCGGCGCGACCGCGTTGCCCGAAAATTGGGCGCTGTTCGCGGGCTGGCGCATCGAAATTCAGCGCCCAAGCGATACCGGACAGGTGGAATCGCCGCGCGCGGCAGGGCGCCGATGGCGCTTGTTTGATTAGACCCGGCGCAGAATCTGCCGTATACACGCGCCCAACACAGAGCCCCGCAGGGGCCGAACACAGAGCAGGCACATGGAACAGACACACGATTTCACGATGTGGAGCATGTTCGCGGACGCGACCATCCTCGTACAACTCGTCATGCTGGCGTTGGTCGCAGCCTCGGTCTGGTGCTGGGCGATCATCGTGGACAAGACGTTGCAATATCGCCGTGCCCGGCGCGAATCCGATGCCTTTGACGCGATGTTCTGGTCGGGCGAACCGCTGGATCAATTGTTCGACGATATTGGTGCAGCACCTCAGGGGTCGGCTGAAACCATCTTTGCCGCGGGCATGACCGAATGGCGACGCAGCCACAAACAGGACGGCGATCTGATCGCGGGCGCGCAGGCGCGGATCGACCGCAGCATGGATGTCGCCATCGCCAAGGAAGCGGCCAAACTGCAAAAGGGCCTGCCCGTGCTGGCGACAACCGGATCGACGGCCCCCTTCGTGGGCCTGTTCGGCACGGTGTTCGGGATCATGAATTCATTCATCCAGATCGCGGAATCCCAAAACACCAACCTTGCGGTCGTGGCCCCCGGTATCGCAGAGGCGCTCTTGGCCACGGGTCTTGGCCTGCTCGCGGCCATTCCGGCCGTGATCTACTACAACAAGCTCAGCGCTGATGCCGACCGCATCATTGCCGGGTTCGAGGCCTTTGCCGACGAATTTTCCACCATCCTCAGCCGCCAGCTGGACAGCTGACATGGGGGCCGGTGTTCAGAAATCTGACGGAGGCGGCGGCGGACGACGCGGGCGCCGCCGCAGTCGCGCCCAGCCGATGGCGGAAATCAACATCACCCCATTCGTGGACGTGATGCTGGTGTTGCTCATCATCTTCATGGTGGCCGCACCGCTGATGACCGTGGGCGTGCCGGTGGACCTGCCTGAAACGGCGGCCAATGCATTGCCCAGCGACGACGAGGAACCGCTGACCGTCACCATCGACGCATCCGGTGCACTGTCGATCCAGAATACGCCTGTGGATCAGGCCGATCTGATCGCGCGCTTGCAGGGGATCGCGTCCGAACGGGCCAGCGACCGGATCTTCCTGCGGGCCGACGGGGCCAACGACTGGAACCGTGTCGCACAGATCATGGGTGCGCTGAATGCGGCCGGGTTTAACAACATCGGTCTGGTGACGGATATCGGCGGGCCGGACCTGATGGGCACGGACGGCTGATCCCATGCAATGGACGCCCGGCAGTACGGTTTCGGCGGTGGGACACACGGCTCTCTTGATCTGGTTGATCGGGGGCTGGGGGTTTCAGGCTGACCCCATGCCGTTCGAGGTGTCGGACGTATCCATCGTGACCTCCGAGGAATATGCGGCCATCGTCAGCGCCACCACGCCGAACCCCAGTGACGTGGCCCCGGATGCGCCCGTGGCACCGCCCGCCGAACAGACCCCGGATACACCGACCCCGGATGAGGTGCCGCCACCACCGCCGCCGCCGCCGCCGCCCGAACCACCCGTGGCCGAGGCGCCGCCGCCACCTGCACCCGATGCGCTGCCAGTGCCGCCCGAAACGCAGGCACCCGTCGCACCCGGCCCGGTCCAGGACGAGGTGGTCGCCGCACCGAACCTGAACGACGCACCACGCGCGATCCCGCGCCCGTCTACGCGTGTCATGGCCCAGCCCGTTGCCCCGCCGCCGCCTGATGCGACCCCGGACGAGGTCGTGCGCCAGCAGGCCGCACCTGAGGCCGCCCCCGATGCCCCCGTGGTCGAAGAAGCACAGGAAGAAACCGCACCCGAAGAAGCGGTGACCGAAATCGTGACCGAGGCGGAAACACCCACAGGCCGCGTGACCGAGGCACCACGCCCGCCGCAACGCCCAAATCGCCCGACGCCCGCGCCCGAGCCCGAGGTTGAGGTCGCCGAGGAAACCCCGGCCCCCGCGCCGGAACCCGAACCCGATCCGGCCCCCCAGACGGACGAGGACGCGATTGCCGCGGCCCTTGCCGCGGCCGCCGCGGTAACGGCCCCGGAACCGGATCTGGCACCCGGCCCGCCGATGACCGGCGCCGAACAAGAAGGGTTCCGCGTGGCGGTGAACGCGTGCTGGAACGTCGATCCCGGCTCTCAGGCGGCGATGGTGACGATGACGGTGGCATTTGATCTCGACCAATCTGGCCGCGTCACGGGCGACGTGCGGCAGGTCGGCGCGATGGGTGGCGACGCCGCCGCCACGGAAATCGCATATCAGGCCGCCCGCCGCGCGATCCTGCGTTGTCAGGGGCAGGACGGCTATGATCTGCCTGCGGAAAAATACGACCAGTGGCGGGAGGTGGAAATCACCTTTGACCCGTCCGGAATGCGGTTGCGGTAGGCGGGAAATCGCCAAGTCGTGATGGCGGTCACACGGTTGCGCTGTTAACCTGCGCAGAATGACGCAAAAGGGCGGAAAACGCCCGTGGTTGAGGGATTGGGTATGACATTGAAGGCAGTTGTGATCGCGGGGCTGATGGCCCTTGCATCAATCGGGCAGACCTTGCCGGCGCTGGCGCAATCCGGCCCGCTGCGGTTGACCATCACCGACGGCGTGATCGAACCGTTGCCCTTTGCGGTGCCGACGTTCACCGCCGAAACACCGGGCGCAGAGGCGCTTGCCGCCGATATCAGCGGCCTGGTCGCGCAGGATCTGACGGGCACGGGGCTGTTTCGCGAAATCCCCGCCAGCGCCTATATCAGCCAGCTGGGCCCGTTTGGGACGCCACCCGCCTATCCGGACTGGCGCGCGATCAATGCACAGGCCGTCATCTCAGGTGCTGTTGCGGTGAACGGATCACAGTTGACCGTGAAATTCCGTCTCTATGACATCTTTACCGGGGCCGAACTGGGGCAGGGCCTGCAATTCGCCGGCACGACCCAGGGCTGGCGCCGCATGGCGCACAAGGTCGCCGATGCCGCCTATTCCCGCATCACGGGCGAGTCCGGCTATTTCGACAGCCGCGTCGTTTTCGTGAGCGAGGCAGGCCCCAAGGACAACCGCCTGAAACGTCTCGCGATCATGGATTACGACGGGGCGAACGTGCAGTTTCTGACCGACAGTTCGTCGCTGGTGCTGGCCCCGCGGTTTTCGCCCAACGGCGACCGTGTGCTCTATACCAGCTACGAATCGGGCTTTCCCCGGATCAACATTCTCGACGTGGGCTCTGTCTCGCAGCGACAGTTGCCGACGGCCCCCGGCGAAATGGCATTCAGCCCCCGGTTTTCGCGTGACGGCAGCCGGGTGATCTACAGCCTTGCGAATGGCGGCAACACCGATCTGTACATCGGTGACATCGGCAGCGGGGCATCGACCCGCCTGACCAGCGCACCGTCGATCGAAACCGCCCCCAGCTTCAGCCCCGACGGCAGCCAGATCGTGTTCGAGAGCGACCGGTCCGGTGGCAGTCAACTGTACATCATGTCCGCAAACGGTGGCGAACCACGCCGCATCAGCTTTGGCGACGGGCGCTATGGCACACCGGTCTGGTCGCCGCGTGGTGACCTCGTGGCCTTTACCAAGCAGAACGCGGGCCGGTTCCACATTGGCGTGATGCGCACCGACGGATCAGAGGAACGACTGCTGACCTCCAGTTTCCTGGACGAGGGGCCGACATGGTCCCCCAATGGTCGCGTGCTGATGTTCACCCGCGAAACACAGGGCGCATCAGGCACCAGCCAGCTGTATTCGGTAGATATTTCCGGGCGAAACCTGAAACCCGTACCGTTGCAGGGCGGGGCGTCAGACCCAGCCTGGGGCCCGCTGCAACCGTGATTCCCAAATACGCTGTCGCGTGATAGTCTGCGACCAAAGAGCGGTTCAACAAGGACATTGAAACAATGCACATCTTAACAAAAGTGGCCCTGATCGGCCTTGCGCTGGCGACATCTGCCTGCACGCGCCCGGACCGTTTCGGCGGGATGGACCCGCTGACGGGCAGCGGCGTGGACGCCAATGCCGCAGGTGCCGCGACCGGGGCCTCTGACCCGCGCAGCCCCGAATTCTTTCAGCAGACCATCGGCGACCGCGTGCTGTTCGTCGTCGATTCCAGCACATTGACTCCGCAGGGCATTGCCACGCTGGACGGGCAGGCCGGCTGGTTGCAGACCAACGCCGACTACCTCGCCATCATCGAAGGCCACGCGGACGAACAGGGCACACGCGAATACAACCTGGCACTGGGCGCGCGGCGCGCCAACGCCGTGCGCGAATACCTGATCTCGCGCGGCATTTCGGCCAACCGCCTGCGGACCGTCAGCTACGGCAAGGAACGCCCGGTCGAGGTCTGCTCGAACGAGGCATGTTATGCCCAGAACCGCCGTGCGGTGACGGTCATCTCGATCGGACAGCTCAGCTGATGCGGGCGCTGGCGTTTGTCCTCGCACTCGCCGCGGGTCCGGCGCTGGCGCAGGACGCGACCCTTGCCGACATCCGGCAGCAGTTGACCGTGCTTTACGGTGACATCGAGGCGCTGCGCGGTGAATTGTCGGCCAGCGGTGCGCTGTCGACCGGTGTGGCCGGCAGCACCCCGCTTGATCGTCTGAACGCGATCGAGGCCGAGTTGCAGCGCCTCACCTCCAAGACCGAAGAGCTGGAGTTCCGGGTCAACCGGATCACCGTGGACGGCACCAACCGTGTCGGTGATCTGGAATTCCGCCTGTGCGAACTCGAACCGGCCTGCGATATCGCGTTGCTGGGCGATACACCGTCACTGGGCGGCGTGGATTCGGCGGCCAATATCCCGGTGCCTGCCGCACCTGTGGCGCAGGCCCCCGACCTTGCCTTGGGCGAACAGCAGGATTTCGAGGCCGCACAACAGGCGCTGGCCGCGGGTGATTTCCAGATGGCTGTCGATCGGCTGGCAGCCTTTGGCAACACCTATCCCGGTTCACCGCTCGAGGTGCAGGCCAACATCGCACTGGGTCAGGCGCAGGCAGGTCTGGGTCAGAATGGCGAGGCGGCACGCGCCTATCTGGCCGCGTTTTCTGCCGAACCAGAAGGTCCCTTTGCGCCCGAGGCGCTGTTCCGGCTGGGGCGCGCACTGGGTGATGTGGGACAAATCCCCGATGCCTGCGTCACGCTTGCAGAGGTCGGTGTGCGGTTCCCCAACAGCACCTATGTCGCCGAAGCGAACAGCGCGCGCGGCCTGCTGGGATGCACCTGACAGGTCTGCCTGACCGCTTTGCCGGTGAAATGGGGCATTTGCTGGGACCTGATTTCCCGGATGCCATTGGTGTTGCCGTGTCAGGCGGCGGCGACAGCATGGCGCTGTTGCACCTGGCCGCTGGTTGGGCGCGGATTTTTGGCGTGTCGATGTCGGTCGTCACGGTCGATCACGGCCTGCGCGACGCCAGCGCATCAGAGGCCGCAATGGTTGCCGATGAATGCGCGACGCTTGGCGTTGCGCACGATATCTTGCAGTGGAAATGGGATGGGAACGGTAACCTTCAGGATGCGGCGCGCAATGGCCGCCGGGCGCTGATCGGCGCGTGGGCGCAGGGTCGCCCGGTCCTGTTGGGGCATACCCGCGACGATCAGGCCGAAACGCTGCTGATGCGGCTCGCACGTGGATCAGGCGTCGACGGTCTTGCGGCGATGGCGGGTCTGCGCGGCGCGGGGGACTGGCAGATCGTGCGCCCGATGCTGCACCTGGGGCGTGAAGAATTGCGCCACTATCTCAAGGTTTTGAACATTCCCTTTGTCGATGATCCGACCAACGACGATGCGACCTACGCGCGGGTTCGCATGCGACACCTCATCGGGCAAGAGGGGCTGGATACGGTGCGGTTGGCCAATACGGCGCAGGCCATGGCCCGTGCGCGCGTGGCATTGGCCGCGCGGGCCCATGATGCCGCAACCGCGATGATGCGGCCAACGACGCAGGGTTGCATTGCACTGGACCGCGACGCGCTGACCCGGATCGAGGCTGAAACGCAGTTGCGGATCCTGGCCGGTGCAATTGGTGCGGTTGCGGGCGCCGTCTATCGGCCAAGGCTCTCGGCCTTGACACAGACACTGGACAGGGTGCTGGCTGGCGGCACGACCACACTTCAGGGCGCGATCCTCGTGCCCAAAGGTGCCCAACTGTTCGTCGCGCGAGAGTATCAGGCCGTCGCGGATCATCAGGTCCCTGCCCACAGCGGTGATCTGTGGGACGGGCGCTGGATGCCGGTCGGGCAGGGCCTGACAGGTGCTGTGCTGCGTGCGCTGGGGGCGGACGGTTTACAGCAAATCACGGTGCGGCCTGAGGACGCGGCCCCCCGTGCCTGCCTGCTGGGCCTGCCGTCGATCTGGGCAGGTGATCGCCTTATCGCTTGTTCTGCCTTGGATTTCGGCACGGATGCCGGGGTCAAAGACCAGATACGCGGAAGTTTTCCGCAATCCCTCCTTGTGCATTGAAGATAAGCGCAGAACCTCTATTTTAAGTCCATCGTGACGCCGTCCCGCGCGTCGCACCATTCGCCGTCGGAGGAGCCTCGTTTTGGGCAACGCACGTAATATTGTATTTTGGGTCGTTCTGTTCCTGCTGGTCCTGACGCTGTTCAACCTGTTCAGCAACCCGGCAACCAGCGCCAGCAACACCAAGAGCTATTCCGAATTCGTCAGCGCCGTTGAAAACGACGCGGTCGCCAGCGTCACGCTGGATGGCGAACAGGTTCGCTATCGCGGAACCGACGGGCGCGACTATGTCACGATCCGTCCCGGCGACGCCGAAGTGACCAACCTGCTGATCGCGCAGGACATTCCCGTCACCGCACAAAGCCAGGAACAGTCCGGTCTGCAATCCTTTCTGATTGGTCTGCTGCCCTTTGTGCTGCTGATCGGTGTCTGGATCTATTTCATGAATCGGATGCAGGGCGGCGGCAAAGGCGGTGCGATGGGCTTTGGCAAATCCAAGGCCAAGCTGCTGACCGAAAAGCATGGCCGCGTCACTTTTGACGAGGTTGCAGGCATCGACGAGGCCAAGGACGAGCTTGAAGAGATTGTCGAATTCCTGCGCAATCCGCAGAAGTTCAGCCGTCTGGGCGGCAAGATTCCCAAGGGTGCGCTGCTTGTCGGACCTCCGGGCACTGGTAAAACGCTGCTGGCGCGTGCCATCGCAGGCGAGGCTGGCGTGCCCTTCTTCACGATCTCGGGCTCTGATTTCGTCGAAATGTTCGTCGGTGTGGGTGCATCCCGCGTCCGCGACATGTTCGAACAGGCGAAAAAGAACGCGCCCTGCATCGTGTTTATCGACGAAATCGACGCCGTGGGCCGGTCCCGTGGCGCAGGATACGGCGGCGGGAACGACGAACGCGAACAGACGCTGAACCAGCTGCTGGTCGAAATGGACGGTTTCGAGGCGAACGAGGGTATCATCATCATCGCCGCCACCAACCGTCCCGACGTGCTGGACCCCGCGCTGCTGCGTCCCGGTCGCTTTGACCGTCAGGTGCAGGTGCCGAACCCCGACATCAAGGGCCGCGAGAAGATCCTTGGCGTACATGCCCGCAAGGTGCCGCTTGGCCCCGATGTCGATTTGCGCATCATCGCACGCGGTACGCCCGGTTTCTCTGGTGCGGATCTCGCGAACCTGGTGAACGAAAGCGCGCTGATGGCTGCGCGTGTTGGTCGCCGCTTTGTCACCATGACGGATTTCGAATCCGCCAAGGACAAGGTGATGATGGGGTCGGAACGTCGGTCCATGGTCATGACCGAGGACGAGAAAAAGCTGACAGCCTACCACGAGGCCGGCCATGCCGTCGTCGGGTTGAACGTGCCGCAGCATGATCCCATCCACAAGGCGACGATCATTCCCCGCGGTCGCGCGCTGGGTCTGGTGCTGTCCCTGCCGGAACGCGACCAGCTGAGCGTCAGCTGGACAAAATACACCTCGAAAATCGCGATGGCGATGGGTGGCCGCGTTGCCGAAGAGCTGGTCTTTGGTAAGGAAAACGTAACCTCTGGCGCCGCGTCGGACATCCAGCAGGTGTCGAAAATCGCGCGCGCCATGGTCACGCAGTTTGGCTACGCCGAAGAGTTGGGTTTCGTTGATTACGCCAACGAACAGTCCAGCTATCTGGGCAACTACGGCGGTGGCACCAACCACTCTGCCGATACGCAAAAGATCATCGACGACAAGGTCAAGGAACTGGTGCAGACGGGCTATGAAACGGCCAAGCGTATCCTGACCGAAAAACGCGACGATCTGGAACGTCTGGCGCAGGGGCTGTTGGAATACGAAACCCTGACCGGCAACGAGATTACGCGCGTCATCGCCGGTGAAACGCTGAACCGTGGCGAGGACATGGATGATACGCCCCCGTCGGGTGGCAATGCGATCCCGTCAGTGCCAAAGATCAAGAAAAAGCCAAGCGGTGACAGCGGTATGGAACCAGAACCTACCGCGTGATCCGGACAAAGCTGAAGGCCCCGCGCGGATCGTGCGGGGCCTTTTTCTACGGGGCAGGGGGATGAAATGCCGCAACTGGTCAAAACAGAACACACGGGGCGCATCGTCTGGATGGGGCGGGTGCCGCACCGTGATCGGGCGGAAATCGCAGGCCAGCCCGTCACAACCATGGATCTGGATTTTTCGGGTGCCGTGGGAGAGGTACACGCCGGTCTGACCCGGCCAAGCTGCGTGCGCGTGACGACGCAGTATCCCAAGGGCACCGAAATCCGCAACGTGCGGCAGGTTTCCATCGTCAGTGCCGAAGAACTTGCGTTGATTGCGGATGATCTGGGGCTGGAACAGGTCGATCCGGCCTGGCTGGGCGCATCGCTTGTCATCGAGGGGATCGCCGATTTCAGCCATATCCCGCCTTCTGCCCGCCTTCAGTCACAAGACGGCACAACGCTGACCGTCGATATGCAGAATGCGCCGTGTACGCTGGTGGCCAAAACCATCGAAGAGGCGCGCCCCGGCCACGGCAAGGGGTTCAAGGCCGCCGCAAAAGGACGGCGCGGTGTAACCGCATGGGTCGAACGCCCCGGCCGTCTGGCCATGGGCGATGTCATCACGCTCCATGTCCCGAACCAGCGGGCATGGCGACCCTGAACCGACGCTTTTTCAGGCGGATCTGTCGGAAAACAGACGCTTTTGCTGTGCACCCTGCTTAGGCTGCAAGGAACGCAGTTCAGTGAAAGGCCCGCCATGACCGATATGTCCGACATTGCCATCGCCCGCGCCGCTCGGAAATTGCCGATCCAGCAGATTGGCGCAAAGCTTGGGATCGGCCCGGACGATCTGGTGCCCTACGGCCATGACAAGGCAAAGGTCGGCCAAACCTTTATCGACAGCGTGCAGGACAGACCCGATGGCAAACTGATCCTTGTCACCGCGATCAACCCGACCCCCGCAGGCGAAGGCAAGACGACGACGACCGTGGGGCTGGGTGACGGCCTGTGCGCCATCGGCAAACGGGCTGCGATCTGCATCCGCGAGGCGTCATTGGGCCCCTGTTTCGGAATGAAGGGTGGTGCCGCAGGTGGCGGCTATGCGCAGGTCATCCCGATGGAGGACATGAACCTGCATTTCACGGGGGATTTCCACGCCATCACCAGCGCCCACAACCTGTTGGCGGCAATGATCGACAACCACATCTACTGGGGCAATGCGCTGGATATCGACATCCGCCGTATCGTCTGGCGCAGGGTGATGGACATGAACGACCGGGCGCTGCGGCAGGTCAACGTATCGCTGGGCGGTGTGTCGAATGGGTTTCCGCGCGAAACCGGGTTCGACATCACCGTGGCGTCCGAGGTCATGGCGATCCTCTGTCTGGCGCGCAATCTGGACGATCTGCAACGACGTCTGGGCGACATCATCGTGGCCTATACCCGCGACCGGACCCCCATCACCTGCCGCCAGATCAAGGCGGATGGTGCAATGACGGTGCTGCTGAGAGACGCGATGCAGCCAAACCTGGTGCAGACCCTCGAAAATAACCCGGCCTTTGTTCACGGTGGTCCCTTTGCCAACATCGCACATGGCTGCAATTCTGTGACCGCGACCACGACCGCGCTCAAGCTTGCGGATTATGTCGTGACAGAGGCCGGTTTCGGGGCCGATCTGGGGGCGGAAAAGTTTCTGAACATCAAATGCCGCAAAGCTGGGTTGTCGCCCGCAGTCGTCGTGCTGGTCGCCACGGTGCGTGCCATGAAAATGAACGGCGGTGTCGCCAAGGGTGAACTGGGTCTTGAAAACGTCGCCGCCGTGCAGGCGGGCTGCGCGAACCTTGGCCAGCATATCGCCAATGTGCAGGGTTTCGGGGTGCCGGTCGTGGTGGCGATCAACCATTTCAGCGGCGACACGCAGGCCGAAATCGACGCGGTCACGGCCTATGTTGCGGGTCAGGGATCAGAGGCGATCCTGTGTCGCCACTGGGCCGAGGGATCAGATGGAACCCGCGATCTGGCCACCCGCGTGGCCGCCATCGCGGATGCCGGGACGGCGCGTTTCCAGACGCTCTATCCTGACGATATGCCCTTGCTGGACAAGATCGAGACAATTGCGACCCGCATCTACCGCGCCGATGGCGTCGCAGCGGACGCCAAAATCCGCGCGCAGCTGACACAATGGGAGGCGCAGGGATTCGGCCACCTGCCGATCTGCATGGCGAAAACACAATATTCGTTCAGCACGGACCCCGACCTGCGCGGCGCGCCACGCGGACACACCGTCCCCATCCGCGAGGTGCGCCTGTCCGCCGGGGCCGGTTTCATCGTTGCGATCTGCGGTGATATCATGACAATGCCCGGCCTGCCGCGCGTTCCCGCGGCTGAATCCATCGGATTGAACGCCAGAGGCGAAATCGAGGGTTTGTTCTGACGCCGTCCGGCGCTATTGCCCCCGTAAAGGGGACAAGGCGCCCCGCCCACCGTCCCAAGCAGAGGTGATGACATGACGGCGACCGTGATTGATGGAAAGGCATTTGCCGCAAAGGTGCGCGCAAAGGTCGGCACCCATGTGGCGCGACTGAAGGACGAACACGGGATCACCCCCGGCCTCGCGGTGGTGCTGGTCGGTGAAGACCCTGCCAGTCAGGTCTACGTCAAGATGAAGGGCAAGATGACCAAGGAGGTCGGCATGCTGTCGCTGGAATACCGCCTGAATGCGGATGCAGCCGAGGATGACGTGTTGCGTCTGGTCGCGGACCTGAACGCCAATCCAGAGGTGCACGGCATCCTCGTGCAACTGCCACTGCCAAAACACATGGAAGAGGCCAAGGTTCTGGCAGCGATCGACCCCGCCAAGGATGTCGACGGCTTTCACATCTCGAATGTCGGTCTGCTGGCCACCGGGCAAAAGGCGATGATCCCATGCACGCCGCTGGGGTGTCTCATGATGCTGCGTGACCATCACGGTGATCTGTCGGGCATGAATGCTGTGGTTATTGGCCGGTCCAACATCGTGGGCAAGCCGATGGCGCAACTGCTGCTGGGCGACAGCTGCACCGTGACCATCGCCCATTCGCGGACCCGTGATCTGGCCGAGGTGGTGCGCCGTGCCGATATCGTCGTGGCCGCCGTCGGACGGCCCAGGATGGTTGGGGCCGGTTGGATCAAACCGGGGGCCACGGTCATCGACGTGGGCATCAACCGCACGGACGATGGTCTGGTTGGGGACGTGGATTATGCGCCCGTGGCAGAGGTCGCAGGGGCGATCACGCCCGTGCCCGGTGGTGTCGGCCCGATGACCATCGCCTGCCTGCTTGCCAACACGGTTACGGCCTGCTGCCGCGCAAACGACCTGGCGGAACCGGACGGGTTGACGGCGTAACCGGGACGGCAATCGCGCGCTTGCCGGTCAGCACCGCGCAGGGCCGATCGAACAACGCTGCCAACACGGGATCGGTCGCACGCAGACCGCCCGTGTAGGCCCCAAACGCCGGCAAGATCAGCCGGTTGCGGTCGAACAGGAAACAGGGTCGCGCGGACCCCGCGCCGGGGATTGCGTATTTCGGGTGGTAGTGGCCTGATACCTCGCCCGGCTGTGCCGTGGCGATGTGCCGAAAGACCAGTGGGCCGCAGTGATAGGCGGCCAGATGTGTGCCACCGAATTCCACCGGGCCGGGGTCGTGGTTGCCTTCGATCCAGATCCACTGGCGACCCGCCTGCATCGCTGTCAGGCTGCCCGCATCCTCGGCTGACAGGGTTTCTGCCGCCAGCAAGTCATCGAAACTGTCGCCCAGGCAGATGACCGTCGTCGGATCACAGGCGGTGATATCAGCGGCCAGACGCGCAAGCGTCTCGCGCGTCTCGTAGGGGGGCAGCATCTGGCCAGAGCGTCGCGCCACCCGGTCGGATTTGCACAGATGCAGGTCCGACACGCACAACAGACGCTGATCCGGCCACCACAGCGCACCCGATGGCAGGGCGCGCAGCGTGGTGTCGCAAAAGGTCAAGGTGTAGGCGTTCATGGTCCGTTCCTGCCGCGCTTTGTCGGGCGATGCAAGCGCTAGAGATCGGCCAGACCGGCGTCCCGCATCAGTTGTGCCGCGGTGTCTTCCATCAGGCGTTCGGCACCCGCGCCCTTGATCGGGATGCGGCCCATTTCCAGCAACATCGGCGCTGCCAGCGGGGTCGGGCGGTTCAGCGTGACGTGATCGACACGGCCTGCGGTACGCGTCAGCATTTCCTCGATCCGGCCAAAATCCACGAGGCCGCGCAGCGCCTCTTCGCGGGTGATCTGCAACATCAGGTGGTCGGGATCGTATTTTGCCAGCGTGTCATATAGGATGTCGGACGAAAATGTCGCCTGCCGCCCTGATTTGCGGGCCTGCGGCAGATTGCGCTGGATCAGCCCCGCAATGGTGGCCGAGGCGCGAAAGGTGCGTTTCATCACCGCATTGCCGCCCAGCCAGTCATTGAACCCGTCCAGCATCGCATCGCGGTCGAACAGCGGCGCAGGATCGGTCACGGGATTCAGGCCCCAAACCAGCGTTGCGTAGTCGGTCGCGACAAACCCGAGAGGATCGAGACCTTCTTCTTCCATGCGTTTGGTCAGCAGCAGACCCAGCGTTTGTTGCGCGTTGCGTCCGGCAAAGCCGTAGAAACAGGTATGTGCGCGATCGTTGTGTGGAAAGGATTCGACCAGAATGCGATCGGCCTCGGGCAGTTTGGACACCCGACGCTGCATGTGCAGCCAATCGGACGTGTGGCCGGGCAGTTGCGGCCAGTCGTCCTGCTGGAACATGCGCAGCACGCGCTGTGACAATTGCGTGGATGTGGCGAATTTGGTGCCCATGAATGTCGCGATCTTGGGCGGCTTGTCGGCGCGGCGCGTCACCTCGACACTGACCTCGCGGAGGCCTTCGTAACGGACGATTTCGCCGCCGATCAGGAATGTGTCGCCCTTGGTCAGCTGCGCGGCAAAGGCCTCTTCGACCTCGCCCAATGGCTTGAACCCGCCCTTCAGCCGCACCTTGAGCCGGTCGGCGTCCTGAATGGTGCCGATGTTCATGCGGATATCGCGGGCGGCACGCGGGTCGCGCAGATACCATAACCCATCGCGCAGCAGCAGCCGTTTCCAGCGGTCGTAGGCGCGCAGGGCGTAACCGCCAGTTGCGCAGAAATCGAGGCAATCATCGAATTCCGCTCGTGTCAGACTGGCGAATGCGCCGACCGTCCGCACCTCGGCAAACAGGTCGTCGGCGTCAAAGGGGCCGGCGCAGGCGCGGATCAGAATGTGCTGACACAGAACGTCGCGCGGACCCGCCCCTTTGGGGTCGCCGTCCAGATCATGCGCCCGCGCGGCCTCGAGTGCGGCCACACATTCCACGACCTCGAACCGGTTCGCGGGCACCAGCAGCGCCTTTGATGGGGCGTTGTAGCGATGGTTTGCACGTCCGATCCGCTGGATCAGGCGTTTGACGTTTTTCGGCGCGCCAATCTGGATCACCAGATCCACGTCGCCCCAGTCGATGCCCAGATCCAGACTGCCCGTGCAGACAATCGCTCGCAAATCGCCGCGCTCCATCGCAGATTCGACCTTTTCCCGCTGGGCACGGTCCAGACTGCCGTGGTGGATGCCGATGGGCAGATCGGTGTCGTTGGCCAGCCAGAGGTTGTGAAAAAACAGCTCTGCCTGCGCGCGGGTATTGTGAAAAATCAGTGTCGTCTTGTGCTGTTTGACCTGTTCCAGCACCGCCGGGATCGCATGGCGGGCGTTGCCGCCGGACCAGGGCGGACGTTCCTGGGTCACCAGCATCGCGATATCGGGGTCGGGGCCGGGATCAGCATAAAGGATTTCGCAAGGATCAGGATGACAGGCGAGGCCATGAGCGATGGCGGCGGGGTCCTCGACCGTGGCGGACAGTCCGACGCGTCGCAGGTTCGGGCACATTGCCTGCAAGCGCGACAGCGCCAGCATCAGCTGATCGCCGCGTTTGGATTCCGCCAGTGCGTGAATTTCGTCCACCACGATACGTTGCAGCCCCGCGAACATACGCGGCGCGTCCTCGTAGGATGTCAGCAAGGCCAGGCTTTCCGGTGTGGTCAGCAGGATGTGCGGAGGGTCGGCACGCTGGCGTTTCTTGGCGGTGGCGGTCGTGTCGCCCGTGCGGTCCTCCACCCGGATCGGCAGGCCCATCTCATCGATCGGGGTGCGCAGGTTGCGCTTGATATTCGCGGCCAGCGCCTTCAACGGCGAGACATAGAGCGTATGCAATCCATCGTGTCCGCCGTCCGCCAGTTCCGCCAATGTGGGCAGAAACCCCGCGAGGGTCTTGCCGCCACCGGTCGGCGCGATCAGCAGCAGCGACGGGGCATCGGCGCGGTCCAGCATATCCTGCTGGTGCGGATGCACGGACCAGCCGCGCGCTGCAAACCAATCATGAAAGACAGGGGGGAGGTTCATCCACCCTAGGTGTAGCGCAGGCGGCCCGTCGTCAAGTCAGCGGACGATATCCTCGTCCTTGACGAACATATTGGCCCAGGCGCGGTCCATCAGTTCAGGCGTCATCTGATAGGGGATGCCCTCGAATTCGCAGATCGCGATCATCTGGTCGATCAGGAATACGGGCTGATAGTTCGCATAGACGTTGTCGATCGTCGGGTAGAGGTTGTTCAGCAGATGCAGCAGCGTGCCCTCATCCAGCGGCATCTTTTTCTTGCGCGCGACAAGCGAGAAGATCTTTAGGAAATCAGACTGGCTGGGGCCGTCGATCTTGATCTTGTAGAAAATCCGGCGCAACGCGGCTTGGTCGAAAATCGCGTTGGGGTGAAAGTTGGTGGAAAAGATCACCAGCGTATCGAACGGCACCTCGAATTTTTCGCCCGATTGCAGTGCCAGGATATCCTTGTTTTCCTCCAGCGGGACGATCCAGCGGTTGACCAGCGCCTGCGGCGGTTCGGCCTGACGGCCAAGGTCGTCGACGATGAAGATGCCGCCCGTCGATTTCATCTGCAGCGGTGCCTGATACGTTCGCGCGACGGGGTTGTAGACCAGATCCAGCATGTCCAGCGACAATTCACCCCCCGTGATGACCGTGGGACGTTCGCACCGCACATAGCGCGTGTCGAACATGCCCGTCGTGCGGCGCAAGGAATTAGGATCCTGTTCATCGGCCTCGGCCTGCGAATGCACGATGGGGTCATAGACCGAAATGATCTGGCCCGAATATTCCACGGCACGCGGGACATAGATCTTGTCCCCCATGGCGTCGCGAATCCCGTTCGAGATGGATGATTTCCCGTTGCCCGGCGGGCCATACATCAGGATCGACCGGCCGGAACTGACGGCAGGACCCAGGTTCCCGATCAGCGCGGGCGGCAGGATCAGGTGGCCCATCGCGCCGGTCAACTGGTCGCGGGTGACCTGGATATTGCGGATCGACTGGCGTTTGATCTGTTCGTGATAGACCGACAGCGGCACCGGCATCGCACCGTAGTATTCTGACTGGGACAGCGCCTCGTTCGCGCGGTTGCGGCCTGCGTCGGTCAGTTGGTAGCCCATCTCAGACCCCGATGACGCCGACAGCGTGCCGGTCGCCTCGAGAAGCAGCTGGCTGCGGGCGATGTCGATCAGTTCCTGTGTGACGTTGATCGGCAGGCAGATGACCTTGGCGATGGCGGCCGCCTCGGTCAGGTTGGTGCGGAACATCGACTTGATCAGGATGTCGCGCATCATCGGCAGCGCCAGCTTCATCTCGCTCAGCGTTTTGGGGCGGGGTGGCGCGACGACGCCGGAAACTTGCATGTTCATTGGATGACCCTGGCTGCTGGCAGGGTCGCATCCCCGCCTATGGGTCAATGCATGGCGAGGCTTTATGGCCGAATGATGGACAAATTCGTGTCAGGCTGGGGCAGATCAGCCGCCAAAGGCCGCCAGTCCCAGATACAGCGTCAGCGCCATCGCCAACGGCAAGCCCATCGGGAAACGATTGCCAGATGTCCAGCTTTCCCAATGGGGATAGCGGGCGCGCAAGGGGGTCAGACGCAGCAGACGGTGCAGGATGATCCCGATGATCATGCAGGCCGACAGCATCAGCATCATCGCGCTGATATCGCCGGCCGCGACCATCGGCGCAACGGCGGCCATGAATTTCGCGTCACCCGCCCCCAGCCAGCCTGTCATGTTCAGCAAGATGCCGATCACCAGCATCACGACCAGATGCAGGTAGTTCCACAGATAGACGTCCAGTGGCAATGCGACCAATCCCAGCACGGCATAGGCCGCGAACAGGGCCAGCACGGCCTTGTTCGGGATTTTCATGGTCGAGACGTCCCTGAACGCGACCCAGATCGAAATCGGGATGGCGGGTATCAGGAACAGCAGCGCGGCGGTCGTAGGCAGGGCCAACATGATCACGCCTCAAGCGCGCGCAGCGAACGGGCGGCTTCCTCAAAGTGCTGGGGATGTGTGTCGATCGCTTCGGTCAACAGACCCTTGCCGATGGTCAGATCGTTCTGTTTGATCGCCGTCAGGGCCATCGTGTACAGCAATTGCGCGCGTTCCACCTGCGTCATCGGAATGACGGGCAGGTCATAGCGGCGCTGCGCCCCGCGGGCCAGCACCAGATTGTTTTTCGCGGTGAACATCGTGCTGTCCTGACGCAACGCGTCGGTGAACAGGCGTTCGGCACCCGCGTAATCGCCGCGCGTCAGCTTGGAAAAGCCCCAGTTGTTGATCACGCCGGCGGGTGTCGTCGTCAGACCGGCAGCGGTCTGATAGAATGAATCGGCCTTGTCCCACTGTTTCTTGCTGTCGGCGACCATGGCCTCCAGCTTGTAGCGGTCGAATGTTTCGTGGGTGGGCGGGATCGCATTCAGCGTGGCAGCGGCGGCGTCCCACTGGTTGGCGCGGATCTGCGCATCTGCGAGGTTCACGCGGTCATCGCTGTTGGATTGGGGATGGGCAATCACGTTGTTCCATGCGGTGATCGCCTCGGTGGCGCGACCGGCCCGGACCAGCGATTTCGCCAGTCCCCGCATCAGGTCGACCCGGCCCGGATCATTGGCATTGGCCCCGGCAAAATAACGGACGGCCTCTTCGGGATCACCGACGGTCAGCATCACGTCATTCAGATTGGTTTCGTCGACGACGTTCAGATCCTGGAGGGCGCGTTGCACTTCGGCATCGCCGTTCTTGGCGCAAGCCGACAGGACAAGTGTCCCGGCCAGGGCGATCAGAATAGGGTGGCGCATTTTTTGCGTCCTTTGCTGCTACTGCCTCAGAGCGGTTCGACGGTCACACCATCGTCCCTGACGACCAGTTGAAACTGGTTCTGTTGGCTGTCAGCGTAAATCGCGCCATCGCGTTTGGCGAGCGCCAAGGCCAAGTTCTGGCGAATAGCGTCCGAATTCCCGTTATCCGTGGCAAAAGCGCGACGGAAAACCTCGGCGGCTTCGGCGAATTTGCCCTGTTCCATCAGCAGAACGCCCAGATTGTTCCAGGCCGGTGGGAAATCTGGGGCATCTTCTGCGGCGCGGCGCAACAGGTCTTCGGCCTGACCCAGGCGGCCCAATCGCAGGTTGGCGGACCCCAGTGCCGACAATGTATCGACGTTCAGGCCATCGCGTGCGGCGGCGCGGGTATAGGCGCGCAGGGCCAATTCGTATTCCCCGGCGGCCATCAGGCGGTGGCCGACCACCAGCCCGTCGGTTTCCGCCTCACCGGCAATACCGGGCGCGAAAACCGGCTGTTCGGGTTCATCGAAAAATCCGCAACCGGTCATCAGGAAACACAGACCCGCCAGTGCCAAACTGCGCCAACCGATCATGTGTCCTGTTCCTCTTAGCCGCCAGCAGATCCCAGAATGTCACCCATGGCGTAAACCGAGGGTCCGATCAAGATGAGCAGTAGCGGCGGCACCGTCAACATCATCGTGGCCAGCGTCATCTTGGTCGGCAGCTTGTTTGCCTTTTCCTCGGCCCGCATCACACGTTTGTCGCGCATTTCACCGGCATAGACGCGCAAGGCGTCGGCGATGGATGTACCGAATTGCTGGCTCTGGATCAGGACGGTCACGAAACTGGTGATGTCCGGCGTGCCGCAGCGTTCGGCCATGTCGCGCATGACCGCTTCCTTGTCCTTACCGGCCTTCAGTTCCTGCGACACCATTTCGTATTCGCCAGCCAGATCGGGAAAACCCGATTTCATTTCGCGGGCGACGCGCATGATCGACTGATCCAGCGATTGACCGGCCTCGACGCAGACCAGCATCAGGTCGAGACTATCGGGAAACCCGTCTTCGATGTTCTGCTGTCGCGTCGCCTGACGGCGGGTGATCCAGTACATCGGGAACATGTAGCCGGCAAAACCGGGGATCACGATCATGAATGCCACGGCCTGACCAGTCAGCTCTTCGTTGGTGAGCGAGTCGAGATAGGCATAGATACAGCCCAAGATCAGACCGATAATCCCCAGGGCAAACTTTGCAAAATGAAAATTGCGCACCGCGTTGCGGCTCTTGTAGCCCGCCTGAAGCAGCTTCAACTTCATCGCGGAATAGGCTTCCTCGTCTTGGGGTTCGAGGAAGGTCGCGTATTTCTCCAGCTGATCCTTTTTCTTTTCCTCGCGCAGACGCTGTCTTTTGTTGTCTGACTTGTCGGGCTTGGGTGGCTGGTTCGCTGCCTTGAGTCGATCCAGCGGGTCCTCTTCCTTTTTCAACAGGACCGGCAACGTTGCGACGATCATGGTAAAACCAATGGCCCCGACCAGCATCACCAGACCAAAGGGGCCCAGCATTTCGGTGATCATGGTATTCGCGTATTCCAGAAAACTCATGTCAGGCCTCAGACTTTAATGTTCACAAGGGCTTTCATCACGAACAGGTTCACGATGAGAAACGCGGCAACGACCAGACAGGCCGGGATAAAGATCGGTTTATCCATGACCTCGTCATAATAGCCCGGTTGCACAAGGTTGATGCCCACCAGTGCCAGGATCGGGAAACCCGACAGCAGTTTGCCGGACCATTTGGCTTCTGCCGTAATCGCCTTGACCCGGCGAAACAGGCGGAACCGCGCACGGATCACCTTGCCCAGACCGTCCAGCACCTCGGCCAGGTTGCCGCCCGATGTGGCCTGAATGGTCACGGCCACGGCCAAAAACCGCATGTCCTGCATGTCCAGCCGTTCGGCGAGCGTTTTCAGACATTCGCCCATGTCCCGGCCATAGGCGGCCTCGTCCGACACGATCCCCATTTCAGTGCCCAGCGGGTCGGGCACCTCGCGCGCGACGATCGCCACGGCAGACGCAAAGGGGTGGCCGACGCGCAGCGACCGCACCATCAGTTCGACTGCCTCGGGCAGCTGTTCTTCCAGCATGGCCGTGCGCTTGGTCGCCTTGCCGTTGATCCAGGTATAGACCGCGCCGATCCCCATCGCGACCGCGACGACCGCGCGGGTGGGGGCCTCGACACTGGTGGCCACCGACAGACCGATGAAGGCCATGACGCTGACGCCAGCCATCAGCATGATGATCTGCGACGGGGTGAATGCGATATTGGCCTTTTGCGCCTTGGTCGCGAGGATCGAATACAGCGGAATGCGCTGCGATCGCATGTGCTGGGTCATCTCCTTGCGGAGTTGTTCCAGCACCTTTTCGCGGTTGCCACCTTTTTCCAGCATGTCCAGACGGCGGTTGACCTTGCCGTCCATCGAAATGGATTTGCCGAAAATGACCAGATACACGCCCTGAACCGTCGCCAGAACGGCGGCAAAGATCACGGCATAGATGACGGGTTCCATTGAAATCATGATGATTACTCCGCGGCCATGGGTTCAAAGATCTGCGGTGGCAGGTCGTAGCCCCACAGCTTGAAACGATCGGAAAAGTGACTGCGCACGCCAGTCGCCGTGAAATGACCGATGATCTTGTTTTCCGGTGTCAGGCCGACGCGCTGATACTTGAAAATTTCCTGCATCGAGATGACGTCGCCCTCCATTCCGGTGATTTCGGTGATGGATGTCATGCGACGCGAACCGTCCTGCAGACGGGATGCCTGCACGATCAAGTTCACAGCCGATGAAATCTGGCTGCGCATCGCCTTGATCGGCATCTCGATACCCGCCATCGCGATCATGTTTTCCAGACGGCTGACACCGTCGCGGGCGCTGTTGGCGTGGATCGTGGTCATCGACCCGTCGTGGCCGGTGTTCATGGCCTGCAACATGTCGATGACTTCCTCGCCGCGGGTTTCACCCACGATGATCCGGTCGGGGCGCATCCGCAGCGCGTTTTTCAGACAGTCCCTCTGGCTGACGCCACCCTTGCCCTCGACGTTGGGCGGGCGGCTTTCCATACGGCCCACATGGGTCTGTTGCAGCTGAAGTTCGGCCGTATCCTCGATCGTCAGAATACGTTCGCTGTTGTCGATAAAGGACGACAGCGCGTTCAGCGTCGTGGTCTTACCCGAACCCGTACCGCCCGACACGATGACGTTCAGACGGGTCGCGACAGCGGCCTGCAGGTAGGCGGCCATTTCCTCGGAGAATGCGCCAAAGGCGACCAGATCGTCGATCCCCAGCTTGTCCTTCTTGAATTTACGGATGGACACGAGGCTGCCATCCACGGCCACGGGCGGCACCATCGCGTTGAAACGCGACCCATCGGCCAGGCGCGCGTCGACATAGGGGTTGGATTCGTCAACACGCCGGCCCACGGCGGACACGATCTTGTCGATGATCCGCAGCAGGTGCTTTTCGTCCTTGAACGTGATGTCGGTCAGTTCCAGCTTGCCCGCGCGTTCCACGAAAATCTGTTGCGGACCGTTGACCAGAATATCGTTGACGGTGTCGTCCTTGAGCAGGGTTTCCAGCGGCCCCAGACCCGTCACCTCGAAAAACAGATCCTGTGACAGGGTCACCCGTTCGTCGCGGGTCAGTACGATTCCCATTTCTTCGAGGGATTCGGTCGCGATCGCGTTGATCTCGTTGCGCAGATCGGTTTCGGATGCATTTTCCAGCGCGGCCAGGTTCAGGTTGTCCAGCAGCGCCTTGTGCAGTTCCAGCTTGATCTCGCCCAGACGCTCCTTGCGCTTTTTCTCGCGGTCGGCGGCGGGCACCTCTGCCGGACGCGCCGCGCGCGGTTTCATCAGGCTGACCTTTTCGACCGCAGCCGGTGTTGCGACGGGGACAGGCGCGGGTGCGGGCTTGGGGGCCGCTTTGCCAAGGACCGGCTTTTCGGTCCGTGCACCTGCGTCGCCTGGTTTCTTGTATTTGGAAAACATCAGTTCACCTTTCAGGCAGCGTCTGCTGCTTCGGATTTATTGACCGCATGGACGGATGCCGCGAGTTTCGCGAGTTCCTTGCGCAGGGCGTTCTTGGGGGCCGCGACGGCCAGCGGTGTGCCGTGATCGCAGCTTTGTGCGACCTGGCGGCCGCCGTCGGGCATCATGACCTCGATGGGGATGCCCAGTGAATCGGCCATGCGCTTGACCCGTGCCTTGCCTGACAGATCGGTAAATCCGGGGGCGCGGTTCATGACGAACCGCAGCTTTTCGAATGGCAGATCCTCGGATTGCAGCGTCCGTTTCAGGCGCAGCGTGTTTTGCGCCGACCGCATGTCCAGTTCCAGCATCGCGAAATAGACATGCGATGCCTCCAGCACAGTCTGCGACCATTCCACCATCGCCGTCGGCATGTCGATGATGACGTAGTCGAAATTCGTTCGGGCCATTTCCAGCAGGCGGCCCACGTCGTCCGTGTCGATCAGTTCCAGCGGGACCATGTCGCTGGGCGCTGTCAGCACGTGCAGTTTTTCGTCAAAGGACACCAGCGCCTGCATGAACGCTGTGCTGTCCATCATGTCCGTGGCAGACAACAGTTCCAGCACGGCCTCACGGCGCGGCAGGTCCAGATAGGTGGACATGCTGCCGTATTGCAGATCCAGGTCCAGCACGCAGACACGCGGCTGTTCGCCTTTTTTGTTCACGTTGGCCAGTTCCCACGCCAGGTTCAGACCGAATGTGGTCGCACCCGTTCCGCCGGCCATGCCGTGCACGGCGATCAACACAGCCTCGTGGGTGCCGGTCGGTTTCAGGGCCTTGGGCTCATCCACCAGCGCGGGGGGTGCGGCAGGCGTTTCGGGCGGCGGGGCCAGAACCCGGTCGATGGCCTGTGACAATTCGTTTTCGGGCAGAGGGTAGGGGACGAATTCATCGCCACCGTCGCGCAACAGCCGGTGCAACGTGGTCGGAGACACATCCTCGGTAATCAGGATCACCTTGATCCCCTGATCGCGGGCGGCGCGCACGACGTCGGAAATCTGGTCCAGATCCTCTTCGTCCTCGGCGTCCATCGCAACGGCGAGGAATTGCAGCTCCGCCGCTTCCGGTTGGCTCAGAAAGGCCAGCGCCTCGTCAAAACGCAGGTCGCCCCAACGTTCGCCCAGCGCAGTTTCCATGTCCTCGATCAGCAGGTCAAAGACCTGCACATCCCGGCTTACGGTGCATGCGATCAATTCGGTGCTGTCAATCAGTGCCGCTGCTGCTGCGTTATTCATTGCCTGCCGTCCTCATTACTGCGACGCGGTCCGGGCAGGCATGAAGCGGTGTTGATCCCGCACATCCGACCCGGATCGCATGTCCCCGCCCAACGGGGGGAACGATCCTAATGATCAGGATATGACGGGCAATCTGGGCAAGATTGGGTCAAATTCATCGTCATTGTGCGGTATTTGGCGACGATGGCAGACGGGGCGGAACACTGTTCCGCCCGGTAGTGGGTTTATTCGCCCCCGGCACCACCTTCGGTGGCCGATATTTCGGTCGTTGGCACGGCGCTCAGCACGTATTCACGGAACACGACCTGCGCGTATTTGCCGTTCAGCAGCATCGGTGACCCGGCAACAAAGCCGGACACCTCGGTCACGGTGCGCCGGTTGCGCATCTCTGGCTGCTGGGTGGCGACGACGGGTCGTGTTTCGCCGAATGACATCAGGGCCTCCAGCCGGTTACGGCTGATCCCCTGGGTCGCCAGATAGGCCACCACGGCATTGGCGCGGTCGCGTCCCAGACGTTCGTTATAGGCGGCCGAGCCGACCAGATCGGTGTGGCCATAGACACGGAACCGGATTTCGGGGAATTGCCGGATCCAGTTGGCCTGCTGTTGCAGTACGGCCTGCGCCTGCGCTGTCAACACACTGGAATTGAACGGAAAGGTGACGGTGCTTTCGACTTCGGTCGCGAAACGAACGGCCAGTGCATCAGTCGCCTGCTGCGGATTCGTCATGGCCTGAATATTCGCCGCCGTTGCGGCACCGAATTGCGCGTCGACCGCTTGGGCCGCTGCAATTTCATCGGGGAACATGCCGGCGGGTCTGTTGGAACAGCCCGCGACGGTCAAAACCGCCAGGCCCAGGATCAACGTCGTTTTCATGGCCACGGCTCCCATCAATCCATCACGTATCCGTAGGACCCGGAAAAGTCCTGACGGGCGACCTCGCCTGCACCGCCGCTCCGCGGGGCATTCGCGGCAGAAACACGGCCGAACAGGAACAAGTCCTTTTCCGACGGCGGCTGAATGCGATCCGTGGGCAGCGCCAGCGCCTCGCCGCGGGTCGGTGTGACCAGATGCGGTGTGACGATGATGACCAGCTCCGTTTGCTGGCGGGAATATTCGGCAGACCGGAACAATGCGCCCAGAACCGGGATGTCACCCAGCCACGGCACCTGACCGTTCAGATCCGTGAAATCGTCCGACAACAGACCCGCAATGGCAAAGCTCTCGCCGTCACGCATTTCCACCGTGGTGGATGTTTCACGCCGGCGGAATGCGTCGACGGTGAAACCGTTGGACGTAAACCCATTGGATGGATCGATCGAGGAGACGGCCGCGATCAGCTCCAGATTGATGATGTCGCCATCAACCACTCGTGGGGTAAAGTTCAGTTCCACACCAAAGGGTTTGAATTCGACGGCGATCTGGCCGCCTTCCTGCGCTACGGGAACGGGGTATTCGCCACCAGCGAGGAACTTTGCCTCTTGGCCGGACAATGCGGTCAGGTTGGGTTCGGCCAGCGTGCGCACGACGCCGCGACTCTCGAGTGCTTCGAGCAGGATGCCGACTTCGACTCCGCCAGCGTTGAACCCGAACAGAAACGCACCGTTGTTGGCATTGCTGGCGGGAGTGGACCCGGTGAACGTGTTCTGGACCGCTGCATTGCCGACCAGTGAACCGGTTCCGCCGGACAGACCCAGATCACCGCCCAGCGATGTGCCCTGTGCTGCGATAGAGGACGACAGCGACTTGGAAACCGACCGCTGCATCTCGGCGAAACGGACCTTCAGCATGACTTGCTGGGTGCCGCCGACGCTCATCAGGTTGGACACCCGCTCTGGCGCGTATCGCTCGGCCAGTTCCAGTGCGCGATCCAGACGCGCGATCGAGCTGACCGTGCCGGACAGCACGATGCCGTTGTTGGCGGTGCGCACTTCGATTGGCTCGCCCGGCAGGATCTGTTCCAGCCGTTCCTTGAATTCTGCAATATCCGGGGTGACCTGCACCTCGACGTTGCTGATCAGGCGTCCATCGACACCCAGGATCGTCATCGTCGTGCGGCCGGGCTCTTTGCCCAGCAAATAGATCGTGCGGTCCGACAGCGACAGGATGTCGGCGATGCCTGGGTTTGCAATAGAGAGTTCGGTAAAGGGCTCGTCGCTTTCGACCACGATGGCGCGGTTCATGGGGACGGCCAGCGCGCTGGACGGCGCACCACGCAAGACACGCAGGTTTTGCGCATCAGCCACGTCCGGAACGTGTACCAAAGATAGGGAAAGGCACGCAAAAACGGCCTTGATCGTCGTTTTGTAGCTCATTGTGACCTGCCTCTCGGATCACGACCAGCGGAAATTATTTTCCGTCATTACGACCATCTATGACGGACGGTCGCTAATATTGCAAGAATCAATGACTTGCCTTGCGAACCTGATGTGGGCTGTGGGCAACAGCGGGACAAACTGTCCTGCGGAAAAAGGCGTCTGGCCGCCCCGTGAGGGACGGCCAGACGACAAGGATCAGTTCGAGCAGGCGATTTCGGTCTGGACGGCTTCGGTGCCGCGGCGCACGGTCGTGAAACACCGTTCCGGGGCTGCAACGGGTGCCGGGGCTGCGACAGGTGCCTCGACGACCTGGACCTCTTCCTCTGGCGGTTCAGGCAGGAAAATGGCCTGATCGCCGATGGGGACTGACGATTCCTCGTTGCCCTTGCCAACCAATGCCAGGCTCAACCGGCCTTCGGATTGTGCCTGTGCCAGGCGGGCCACGTCCGAGGGGATGACTTCGACTGTCACCGTGCTTGGGATTGATGTCCGGGACCGGTTTCTGTCAGTGCTTTGGTCCACGGCGATCAGACGGATCGAGCTGCCGATCAGGTGGGTTTCCTCGGCACTGTTGCGGCCTGCCACGCGTCCTGTCCAATAGACATCAACGCGGTCGTTGGGGCGCAGGAAACCGGACACTGCGGTCGATGCGTCAACGCGGATCGTGAATGCACGCATCAGCGGGTTCAATTCCTGCGTGATGCTGGCAATCTGACCGGGCTCGGTGGTGTCGGTCATCAAAATGACCTCGTTGGCCTCGATCGGGCGGATCAGACTGCGGACGACCTCCGGGCCTTCGGGGAACAGGTCCGTGATTTCGGTGAATGTGCCTTCTGGTAGATACTCGGTCGCATATTTCACATAGACCACGTCATCCGCAGTCAGGGGATCACCGAACGAAAGCGACTTGTTTGCGGCCAGCACATTGACGGTCTCGATGACCTGTGCGGCGCGCGCTCGCTCTTCTTGCAGTGCGACCTGCTGGTCGCTCATGTATCCGCGGACCATAAAGACGGCAAAGCCTGCCAGTCCCATGCCCAGGATCAGAACCAATCCGAAAACTACACGCATTGCCTTGCCTCTCGTTTATTGGTGATCGAAAACAGTTCGATCGTTCTTGCCGTTATTCGGCGACCGTCAGGGAACTTGAGATTTCCGTCGTCAGGTCACCTGCGCCGCCTGCCACTGCCAACGCGGCAGCGATGGGCAGAAATACAATTGCGGCGGTCAATACGACCCAGTCGACTGTCACCGCACCGTCTTCGTCATTCAAAAAATTCATGTTGCCTACTCTCGCTTATATTGGACCTGCATGATGCGACAAAGTGGCATGAGCATGTCCTCGCGGGGGTATTGTTGTTTCAAACCGATGGGAGTGTGGTGAAACGCAGACCGCCAAGTAGACAAAGGGCCGCGCCGGAATGGCACGGCCCCGAATTATTCAGGCAGTAAATCTACCTTCAGGCTTGACTTAGCCACCTGTCGGCGCGGTTGCGCCAGAGCCGAACGTGATGTCGGGAACGGTGGTGGTGGACAGCTCGGTTGCGATGTTGTCGGCCATTGCGTTTGCACCGCCAGCGACCTTTGCGCCGACTGCCACACCCAGAACAACGATACCTGCGGTCAGAACGACCCAGTCAACCGTCACTGCACCGTCTTCGTCGTTGTAGAAAGCTTTGATAAAGTTCATCATTTTGTAGTCCCTCCTCAGGGGTTTAGCTGGTTTGCATCCCTTGCCGGATCTTAGCGCGCCGGCCTCTTCTTGGCCCGCTCCCCGTCTTGGATGAACACTTATAGCCGTCGGAATGCGTCATCATTTGGACCTGTCTGGTGCTTTTTCAGGCCGCCTAAAAAAACCGCACGAAAATTATCTAAGCTACTGATAATGTTGAAAATAAAAATGTATAATACCTTTATAAACTCTGACTTTACGTGGCATATTGCGACCAATTTGCCGCGCTCGTGGCGGACTGTTTCGCCACCGGTATCAATCAGCCGCAAAAAATGGTTCAGTTCGACAAAACAGATGCACCAAACGCATCGGCGGGCAGGACAATGTTATGATGAACGTGACGCGACTTTGCGGGGCGGCGGCCTTTGCGGCAGTTCTGTCGGCACCCGTGTGCGCGCAGGATCGACTGCAACCGGACTTTACCTTCAAACGTGTGGGCCTGCCCGAGGCAGGTGCACGGCGTCTGACCATTCAGATCGATCCCAGCGCACCCTCTGCGACAACATTCCCAAAATCGCAGGCCCAGCCAGAGGATATCGTAGCCGGGGTCGCGCTGCCGCGGCCGTCGGGGCTTGACTGGTTCTGGTCAACGGTGTCGCCTGATCGTGCGGATACGGGACCCGGCCGTCTGCAAGAAGCCCTGCGCGTGATGGCGGATCCACCCCAGGGTGCCGCAGTGCCCGAACCGCGGCTGGAAACGCTTAACGATATTGCCCGCGTGCACGGGATCGACATCATCCGTGCCACGGTCGGCACAAAGGTGTCGCCCGCCCTGGTGCTGGCCCTCATCTCGGTCGAGAGTGGTGGCCGCCCGGATGCCGTCAGCCGGGCAGGGGCCCAAGGTCTGATGCAGCTCATGCCGGACACTGCAGCCCGGTTCAACGTCTCCAACAGCCTGTCACCGGCGGACAATATCCGCGGCGGTGTGGCCTATCTGGATTGGTTGATGGGCCATTTCGACAGTGACCCCATTCTGGTACTCGCAGGCTACAACGCCGGCGAGGGGTCGGTCCGGGACGCCAATGGCGTCCCGCCCTTTCCTGAAACCCGTGGCTACGTGCCAAAGGTGCTGGCCGCGTTCAACGTTGCCCGCAACCTGTGCCTGACCCCGCCAGAGCTGGTCAGCGACGGTTGCGTGTTCGCGGTGAACACCTCTAGCTGATCAGTTGATGATCGTGGCCTCGGTTGCGGCGCGCAGCTCTTGCTCGGTCACGCCATCGGCACATTCGATGATCTTCAGGCCGCCCTCGACCACGTCGAACACGCCCAGGTTGGTGATCACCCGGTCCACGACACCCGCACCCGTCAGGGGCAGGGTGCAGGCCTTCAGCAATTTGGACTCACCCTTCTTGTTCTGGTGATCCATGACGACGACGACGCGTTTGACGCCCGCAACCAGGTCCATCGCGCCGCCCATGCCCTTGACCAGCTTGCCCGGGATCATCCAGTTCGCCAGATCGCCGTTTTCGGCCACTTCCATGGCACCCAGGATCGCACAGGCGATCTTGCCGCCCCGGATCATGCCGAAACTGGTAGCGCTGTCGAAATAGGACGTGCGGTCCAGTTCGGTGATCGTCTGCTTGCCCGCGTTGATGACGTCTGCGTCCTCTTCACCCTCGAACGGAAACGCCCCCATCCCCAGCATGCCGTTTTCGGATTGCAGGGTGATATCCTTGTCGCCGGTATAGTTTGCCACCAGCGTCGGAATCCCGATGCCAAGGTTCACATACATCCCGTCTTCCAGTTCCTCTGCCGCACGCGCGGCCATCTGATTGCGATCCCAGGGCATTATGCGGACTCCTTTTTGCGCGTGGTGCGCTGTTCGATACGCTTTTCGTGCGTGCCTTGCACAATACGGTGCACATAGACGCCGGGCAGATGGATGTGATCAGGGTCCAGCGATCCGCGCGGCACGATTTCCTCGACCTCTGCGACGCAGACCTTGCCGCACATCGCGGCGGGGACGTTGAAATTGCGCGCCGTCTTGCGGAAAATCAGGTTGCCCGTGTCATCGGCCTTCCATGCCTTGACGATGGCCAGATCGGCGACGATGCCGCGTTCCATAATATAGGTTTCGCCGTCGAAATCCTTGTGGTCCTTGCCTTCGGCAATCTGGGTGCCGACACCGGTTTTCGTATAGAAACCGGGGATACCCGCGCCACCGGCGCGCATCCGTTCGGCCAGCGTGCCTTGCGGATTGAATTCGACCTCCAGTTCCCCCTCGAGGTATTGGCGCATGAATTCGGCATTTTCACCGACATAGGAGGACATCATTTTGCGCACCTGTTTGGTCTGCAACAGGATGCCGATCCCGAAATCATCGACGCCCGCGTTGTTGGACGCAAATGTCAGACCCTTTGTGCCGGCGTCGCGGATCGCGGCCAGCAGCAGTTCGGGAATCCCGCACAGGCCAAATCCACCAGCGGCGATGAGCATGTCATCGAACAAGAGCCCATCAAGGGCCTCGCGCGCAGAGCTATAGACTTTCTTCATGGATCCCTCCGGCAAACCAGTTTGCAAGAAACTGGCGCGGGGGCGCCCAAGTGTCAACGTGATGCTGTTGACGCGTGGTCTCCGCGCAAACAAATAATGCCCGCATCCCCGCCCCGGCATCGCAGGGCGGGTGCGCTATGATCCAGCTTAGTCGGCGGATTTCTTGGCAGGTGTTTTCTTTTTCGCGGCAGGCTTCTTGGCGGCGGCCTTCTTGGCAGGTGCCTTTTTCGGCGCGGCCTTTTTCTTGGTGACCTTCTTGCCGGATTTGGCCGCGCGTTCGTCGATCAGATCGACCGCCTGCGCCATGGTCAGATCGGCCGGTTCAACCGTATCGGGGATCGTGGCGTTGATCTTTTCCCATTTGACATAGGGGCCATATTTGCCATCGTAGATATTGACCGCGCCGCCTGCCTCCGGGTGTTCGCCCAGCTCGCGGATCGGCACGGCAGCCTTGCCGCGCCCGCCACGGCTGGCGACCTTTTCGGCCAACAGCTGCACTGCACGGTTCATGCCGACGGTCCAGACGTCCTCCAGGTCCTCGAGGTTGGCATTCGTGCCGCCCTTGTGCGACGTCGTGTCGGCATGTTTGATGTAGGGGCCATAACGCCCGATATTTGCCCAGACGTTCACACCATCCTCGGGGTGCGTGCCGATCAGGCGCGGCAGGGCAAGCAGGCGCACGCCTTCTTCCAGCGTCAGCGCCTCTGGTTCCCATGCGGCAGGCACGGACTGGCGCGGTGGTTTCGGCGTCTCCTCGGTTGCGGCACCGCGCTGGACATATGGGCCGAAACGCCCCTTGAAGATGCGGATCTCGTCGCCCTGATCCTCGCCCAGCAGCTTGCCGTCGGGGGGAATGGCGCTGGCCTCTGCCTCGGGGTCAGGCGGACCAAAGGGGCGCGTGTATCGGCATTCGGGATATTGCGAACAGCCGATGAATGCGCCGCCAGACCGCGCGGTACGCATGGACAGCCGCCCTTCGCCGCAGTTGGGGCACAGACGCGGATCGCTGCCGTCCTCGGTTGGGGGGAACAGATGCGGTTCCAGCACCTCGTTGATCTTGTCCAGCACCTCGCCGATGCGCAGATCGGCGGTTTCCGCGATGGCGGCCGAAAAATCGCGCCAGAACCGTTCCAGCACCTTTTTATAGTCGGCATCGCCCGCACTGACCGCATCCAGCTGGTTTTCCAGATCGGCGGTAAAGTCGTATTCGACATAGCGGTGAAAGTAGTTCGACAGGAACGCCGTCACCAGTCGCCCCTTGTCCTGCGGGATCAGACGATTGCGGTCCTTTTCGACATAGCCGCGGTCCTGAATGGTCGTCACGATGCTGGCATAGGTTGACGGACGGCCAATGCCCAACTCTTCCATGCGCTTGACCAGCGTCGCCTCGGTATAGCGAGGCGGCGGCTGGGTGAAATGCTGCTCGCTGTCGACCGACTGCTTGGCGGTTTTCTCGCCCTGATCGATCTGCGGCAGACGTTTGTCGTCTTCGTCCGGGGTGTCGTCGCGGCCTTCTTCGTAGACGCGCAGAAAACCGTCAAACATCATGACCTGACCGTTGGCGCGCAACCCGACCTGACCGTCCGCGCTGCCGATTTCCACGACCGTGCGTTCCAGACGTGCGGCCGCCATCTGGCTGGCCAGCGTCCGTTTCCAGATCAGATCGTACAGCTTGCGCTGGTCGGCATCCGCGATCTTGGCGTCCTCGACACTGACCATCATGTCGGTCGGGCGTACACATTCATGCGCTTCTTGCGCGTTCTTGGCCTTGTTCTTGTAGATGCGGGCCTCGGCGGGCACGTATTCCTTGCCGAATTTCGCGCTGATGGCCTCACGCGCGCCGGTCACGGCCTCGGGGGCCATGTCGATGCCATCGGTCCGCATGTAGGTGATCAGACCGGCCTCATACAACCGCTGCGCCACGCTCATGCAATGTTTAGCGCCCATGCCGAACTTGCGGCTGGCCTCTTGTTGCAGGGTCGAGGTCATGAAAGGCGGGCTGGGATTGCGGGTCGCGGGTTTTGCCTCGACCGATTGCACAGTCAGGTCGCGGCTGTTGACCGCCTGGACGGCCATTTCGGCCTGCGTTGCATCGGCCAGATCGAACTTGTCCAGCTTCTTGCCGGCCAGGGTCGTCAATCGCGCCTCAAAGGATTGGCCGCGCGCGTTTGTCAGCACGGCCTTGACCGTCCAGAACTCGCGGTTCTTGAACGCCTCGATCTCCATCTCGCGCTCGACGATCAGGCGCAGCGTCACCGACTGCACACGACCCGCTGATTTCGCACCGGGCAGCTTGCGCCACAGCACGGGCGACAGGTTGAACCCCACCAGATAGTCCAGCGCACGCCGCGCCAGATAGGCCTCGACCAGTGGCGCATCCACACGGCGCGGATTCTTCATCGCCTCGGTGACGG
Source organism: Loktanella gaetbuli (assembly GCF_020531945.1). Classification (NCBI taxonomy): domain Bacteria; kingdom Pseudomonadati; phylum Pseudomonadota; class Alphaproteobacteria; order Rhodobacterales; family Roseobacteraceae; genus Loktanella; species Loktanella gaetbuli. The sequence goes on from NZ_JAJATZ010000006.1 coordinate 81,072, forward strand.
CCGTTTTTGTGATCGCGTTGAAAACCACGCGTGACGCGCTCTGGATTTTCAGGCCGCGTTTGTTGTTCAATTCCTGTTCAAGGTGCCAGCTGATCGCCTCGCCCTCGCGGTCGGGGTCGGTGGCAAGGATCAGGTTGGGGTCATTTTTCAGCGCGTCGACAATCGCCTTGATGTGTTTTTTCGAGTCGCTCGCGACTTCCCAGATCATGTCGAAATCGTTGTCGGGGTCGACTGAACCGTTCTTGGGCGGCAAGTCGCGGATATGTCCGTAGGACGCCAGCACAGTGTAGTCACTGCCCAGATACTTGTTGATTGTCTTGGCTTTGGCGGGGGATTCGACAACGACGACGGGCATGGGAATCCTTAATATTCGGACGATATGGCTATGACCGCGCAACATGTGGCGGTTGATCAAAGGATGTCAATGCAGCTTGTCGATATCGCACGGGGCGCGTGATCACGATGTTTTTGACGTTTGATCCATGATCGGTGGTGCACGCCGTGCCGCGATTCGTAATCGCGCACCCCGGCGGTTGGTCATGGCGAACGGGCTGCGGCAGGTGGTCGGTCAGGCGATACGCGACAGCAGACCGCCGGGCTGACGCATGATCTTGCCGTCCAGTTCCAGATCGACCAGCGCGGGTGCAACCTGCATCGGTTTGGCTGACAGATCGCGGATCAGTTGATCCTCGGCCATGGGCGACGGGCCCAGCCGCGCGAGGATCTGTTCATGCAGCCGTGCAGCACTGGCCAGATCGCGGGCTGGCGGTGCGGTCGGGACATGCGTCATCACTTCGCACCGGCTGTCTGTCGGGATTGCGGCCCGTTCGTTCACGTTGTCCGCGAGGGCGCGCAATTGCGCAGGTGCTGCAACTGGACCCAGCGCCTCCAGGATATCGTGAACCGAACGCACCAGGGTCGCACCGTCGCGGATCAGCATGTTGCAGCCCGCTGCCCGCGCATCAAAGGGATGCCCTGGCACCGCCAGCACGTCGCGGTGCTGGTCCAGCGCATTGCGTGCCGTGATCAGGCTGCCCGATTTTGCCGCGGCTTCGACCACGACAACCGCGCGGGACAGCCCGGCGATGATCCGGTTACGGGCTGGAAAATGCCGTGCCTGCGGTTGCAGACCCATCGGCATTTCGGACAGTCGCAACCCACGGTCGGCAATGGCATGCGCCAGTTCCGCGTTTTCTGACGGATAGATCACATCGACACCGCCCGCCTGCACCGCAACGGTTCCGCCATCCAGCGCGGCCAGATGCGCTGCCGCATCGACCCCGCGGGCAAGGCCCGACACCACCACATAGCCTGCCTCGGTCAGGTCGGCAGCCAGTTTGCGGGCCATGCGCGTGCCCAGTGACGACGCATTCCGGGCACCCACCATGGCGATCATGGGGCGCGTCAGCAGGGCCGGATTTCCCAGCGTCCACAGCAGCGGCGGTGCATCCGCCATATCGGCAAGCGCCGCCGGATAGTCGGGATCGTCCGTCGCAATCAACCGCGCACCTGCCGCCCGGGCCGCGCGCAATTCTGCGCTGATGACGGCAGCAGGGCAGATCCGGTAATCAGACACGCCTGCGGCCTGCGCCAGATCAGGCAGCGCCAGCAGCGCGTCAGCGGCGGTGCCGTGTTCCGCCATCAGTCGGTGATAGGTCGCGGGTCCCACCCTGCGGGATCGCAACAGACGAAGCCGGTCAAACAGGTCGCCATCCGACGGGGGGATGCAAGGTGTCTGCGGGGTGTCGGCCAAAGTCATGCGTGCCTCGTCTGCTGCAAGACACAGGCTAGAATCGAACTCTTAACCGCAGATGAACGCTTGGCGAATTTTACGCGGACCCGCCGACGGTCAAGCCGCCGATCATCAGGCTGGGCTGGCCCACGCCCACGGGGACCCACTGTCCGGCCTTGCCGCAATTCCCGATTCCGGGGTCCAGTGCCAGATCATTGCCGATCGCGCGGATCTGTTTCAGCGCCGTCGCGCCATCACCGATCAGCGTGGCACCCTTGACCGGCGCGCCGATCCGCCCGTCCCTGACCCGATATGCCTCGGTGCAGGAAAACACGAACTTGCCGTTGGTGATATCGACCTGCCCGCCACCGAAACCCACGGCATAGATCCCGTCCCTGAGGTCGCGCACCATGTCCTGCGGGTCGGCATCACCGGCAAGCATATAGGTATTCGTCATGCGCGGCATTGGCGCGTGGGCATAGCTTTCGCGGCGACCGTTGCCGGTCGGTTCCACACCCATCAGGCGCGCGTTCTGGCGGTCCTGCATGTAGCCGACCAGCACACCGTCCTCGATCAGCACATTCTTGGCGCTGGGCGTGCCTTCGTCATCGACGGTGATCGACCCGCGGCGGTCGGGTATCGTGCCGTCGTCCAGCACGGTCACGCCCTTGGCCGCGATCTGCTGGCCCATCAATCCGGCAAAGGCACTAGACCCCTTGCGGTTGAAGTCACCCTCCAGCCCGTGACCGATCGCCTCGTGCAGCAGGATGCCGGGCCAACCCGGTCCCAGCACCACGTCCAACACACCAGCGGGGGCCGGTTCCGCCTGAAGGTTGATCAATGCGATGCGCAGCGCCTCGCGGGCGATGCCCTGCCAATGGTCCCGGTCGATCAGGCCCAGCAGCGATGCGCGGCCGCCGCCGCCCATGCCACCCGATTCCCGTCGTCCATCCTGTTCGACGATGACGCCGATGTTGATCCGGCTCATCGGGCGGGTGTCGGTGACCAGCACGCCGTCGGGGCGCAGGATCGCGACCTCTTGCAACGACGCCCCGAGAGAGACGGTCGCCTGAACGACGCGCGGGTCCAGATCGCGACAAAAGGCGTCGATTTCGCGCAGCAGGTCGATTTTCGCGGGGAACGTCGCCTCGCTGACCGGATCGACATCACTGTACAACCGTTCGTTCGTACCCTTTGGTCCGGCGGCAAGCGTGCCGCCACCGTCACCCACGGCCAGCCGTGCAGTCGACACGGCACGCCCCAGCGCCTGTTCGTCGATGGTCGTGGAATGCGCGTAACCTGCGGTTTCGCCGCGCACGGCGCGCAGTCCGAACCCTTCGGCAGCATCAAAGCTGGCGGTTTTCACATGACCATCGTCCAGCACCAGACTCTCGGACCGGCGGCGTTCGATGAACAGTTCTCCGTCGTCGGCCCCCCGGACCGCCTCTTGCAGATGAGAAAGCGCCGTGTCCCGGTCCAGATGTGTCTCGAACGGGCGGAATGGGGCGTCTGACATCGGGCTCTCCGGTAGGGGCGCGGTCGGATGGGCGTCCGATTGCCGCAAGCTGGGTTCTTGAGTTGTCCGTCAAGATATGGGACACGGTGCCAAAGTTACAACGGGATTCCGTCTCGCCACGGATCGGATCGCGCAGGGCGCGGACAACGAAGGGAAGCGAAAATGGGTTTGAGCAACGTCGCCAAAACCGGATGGGCCACACTGGGTCTGATGATGGCCGGCAGCATGGCTACGGCACAGGATGTCAGCCAGGATCTGCCGGTGATCGGCGCACCCGAACAAGGGGGCATGGGCTTTCAGGCGGCTGCGACATCCATCGCGCGTGACGTGCACTGGCTGGACAACCTGCTGTTGGTCATCATTACCGTCATCACCCTGTTCGTCACGGGTCTGCTTGCCTGGGTCGCGATCAAGTACAATCACAAGTCCAACCCGACACCCGCACGGTTCACCCACAACAGCCCGCTGGAAATCGCATGGACTGTCGTGCCGATCGTGATTCTGGTCTTTATCGGTGCATTCAGCCTGCCGGTCCTGTTCAACCAGCAGGAAATCCCCGAGGGCGACATCACGATCAAGGTGACGGGCTACCAGTGGTACTGGGGCTACGAATACGTCGATGACGGCGTGTCCTTTGAATCCTTTATGCTGGCCGAGGACGAACTGGCCGACTACGGCTATGACGAAAGCCTGTATCGCCTCGCCACCGACCAGCCGGTCGTGATTCCCGTGGGTGCAACCATCGTGATGCAGCTGACGGGTGCTGACGTGATCCACTCGTGGACCATCCCCGCATTCGGGGTCAAGCAGGACACCGTGCCGGGTCGCCTCGCGCAACTGTGGTTCGCCGCCGAAGAAGAAGGTGTGTATTTCGGCCAGTGTTCCGAGCTTTGCGGCAAGGACCACGCCTTCATGCCCATTACCGTCAAGGTCGTGAGTGAAGAGGCCTACGCCGACTGGCTGGAAGAGGCCAAGGTTCAGAACCCCGCCTGATCCGGCGCGCGGGGCCGCCCCGCGACGGCACATACCGCAAGATCTGAACGGCCTTGCCCCCGCTGGCAGGGCCGCTCTTTGATGAATGATTGGAAGGCACGACCATGTCCGACATGAGCCTGCACGAAACAGTCGCAGAAACCGAGTACGAGGCGCAGATGGGCGATTATTTCGCCCTGCTCAAACCGCGTGTCATGTCGCTGGTGGTCTTTACCGCGCTGGTCGGTCTGATCGTGGCACCCGTCGGCGTGCATCCGTTCATCGGTTTCGTCGCGATCCTGTGCATCGCTGTCGGGGCAGGGGCGTCCGGCGCGCTGAACATGTGGTGGGATGCCGATATCGACGCACGCATGCGCCGCACCGCGAAACGCCCCATCCCCGATGGCCGGGTAAAGCCGGGCGAGGCGCTGGGCATCGGCATGGCGCTGTCGGGATTCTCAATCGTGCTTCTGGCACTCGCGACCAATTTCGTAGCGGCAGGGCTGCTTGCGTTCACGATCTTTTTCTACGCGGTCGTCTATTCGATGTGGCTGAAACGCGCGACGCCGCAGAACATCGTGATCGGCGGGGCCGCGGGGTCCTTTCCTCCGATGATCGGCTGGGCTGTGGCGACAGGCGGTGTCGGGATCGAGTCGATTCTGATGTTCGCGCTGATCTTTATGTGGACGCCGCCGCATTTCTGGGCGCTCGCGCTGTTCGTGAAAACCGACTATGGCGATGCGGGCGTGCCCATGCTGACCGAAACCCACGGTCGCCGCAGCACACGCAACCATGTGCTGGCCTATTGCCTGCCGCTGGTCGCCGTGGCGATCGGGCTTGGTTTCACGTCCATCGGCGGTTGGGTCTACCTGACGGTCGCCGTCTTCTTCAACGCCTGGTTCCTCAAAGGCTGCTACGACATCTGGCGCCGTGACGAGGCGCAGGCCGAGGCCGACAAGTACAAGGTCGAGATTCAGACCTTCAAGGTCTCGCTCTACTACCTGTTTGCGCATTTTGGTGCGCTTTTGATTGAGGCCGCGCTGCGGTCAGGAGGGCTGTAATGGCTTTACGTGTCGAACATGAACTGCATAACCGCCGTCGCGGTCGCAACACTGGCGTGGGCCTGCTGTTGATCGGGTTTCTGGCCATTGTCTTTGGTCTGACCATCACCAAGGTCCTGCAACTGGGCGACGCCCGCAAGTTTGAGACATTTGACCACGTGGCGCGTCCCCAGATTATCCCTCAAGATGAGGTCGAAACAGGAGGGACCAACTGATGCTATTTCCGAAACTTCAAGGACCGAACCGGACCGTTGCACAACTGGTCAGCGTCGTGGTGCTGATGGGCGGTCTGGCATGGGCATCGGTGCCGTTCTACGACTGGTTCTGTCGGGTCACGGGCTTTGGCGGGGCCACCAACGTCGCCGAGGCCGGGTCCGACATGATTCTCGACCAGACGATCACGGTGCGGTTCGATTCCAGCCTTGACCGCGACATGCCCTGGACGTTCAAACCTGTCGAACGCGAAATGACCTTGCGCATCGGCGAAACCGGTCTTGCCTTTTACGAGGCGCACAACCCGACCGACCGTCCCGTGGCCGGGCAGGCCGCCTATAACGTCACCCCCTACGAGGCAGGCGGCTTTTTCGACAAGATCGAATGCTTTTGTTTCACCGAACAAGTGCTGCAACCGGGTGAAACGGTCCTGATGCCTGTCAGCTTCTTTGTTGATCCGGCCATCGTGAACGATCGCGACGCAAAATTCGTGCACACCATCACGCTGGGCTATACCTTTTATGAAATCGAGGATTTCGAGCCGGTCGAACAGGCCGCGATTGATCCTCAAAGCTTGACCACACCGTCGGTCACCGCCATAGACAACGACTAACGACAGCCGCAGGGAACGCTCAAATGGCCCACGAAAAAGACCACGACTATCACATTCTTCCGCCCTCCGTCTGGCCGTTCCTCGGTTCGGTCGGCGCGTTCATCATGCTGTTCGGCGCCGTCCTGTGGATGCCGAAACAAGGCGGCGGCCCCTGGATGTTCCTCGTCGGTCTGGCGATTGTGCTCTACGTGATGTGGGGCTGGTGGGGCGACATCATCAAGGAAAGCCTTGTTGGCGATCACACCCCTGTTGTCCGCATCGGTCTGCGCTACGGCTTTATCATGTTCATCATGTCCGAAGTCATGTTCTTTGCCGCGTGGTTCTGGTCGTTCTTCAAGAACGCGATGTACCCGATGGGCCCTGACAGCCCCGCCGTTGACGGTGTCTGGCCGCCGGTGGGAATTGAAACATTCGATCCCTGGCATCTGCCGCTGATCAACACGCTGATCCTGCTGTGTTCGGGCGCTGCCGCGACATGGGCGCACCACGCGCTGGTCCACGAAGACAACCGCGAGGACGTGAAATACGGTCTGATCCTCGCCGTCGTGCTGGGTGTGATCTTTACCTTCTTCCAAGCCTACGAGTACAGCCACGCCGCATTCGGCCTCGCCGGCAACGTCTATGGCGCGAACTTCTTCATGGCGACGGGTTTTCACGGTGCGCATGTCATCATCGGCACGATATTTCTCGCTGTCTGCCTGATCCGCGTCTACAAGGGCCACTTTACCGCCGAAAAGCACGTAGGCTTCGAGGCTGCTGCCTGGTACTGGCACTTTGTCGACGTGGTCTGGCTGTTCCTCTTTGCCGCCGTCTACGTCTGGGGCGGCTGACACCCTGTATCATGACGACGCAAGGGCGGCCCTCGGGTCGCCCTTTTGCGTCAGACCCTTCACCCCTCCGGTCAAACAGGCTAAGGCTGCGCGACCGCAACAACTGGTGATCCGCGTGCGCAAACTGATCTTTCCGATCCTGCTGGCCCTGTCCGGGACGGCCATCCTGATCAGCCTTGGCGTCTGGCAGATCCAGCGTCTGCAATGGAAAACCGCAATCCTCGCGCAGATCGAAACGGAAATCGCGGCGCCGCCCGTGGCTGTTCCTGCCACCCCTGACGCGGCCACCGACCGCTATCTGCCCGTGACAGCGACCGGCACCCTGACCGGCGACGTTCTGCACGTCCTCGTCAGCACCGAGGAAAACGGCGCAGGCTACCGCACCGTCAGCGCCTTTGAAACGGACGGACGGCGCGTGCTGCTGGACCTTGGTTTCGTCGGTTTCGACGACCGGGACATCGCGCTGCCCGCGGGCGAAATCACCGTCACCGGCAACCTGTTGTGGCCGGACGAGGTTGACGGTTTCACCCCCGATCCCGAACCCACTGGCCTGTGGTTTGCCCGCGATGCGGACGCCATGTCCGCCACCCTGGGGGCAGAACCGTTTTTCATCGTGGCCCGCGACATCCAGCCCGCCAGCCCGACCGTGCCCATGCCCGTTGGCACCAGTGGCATCCCGAACGACCACCTGTCCTATGCGGTGACGTGGTTTTTGCTGGCCCTCGGCTGGCTGGCCATGTCGGGCCTTTTCATTTTCCGCACGCTGCGACCCAAGGAACTCTGACATGCGCTATATTTCCACCCGTGGGCAGGCCCCTGTCCTGACGTTTGAACAGGCGATGCTGACCGGGTTGGCCCGCGACGGCGGTCTGTATGTGCCCGAATCCATCCCGACGCTGTCGACCGATCAGATCGCCGCCATGGCGGGGCAGAGCTACGAAGAAATCGCCTATACCGTGATGCGCCCGTTCATCGGTGATACCTTCAGCGACGACCAGTTCCGCGACTTGATCGCGCAGGCCTACGCCGGTTTCGGTCACGCGGCCCGCGCGCCACTGGTGCAACTGGCCCCCAATCATTTCCTGCTGGAACTGTTCCACGGCCCGACTCTGGCGTTCAAGGATTTCGCCATGAAGCTGATCGGCCAGATGTTCGAGGCCGCCCTGACCCGGTCCGGCGACCGCGTGACCATCGTGGGGGCGACGTCAGGCGACACCGGGTCCGCTGCGATCGAGGCGTTTCGCGGTCTCGACGCCGTGGATGTCTTTATCCTGTATCCGCATGGCCGCGTGTCAGAGGTGCAGCGCCGCCAGATGACGACGCCCACCGAATCCAACGTCCATGCCATCGCGGTGGACGGCGATTTCGATGACTGTCAGGCCATGGTCAAGGACATGTTCAACGACTTTCAGTTCCGCGAGGACGTACGCCTTGCCGGTGTGAACAGCATCAACTGGGGCCGTGTTCTGGCGCAGGTGGTCTATTACTTCTCCTCTGCTGTCTCACTGGGCGCACCCCTGCGCGAGGTCAGCTTTACCGTACCGACGGGCAATTTCGGCGATGTCTTTGCGGGCTTTATCGCCAAACAGATGGGCCTGCCGATCCGTGATCTGGTCGTCGCCACCAACACCAACGACATCCTGCACCGCACGCTGGAAACCGGTGCCTATACCAAGGGGACGGTCACCCCGACGATCAGCCCTTCGATGGACATTCAGGTCTCGTCCAACTTTGAACGCGCGCTGTTCTACGCCTACGGGCAGGATGGCGCAGCCGTCGCAGGCCAGATGGATGACCTGAAACGGGGCGGGTTTACCGTGTCCCAGGGGGCCATCGACGCGCTGCGCGAAACCTACAAATCCGGCCGGGCCTCCGAACAGGAAACATCGGACGCCATCACCGCCTACGTGCGCGACCACGGTGAATTGCTTTGCCCGCATACCGCAGTGGGCACCCATGTGGCCGAGGCGCATCTGGGCACCACGCCCATGGTGACGCTGGCGACGGCGCACCCGGCGAAATTCCCGGCAGCGGTGGAACGCGCCACAGGCATCCACCCCCCCTTGCCCCCGCGCATGGCCGACCTGTATGACCGCGACGAACGGATCACACGGGCCGCACACGACCTGCCCGCCATCCAGAAAATCATCAAGGATCGGATCGCCACTTGACCATCGAGCTGCACACGCTGTCCAACGGCCTTCGCGTCGTCACCGAACACATGCCCGGACTGGCCTCGGCCTCGGTCGGGATCTGGGTGAACGCGGGCGGACGGCACGAAACGGCATCCCAGAACGGCATCGCGCATTTTCTGGAACACATGGCGTTCAAGGGCACGAAACGGCGCAGCAGCCTGCAAATCGCCGAGGCGATCGAGGACGTGGGCGGCTATATCAACGCCTACACCAGTCGCGAGACGACGGCCTATTACGCCCGCGTGCTCGAGGCTGACGTGGGGCTCGGCATTGATGTGATTTCCGACATCCTGCTGAACCCCCTGTTCGAGGACCGCGAGATCGAGGTCGAGCGCGGTGTGATCCTGCAAGAGATCGGGCAGGCGCTGGACACGCCGGACGACATCATTTTCGACTGGTTGCAGGAAACCGCATACCCCGGCCAGGCCCTTGGTCGCACCATTCTGGGACCAGAGGAACGTGTCGCGCAGTTTACCCGCGACGATCTGACGGGCTTTGTCGGTCAGCACTACGGCCCGAACCAGATGATCCTCGCGGCCGCCGGTGCCGTCGATCATGACGCCATCGTGGCCGAGGCGGAACGCCTGTTCGGTCACCTGCCGCCCGCACCCCGCGCCGGTCTGATCGAACCCGCCCGCTTTGCCGGGGGCGAACGCCGCGAAACCAAATCGCTGGAACAGGTTCATTTCGCACTGGGATTCGAGGGGCCGGACTACCGCGACCCGGAAATCTACACCGCGCAGATCTACGCCAGCGCGATGGGTGGCGGCATGTCCTCGCGCCTGTTTCAGGAAATCCGCGAAAACCGCGGGCTGTGCTACACCATCTTTGCCCAAGCCGGTGCCTATGAGGATACCGGCATGACCACGATCTACGCGGGCACCAGCGCCGCCGAGATCGCCCAACTGGCCACCGTGACGATTGACGAGATGAAACGCGCCGTCGATGATCTGTCCGCCGCCGAGGTCGCCCGCGCCCGTGCCCAGATGAAGGCAGGGCTGTTGATGGGGCTTGAAAGCCCGTCGAACCGTGTCGAACGTCTGGCCCGTGTGCTGGCAATCTGGGACCGTATCCCGCCACTGTCGGAAACCATCGAACGCATCGACGCCGTGACCACGGGTGACGTGCGCAAATTCGCCGAACGCACGCTGCAGTCCGGGGCCGCGCTGACCCTTTATGGTCCGTCCAACGACGCCCCCACGCTGGATGCGCTGCGGGCGCAGATTGCGGCCTGACGGTGCTGCGCGCGCGCAAGGTGCGTCTGGAAACGGAACGGCTGACGCTGCGCGCGCCCGTCCACGCCGATTTTCGCGCCTGGGCTGCCCTGCGGCGTGACAGTGCAGATTTCCTGCAGAAATGGGAGCCGACGTGGGCGGCTGACCATTTCAGCCGCAAGAGTTTTACCAACCGCGTCTATTGGTCCCAGCGGTCGATCACGCAGGGCACCGCTGTTCCGCTGTTCCTGATCCGCCGTGACGACAACACACTGCTGGGTGCGATCACGCTGGACAACATCCGGCGCGGCCCTGCGCAGGCAGGGACCACAGGCTACTGGATCGGCGCGCCCTTCGCGCGTCAGGGCTACATGCGCGAGGCGATCGAGGCCGTGGTGCACTACGCCTTTACGAAACTCGACCTCAGCCGGATCGAGGCAGGCTGCCTGCCCGAAAACACCGCGTCGCGTCGCCTTCTGGAACAAACGGGCTACAAATACGAAGGGGTGGCGCAAAGCTATCTGCAGATCGACGGGCGTTGGCGCAACCATGTGCTCTACGCCAACCTGCGACACGACCGACGGGGCAAGACGGACGCCGGTTAGGCCGTCCGGCCCGATAAATGGGGCAAGACATGTTTACACCAGCCACTGACGCCAACCTCGCGGACCTGCGCGCGGCCCTGCCGGACGGCACGTTCAAGGATGCGACAGACAGCTACCTGACCGAACCGCGCGGCCGCTGGCAGGGGGCCGGCACCGTCGTTGCCCCCGCCACCACCGACGCGGTGTCCCGCATCCTTGCCTATTGCAACGACCACCGCATCGCGGTCGTGCCCTACGGTGGCGGGACGGGTCTGGTCGGCGGACAGTTGATGGGCGAGGGGGCCGTGCCGCTGGTGCTGTCGCTGGAACGCATGACCGCCATCCGTGACCGGTTCCCGTCCGAGAACGTGCTGGTGGTCGAGGCGGGCGCCATCCTTGCCGACGTGCAGGCCGAGGCGGAACGCCTAGGCCGCCATTTCCCGCTGTCGCTGGCCTCCGAAGGATCGGCGCGCATCGGCGGTTTGCTGTCCACGAACGCAGGCGGCGTGAATGTCCTGCGCTATGGCAACGCCCGCGCACAATGTCTGGGGCTCGAGGTGGTACGCCCCGACGGCACGATCTGGCACGGGCTGACGCGCCTGCGCAAGGACAACACCGGTTATGACCTGCGTGACCTGTTCATCGGTGCCGAAGGCACGCTGGGCATCATCACGGCTGCCGCCCTCCGGATGGTGCCGCAGCCCGTGCGCATCGGTGCGGCAATGATGGCCGTGCCTTCGCCGCAAGCCGCCCTCGATCTGCTTGGCATCGCGCAGGGGCGGTTGGGCGACGGTATCTCTGCGTTTGAAATCATCCACCGTCAGGGCCTCGATTTCCTGGCCGAGGTCGGGCCGGATGTGAAACCGCCCTTTGCCGAAACGCCCGACTGGATGGTGCTGATCGACGTGGGCTTGCCCGCGGGCCTGTCGCCGGACACGGCGCTGGAGGATCTGTTCACCGAGGCCGTCGCCGCCGATCTGGTCATCGACGGCGTCATCGCGCAATCCATGGCCGACCGCGCCGCGTTCTGGAAAATCCGCGAAAGCATCCCCGAGGCGAACCGCCGCATCGGGTCGATCAGTTCGCATGACATCTCTGTCCCGCTCAGCGCGGTGCCTGAATTCATCGCGCGGGGCGCACCGGTGCTTGCCGAAATCGGGCATTTCCGGATCAATTGTTTTGGGCACCTTGGCGATGGCAACCTGCACTACAACGTTTTTCCAATGCCCGGCCGCAACCGCGCCGATTACGAGGCCGAACGCCCCGCCGTGAAAAAGGCGGTGCACGATCTGGCCCATGCCTTTGGCGGGTCAGTCAGCGCCGAACACGGTGTCGGCAGGCTCAAGGTAGGTGATCTGGAAACCTACAGCGATCCTGCCAAGCTGGCGATGATGCGCGCGATCAAGGATGCGCTGGACCCGCACGGCATCATGAACCCCGGAGCCGTGCTGCGGCAGGCCTAGCCTGTCGGCTTAACCATTCGTTCACCCGAATCGTTCAAACAGGTCGCAGCGGTAAATCCGCTGCACGTGTGGGTGCAATGACCCCGCTGCGGGCCTCGAACGGGCCAAACTGGCAAAGTCAGCGCAGCGGGGGCGTCTTGCTTTTGGCCTATTCGCCTGCGTAGGCACACAGCGCATGGACATCCATGTTCATGCCTTCCAGCTTGGCCCGTCCGCCCAGGTCGGGCAGGTCGATGATGAACGCACAGCCAACGACCTCTGCACCCAGCTTTTCGCACAGCTTGATCCCGGCCTCGGCGGTGCCGCCTGTCGCAAGCAGATCGTCCACGATCAACACGCGTTCACCCGGCTGCAACGCGTCATCGTGAATTTCGACGACCGCCTCGCCGTATTCCAGCGTATAGGCCTGTTCGATGGTCCGCGCGGGCAGCTTGCCCTTTTTGCGGATCGGCACGAACCCCTTGGACAGCTGGTGCGCGATGGCCCCGCCCAGAATGAAACCGCGCGCCTCCAGTCCCACGACCTTGTCGATCTGCATGCCCGCATAGGGGTGCAGCAACTGGTCGATCGCAATGCGGAACCCGCGCGGGTCCGCAAACAGGGTCGTCACGTCGCGGAACATGATCCCCTCATGCGGGAAATCGGGGATCGTGCGGATATAGTCTTCGACGGTTTTCATGTCTTGTCCTTTGGGGTCAGCACACGGCCAGCGACCGCATCCAGTTTTGCAATCAGATCGGGGTCGCGCCGGTCGGGCGCGGTCATGATGGCATGGGTCAACGCAGTATCACAGCCCACGGCGCAGCCTGTTGGCAGATCCGCGGCCAGCGCCACCACCAGATCACGGGCCTTGGTGCCGTTGCCCTGCAGGGTTGCGATCACATCCGATACGTCCACCGCCCCGTGGTCGGGGTGCCAGCTGTCGAAATCGGTGATCATCGCAACCGAGGCATAATGCAGCTCTGCCTCGCGGGCGAGCTTGGCCTCTGGCATGTTGGTCATGCCGATCACGTCGGCCCCCCAGACGTCACGGTACATCACGCTTTCCGCACGGGTGGAAAACTGCGGACCTTCCATCGCAAGGTATGTGCCACCCGCGTGGACATTGATGCCCACACTGCGGGCCGCCGTCACACAGGCCGCCGACAGTGCGTCGCAGACCGGGTGTGCCACGCTGACATGACCCACACAGCCGGGGCCAAAGAATGATTTGTCCCGCGCAAACGTCCGGTCGATGAACTGATCGACCACCACGAAATCACCCGGCGGCATGTCCGCCCGGAACGATCCGCAGGCCGACAGGCTGACCACGTGGGTGCAGCCCAGCCGTTTCAGCGCGTCGATGTTCGCGCGGTAAGGGACGGACGTCGGCGTATGCACATGCCCACGCCCATGACGTGGCAGAAACGCCAGCGGCTGATCGCCCAGCGTGCCGGTCAGGATTGCGTCCGAGGGCACACCAAAGGGGCTATCGACGTCCTGCCACGCGGCGTCCGCAAGGCCGGGGATGTCATACAACCCCGATCCGCCGATAATACCTAACCTGCCGCGCATGTCGTCCCCTGCGTTGTGCCCGTCCCGTTGTGACCACTGCGCCCGTGCCGCGCAACCACTAAGCCCGTCGGGGGTGACAATCGCGGCCCCGTGTCGTAGGGGCGGCACAACAGATTTCAAAGACAGGTTTTCCTATGGCCCGCCGCGCGCTCTTGGCGAATTTCGCCGATTCCATCGCCCTGACCGATCCCAGCGCCCCGCTGACTGCCGGTCGGCTGCGGATCGAGGTTCTGTCAGGCCTCACGGTGGCCCTTGCCCTCGTCCCAGAGGCGGTCGCTTTTGCCTTTGTCGCGGGCGTGCCGCCGCTGGTGGGCCTTTATGCCGCGTTCATCGTCGGCCTCGTGACCGCACTGATCGGTGGGCGTCCGGGGATGATTTCCGGGGCGACGGGTGCGCTGGCCGTGGTCATGGTCAGCCTCGTTGCCGTCCACGGCATCGAATACCTCTTTGCCACTGTGGTTTTGATGGGTCTGATCCAGCTGGTCGTCGGTATCATGCGCTGGGGGAAATTCATCCGGCTTGTGCCACACCCGGTCATGCTGGGCTTTGTGAACGGGCTGGCCATCGTGATTTTCATGGCGCAGCTGTCGCAATTTCAGGTGCCCGGCACCGCCGTCGCGACCGGACATGGCATGTCGGGTGGCGAATGGCTGTCTGGCCTGCCGCTGATCATCATGCTGGTCCTGACATTCCTGACCATGGCGATCATCTGGCTGATGCCCAAGATCACCAGTTTTGTCCCCGCCCCGCTGGCCGGGATCGGGATCGTCGCGGCCATCGTGATCCTGTTCGGTGTGGATACACCCGTGGTCGGCGACCTTGCATCCATCGAGGGCGGCCTGCCGCCATTCCACATTCCGCAGGTGCCGCTGACACTCGAGACGCTTCAGATCATCCTGCCCTACGCGCTGATCCTCGCCGCCATCGGCCTGATCGAGAGCCTGCTGACACTGAACCTGGTCGGTGAAATGACCAACCAGCGTGGCGGTGCGTCACAGGAATGCATCGCACAGGGTGCGGCCAACACGATCACCGGGTTCTTTGGTGGCATGGGCGGCTGCGCGATGATCGGTCAGTCGATGATCAACGTGAAATCGGGCGGTCGGACCCGCGTCGCCGGGATCGCCGCAGCCCTGTTTTTGCTGGCGTTCATCCTGTTCGCATCCGGTCTGATCGCGCAGATCCCGCTGGCGGCACTCGTGGGCGTGATGTTCATGGTGGTGATCGGAACCTTTGCCTGGAACAGCTTTACCATCATGCGCAAGGTGCCCAAATCCGACGCCTTCGTCATCGTGCTGGTGACCGTCGTGACGGTCATGACCGACCTCGCCACCGCCGTTCTGGTCGGTGTGGTCGTGTCGGCCTTGGTCTATGCCTGGGGCAACGCCAGCCGCATCTACGCCAGCACCTACACCACACCGGAAGGTGCCAAGGTCTACCAGATCCAGGGGCCGCTGTTCTTTGGCTCTGCCGAAGGTTTCTCCGAACTCTTCAAACCAGAAGAGGACCCCGGCTTGGTGATTGTCGATTTCGAAAACAGCCGCGTGGTGGACCAGTCGGCCTTGCAAGCAATCGAGGCTGTCGCCGCGAAATACAACGCGGCAGGCAAGCATATCCAGCTGCGCCACCTCAGCCGCGACTGCCATCGCCTGCTGTCAAAGGCGGGTCACCTGATGGTCGACAGCGACGATGACCCCGATTATGCGCTGGCCGTCGATTACTCGGTGCGCACGGGCATTTTCGGCGCGGGCCACTGACCCGCGCCCGCCGTCCCGGTCATTCGCCGGGGCGGCCCATCTCGAACACGTTTTCCACCACCGAAAAATCGCGATACCCCAACCGGCTGACCGGCTTCACGGCGGTAACGTCGAACATCCCGTCCTTGATGAACCGATCATCGATGTGGATGCCCACCACCTCGCCGAACACGGCATAGTTGGCGGCACCTTCCAGCTTGATGATCTGGCGCAGTTCGCATTCCAGCACGGCGGGGGCTGCGGCGACAAAGGGACAGTCGATTGTGGTGCACTGGCCTTTTTCCAGACCCGTCAGTTCGAATTCGTCGACATCCGCGCGCCAGCCGCCGGAACTGTGGTTCATCTGCTCCTTGAGGTCGAACGACACCACGTTGCAGGCAAACACGCCGGTGTCATTGATATTGGCCAGCGAATCCTTGGTCCCCGGACGGTCGGGTTTTGCGCCCAGTGACGCGAACATCACCTGCGGCGGCGTATAGGCGACGGCGTTGAAAAACGAATAGGGGGCCAGATTGTCCCGCCCGTCCGCGCCGCGTGTCGAAATCCATCCGATGGGGCGCGGTGTCACCAGCGCGTTGAACGGGTTGTGCGGCAGGTCGTGGCCGTCTTTGGGGCGATAGAACATGGCGGTCTCTTTCCTATGGGTCGATACAAGTTTAGCCTACCCACAAGGCACGACCAGAGCAGAAGACGAACAGCATGGATATCACCACCGCACAAGAGCGGCCCGACGACCACTGGGAGGTCGAGGCCCTCTATGACCTCTGTTTTGCGCCCGGTCGGACCGCCCTGTCGTCCTATCGCCTGCGGGATGGCGTCGATCCCGTGCCGCAACTGTGCCTTGTCGCCCGCGATGGCTATGGTCAGGTCGCGGGCGCGATCCGTCACTGGCCCGTCTGCGTGGGCGGCAAGCCTGCGGTTCTGCTTGGCCCCGTGGCCGTGCACCCCACTCACCAAGGCGAAGGCATCGCGGCCCTGCTGATCTGGCGCTGTCTCGAAATCGCGGCCAAGGCGGGTCATCCGCGCATGATGCTGGTCGGCGACGAACCCTACTACGGCCGTTTTGGATTTTGCCGCCTGACCGATGTGACCATGCCGCCCCCCACCAACCCTGACCGGGTCTTGGGGATTGCATTGCGGCGCGGTGGCTGGGACGGCGTGACAGGGTCCGTGACATCGGCCACAGATTGCAAATGAACGCGGCACGCATATCTTTGTGACAGCGCTGCGGAGGCTGACATGACCAACCCCGATTCCACGACAGACGATCACCTGCCCCTCACCGCCGAGGTCGAGGACCGTATTCGCGCCTTGGCGCACCGCCAGCGCCGGGCCAATGGCCTGATGATGCGGGCGATCAATTTCGTGGGCGGGCAGGTGGATGATACGCTCAAACTGTTGCCTGCCGGCGCGCGCGGCCAGATCGACACCGCCGTGCGCGCGGCATTGGAACGCAGTTTCGACATTGCCGCCAGATCACGCGAAGGGGCCGCCGGTCAGGCCGTCCAATCCGATGCCGCCCACAAGGCGATGGCGACCCTGTCCGGGGCCATCGGCGGCTTTGGCGGGTTGCCCACGGCGCTGGCGGAACTGCCCGTGGCCACCACGATGATCTTTCGTGCGGTGCAGGGTGTCGCGGCGCAGTACGGCGAGGACCCGACCAGCATGCAGACCCGCATGGATTGTCTGGCTGTCTTTGGTGCCGGCAGCGCCCAGGGCGAAAGCATCGACACCGCCTTTATCGGGGCGCGGCTGGGGCTGACGGGGGCCGCGGTGCATGGCCTGATCGGGCGCGTCGCCCCGCGTTTCGCGACCCTGCTGACGCAGAAACTGGCGACACAGGCCGTCCCGATCCTGGGGGCTGCCGCCGGGGCCGGGACCAATTACGCCTTTACCCAGTATTTCGTCGAAATGGCCCATGTGCATTTCGGCCTGCGTCAACTGTCGCGCCGCCACGGCGAAGACGCGGTGCTGACCCTGTTTCACGCCACGCTCAGCGACGTGCGCCCACCCGCCAAAACCGCCTAAAGCCGGCTTTTCAGATAGCCGCTGACGGCGTCGCGCGCGGACAGATCACCCTTGGCCCAGGCGTCGTCCATGACGGCCCGCACCTCGTTCAGATCGACACGGCGCAGCAGGTGTTTCACGGGGCCGACCGATGCAGGCCGCATCGACAGGGACCGGAATCCGCAAGCCGCAAGGCAGATCGCCTCCAGCGGGCGGCCCGCATCCTCGCCGCAGAACGACAGGTGGGTGCCCGCATCGGCGCAGCGTTTGACGACCATTTGCAGGAACGTCAGGAAACTGTGGTTCAGCGTATCATAGCGACGCCGCACCCGTTCGTTTTCGCGGTCAGCGGCATAGAAAAACTGTTTCAGGTCGTTGCCACCGACCGAGATGAAATCGACCTCCTGGAAAAACGCATCCGGGGCGAACCCCAGCGACGGCGTTTCCAGCATGGCGCCCACGTTCAGCGGCGCGGGCAGGGGGTTGCCCAGGATTTTTTCGCGGGCCAGAACCTTGTCCAGTTCGGCGCGTGCGGCGCGGTATTCCGACAGCAGCGTGATGAACGGGAACATGACCGTCAGCGGCCCGCCGTTTGCGGCCCGCACCAGCGCCTGTAGCTGCATCCGCAGGATGCCCGGCTTGTCCAGACCGACCCGGATCGCACGCCAGCCCATCGCTGGGTTGGGCTCGTCGTTGGGTTTCATGTAGGGCAGGACCTTGTCCGACCCGATATCCAGCGTCCGGAATGCAATCGGTTTGCCACCCGAGGCCTTCATCACCCGCGCATACAGCGCCGACAGCTCTGACCGCTTGGGCATGTGGCTGCGGATCAGGAATTGCAGCTCCGTGCGAAACAGACCCACACCCAAGGCACCCGACCCTTCGAGTGACGGCAGGTCCGCGAGCAGGCCCGCGTTCATGTAGAGCCCCAGTTTCGTGCCGCATTGCGTCAGCGCCGGTTCGTCCCGGATCGACGCATAGCGTTCCTGCGCGCGCGTCTGCATCGCCAGCTTGTCGCGGAACGCGGCGTGCACGGCTTCGTCAGGGCGCAGGTGCACGACGCCCTGATCGCCGTCCACCAGAATTGGGTCGCCGTTCAGCGCCTCGGTGGTGATGCCCTTGGCGTTGATGACCAGCGGGATCGCCCAGGCGCGCGCCACGACGGTTGCATGGCTGCCGACAGAGCCTTCTTCCAGCACGATGCCGCGCAGTTTCTTGCCGTAGTCCAGCAGCTCTCCGGGGCCGATATTGCGCGCCACAAGGATCGGATTGTCCGGCATGTCGGCACCCGTGTCCTTGCCCTGTCCCGTCAGGATGCGCAGCAGGCGGTTCGACAGGTCGTCCAGATCGTTCAGCCGTTCGCGCATATAGGCGTCGCCGGCCTGGTTCAGCCGCGTGCGGGCCAGCGATTGTTCCTTTTCCACCGCGGCCTCGGCGGTCAGACCGTTGCTGATGTCGGCTTCCATCCGTCGCATCCAGCTGCGCGAATTGGCGAACATGCGGTAGGCCTCGAAAATCTCCAACTGGTCAGTGGTCATTTGCCGACTGCCCGACAACAGCGCATCGACCGAGGACCGCAGTTCCTCGACCGCGTCGCGCAGACGCTGCAATTCCAGATCGGGATCGTCCGAGATCGGGTTGGTGACCACGACCCGTGCCTCGTGCAGGAACACATTGCCCGACGACGCGCCCTCTTGTGCGATCGACCCGCGGAACAGCACCGGGTTCTGGTGCCGTGCGGACAGGGCCGCACCTTCACCGATGAATGCGCCCAGTTCGGTCATCTCGGCCAGCACCATGGCCACGACTTCCAGCGCGTAAACCTCGTCGGCACTGAATTCGCGGGCGTCCTTGGATTGCACGACCAGCACGCCCAGCGCATCGCCCAGCCGCTGAATGGGCACGCCGCAGAACGACGAATACCGTTCTTCGCCGGTTTCGGGCATATAGCGGAAACCGCGCGCGCTGGGGGCGTCGGCGGCATTGATGACCCGCCGGGTCCGCGCCACGCGACCGACCAGACCCTCGCCCAGCCGCAGCCGGGTCTTGTGCACGGATTCCTCGGCCAGACCCTGTGTGGCGCACAGTTCCAGTGTCTCGTTGTCCCGGAACAGATAGATCGAACAGACCTCGGTCTGCATCGAACTGGCGATCAGACCAACGATCTTGTCCAGCCGTTCCTGTCCCTCGCCACCCTCGGCCAGCGCATGACGCAACCGTTCCAGCAGCTTGCGGCTCTCTGATTCAACGCGCTCCGGCATGCAGCCCCCAAACAAATTCGGACCACCTATAGGCGATTGCGTGGGGGCGGGGGAAGGTCAAAGGTCCGGTGCATCCAGTCTGTGCCAGCGCTTTGGGCGAATCCGTCCGTCGGGGAACGGTGAACGGGCATTTGTATCATCGTGGATTGCGCGACTGCATCCACAGCCAGGGCGTCGGGCCAATGCGCCATTCCCAAAGGCACAACAGACGATCAAGGTCGGACAGCTGTTCCATCCAGTCGGGCAGGGCGGCCGTGTCAGCGCTGCGCCCGATCCGCTGCACGCTGTGGGTCCGGGCAAAACGCTGCGTCATCTCGTCCGACAGGCCGGGGGTGAAACAATCGTGCACCTCGACCAGGATATCGGCATGGGTCAGCGCCGGGGCCCGTGCGGGGTCCAGCAGCACCGCCTCGGCCCCTTCTATATCGCACAGGATCAGCGTGCGCTGGTCTGCACAGACCGCAAGATCGGCATGGTCCAGCGTGCCATGAACCGTGACCCGCCCGTCGACCCCGTTGCGACGGGCCAGCGCCGCGCAGGCGGCCCGTGCACCTGGATTGCTGTCGCAGGCCATGACCCGCGTATCCGGCATCTGCCGCGCAAGGCCTATGGCGTAATAACCCTCTGCACAGCCCACATCGACGACCAGCGGATAGGACTGTGCGATGATCTGCTCGAAAACCGGTGCAAGCGATGCCTCGTAGCACCCGATCAACCGCGCCACGCCTGCGCCTTCGGTTGCTTGGGTGTCATAGATCAGACCCTCGAACGGACCGGACAGCACGTTGCATCCCTCACGGGCAGTCAGCGTGTTCTGGATCAACCTTGCGCGCCATTTCGCCAGATGCCGCAGTGCCTGCTCCAGCCGTCCTGCGTCAGGCACCCCCTCCAGCAACGCCAGCACGTCACGGGTGACCGCCTGCGTCAGCGCGCTGGGTTTTTCCGATCGGCCGTTCGGCATGCCGCCCCCCGCCTGCTACTGATCCGTTTTGCGGCAGCGTCGCTGATCACACGGCGCGAAGCAAAGAAAAACGCGCCGCGATCTCCCGATCGCGACGCGTCATCTGCAAATCCGGCGCTGATGGATCAGGCTGCTTTTTCCAGCTCGAACGCATCGTGCAGCGCCTGCACGGCCAGTTCCATGTATTTGCGGTCGATCAGCACGCTGACCTTGATTTCCGAGGTCGTGATGACCTTGATGTTGATGCCTTCGTCACGCAGCGTTGCGAACATCTTGGCGGCGACACCGGCGTGGGACCGCATGCCGATGCCCACGATACTGACCTTGGCGACGCCTTCGTCGGCGACCAGATCATGGAAATTGATCGACCCTGACGCCTTGGCGTCTTCCATCGCCTTTTGCGCACGTTTCACCTGGTCAAAGGGACAAGAGAACGTCATGTCCGTGCGCCCTTCCTCCGAGATGTTCTGCACGATCATGTCGACGTTCACACCGGCATCAGCCAGCGGGCCAAAGATGGCGGCGGCGATGCCGGGGCGGTCAGCGACCGAAATCAGGGTCATCTTTGCCTCGTCACGGGAATAGGCCACACCGGCCACGACGTTGTTTTCCATGATGTCCTCCTCGGCGCACACCAGCGTGCCCGCTTGATCTGATGGTTCCTCGAAACTGGACAGCACCCGCAGTTTCACGCGGTAGCGCATCGCTAGTTCGACCGAACGGGTCTGCAACACCTTGGCCCCCAGGGATGCCAGTTCCAGCATCTCCTCGAACGCGATGCGGTCCAGTTTGCGCGCCTTGCTCGTGATGCGCGGGTCGGTGGTATAGACGCCGTCTACGTCCGTGTAGATATCGCAGCGTTCCGCACCAAATGCGGCGGCAAATGCGACAGCAGTGGTGTCCGACCCGCCACGCCCCAGTGTGGTGATCCGGCCCTCGGGGCTGATCCCCTGAAACCCTGCGACGACCGCGACCTTCATGCCGTCGGCGAATTTCGCCTCGATGTTGTCGGTCGGGATTGCCTCGATCCGGGCGTTGGCGTGCGCGGATGTGGTCTGCACCGGCACCTGCCAGCCCTGCCACGACCGTGCGGGAATATCCATTTCCTGCAACCGCAGCGCCATCAGACCGGCGGTGACGTTTTCGCCCGACGACACGACCGCATCGTATTCACGTGCGTCATACAGTGGCGAGGTTTCGTTGACCCAGCCCACCAGTTCGTTCGTCTTGCCCGACATGGCCGATACAACGACGATCACGTTATAGCCATTGGCCACCTCGAGTGCCACGCGTTTGGACGCCCGCGCGATGCGGTCGAGGTTCGCGACCGAAGTGCCGCCGAATTTCATCACGAGGGTGGGCATGATTGGTCCCCATTCTGTTCCGACAGGCGCTTTAAGCCAGCACCGGCCCAAGGGCAATGCGTATCGCCGTCAAAGCGGGTGGGTTTGGCCGTCCCAGGTCAGAAATTCGCCCGTTGTGTCCAGCGACAGCGCGGCAAATCGTCTGATCAACCCGGTAGCGGATTCCTCTGGTGTGATTGCCGCCGTGGCCCCGCCCATGTCTGTCTGCACCCAACCGGGGTGATAGATGCCGACGGCGATCCCCTCGGGGGCCAGGTCATGCGCCAGATTGCGCCCCAGGTTCAGCGCCGCCGCCTTGGACGCGCGGTAGGCATAGCGGTCCCCGGTGGCCAGCGTGTTTGAACCCAGTTGCGACGAAATGATCGCGATTTTGCCGCCCGCCCGGCGCAGATGCGGCAGCACGGCCTGCACCGTCAGAAAGACACCCATGACATTCACCGCAAAGGACTGCGCCCAGATGTCAGGCCTATATCCGTGATCCAGCGCCTCGTCGCCGTCCAGCAGCACGCCCGCGTTGCACACCAGCAGATCCAGCCCACGGTCACCCAGCGTGCCCGCCAGATCGCACTGGCTGTCCGGTTCGGTCACGTCCAGCTGCAGGAACGGTCCGTTTGCTGCGTCGCGATGCGTGCCCAGAACATCCCGCCCGTCTGCCAGCATGGCATCCAGCAAGGCACGTCCGATGCCGCGATTGGCCCCCGTGATCAATGTGGTCATGGCTGTCTCCCTAGTTCGTGGTTTTGCGCGACCGGAACGGCAGCGGCAGGACCGGCACCTCGTCTGCGATCAATGCGCGGACCTCTTCACCCGTCGCCTCGCCGTAGATAGGGCGTTCGGGGGCGCTGCCGTCGTGTTGCGCACGGGCTTCCTTGGCGAATGATCCACCGACATAGGTCGCCGTGCTCTCGACATGTTTGCGCAGCTTTTCCAGCGGGGCAGGGTCACTGATCTTGGCTTGCACCTTGGGCGCCATCAGCGCCTTTTTGACGCGGGTCGATCCACAGGTCGCACAGGACAGATGCCCGGAACTGGACAGGCTGTCATAGGCCTGCGCATTGGCAAACCAACTGTCAAAGCTGTGGTCATTGTCGCATATCAGACTGTAACGGATCACCGGCGCGGTCCCTTGTGTGATGACATTCATCTAAGCCGTCCGGCGTCGCATGCAAATGCCTGTCGTGCGATGGTGGCGATCCGGTCTGTCGCCACTAGGTAACAGGCCATGCACCAACCAGTCTTCATCGGGTCCGAGATCTACCGCCATTCGTCCTACGGACCGTTCCACCCGCTGCGGGTGCCGCGCGTGTCCACGGTGATGGACATGTGCCGCGCAATGGGGTGGTTGCCCGCCGATCAATACCTGAACTCTCCGCGCGCCAAACCCGCCGCCTTGCTGTCCTTTCATACGCCCGAATACATCGCAGCCCTGCAACGGGCCGAGGCCGACCAATCCGTCACCGATGCTGTCCGCGCCCGTCATGCGCTGGGCACATCCAACAACCCGGTATTCCCCGAAATGTGGCGCAGGCCCGCCACCTCTGCCGGGGCCGCCATGCTGGCCGGAGAGCTGTTGCGCGACGGCGGCACCGTGTTCACGCCCGCAGGCGGCACGCACCACGGGTTTCCCGACCGGGCGGGCGGGTTCTGCTATCTCAACGATCCGGTGCTGGGCATCCAATCGGTCCGGCGCAGCGGCGCGCGCCGGGTCGCCTATATCGACATCGACGCACATCACTGCGACGGGGTCGACCATGCATTCCGCGATGACCCCGACACGCTGCTGATTTCCACGCACGAGGATGGTCGCTGGCCGCGCACCGGCGCGCTGGACGATACGGGCGCGGGCAATCTGTTCAACGTCCCCCTGCCGCGCGGCGCGCGCGACGACGACATGGCATTGGTGCGCGACGCCGTCATTCTGCCCGCGCTGACCGCATTCCGCCCCGACGCCATCGTCCTGCAATGCGGGGCCGACGCGGTGGACGAGGACCCGCAATCGCGCCTGTCGCTGTCGAACAACGCGCATTGGGACGTGTTGCGGGCGATCAAACCACTTGCGCCGCGTCTTATGGTGCTGGGCGGCGGTGGCTACAACCCGTGGTCGGTTGGCCGGCTATGGACAGGGAATTGGGCGATCCTGAATGGTCACGCCATCCCCGACACCCTGCCAATCGCGGCGCAAAACGTCCTGTCCGCCTTGCGGTGGGAAGGGCAGCGCAGGGTCAAGGTGCCGCCGGACCACTGGATCACCACGCTGCGCGACGCACCGCGTCATGCGCCGGTTCACACCCAAACCCGCGATGCCGTAGCGCTGCTGACCGGGCGGCTACGGGCTTGGGCGTGATGCCACCTTGCCCCCGCGCCGGACAGACAGGATAGTCGCCGCATGAAATACATCTTTGCCTTGCTCCTGTCGCTTCTGCCCGGCCTGACCGCGGCGCAGGGTGTCACAGTCTTTGCCGCCGCCAGCCTCAAGGAGCCGCTGGACCAGATCGCCCTGACCCAGCCGGATGTGACAGTGACCTACGCAGGCAGCGGCACGCTGGCGCGGCAGGTCATGGCGGGCGCGCCAGCCGATCTGGTGGTCCTTGCCCATCCCGACTGGATGGACGCGCTGGAACAGGACGACGCGCTGTTGCCCGGCAGCCGCGTGGACCTGCTGTCGAACGAAATCGTCCTTGTCGCGCCACAAGAAACGCCTGCACTGGACCTGACCCCCGGCGCGTTGACCGATGCCCTCGGCCCCGATGGACGCCTTGCCATTGGCCTCACGGCATCGGTTCCGGCAGGGATCTACGGACGTCAGGCACTCATATCGCTCGACCTCTGGGACGCCGTTTCAAACCGCCTTGCCGAAACCGATTCCGTGCGCAGCGCGCTGGCCCTCGTCGCACGCGGAGAGGCACCACTCGGCCTCGTCTATGCCACGGATGCGCGGGTTGAACCGACGCTCAAGGTGGTCGCCCGTTTCCCGCAAGGTAGCCACGCACCGATCCTGTATCAGGCCGCGGTTGTCCGGGGTGAAAACGAGGATGCAGCACAGGCTCTCTTGCTTGCGTTGCAGTCACCCCAGGGTCTGACCGCCTTTGTCGGGGCCGGGTTCCTGCCCGCGGGCCAGCCGTGACGCTGGGCCTTGATCCAGCCACCTGGGGGGCTGTCCTGCTGTCACTGCGCATCGCCGCAGTTGCCACACTATGCAGCCTGCCGCTGGCCATCGCCGTCGCATGGTTGCTGGCGCGCAAACAATTCTGGGGGCGGGGCCTGCTGAACGGGCTGGTGCATCTGCCGCTGGTGCTGCCGCCCGTCGTCACGGGCTATCTGCTGCTGATCCTGTTCGGCACCCAGGGCCCCATCGGCGGCTGGTTGCGCGACACGCTGGGCGTCACGCTGGCATTCCGCTGGACGGGGGCCGCACTCGCCGCTGCAATCATGGCGTTTCCCTTGGTGGTCCGCGCGATCCGTTTAGGGTTCGACGCCGTCGATCCCGGGCTCGAGGATGCCGCCGCGACCCTCGGCGCCAGCCGCACCCGCATTTTCGCAACCGTAACCCTGCCGCTGATCGGTCCGGCCGTGCTGGCAGGGGCGGTGCTGGGCTTTGCCAAGGCGCTGGGCGAATTCGGTGCCACCATCACATTCGTCGCCGCGATCCCCGGCCAGACGCAAACAATCCCGACGGCGATCTACGGGCTGTTGCAGGTGCCGGGCAGCGATGGGGCTGTGGCGGTTCTGGTGACCATCTCCATCGTTCTGGCGCTGGGCACATTGGCGCTGGCCGAGGCGCTGTCGCGCCGGATGCAGCGGCGGATCAGAGGATGATCGACGTCGCGGTCCAAAAACGGCTGGGTGATTTCACGCTGGACGCGCAATTTGCGGCACCCGGCGGAATTACGGCAATCTTTGGCCGGTCGGGGTCGGGAAAAACCAGTCTGATCAACGTGGTTGCCGGATTGCTGCGACCCGACGCGGGCCATGTGCGCATCGACGGGACGGACCTGACACAGGTGCCGGTCAGGCGGCGGCGGATCGGCTATGTCTTTCAGGATGCGCGGCTTTTCCCGCATCTGAGTGTGGCCCAGAACCTCGCCTACGGCGGCACCCATGACCGGGACGCCGTGATCGACATGCTGGGGCTGGGTGCGTTGCTGGACCGCCGCCCTGCGAAACTTTCGGGTGGTGAAACATCCCGCGTGGCCCTCGGCCGTGCGCTGATGAGCAACCCGCAACTGCTGTTGATGGATGAACCGCTCGCAGCCCTCGACACCCCGCGCAAGGCAGAGGTGATGGGCTATCTCGAACGTCTGCGGGATCGGTCGCAGGTTCCGATCCTATATGTCAGTCACGACATGTCAGAGGTCGCCCGCCTGTCCCGCACCCTTGTCATCATGGACGCAGGCCGCGTGGTCCGCGCGGGTCCTGTGGCAGAGGTGCTGTCGGATCCACAGGCCGTTCCAATTGTTGGCGTGCGCGACGCGGGTGCGGTGCTGACCGGGCGCGTGCAGGCCTTTGACGCGGACGATGACCTGACGCAGGTCGCGCTGTCGTCTGCCACGCTGACCTTGCCGGGACGGTTGGGGGCCTTGGGCGCGCAGGTCCGTCTGCGGGTTCCGGCGCAGGATGTGATCCTGTCGACGCAGGCCCCCATCGGCATCAGTGCGCTGAACGTGCTGACCTGTCGGATCGCCACGCTGATCGAGGGGCAGGGACCGGGCGTTGCCGTGTCGCTGACCTGTGGCACCGACCGCCTGCTCGCGCGGATCACCCGCCGGTCCGCCCGCGCAATGGGACTGCGCGTCGGACAAGAGGTGCATGCCATCCTCAAGGCGACAGCCATCGCGGCGGCAGACGTGGGAACAGGGGACGCGCCATGAAGATTATCGTCATGGGGGTATCTGGCTGCGGCAAGAGCCTGATCGGCGAGATGCTGGCCGATGAAATCGGTCTGCCGTTTCTGGACGGCGATGACCTGCATCCCCCCGCGAACATTGCCAAGATGTCGGATGGCAAGCCATTGAACGATGCCGACCGTGCACCTTGGCTGGATGCCGTGGGAGAGGCCCTTGCCGCCTGCGATCGGGTCATCGCCTGTTCGGCGCTGAAACGCATCTACCGCGACCGGATCAGGGCTGCCGCAGGTACGGTTTGTTTTGTCCATCTGGCAGGCGACAGGGCGGTGCTGCTGGACCGTGTGTCATCGCGGCCCGATCATTTCATGCCAGCGGATTTGTTGGACAGCCAGTGCGAGGCGCTGGAACCACCCGGCAGCGACGAACACGCCGTGACGGTCGATATCGACGCAACACCCGATCAGGTTTTGGCCGCGATCATGGTAACGGGTCTGTGCGATGCAGCGTGATGCGCAGGCCGCCATGCGGCACGGTAATCCGCGTCGGGGTGAACGGCAGGCCGGTCGCGCTGGCCAGTGATGCCTCGCTGGTGACGATACCGACGCGCCAGCCGCTGAACCGGTCCAGCAGCGTTTTGCCCAAGGCCCCGTAAAGCGGGTAGAGCAGCTTCTTGTTCCCGATCCGCGCACCGTAAGGTGGG
The DNA here is from genome assembly GCF_020531945.1 of Loktanella gaetbuli. Lineage (NCBI taxonomy): Bacteria > Pseudomonadati > Pseudomonadota > Alphaproteobacteria > Rhodobacterales > Roseobacteraceae > Loktanella > Loktanella gaetbuli. Next base: position 108,913 of record NZ_JAJATZ010000006.1, read on the forward strand.
TTCACCATGACCAGCCCCGGCGGCCCGTCGGGGCGTTGCAGGTCGCTGACGGCGTGGTGGGTGAATGTCGCGTGATCCGCGACACCAGCGCGGGCAGCGTTTTTCGCAGCCATGCCGACAGCACCGGTGTCGCGGTCAGAGCCATGGAAATGCAGATCCTGCGACGCAGCCGAATTGCGTTTCAGCGCGGCGAACGCAGCGGGGTCGTAGGTTGCAAGATGCTGAAACGCGAATGCCCGGCTGCGACCCGGTTGCAGGCCTGCGGCAATCTCTGCCGCCTCGATCACGAATGTCCCTGATCCACACATCGGATCGATGACGGATTCCGTTCCCTGATAGCCGCATTCGGCTAGAAAGAGTGCGGCGAGCGTTTCGCGCATCGGGGCCTTGCCGACCCATTCCTTGTGCCCGCGTTTGTGCAGGCTCTCGCCGCTGGTATCGATGCTGAAGGTGACGGTGTTGTCCGCAATCCGCACCTTGAGCGTGACCGGGGCATCGGCGGAAATGGTGGTGCCAAGCTCTTCTTTCAGGGCGGTTTCGATGCGTTGGGTCGCGGCGCGGCCGTGGTAGATCTTGGACCGTTTGTCGGTTGCGACCTCGACCCGGACGGGAACGTCGGGGCGCAGATAGTCAGACCAGGGAAATTTGCGGGCGCGTTTGTCCAACTGTGCGAGGTGAAACGCCAGAAATGACCCGATCCGCACCAGCACGCGACCCGTGCCGCGCAAGTCAAGGTTCGCGCGCCAGACGTCGGTCCAATCGCCCTGAAACGTCACGCCACCCGGCACGGTGACGGCATCGGCAAAGCCTGCGGCGCGGGCCTCGGCCCGGACGGCGTGTTCAAGCCCGGGCGGGGCAGAGAGGAATATTTCGAAGCGGTGATCTGTCATGCACAGGCCCTAACCCGCCCGCGCCGCCCCGCATAGGGCAAAGCGGCGGGCGGGATATATGTCGATTCCGTGATGTTTCGCATGCGAAACATATTATGTAACGAAAACATAGATTTATGTGGCGCGCGCCGGGTTAACACCGCAGATGTTGTGTCTGGACGCTAGAGCGCGTTCAGCAAATCCAGCGTGGGCCAGGCGTCGGCAGGCAGGCCGCGACGCGCCTGTTCCTGCTGAACCGCCTCTCGGGTCTTTTCGCCCAGGATGCCATCGGCACCGCCCACGTCGTAGCCCAGCGCCTGAAGCCGCTCTTGCAACTGCACCATCTGGTCGCCTGACAGGCCGGGGTCCGCGTTGCCGGCGTCATAGACCGGCGCGCCATTGATTCGGGTCGCGAAATAGGCGGCCGTCAGCACGTAGGTCAGCGACTGGTTCCATTCGAAATAGACGCGGAAGTTCGGATAGGCAAAGAACGCAGGCCCGTTGCGCCCCATCGGCAACAGGACCGAGGCAGGCAGGCTGCCAGCGGGGGCGGCACCGTTGCGGATGTCGACGCCCAAGGCACGCCATTGATCGACGGTCATTTCCTTGTCCAGACCTGTCAGGGTCCAGTCCAGCCCGGCGGGCACGGTGATTTCCTGCAAGGCGGGCTGGTTCGGCACCCAGCCCAGATCGGCCAGAAGGGTTGCCGCCGACATCAGCGCGTCAGGGGCGGATGTCTTTAGCGTGACGTGACCGTCGCCGTCACCGTCGACACCGTTTTCGATGATGTCGCGCGGCAGCATCTGGACCTGACCGATTTCACCGGCCCAGGCGCCCGTGGTGTTCAGCGGAAAGTCACCACGCTGATAGAGTTCGATCGCGGCGATCAGTTCTGGGCGGAAAAGCTCTGGCCGGCGGCAGTCGTGGGCGAGGGTGAACAGCGCGTCGCGGGTGTTGAAATCACCCTGAATCTGGCCAAAGTCAGTCTCGAACGCCCAGAACGCCAGCAGCACACCGCGCGGGATGCCGAAACGCGCCTCGATATCGTCAAAGATTCCGTCATAGCGGTCACCGTAAACCTGCGCGTTTTGCAGGCGGCTGGCGCTGATTAGGCGGCGCGAGAATGTGACGAAATCAAGCTGGAACACGCCCTGTGCGCGGTCGGCGTTCAGCACCGACTGGTCGATGCTGGCGGTGTTCAGGAAATCACGCGCCGCCTGCGGGTCGAGGCCGGCGGCTGTAGCCTCTGCCAGAACGCCCTGACGGAAACTGTCGATGGACCCGCCGCATTCCTGGGCTGTGAGCGGGGTGGCAAGGCAAGTCAGGGCAAGCAGGGCGTGGCGCATGGGTTCGGTCCTTTGGTTGTTGGACCCTGATTAGCAAAGCGCGGGGCCGCTTAAAACAGCGCCACGATCACAGTGGCGAAAACCGCCAATCCCCATGTCAGCCACAGCGTCCGGCAGGCCCGGTCGATATCGGGCGGACCGATCAGGTGCCGGCCGTCAGGGTTCACGAAGGGGTAGTCGCGCAGCGCACCGTCATAGCTGCGCGGACCTGACAGCGCGATGCCCAGCACGTGGGCCATCGCGGCCTCTGGCCAGCCTGCGTTGGGGGACCGGTGCAGCGGGGCCTCGGCGATGATGGGTGCGATGCTGCGGCGGCTGGGGGTCGTGGCCCAGATGAGGGCCGCGGTCAGGCGGGCGGGCACCCAGTTCAGCACATCGTCAAAACGGGCGGCGGCCCAGCCGAAATCTGCGTATTTGGGCGTGCGGTAGCCGATCATGGAATCGGCGGTGTTGGTGATCTTGTAGACCAGCAAGCCGGGCAGGCCTGCCACGGCGAACCAGAATGCGGGGGCTACGACGCCATCGGACAGGTTTTCGGCGGCGGATTCGATGGCGGCGCGGGCGGTGGCGGATTCGGACAGGGTCGCCGTTTCACGGCCCACGATCATGGCGACGGCCGCGCGGCCCTGCGCCAGTCCCGCGCGCAGGCCGGTTGCGACGGCGCGCACGTGATCAACGAGGCTGCGCTGTGCGAGCAGGATCGCCAGCACGATGACATCGACCCAAGAACCGGGGACGGCCATCAGGGCGAGACCGAGCAGGGCCGCGCCAAGGCATAGCGCGGCAAGGCCAAGCGTGCCGTTTCGTTTGCGCCTGTCGCCTGTGTTGAACCGGGTGTCGATCCAGCCCACGGCGCGGCCCATCAGGACGGCGGGATGTGGCAGTCGGGACCACAGCCAGCGCGGTTCGCCCAGCAGCGCATCCAGCAACATCCCCAAAAGAAGGGTCAAAAGGCGCCCTCGATCTGGTCCCAGCGGTCGGGTGCCGGCAGTCCGAGGCGCAGCCAGTCGTCGGCGTAGGGAAAGACGCGCGACCAGATCTTGTGCTGTGCCAGATGGTCCTGGGCTGCCTGCGCGTCAGCCACGCGGTAGAGGCGAAACAGGCTGGTGCCGCCGATCACCTCGGTCCCTTGTTTGGTCATCAATGCGTCCAGGCGGGCGGCGTCGGCGGTCAGGCGGGCATTGGTTTCATCTGCCCACTGCGGGTCGGACAGCGCCTCTGCGCCGATGCGCAGGGCCGGTCCAGAGACAGGCCAGGGACCGATGGCGTCGCGCAAGTCCGCGATGATCGCAGGATCACCGATGGCAAAGCCCAGTCGCAAACCGGCGAGGCCCCAGAATTTGCCAAAGCTCTTGAGCACGATGGTGCCGGGCCGGGTGGTCAGTGCGACCAGCGATTCATCCGGCATGGTGTCGCAAAAGCTTTCGTCGATGATGCAAAAGGGGGCGTTGGCCTCGACGGGTGTCCAGGTCAGCCCGTCGGGGTTGTTGGGGTGCACGGCGACCAGCGCGTCGGCTGCGTCATCGGCCAGCGTCCAGCCCGCCGCGCGAAAGGCGGCACCGTGTTCATTGTAGGTGGGGCCGGGGATCGCGACCTGACCGGGGGGCCGCAGACGCGGCAGTTGCGCGATCGGGGCGGATGCACCCGGCGTCGCCAGAACGGCGGCCGCATCGGGGATGCGCCAGAACGCGCGTGCGCTGTCCTCGAGCCGTTGCCGGGCGGCACTGTCGGGCAGGTCGGCCCAGTCGGCGGCGGGCAGGACCGGCACCGGATAGGGCACGGGATTGATGCCTGTGGACAGGTCCAGCCAGTCGGCGCGTCTGCCGCCAAAGCGGGCGATGGCCGCATCCAGCCCACCGCCGTGATCGCGCGGTGTCGTCATTGGTCGTCCGGCAGTGGCGGGTGGCGGGTGACAAAGTGACCTTTGATCGCTGTGGGCCATTCGCGGTAGGGCACCTGGCCGTTGCTGCTGTCCGCGTGTTTGGCGGCATAGGCGACGATGCCTTCGGCAGCCTCGGGTGTGGCCTCGAACCGGCCGAGGGTGTAATTCAGCTTGCCCCGTGCCTGCACCGCGACATTGCAGCCATGCGCGCAGCCCATCAGGCAGGACACGCGGCGGGTACGCACCGCGGTGTCCGCGGCGGCGGCCTCGACCAGTGCGGCCAGTGTCTCGCCGTCGGTTGGTGCGCCGCTGGCGGCGTTCCAGTCGTCGCGCTTGCAGGTGTCGCAGACGGTAATCCAGGTTGTCATGGTCGCGTGCCTCGTTGGGTTGGCGTCTATCAACCGAATTTCAGGCACGGATACAAGGGTCGCAACCGGGCACATCTGGTCATTGACGGCCATCCCGTTGCGCGAAAGCGGCAGGGCTGCATCGATGGCCGGGAATCACCTCAGGGTTGCGGGCCGGCGGGTTTCCCCGGTTCCAAGGCGGGAAATAGCGCAAGTTTGATGCATCGCCTCGTCGGGCACAGGCAAAAGCTCTAGCTTTGTCGCATGGGACATGCGGGACGGAACACGCGGGCGTTGATTGTCGAACCGGATGCCGATCTGGGGCAGCTGTGGGCGCGTCATCTGGAACATCTGGACATCGATGTCGTGCTGACAGCCACGGCCCCTGCTGCGGTCACCGCACTGGAGGCGGGCGGTTTCGATGTCATCGTGATCAACCTCGAACAGGACAACGGGTCGGCACTGGCGGTCGCGGATGTCGCGTCGTTGCGCCATCCGCGTGCCAATGTCGTGTTCGTCACCAGTGGCCGGTTCTTTTCGGATGGGTCGATCTTTGCCTTTAGCGGCAATGCCCGGATGATGGTCCAGTCAACAACCCCGCCGGACGACCTGGCCCAGATCGTCCGGCATTACGGAAGCGGTGTCAGCCCCGCTGATGCGGTGTCGCAAAGTCCGGCCAAGGGTTGATCGGCACGATCCGGTGCGGATTGATCGTGTCGTGACTGTAGTAGTAATGCTGCGTGATGTGATCCATGTTGACCGTGTCGGACACGGGTCCGTCCGGTGTATCCCACTGGTATAATTCGCGGGTATAGGCCCAGAGGTTCGGGTAATCGACGATCCTGCGCCTGTTGCATTTGAAATGTGTCGCATAGACGTTGTCGAACCGAACAAGCGTCGTCCACAGCCGCCAGTCGGCCTCGGTTATGCGCTCGCCCATCAGGTAGCGCTGCTGCGACAGCCGATCTTCGAGCCAGTCGAGGCTGTCGAACAGGGGGGTAATCGCATCGTCATAGGCAGATTGCGTCGTGGCAAAGCCGGATTTGTAAACACCGTTGTTGACCGTGTCGTAGATGCGGTCGTTCACGGGGGCGATGGCGTCGCGCAGATCGGCTGGCCAGTAGTCGTCGGTATTGCCGGTGATCCCGTCAAAGGCGCTGTTGAACATTCGGATGATTTCCGACGATTCGTTGCTGACGATCATCCCTTGCGCCTTGTCCCAGAGGACGGGCACGGTCACGCGGCCGGTCATGTCGGGGGTGTCGCGCAAATAGACCTCGCGCATGTAATCGAGGCCGAACAATGCGTCCCCGGTTGCCCCCGGGTAGCTGTCATCCAGGGTCCAGCCGTCACCCAGCATGTGCGGGTGCACCACCGACACGTCGATATGCGCACTGAGCGATTTCAGCTGCCGGAACACCAATGTGCGATGCGCCCAAGGGCAGGCATAGGACACGTAGAGATGATAGCGTCCGCTTTCCGCCTTGAACCCGCCCTTGCCGGTCGGACCGGCGCTGCCATCGGCGGTTACCCAGTTGCGGAACGTGGATTCCTTACGCTCGAACTTGCCGCCCGTCTCTGACGTGTCGTACCATTTGTCTTGCCATTCTCCATCGACCAGCAGGCCCATGATGTCTCTCCCTTTTATGCTGGTACTACACCTAGGGCAGTCTGCCTGACTGCCAAACCCTGCCTCACGCGCAGGACCTGTGCATGGATTGCGGCAGTGGCTCATCCGGTCAGCCTGTCGCAGAGTGACGCAAGATGTCGGACGACGCATTGCAGCGCTGCGCGTGGCACCCTATACGCATTCCCGACGAAGCCCCAAACGGGGCCAGAGCGGTTGGTGGCCAAGCGGTCGACCCTGACGGGGACTGTGACGCTGCATCGTCATGCAAAAGCTCTGGTCCATGACACACGCCCGGAGACCGCCATGCGCCTTTTGACCGTCACACTGATCCTCACCGGCACGACGGCTGCCGCACATCCCGGACACATCGTGGATGCGGCGGGGCATAATCACTGGGTCGCGGGGATTGCGCTGGGCGCTGCCGGTCTGGCCGCCCTTCTGGGCGCGCTCAAGGGACGCAAGACCCGTGAAAAGAAGGCCACGCCAAAGTCCGAGGAACAGCCCGCATGAAAACTGGTGTGATGATCTGCGGGCATGGCTCGCGCAGTCAGTCGGCGGTGGATGAATTCGCGACACTGGCGCAAAAGCTGCCGGCCTATCTGCCTGACGACTGGCTGTGTGATTATGGCTATCTGGAATTTGCGAACCCCGTGATCCGTGACGGTCTGGACCGTCTGCGCGCGGCCGGGTGTGATCGCATTCTGGCCGTGCCGGGCATGCTGTTCGCCGCGATGCATGCGAAAAACGATATCCCGACGGTGCTGAACACCTATGCCGCCCAGCACGGTGTGACGGTGAACTACGGCCGCGAATTGGGCGTCGACCCCAAGATGATCGCCGCCGCGGCAGGGCGCGTCCAGGAGGCTGTGGATCGCGCCAATGCCAAACACGGTGCGCTGTCGCTGCATGATACCTGCCTCGTGGTGATCGGTCGCGGCGCATCCGACCCCGATGCCAACGGCAACGTGGCGAAAATCGCGCGTATGCTGGCCGAGGGCATGGGTTTCGGCTGGCACGAGGTCGGTTATTCCGGCGTGACCTTCCCGCTGGTGGAGCCCTGCCTGCAACACGTGGTGCGGCTACCCTACAAACGGGTCATCGTATTCCCGTATTTCCTGTTCTCGGGCATCCTGATCGATCGGATCTATGGCTTTACCGACCGCGTCGCTGCGGAACACCCCGACGTGCAATTCGTCAAGGCGGGTTATCTGGGTGATCATCCCAAGGTCCTCGAAACCTTTGCGGAACGCATCAGGGAACAGGCGGGTGCAAATCCGCCGCCCAATTGCGGCGTCTGCGGCTACCGCAACCAGGTGCTGGCCATGGCCAAGGGTGAAACCCGCCGTATCAGTGCGGCCGACCGCACCCATCCGGCCTTTGGCGACGTGCCGCCTGCGCTGTGCGTGCTGTGCAAGTACCGCACACAGGTGCTTGGCTTCGAGAGCGAGGTCGGTGCCGTGCAGGAAAGCCACCACCACCACGTCGAGGGACAAGGCGCATCCGCACCGGGATCGAACGTCGCCGATTGCAGCCTGTGCGACACGTTCTGCACTGGCCTGTGCAGGCTGGAGGCACAGCATGACCACAGCCACGATCACGACCACAAGCACGGACACGGGCATCATCACCATCACGACCACGATCACGCCCATCCGGTCTATCCGCATGCCCATCATCCCCACGGCCCCGAAAGCGCGCGCAAGACCCGTAAATCCTGATCCGCGCTTCATCTTGCCGAAAATACTCCCCCCGGAGGGTCCGCCCTCTCGTTCCCGCAAAGGCGTCTGCCCGTGAGACCCTACGAAAAAGACCCCAAGGCGATCTACGCGCAAAGCTTTGCCACCGTGCGTGCCGAGGCACGTCTGGATCGATTCCCGCCCGGCATGCTACCGGTGATGACGCGGCTGATCCATGCCTGCGGCATGGTCGAGATCGCGGATAGGCTGGCGTTTTCAGCCGATGCGGCAGAGGCGGGTGCTGCGGCGCTGGCGGCAGGTGCACCGATCCTGTGCGATTGCGAAATGGTCGGCGCGGGTATTATTCGCCGTTATCTGCCAGCCCGAAACCGGGTTATCGTGACATTGAACGACGATCGCGTGCCTGCGCTGGCACAAGAAATCGGCAATACACGCTCGGCGGCGGCCGTTGATTTGTGGGATGCGGATCTGGCGGGCGCTGTGGTCGCCATCGGCAATGCGCCCACGGCGCTGTTTCACCTGCTGGAACGGATCGACGCAGGTGGGCCGAAACCGGCTGTGATCCTCGGGTTTCCAGTCGGGTTCGTCGGTGCCGCGGAATCAAAGGCAGAGCTGGTCGCAAATCCACGGGGTTGCGCGTATATCGCGCTGCGCGGGCGACGGGGCGGATCTGCGATGGCATCAGCTGCGGTGAATGCCTTGGCCGCTGGTTTGCCGGAGGACGCAACATGAGCGACGCCAAATTTTCTGCGAAAATTTGGACCGGATTTTCGCAGAAAATCCGGGGCCCCCGATGAATACGCCTTGGCTGCATATCGTGGGGATCGGCGAGGACGGTCTCGATGGGCTGGTGCCTGCGACCCGTGCCGTCGTCGAGGCCGCAGAGGTGATCCTGGGCGGAGAGCGTCACCACGCGTTATCTGACGGGATTACCGCGGAACGACTGGGCTGGCCGTCCCCGTTCGATGCGATGATCGACACGATCCGGGGGCTGCGCGGACGGCGGGCGGTCGTGCTGGTGACCGGTGATCCGCTATGGTTTTCGGTGGGGGCGCGGATCGGGCGCGCGATCGACCCATCCGAGATCGTGTATCATCCGCAGCTGTCGGCCTTTCAGTTGGCTGCCGCCCGCATGGGATGGAGCCTCGCTGATGTCGAGACGCTGACCGTGCACGGGCGGCCCGTGAGCCAGATGGTGGCGTTCATCCAGCCTGACGTAAGGCTGCTGATCCTGACAACGGGCGCTGAGACGCCTGGGCAGATTGCGGAATTTCTGACGGCGCGTGGTTTCGGGCAGTCGCGGATGACCGTGCTGGCGGCCATGGGGGGCAAGGACGAGGCGCGGTTCGATGGTCTCGCCGCGCGTTGGGATCACGTGGTCCCGGCGTTCAACACGCTGGCCGTGGAATGCATCGCGGCCCCTGATGCGGCCCTCTTGCCGCGTGTGCCGGGGCTGGATGATGCACTGTTCCAATCCGACGGCACGATGACGAAACAAGAGGTACGTGCCGCGACGCTGGCCAAGTTGATGCCGATGCGCGGTGCGCTGCTGTGGGATATCGGCTGCGGGTCGGGATCGGTCGCGATCGAATGGATGCGCGCGGCCCGCTACGCCCGCGCCATCGGGATCGAGCCGCGCGACGACCGGCGTGCGATGGCCGGGGCGAACGCGCTTGCCCTGGGTGCGCCCCGGTTGGAATTGATCGAAGGCACTGCACCTGCTGCATTGGACGGATTGGCGCCACCCGATGCGATTTTCATCGGTGGTGGTTTGTCCGAGGACGTCTTTGCCGCTGCCTGGGACGCGTTGCGGCCGCTGGGCCGATTGGTCGCAAATGCGGTGACGCTGGAATCAGAAGCGGTTTTGATGGCGCTGCACGCGCGGCACGGTGGTGATCTGGTGCGGTTGTCGGTTTGCCGGGCAGAGCCCGTGGGCCGGCTGACCGGCTGGCGACCCGCGATGCCTGTCACGCAGTGGAGTCTGGTAAAGCGATGATCAGGCTGTGGTGTGGGGTCGGGTGCCTCCGGCGGGAGTATTTTCGGCAAGATGATATGGGGGGCGTCGCGTGAGCGGTGTCCTTTATGGTGTGGGATTGGGGCCTGGGGCACCGGATCTGATCACGCTGCGTGCAGCGCGGTTGATCGAGGGCGCGCGGGTTGTGGCCTATCCGACACTGGCGGGCGGTCAGAGTTTTGCGCGGTCGATTGCGGCGGACCTGATTGCACCGGCGGCGGTCGAGATCGTCATGGACGTGCCGATGAGTGTGGAGCGTGCCCCCGCGCAGGCGGCCTATGATGCGGGGGCCGCACGCATCGCGGCGGCGCTGGAGGCCGGTGATGACGTGGTGTGTCTGTGTGAGGGTGATCCGTTTTTCTACGGGTCCTTCATGTATTTGTTCGCGCGGTTGTCGGACCGGTTTCGGTGTGAGGTGGTGCCGGGTGTGACATCCATCGCGGCCTGTGCTGCGCGCGCGGGCCGGCCGCTGGTGGCGCGCAACGAGCGTCTGACGGTGTTGCCCGGCCCGCTGCCCGAGGACGAATTGCGCGACAGGATTGCGGGTGCGGAAAGTGTCGCGATCATGAAAGTCGGGCGGCATCTGGCCAAGATCCGCAACGTGATTGCCGGATTGGGGCTGTTGGACGCAGCGGTCTATGTGGAACGCGCTTCACTGCCCCAAGAGGTGGTTTGCCCGCTGTCAGAGGCACCGGAAACGGCCCCGTATTTTTCGATGATTTTGCTGACCAAAGGGGCCGATCCGTGGCTATAGAACCTGTTGTTTTGGCGCTGTCGCGCTCTGGTGAGGCGGTGGCGCACAGGGTGGCTGCCGTCCTGGGCGCGAAGTTGCATGGGCGTGTGGACCGTGTTGATGTGGCTGATGCATTTTTCGACAATGCGCTGGATCATGCACGCGACCTGTTCGCCGCCGGCGTGCCGGTGGTCGGCGTCTGTGCCAGCGGAATCCTGATCCGCGCGGTGGCACCTTTGCTGGCGGACAAGACCGCAGAGCCGCCGGTGGTGTCGGTCAGTGATGATGGCGCGGTGGTCGTGCCGCTGCTGGGTGGTCATCGCGGGGCGAACCGGCTGGCTGCGCGGATTGCGGATGCTTTGGGGGCCGTGTCGGCGGTCACGACGGCGGGCGATGTGGCATTGGGTGTGGCACTGGATGCGCCGCCTGCGGGGTGGCGTCTGGTCAATCCAGGTGATGCCAAGGACGCGATGGCGGCGTTGCTGTCGGGTGGTGGGGCGCGGATCAAGGGGCCGGATGCGGCAACGGCGACCTGGCTTGCCGATTTGCCAGTGGGTGACGGCGTGACGATCACCTGCGGGACAGCCCCGGCGAAAGACCTTGGCGGTCATCATCTGCATTTTGTCCCCCAGCGGTTTGCGCTGGGCGTGGGCTGCGCGCGCGATTGTGCAGTGTCGGAACTGGGTGATCTGGTCCGCGGTATCCTGGCGGACGCCGATATCGCGCCAGAGGCGGTGGCCTGTGTCAACACCATCGGGTTGAAGGCGGACGAGCCTGCGATCCTCGCGCTGGCGCGGGATCTGGGCGTGCCGCTGCGGTTGTTCGGTGCTGATGAACTGGAGGCGCAGACCCCGCGCCTGGCCAATCCGTCTGACGTGGTCTTTGCCGAGGTCGGCACGCATGGGGTCAGCGAGGCTGCGGCGCTGGCACAGGTCGGCGAGGCAGGTGCGCTGGTCGTGGAAAAGCGCAAGACGGCGATGGCAACCTGTGCGGTGGCGCAGGCGGATGTGCCGCTGGTTGCGTTGCAGGGGGCCGCGCGGGGGCGTTTGTCGATCGTGGGGATCGGGCCGGGACAGGCGACTTGGCGCACGCCAGAGGTCTCGCGCCTGGTGGCCGAGGCCGAGGAACTGGTCGGCTACGGTCTGTATATCGACTTGCTGGGGCCGCTGGCTGTCGGCAAGGCGCGGTCGGATTTCCCGCTGGGCGGTGAAGAGGACCGTTGCCGCTATGCGCTGGAACAGGCGGCCAAGGGCAAGAACGTGGCACTTGTCTGTTCGGGCGATGCGGGCATCTATGCGATGGGCGCGCTGGTGTTCGAGCTGCTGGACCGCGGGCCGGACCAGATGGGCGTGTCAGATGCGGCGCGGCGGGTCGAAGTGATATCCTCGCCCGGTGTGTCGGCATTGCAGGGGGCCGCAGCGCGTGCGGGTGCGCCATTGGGGCATGATTTCTGCGCGATTTCCTTGTCGGATTTGTTGACGCCGCGTGACGATATCCTGCAGCGGCTGCGTGCGGCGGCGGAGGGCGATTTCGTGATCGCGTTCTACAATCCGGTGTCGCGGACGCGGCGGACCCTGCTGGCCGAGGCGCGGGACATCCTGTTGCAGCACCGTCCGGCGGATACCCCGGTAATGCTGGCGACCTCATTGGGCCGGCCCGAGGAGCATGTGCGCTATCGGCGGCTGGACGCGCTGGAGGTCGACGAGGTGGACATGCTGACGGTCGTGCTGGTCGGGTCAAGCAATTCGCGGCTGGCGCAACTGGGTGAGGGGCCGCGGATGTACACGCCGCGCGGCTATGCCCGCAAGATCGACGGCGACCTGGCGTGACCGGATTTTCGCAGAAAATCCGGGCCTCCGGCGGGAGTATTTTGGGCAAGATGATGCGGGGACGTGCGGCATGACGGTTTATTTCATCGGGGCAGGGCCGGGAGATCCTGAATTGCTGACGCTGAAGGCGGCGCGGTTGATCGGGGCATGTCCGGTGTGTCTGTACGCGGGTTCGCTGGTGCCTGAAGAGGTCGTGGCGATTGCACCCGATGATGCGCGGGTGCTGGACACGGCACCAATGACGCTGGACGAGACCCATGCGGAAATCGTCGCGGCCCATGCGCGCGGCGCGGATGTGGCGCGGGTGCATTCGGGGGATCCGTCGCTATACGGTGCCATCGCGGAACAGATCCGCCGGCTGAAGGCGGATGGGATCGACTATGCCATCGTGCCGGGCGTGCCGGCCTATGCGGCCGCAGCAGCGGCGATGGGGACGGAACTGACCGTGCCGGAGGTCGGCCAATCCATTGTCCTGACCCGCATGAGCATGAAATCGACCGGCATGCCCGCAGGCGAGACCCTGGAAAATTTTGCACGGACCGGGACCACGCTTGCGATCCACCTCGGCATCAGGGCGTTGCGCGACATCGAGCGGGTACTGACCCCGCATTACGGTGCCGATTGTCCGGTGGCGGTTGTTTACCGCGCGTCATGGCCCGATCAACTGATTCTGCGCGGCACGCTGTCGGATATCCACGCACAGGTCCGCGCGGCCAAGATCACCCGCACGGCGCTGATCATGGTCGGCCCTGTGTTGGGCGCGCAACACGGATTTCCGGATTCGGCGCTTTATGATGCGGCCAAGCCCCATGTCCTGCGGCCCAGAGCGCGCAAGACGGTGTAATCGTGCCGCAGGTGCAGTGCCGCATTGCGGCGGTTTTTGTCACTTGAAATTTACCGGCAGCGCATAATCTTGTTTTGCAAGCAAGGGAGTGCGCCATGAACGACATCCTACAAGACGCGATCCGCAAAGGTTTGCAGGAGGCTCGCCGCGTGTCACTGGATCGCGGGGAACGGCTGTGTGTCCACGACGGTGATGATGTCTATCGCATCCTGCGGTTCTGGCAGGATGGCATGGCACTGGATGCCGGTGCCTGTGATAAGCTGCGCGGCCGGGTCGATATCTACGATGGTGCCCGGCATCTGTATCAGGCGCTGATCCTTGGCGCGGATGTGACCGACGGCGAATGCCATTTCCGGTTCAAATGGCTGCATCCGGTCCGCCAGACCGCGCCGCTGGATTTCGAAAGCGATGTGCGCGCCCCTGCGGGTCTGCTGACCCGCGCCTGATCTGCCGCCCTATTGTAGGTCGGCAAAGGCCTTTTGCAGGCGGCTGACCGCATCCTCGATCTGTGCGCGGGGTGCCCCGATGTTGAAGCGCAGGAACTGACCGCCGCCCTTGCCGAAGGTGGGGCCGTGATTTGCGGCGATCTGTGCGTCGTTCTGAACGCGGTCCGTAAAATCGGCGGCGGACATGCCTGTCCCCGAAAAATCGACCCAGGCGAGGTAGGTGGATTCCAGCTGCATGCTGTGCACACCGGGAATCGTGTTGACGCCTGCATCGAAGATCCGGCGATTTTCGTCGAGATAGAGGCGGAGCGCATCGACCCATGCCGCCCCTTCGGGCGAATAGGCAGCGGTGGTCATGAACAGTCCGAAACTGTTGGGCGACATGCCAAGCGCTGCCATGCGCGCGGCAAACCGCGCGCGCAGGTCGGGATCGGCAATGATGACGTTCCCGCCGTGACTGCCCGCGATGTTGAACGTCTTGGTCGCAGAGGTCATCATCACCAGCCGGTCCGCGATCCCGTCGATCTGCGTCATCGGAATATGGGTTTGACCCGGAAACGTCAGGTCGTGGTGGATTTCGTCCGACAGCAGGATCAGCTCGTGCCGTTTGGCGAATGCGGCGACCGCCTGCAGTTCGGCGCGGGTCCAGACGCGGCCGCCGGGGTTATGCGGCGAGCAAAGGATCAGCATCCGTTCGGACCCGTCCATCTGGGCATCCCAGGTGTCGAAATCCATCTCGTAGCGGCCGTCGATATTGGCCAGTTCGCATTCCACGACACGGCGCCCGGATGCGTTAATCACGCGGGCGAAGGCATGGTAGACGGGCGTCATCAGCACCACGCCGTCGCCCGGTTTCGTAAATGCGTCAAGGCACATGGCCGTGCCGTTCACCAGGCCATGGGTAGTGAAGATATGGGCGGGATCGACGGTCCAGCCATGGCGTTCGGCCATCCACCAGCAGATTGCGGCGCGGTAGTCGGATTCATCCCCGAAATAGCCAAATACACCATGATCGGCCATGTCGGTGACGGCCTTGCGAATACAGTCGGGGGCCTGAAATTCCATGTCGGCAACCCACATCGCGATCCCGTCCTCGCGCGAGACGCCGTAGATGTCCTCCATCGCGTCCCACTTGGCGCAGTGGGTGTTGCGGCGGTTGATCGGTGTGTCGAAATCCATGGGACTGCCTCTTGCTGTGGTGTTGACAGGTTCGGTGCAGGGCGCGCCGGGTGCAAGACGAAAATGGTGCAGGTCAACGGATGGGCGGGTGGGCGGCGATATTGCAAATCGCGCAGGCCCGCCCTAATTGGGGCGCATGACAATACGCCCCATTCTGATCCATCCCGACCCGCGCCTGAAAAAAGTGGCCGACGCCGTAGCCGAGGTCGACGATACCTTGCGCACATTGGCCGCAGACATGCTGGAAACCATGTATGATGCGCCCGGCATCGGCCTTGCGGCGCCGCAGGTCGGCGTGATGCAGCGCGTCATCACCATGGATTGCGTCAAGGAAGAGGGCGAGGATCCACGCCCCATGGTCCTGATCAATCCGCGCGTGACATGGGCGAGCGAGGAGACGAGCAGCTATGAGGAAGGCTGTCTGTCGATCCCCGAGCAATACGCCGATGTCGAACGCCCGGCAGAGGTCGAGGTCACATGGATGGACCTTGAGGGCGCCACGCAGTCCGAACGGTTCGGTGGCCTGTGGGCCACCTGTGTGCAGCACGAGATCGACCATCTGGATGGCAAGCTGTTCATCGACTACCTGGGGTCGATGAAACGCCAGATGATTACGCGCAAGATGCAGAAGCTGAAACGCGAACGGGCGCGGGCATGATGCCGATCTTGCAGGCCCCGCATCCGGGTCTGCGGGCGGTTTGCACGCCGGTTGCCGATTTCGATGACGGCCTGCGGGCCCTGACCGATGCGATGTTTGCCGCGATGTACGATGCGCCGGGGCGCGGGCTTGCGGCACCTCAGGTCGGTGTGCTGTCGCGGGTATTCGTGATGGACTCTACCTGGAAAGATGCAGAGCCGCGTCCGATGGTGTTCGTGAACCCGCAGATCGTGGATCGGTCCTCTGACAAGGCCGCGATCAGCGAGAGTTGTCTGTCGATCCCCGATCAGCCGGTTTCCGTGCCGCGCCCGGCCTGGGTGACGCTGCGCTGGCAAGGGCTGGACGGTGTGGAACAGACCGACACATTCGAGGGAGTGGAGGCAGTCATCGTGCAGCACGAACGCGATCATCTGGACGGCATCTTGATCACCGACTACGCGGTGCAGGCGTGACCCGGTCGGTCGTGCGCTGGCCGCACAAGGCGCTGCGGACACCCGCTGCCGATGTGTCCGACATCACCGACGACATTCGCAGCATCTGGGACGACATGATCGCCGTGATGGAGGCGATGCCCGGCGTCGGACTAGCCGCCGTGCAGCTGGGTATCCCGCTGCGGCTGGCGGTCGTGGACGCCAGCACCGCGCGCGGGCAGGCCGTGCGCATGGCCAACCCCGAGATCCTGCACGCCAGTGTGGAACTGCGGGACCACGAGGAGGCTTCGCCCTGCCTGCCGGGTGTGAGTGCCGTGGTCAAACGTCCGCGTGCGGTGACGGTGCGGTTCCTGAACGCGGATGGCGCGGTGGAAGAGCGCGATTTCGTCAGTCTCTGGGCCACGAGCGTGCAGCACCAGATCGATCACCTGGCGGGGCGCATGTATTTTGACCGGCTGGGTCGGGTCAAACGGGACATGCTGCTGAAACGTGTGGCCAAGCTGGGACGCTAGCGGTGGGGGCGCTGCCCCCGGCTGCGCCTCCCCCGGAGTATTTTTGGCAAGATGATGCGGATTAGCCGCGGTGACAGCCGTCGGCCAGGGATTTGACGAAGGCGAGCACGTCGGCGACGCTTTCTCCGGCACCGATTTTTTCAACGATGGCAGAGCCTACGACAGCGCCGTCCGCGATGCTGGCGATGGATTCCGCAGCCTCGGGCGTCTTGATGCCAAAGCCCACGATCACGGGCAGGTCAGTGTGCGATTTGATGCGTGCGACCTCGGGGGCGACATCGGCGGACTGGGCCTCGGCGGTGCCGGTGATGCCGGTGACCGACACGTAGTAGACAAAACCGGATGTGTTGGTCAGCACCTTTGGCAGGCGCTTGTCGTCTGTGGTGGGGGTGGCGAGCCGGATGAAATTCAGCCCGGCCTTTTGTGCAGGAATGCAGAGTTCGTCGTCTTCTTCCGGTGGCAGATCGACGATGATGAGGCCGTCGATCCCCGCCTCACGGGCCTGAGCGAGAAATGTATCCACGCCGCGCGAGTAGATCGGGTTGTAGTAGCCCATCATCACGATCGGGGTGGTGTCGTCGGTCTGCCGCAGGGTGCGGGCGATTTCTAGTGTCTTGTCCAGTGTCATGTGCTGGGCCAAAGCGCGCTGACCGGCCAGCTGGATCGTGGTGCCGTCAGCCATCGGGTCGGTGAATGGCAGCCCCAGTTCGATGATGTCGACGCCGGCACCGGGCAGACCCTGCACGATTTCGAGAGAGGTTTCGAAGGTCGGATCACCGGCCATCACATAGGCGACAAAGGCCTTGCGGTTCTGAGCGCGGAGCTGGGCGAATTTGGCGTCGATCCGGGACATGTGGCAGGCTCCTGTAGCGGGGTCGCGGATTACTGCCAGTGCAGGGCGCGGTTTGCAATGGGGCAGGGGGTGAAATGACGCGGGAGGGGCCTATGTGTGACCCATGAATTATTTGCTCGCCTTGTTGCTCCCGCCCCTCTCGATCCTGCTGGCCGGTCGGCCATTCATCGGGATCATCGTGTTTTTCATCTGGATCCCGGCACTGCTGTTTTCGGGCGGCCTGACCCACCCGATGTTCATCATCCTTGCCTGGTTGCTGATCTACGAGGGACGCAATCGCGCGGCCTGACCTCTTGAGTCTGCCACCGGGGACGACTAGACGCGCGGGTGCACTGTCACAGGAGATGCGTCATGGGCTTCAAGATGGGAATTGTCGGTCTGCCGAACGTCGGTAAATCGACCCTGTTCAATGCGCTGACGCGCACGGCGGCGGCGCAGGCCGCGAATTTTCCGTTCTGCACGATCGAACCGAATGTCGGTGATGTGGCAGTGCCTGACGCGCGGCTGGACACGCTGGCCCGGATCGCAGGGTCCAAGCAGATCATCCCGACGCGCATGACCTTTGTCGATATCGCGGGTCTGGTGAAGGGCGCGTCCAAGGGAGAGGGGCTGGGCAACCAGTTTCTGGCAAACATCCGTGAATGCGATGCCATTGCGCATGTGCTGCGGTGCTTTGAGGATGACGACATCACCCATGTCGAGGGACGTGTCGATCCCGTCGAAGATGCGGCCGTGATCGAGACCGAGCTGATGCTGGCCGATCTGGAGAGCATCGAAAAGCGTCTGGCCGGCCTTGTGCGCAAGGTGCGCGGTGGCGACAAGGAGGCGGTTCAGCAGGAGCGCCTGCTGAAGGCCGCGCAGGCAGTGCTGGAAGACGGACGGCCCGCACGGGTGGTCGCGGTTGATGCCGATGATGCCAAGGCGTGGCGGATGCTGCAGTTGCTGACGACGAAGCCTGTTCTGTATGTCTGCAATGTCGAAGAAGAGAGTGCCGGTGCCGGCAACAGCCAGTCCGCGCGTGTGGCCGAGATGGCGGCGGCGCAGGGCAACAGTCACGTCGTGATTTCGGCCCGGATCGAGGAAGAGATCAGCCAGCTGGAGGCCGAGGAAGCCGAGATGTTCCTGTCCGAGATGGGGTTGGACGAAGCGGGTCTGGACCGGTTGATCCGGGCGGGATATGCGCTGCTGCACCTTCAGACCTATTTCACGGTTGGCCCCAAGGAGGCGCGCGCCTGGACGATTCCGGAAGGCACCTCTGCGCCCAAGGCCGCTGGCGTCATCCATGGCGATTTCGAGCGCGGCTTCATTCGGGCCGAGACCATTGCCTATGACGATTTCGTGGCCCTTGGGGGCGAACAGCCCGCCAAGGAGGCAGGCAAGATGCGTGCCGAAGGCAAGTCATATGTCGTCAAGGACGGCGACGTGCTGCATTTTCTGTTCAACACCTGATGTCGGCGAGGTCAGGATTTTCGCGAAAATCCTGACGGGGCCGATTTTTCGCGAAAAATCGGGTGGGGGCGCTGCCCCCATGCCCCCGGGATATTTTCAACCAGAAGAAGACAGTGCGGCGAGGTGGTTTGTGGCCGCGCGCAGGTCTTGTGTAAACGCCGTTTCAGCGGCCGCGCTTTCGTGGTCGGGCAGGCGGAGCAGGTAGGATGGATGGACGGTCACAAAGATCGGTGTGCCGTCCGGGGCCGCCTCGATCTGGCCACGTCTTTTCAGCAGGCCGTTCCCGTCGCCTGTCAGGCTGGCAAGTGCGGTCGCACCCAGCGCGAGGATGAGTTTCGGTTTGACCAAGGCCCGTTCGGTATCGAGCCAGAATTTGCAATGCTGTACCTCTGACCTGTTCGGGTTCTGGTGGATGCGGCGTTTGGTGCCGTGTTTGAATTTGAAGTGTTTGACTGCGTTGGTCACGAAGGCCGCGTCGCGGTCGAGACCTGCCTGAGCTGCGAGGCGGTCGAACAATTGGCCTGCCGGGCCGACAAAGGGCTGGCCCAGGCTGTCCTCGGCGTCGCCGGGCTGTTCGCCGACGATCATCAATGCGGCATCGCGCGGTCCGGTTCCGGGGACAACCTGGGTTGCGGGGCCATGCAGTGGGCAGCGGGTGCATGTCTGCAAGCCAGCGTCGAGCAGGTTCCAGGACGCAGGCTGCGGTGTTTCGTTCAGCTGTTCGCGGATACGGGCGACGCGGGCGGGGGCCAGTGTCGGTGCCGCCTCGGCCATTTCGCGGACGCGGGCCTCGGCATTGGCGATCATGTCGGGGATGTGCTGCGCCTCTGGCATGTTTTTCCAGTATTTGCGCGGCATCTCTGACGTCATGGCTTTGACCTTCAACCGGGCGGGGTTGAAGATATTCTTGAAATAGGTGCCCCACAGCTCCTCTGCCGCGTCGTCGGGCAGGTCGGGTTTTTCCCGACCGGGATGAAAGGTGAGTTTGCCGTTGTTGAAGTCGGCAGTGACGTCTGGGGTCACGATCATCCAGTCCATGTCGGCAAAGCGGCGGGCGAAGAAGGGCGCGTTGGGTTCGAGCGTATGGTGTGTGGGTTCGAACCATGCGGCAAAGCTGCGGCGCGGCCCGCCGGTGCGCAGGTCGCGGAACCGGACAAACGCGCGCATCTTGTGTTTGCAGCGGTGCACGGCCTTTTCCATCTGGCGCAATTTCGCCAGATCGGCGTCGGCGCGGTCGGTCATCAGCCCCTTGTCGAGGCGTAGCCGCCAGAGCATGGCGTAGAGCCGCGCAAAACGTTGCGGATCATTGTGCCAGACAACCCATTTGGCCATTTCGACGAAATCGGCAGGCACCTTGACGGTGCCGCGCACGACGGGTGCGGGCAGGTCTGTGGCGAACAATTCACCCTCGCCGTTGTCGTAGTTCCACAGGATATCCTCGGGCGGGGTGCGGGCGGCCAGGCAGGCGCGGGCCGCATCGCGCCAGGCGTCCCAGGTGCCGATGCGGGGCAGGGGAATCGTCAGCATCAGAAGAGTGACAGCTGTTCCGGTGGCGGGGCAAAGCGGGCGCGCAGCGTGTCGCTGTCGGTCAGCCCGCCGGGGGTCCAGTCGGCGCAGGTGATGAACGCCTGCGCCTTTTTCAGCGAGGCACCGAGCCGCAGCAGGTCGTCATAGCGCAGCGTGCGATGGCGGCGGGTGGTCAGGATGCGGTGCACGGTTTTGGTGCCGAAGCCGGGGACGCGCAGCAGCATTTCGCGCGGGGCCGTGTTCACATCCAGCGGGAAATGATCGCGGTTGCGCAGGGCCCAGGCGAGTTTGGGATCAACCTCCAGGTCGAGATTGCCGTCCTTGGCGGTGGAGGTGATTTCGTTCACGCCAAAACCGTAGAACCGCATCAGCCAATCCGCCTGATAGAGGCGGTGTTCGCGCATCAGGGGTGGTTTGATCAGTGGCAGCTTTGCCGTGGCATCGGGGATCGGGGAAAAGGCGGAGTAGTAGACGCGGCGTAGTTTGTAATCGGCATAGAGTCCGGTGGACCGCGTCAGGATCGTCGCATCGGTGGCCCCGTCCGCGCCAACGATCATCTGCGTGCTTTGCCCGGCGGGGGCGAATTTCGGCGGTCGTTTGCCGGTGTGGCTGCGGTCCTTGGATGCGGCGTGGTGCTGGCGCACGCCGCCCATCGCGGCACGGATCGTGACCGGGTTCTTTTCGGGGGCAAAGGCCTGCACGGCACGGTCGGTCGGCAGTTCGACGTTGATCGACAAGCGGTCGGCGTGGCGGCCCGCCTCCTCGATCAGTTTGGGGTCGGCGTCGGGAATGGTTTTCAGGTGGATATAGCCGCGAAAGTTTTCGACCTCGCGCAGGCGCTGCGCGATGCGGACCATCTCGCCCATGGTGTCGTCGGGGTTGCGCACCACGCCGGACGACAAAAACAGCCCCTCGATATAGTTGCGACGGTAGAATTCGAGGGTCAACTGCACCACCTCGTCCACCGAGAACCGCGCGCGCGGGACGTTGGAGGACACGCGGTTCACGCAATAGGCGCAATCGTAGATGCAGAAATTCGTCATCAGGATTTTCAGCAGGCTGATGCAGCGGCCGTCCGGGGCATAGGCATGGCAGATGCCGGACCCTTCGGTGCTGCCCAGCCCCTTGCCGTCGCGGCTGTCGCGGCGGGTCGTGCCGGAGGATGCGCATGACGCGTCATAACGCGCCGCGTCCGAGAGAATCGCCAGTTTCTGATCCAGTGTCATAGCCATGTGTTCTTGATACGTTCTCATCACTGGTCGGGCAAGGGGCATTCCCTGCGACTGATCGCGCCGCTTGCAACTGTGGGGCGGGGTGGGGATGATACGGCATGGTAACGTTAAAAGACATTTCGCGTGATCTGGGGCTGTCGGTAACACAGGTCAGTCGCGCCCTGGGCGATCACACGGATGTGAACCCCCAGACAAAGCAGCGCGTGCGCGCGGCGGCGGACCGGCTGGGCTATCGACCCAATGCCGTTGCCCGTGGGCTCAAGACCGGTCGGTCCGGGATTGTCGCGATGGTGGTGTCCGGCACGCGCAGCCCCGAGGTCAGCGCCCATTTGCTGGAAATCGTGATGGGGTTGTCGGCCGAGTTTTCGCGAATCGGTTTGCGGTTCGTCCTGCATGTGGCGCAGCCCGACGAGGACACCGCGCAACTGCATGAGGATCTGTTTCTGGCAGGTGGTATCGACGGGTTCATCGTCATCAGCCCGCAGCGCCAGGATCCCCGCATCAAGGCCCTGCGACGGTTGGGGGCGGCATTCGTGGTGCATGGGCGTGATCCGGACCAGCGCCATGTGCACGTGGACATCGACAATTACGGCGTAGGCTACCGGCTGGCGGATCATCTGCTGGCGCGCGGACACCGGCGAATCGCGTTCCTGACCGCTGGGGACCATACGTTTTTCTCGCAGGAACGGGTGCGTGGATTGCGGCAGGCCTATGCTGACAGAGGGCTTGATTGTGCAGCGGCACAGGTGATCGGCATGCCGATGATCGCGCCTGAAGGATATCGCGCAACGCGGGACCTGTTGTCGCAAACACAACCACCGACGGCCATCATCGCGGGCAACACCATGCTGGCACGCGGGGTCTATGCCGCTGCGGCTGAGTGCAACGTCGCGATCCCTGACCGATTGTCCGTGATCACCCATGACGACGGGCTGGACCTGTTCGGCACCGATACATTTGATCCGCCCCTGGGAGGAACGATTTCACCTTTGTCTGATGCCTGGGTCAGTGTCGCGCGGACTTTGCAAAACATGATTGCTGCACAAAATGATGGGTTGATGGAATGCATATTACCGTTAGGGTTTAGGGAAGGCGGTTCGATTCAGTCAGTTTTAGATTGACGGCATACGCAGAATTTGCCCTAAATCCGAAACGTTTCGGAAAAGACAAACTGTTATCTGGGAGGATATCAATGACACGTACAACCACCGGCGTTAGCGCTATCGCGCTGATCACCGTTGCGGGCTCTGCCTTTGCGCAGGACCTGATCGTTCCGCAGGGCGAGGGCGATTTCGCCTGGGCCGCGCTGGAAGAGTTCGCAGCAAACAACGATTTCACGGGTGAAACGCTGAACGTGACAGGCGCCACCACGGGTGACGACGCACAGCGTTACCGCAACCTGTACGCCTATTTCGAACAGGCGACCGGTGCGACCGTCGAATATTCCGGTTCGGAATCCTTTGAGCAGGACATCGTGATCGCAGCACAGGCCGGTGGTCTGCCCGACGTGGCGTTGTTCCCGCAGCCCGGTCTGGCCAAGGATCTGGCCGCACAAGGCACGCTGGTTCCCGTCGCCGAAGGCATGACCAATTTCATGGTCGACAACTATGCAGCCGGCGAAAGCTGGAAGCAGCTGGCGACCTTCCCGGGGGCCGATGGCAACGAGGACGTGTTCGGTCTGTTCTTTGGTACGGACGTCAAATCGCTGGTCTGGTACGTGCCCGAGCAGTTCGAAGAGGCCGGTTATGACATTCCTGAAACCCAGGAAGAGCTGATGGCGCTGAGCCAGCAGATCGTCGAAGACGGTGGCACCCCGTGGTGCATCGGTCTGGGTTCCGGTGCAGCCACCGGCTGGCCCGCGACGGACTGGGTCGAGGACATGATGCTGCGCACTGCGTCTCTCGAAGACTATGACCGCTGGGTCAGCAACGACATGCCGTTCAACGATCCGATCGTCGTGAACGCCATCGAGCAGTATGGCATGTATGCCCTGACCGAAGGTTTCGCAGACGGCGGCCCAGAGGCCGCAGCGACGACCGACTTCCGCGACAGTCCCGATGGTCTGTTTGACTTCCCGCCCAAGTGCTACATGCACAAACAGGCATCGTTCATCCCGATCTTCTTTCCAGAGGGTGTCGAGGCCGGTACGGATGTAGAGTTCTTCTACTTCCCGCCGTTCGAGGCGAATTCCGATCTGGGTCGTCCGGTTCTGGGGTCCGGTGGTCTGGCGTCCGTGACCAACGATCGTCCTGTCACCACGGCGTTCATGGAATTCCTGGGCACGCCGATCGCACACGAGCTGATGATGACGCAGGGCCAGTTCCTGTCGCCCCACGTCGATGCGAACCTGGACATCTACACATCCGACGTGCAGCGCGCACTGGGTGAGATCCTGACCACGGCCACGTCGTTCCGTTTCGACGGTTCCGACCTGATGCCGGGCGAGATCGGCACGAACGCGTTCTGGACCGGCATGGTGGATTACACCACCGGTGCGGATGCACAGTCGGTTGCGGATGCGATCCAGAGCCGTTGGGACGAAATCAAGTAAACGCTTGATCTGACATGGCCGGGTCCCGCATCGGGGCCCGGCACCAATGCCGGTCATCCGGCGAAATGCCGCTTTGGGAGGGGACGCGCATGAACCCGGTTTTTCAGGGTCTGATCACAATTGGTATCGGCGTCGGGGGCATATTCCTGTACTTCGTCGCGTCCAATGCCTTGCTGGACAAGGTGCTGTTCCCGGCCAAAGGCAAGAACGCTTCTCGGAACATCAATCGCGCGAACACGGTCAGACCCTGGCTGTTTCTGGCACCCACCATCATCGCGCTGAGCCTGTATCTGGTCTATCCGGTGATCGGTTCGTTCTATCGGTCGTTGTTCAACCGGTCCGGGGACGAATTCGTCGCGTTCAGCAACTATACCACCATGTTCGCGTCGTCCGAATTCCGCACGGCATTCTGGAACAACGTCCTGTGGGCACTGGTCGTCCCGTCGGTATCGACCTTTTTGGGTTTGTTGATCGCGCAGCTGACCGACAAGCTGCGCTGGGGCAATATCGCCAAGTCGCTGATTTTCATGCCGATGGCGATTTCTTTCGTCGGCGCGTCGCTGATCTGGAAATTCGTCTACGCCATCGACCCCGAACTGGGCATCATCAACGCGATCCGCGTGAACATGTTCGGGCTGGACCCGCTGGACGTTCTGCAGGTCGCATTCTGGAACAACCTGTTCCTGATGGTCATCCTGATCTGGGTGCAGACCGGTTTCGCCATGGTGATCCTGTCGGCCGCCCTGCGTGGCATCCCCGAGGAAACCATCGAGGCCGCGATCATCGACGGTGCGAACCCGTTCCAGATCTTTTTCAAGATTCAGGTGCCGCAGATCACCAACACGATCATCGTCGTGTTCACGACGACGACGATCCTCGTGCTCAAGGTGTTCGACATCGTCTACGCCATGACGGGCGGCAACTTTAACACGCAGATTCTGCCCAGCTACATGATGCAATTCATGTTCCGCGATGACGGGCGCGCCACGGCCGTGGCCATCGTCATCATGCTGATCGTGACGCCCGTGATGATCCAGAACATCCGGCAAGCACGCGCCGAAATGCGCTGAGGGGGATACCATGGATAATATTGCAGGTAAAAAATCAGGTCTGACCATCGCGGTAAACATCACGGTGTTCCTGCTGGTGCTGATCTGGCTGATCCCGACCGTCGGTCTGTTCGTTTCGTCCTTTCGTGATCGCGATGCGATTTCATCGTCGGGCTGGTGGCTGGCGCCGTTTTCCACGGAACAGACGTTCCGTGGGCGGGGTGACGTGGAGTCCGTATCGCAGGATGGCGCGCTGTTTGTTTTGTCGGGCAATGTGTTTCAGGACCCCGAAATCGCGCCCGCATTTCCCAACGGTGAAGGCGACATCGTGGCGTTCGGTGATTCAGGCCGCGCGCCGGGTGAATACCCCGCAGGCGAGGTTGCTGATTTGGGCGACGGCGAAACACTGATCGTCGAGCCTAACGGCGACTATCTCTACACCGTCCCCGAGGACCCCGGAAACCGGGGGCCGCGCTACTATGTCGTGGCCTCGACGCCGCCCAACTTTACCCTCGACAATTACCGCACGGTGTTGAGCGCGGGCGGCATGGGACAGGCGTTCATCAACACGCTGACCGTGACCATCCCCACCACGATCATTCCGATCCTGATGGCGGCCTTTGCGGCCTATGCCCTGGCCTGGATGGATTTCAGGGGGCGGGCGTTCCTGATCGCGGCGATCATCGGCCTGCTGGTCGTGCCGTTGCAGCTCGCCCTCGTGCCGATGTTGCAGCTGCATTACAATCTGGGGATCGGGCAATCGTTCCTGGGGATCTGGCTGGCCCACTCGGCCTTTGGTCAACCGTTGGCGGTGTATCTGCTGCGCAACTACATGATCGGTCTGCCGCGCGACATCATCGAGAGTGCGCGTGTGGACGGCGGCACGGATTTCCAGATCTTCATGAAGATCATCCTGCCATTGTCGTTCCCCGCACTGGCGGCATTCGCGATTTTCCAGTTCCTGTGGACATGGAATGACCTGCTGATCGCCAAGGTGTTCCTGCCCAGTTCCGAAGAAGCCAAGGTCATGACCGTCAAGATCGCCGACGACCTGCTGGGATCGCGCGGCGGTGACTGGGGCATCCTTGCCGCTGCGGCCTTTGTTTCGATTTCGATCCCGCTCTTGGTGTTCTTTACCCTGCAACGCTACCTCGTCCGCGGCCTGTTGGCCGGTTCCGTGAAATAAGGAGACCTGTCATGGCTACTCTCAAACTGACCGACGTCGCCAAGACCTATGGTGGAACCGTCGACGTTCTGAAAAACATCAATCTCGACATCAAGAAGGGCGAGTTGATCGTTTTCGTCGGACCCTCTGGCTGCGGGAAATCCACGCTGCTGCGGATGATCGCCGGTCTGGAAAAGATTACGGGTGGTGAATTGCAGATCGACGGGCAGGTGGTGAACGATGTGCCACCGGCGCAGCGTGGCATCGCGATGGTGTTCCAATCCTACGCGCTGTACCCGCATATGACCGTGCGCGACAACATGACATTCGCGCTGAAACTCGCGAAAAAGTCCAAGGCCGAAATCGATGCGGCCGTTTCCAAGGCCGCCAAGATCCTGCAACTGGAACCCTATCTTGATCGTTTGCCCAAGGCCCTGTCGGGTGGTCAGCGCCAGCGCGTCGCCATCGGGCGGTCCATCGTGCGCGACCCCAAGGTCTATCTGTTCGACGAGCCACTCTCGAACCTCGATGCAGCACTGCGCGTGGCCACACGGATCGAGATTGCGCAGCTCAAGGAATCGATGCCCGACAGCACGATGATCTATGTGACGCACGATCAGGTGGAGGCGATGACGCTGGCCAGCCGCATCGTGGTTCTGGCGAACAAGGGAATCGCGCAGGTCGGCACGCCGCTGGAACTGTATGAGCGGCCCGAAAACGAGTTTGTCGCGCAATTCATCGGCTCACCCGCGATGAACCTGTTGTCGGGTGAGATCGTCGAGACCGGCGAACAGACCCGCGTGAAACTGGACGGCGGTGGCACCGTACTGGCCGCCGTGCCGACGCAGGCCGCCGACAAGGGCCTGAAAGTCAACGTGGGCGTCCGGCCAGAGGACCTGTATGAGGCGCAAGGTGGCGATTATATCTTCGATGCCAAGGTGAACATCACCGAAGCCCTGGGCGAGGTGACGTTGCTGTATTTCGAACCGCAGGGCGATCAGGATGCGCTGATCGGCAAGCTGCCGGGCATTCACGGTGATCTGCGCGGCAAGCCGGTCAAGATGACGGCCAAGCCCGAAAAGGTGCAGATTTTCCACAACGGTCATTCGCTGCACTACCGCTGATCCAGCGGCCACACTTTGCATCGGCGCGCCACATCGGCGCGCCTTTTGCGTTACATGGGGCGCGATTTGGGGCATGGTCCGGCCAAAGACCCAAGGAAACGCCATGCCAACCATTCTGATCCTGAACGGCCCGAACCTGAACCTGTTGGGCCAGCGCCAGCCCGAAATCTATGGGGCCGATACGCTGGATGACGTGGCCGACCAGTGCCGCGCGGTCGTAGGCGACGCCGCAGAGCTGCGGTTCGCACAGTCCAACCACGAAGGCGCGCTGGTCGATCTGATCCAAGAGGCACGTGGCACCACGGATGCCATCGTCATCAATCCGGGGGCCTATTCGCATACCTCGGTCGCGATCCTGGATGCGCTGAACGCCTATGACGGCGCAGTGATCGAGGTGCATATCTCGAACATCCACAAGCGCGAGGCGTTTCGTCATCATTCCTATGTCTCTGGTCGCGCCGATGCGGTGATTGCCGGACTGGGGGTTGAGGGATACGCCGCAGCGCTGCGGCGTTTGATGCAACTTTTGTCCTGACGGTTTCATTCCATCGCCGATGCCTTAGGTGAGGGGCAGACGCGAAGGAATGGATCATGGACTACGATATTTTTGTTATCGGCGGCGGCATCAACGGTGCGGGCATTGCGCGGGATGCGTCCGGGCGCGGGTTGCGCACGGGGCTGGCGGAAATGAACGATCTGGCCTCTGCCACGTCCAGCGCCTCGACCAAGCTGTTTCACGGCGGCCTGCGCTATCTGGAGTATTTCGAGATCAATCTGGTGCGTCATGCGCTGGCGGAACGCGAAACGCTG
Organism: Loktanella gaetbuli; assembly: GCF_020531945.1. Classification (NCBI taxonomy): domain Bacteria; kingdom Pseudomonadati; phylum Pseudomonadota; class Alphaproteobacteria; order Rhodobacterales; family Roseobacteraceae; genus Loktanella; species Loktanella gaetbuli. Next base: position 137,090 of record NZ_JAJATZ010000006.1, read on the forward strand.
CTGCGTGCGATGCCGCATATTTCCTGGCCGATGCGGTTCGTGCTGCCCTACGCGCCCGAAATGCGGTTCGAGGGTGAGACGCCGACGTCAAAAATCCTCAACGTCGTGATGCCCTGGATGAAGGGCCGTCGCCCGATGTGGCTGATCCGACTGGGCCTGTTCTTGTACGACAACCTTGGCGGTCGCACGATCCTGCCGGGGACCAAAACGCTGGACCTGACCACCGGACCAGAGGGTGCCCCGCTGGAGGATCGGTTCAAGGTCGCCTACGAGTATTCGGATTGCTGGATCGAGGACAGCCGGTTGGTTGTGTTGAACGCCCGTGACGCCGAGGCGCGTGGCGCGGATATCATGACGCGCACCCGTGTGGTTGCCGCCCACCGGACGGGCGATCACTGGACCATTGATCTGGACGGCCCGGATGGCGCGCGCAGCGTCACCGCGCGGGCGCTGGTCAACGCAGGCGGCCCTTGGGTCGGCAACATCATCCACGATACCGTCCACGTCGACAGCACCGAGGGCGTGCGTCTGGTGCGCGGCAGCCATATCGTGACCCGCCGCCTGTTCGATCACGACAAGGCATATTTCTTTCAGGGTGAGGACGGGCGCATCATTTTCGCCATTCCCTACGAGACCGATTTCACGCTGATCGGAACGACGGACGCGGCCCACGAAAACCCCGACGAAAAACCGGTCTGCACCCCGGAAGAGGCGCAGTATCTGGTCGATTTCGCCAATGGTTATTTCAAGGACGACATCAGCACCGACGATATCGTCTGGACCTATTCCGGTGTGCGGCCGCTTTATGACGACGGTGCCAAATCCGCGACGGCCGCGACCCGCGATTATGTGCTCAAGGTCGAGGCTGACGGCGGCGCGCCGATCCTGAACATTTTTGGCGGCAAGATCACGACCTATCGCAAACTGGCCGAGGATGCGATGGACAAGCTGGCCCCATACTTTGACGATCTGCCGCCGAAATGGTCGGCGGGTGTGGCCATGCCCGGCGGTGATTTCCCGGTCGAGGACGTGGCCGCTATGATCGCAGGCTTGCAGTCCGACTATCCGTTTCTGACACCCTATTGGGCGGGCCGTCTGATCCGCGCCTACGGCACCGAGGCACGCGATATTCTGGGCGATGCGAAAACGGCCGGGGACCTTGGCCCCGATTTTGGTGCGACCCTGACCGGGGCAGAGGTGCGTTGGCTGATGACCCGCGAATTCGCGCGCACGGCAGAGGACGTGGTCTGGCGACGCACGAAACTGGGTCTGCGTCTGGATGCAGATCAGATTGCGGCCTTGGATCGCTGGATGGCAGAAGCGGACTTTTCGACCCTCGCCAAATAGGCGATGATGCACATCCGGCGTCAGGGAGGAACCGACATGAGCAAACATATTCTGGCCATTGATCAGGGCACCACGTCATCGCGGGCAATCCTGTTCGACGCAGAGATGGTACCCGTGGCGACGGCCCAAGAGGAATTTCCCCAGCATTTTCCGCAGTCGGGTTGGGTCGAACACGATCCGGCCGATCTGTGGACCTCGACGGCTGCGACCTGTCGGTCGGTGATCGAACGCGCGGGTCTGCGCGTCGGCGACATTGCCGCCATCGGCATCACAAACCAGCGCGAAACGACCGTGGTCTGGGACAAGACCACGGGCGAGGCGATCCACAATGCGATCGTCTGGCAGGACCGCCGCACCACCGCGATTTGCCGCGATCTGGCGGGTCACGCCGACACGGTGACAGCCAAGACAGGCCTGTTGCTTGACCCGTATTTTTCAGGGACCAAGCTGAAGTGGATCCTGGACAACGTCGAAGGGGCCCGCGAGCGCGCCCGCAACGGAGAGTTGCTGTTCGGCACCGTCGACAGCTGGCTGATCTGGAAACTGACGGGTGGTGCGTCGCATGTGACCGACGCCACGAATGCCTGCCGCACGATGCTGTATGACATTCACAACGGACGCTGGTCCTCGACCATCTGCGATCTGCTGGATATCCCGCAGCAGATGCTGCCGCAGGTGATGGATTGCGCCGCTGATTTCGGTGTCACGCGCCCCGATCTGTTCGGTGCTGAAATCCCGATTCTGGGTGTGGCTGGGGACCAGCAGGCGGCGACGCTAGGGCAGGCCTGTTTCCAGCCCGGCATGTTGAAATCCACCTACGGCACCGGGTGTTTCGCGCTGTTGAACACGGGCGATACGCCCGTCGCCAGCACCTCGCGGCTGTTGACGACCATCGCCTACCAGCTGGACGGCAAACCCACCTACGCGCTGGAGGGGTCTATTTTCATCGCGGGGGCCGTGGTGCAATGGCTGCGCGACGGGCTGAAGCTGATCCGCGAGGCAAAGGAAACACAGCCCCTCGCCGAAGCATCGGACCCCGCGCAGGACGTGGTCCTGGTCCCGGCCTTTACGGGGCTTGGCGCACCCTATTGGAACGCCGATTGCCGGGGTGCGATTTTCGGTATGTCGCGCAACACCGGACCCGAGGAATTTGCGCGTGCCGCGCTGGAATCCGTGGGCTACCAAACGCGTGACCTGCTGGACGCGATGCGCGCCGACTGGCAGGGGCAGGCGGGTGATGCCGCGCTGCGCGTCGACGGCGGCATGAGCGCGTCCGACTACGCCATGCAGTTCCTGTCGGACATCATCGGTGCGCGTGTTGACCGTCCGAAGGTGTTGGAAACGACCGCGATGGGGGCGGCCTGGCTGGCAGGCTACCGCGCGGGGCTGTATCCCGATCAGGACGGCTTTGCCGCGACATGGGCGCTGGACCGGACGTTCGATCCGCAGATGGACCCGGACAAGCGGGCGGAGAAATATGGCCGTTGGCAGCGGGCCGTGCAGGCGACGCTGACCTATACCGGCGACTGAGCGGCCTTCACCTTTGGTGCGCGGCTGACCCACATCCCGGCGAGGATCAGCGCCACCCCGATCGTGCGCGCCAGCGGTGACCCCGGCGCGCCCGTAATCAGGTCGATTACTACGCCCGACACCATCTGGCCTGCGATGATCAGCAGGGCGGTCTGCGCCGCCCCGATCCGCGTGACAAGCCAGCTGGAGGCCGCAATGAACACGACGCCGCCCGTGCCGCCCAGCCAGGCCCACCACGGGACCTGGGCCACTTGGGCATCGCGCAACCCGCCAAAGATCAACGCGGCGATGGTCAGGGCGACAGCACCCACGATGTGATTCCAGAACGACGATTCCAGCGCCGAGGTATTGAGGCTGAGACGCCCGTTGATCTGGCGGCTGAGGATCACCAGAACACCGGCGGCAAAGGCCACGAGGACGGGCAGGATCATGCTGCCCCCCCGAGGAAGATCAGAACCAGCGATCCGGTCACGATCAGCGCGAGTGCGGCCATGTCCCGCGCGCTTGGCATCCGTTGCCGCAGACCGAACAACCCGCGTGCGTCCGCGATCAGGCTGAACACCATCTGTCCCGCGAGCCCGATCGCCAACGTCCCGGACAGCGCCAGCGGCGTGTTCAAGGCATAGGACGTGGCCATCACGGTGACGGCCCCCGACAAACCACCTGCATAGGACCACAGCGGCGGGCGCACCCGGCTTGTGCGGCCGGGGCGCAGGATCGCCAGCGCGATCAGGGCCGCCACCGTGCCCGTGGCGTGTGGCACCCAACTGGAAAACAGCAATGACCCGTATTGCGCCAGCGTGCCGTTGAACAGCACCATCAGTGACAACAGCCCGCCCGCGCCGAAGGCTGCGAGAAAGGCGAGCGGATGGGTCGGGGATTGTGTCGGGTCTGTCATGGGCGCAGATGTGACTCCAATGCCCTGCAGGCACAAGCCCGCATGGTATTGACAGCGTCGCGCACATGACCTAAGCGCCCCGGACACTGGTGTTGGTGGCCCTCGCAAGGGGATGCCTGTCGGGGGTAACCCAAAGGACAACGCCCTTCGTAACGCAAATGAAGGAGATCAGCCGTGACCAAACGCACGTCTGCCAAGTACAAGATCGACCGCCGCATGGGCGAAAACATCTGGGGCCGTCCCAAGTCCCCGGTCAACCGTCGTGAATATGGCCCCGGCCAGCACGGCCAGCGCCGCAAGGGCAAGGTTTCCGACTTTGGTCTGCAGCTGCGCGCCAAGCAGAAGCTGAAAGGCTACTACGGCGACCTGACCGAAAAGCAGTTCCGCCGCATCTACGGTGAAGCCGAGCGCGTCAAGGGCGACACCGGTGAAAACCTGATCGGCCTGCTGGAGCGTCGTCTGGACGCCGTCGTTTACCGCGCCAAGTTCGTGGCAACCGTTTTTGCCGCACGCCAGTTCGTGAACCACGGCCACGTCACCGTGAACGGCAAGCGCGTCAACATCCCGTCCTACCGCGTCAAGGAAGGCGACATCATCGCCGTTCGTGACAAGTCCAAGCAGCTGGAAATGGTGCTGGTCGCCGCGCAACTGCCAGAGCGTGACGTGCCCGATTACATGGAAGTCGACCATTCCAAGATGACCGCGACCTTCGTCCGCACCCCCACGCTGGGTGATGTCCCTTATCCAGTGACGATGGAACCCAACCTGGTCGTCGAATTCTACGCCAAGAACTAATCGGTTCTGGCAAGCGATACGAAAGGCCGCCCCTCGGGGCGGCCTTTTGCGTTTGAATCAGCCGTTTTGTGTCGTGGCCACGAACCGGGTGAACGGATCATCTGACGCAAAAGGCAGCAGCGCCTCTGCCCTCGCTGGATAGACCGCGTTCAGGTGCGTTTGCGCCCAAGTTTTGGCCTGCACCGGATCGGGCCATGGGCGGTCGGGGGTGGCGCCGAAATCCTCTGCCGGGGTCAGCAAGAGGGTCGCGCGGTCCTCGATGCTGCGGTAGCCCATCGTGATGAGCGTGATGAAATCGGTGGCGTCCTTGGCGATGGTAAAGGCGTCCCCCTCTGATCCCAGAAACACGAATGACATCGCGTCTGCCCGCTGCCAGACCGCGATGTGACTCCCGTCAGCGCCGCAGCGGACCAGCGGGTGCAGGGTCTGATCTGGCAGGTCCTTGCCGAACCAGTGGCGGATCAGGTCGGTTTCGATCACGAATGCCAGATGCGACCAAAGCTGTTCGGACGGGTCGACGGGTAACGTAGGTAAAAACAACCTGTCACTGCGCGGATAGGACCGGGTCTGTTTTTCGCGTTCAAGCCAGCCGATGAAATCCCAAACCTCGGACGGCAGCGTGATCCCGGCGGGCAGGGACGCACGCAGGTCGCGGGCAAAGTCGATGCGTTTGATCTGGCCGAACAAGGCATCCTCCATCGGGTTTTGCGATTTTTGCAGTGGAGGGAGTCAAGCGCAAGGTGGCCGGGGGGCTGGCGGCGTGTTATCCAAGTTGCAGTTTTTCGCGGGAACCCGACCTTTGCAATGCGGATGCCCACCGTGGCGGTTGCGATCAGCTTTCCTTCATTGCGCCGAAACGTTTCTGCGGTCGAACCTGTGGGATTCAGACGTGCAGCAGGATCAAGGTGGTGTTCCATTGTTGATGAATATTAACCGCGACCAGACGAAGGGCGCGCCCGAGGATGCAGACCAACGGTCTGATGTCTGATGACAACGACGCCAAGGACCGCCCCGTAGGGCGGCCCGAGGGTTCTTCGATTTAGTTTGAGTTTTCGGTTTCCGTTTCCTCGGCCTCTGACTGCGACTCGTCGGTTGGGGCGTCATATGTCACGCGCCAGACGGTGTTGCCGGTGTCATCGGCGATGAACATCGCGCCATCGGGGGCGAATTCGACATCGACGGGACGTCCCCAGACCTCTGCCCGCTGGTCGTTTTCAACCCAGAAACCGGTGGCAAAGTTTTCATATGTCCCGGTTGGCATACCATTCTCGAACGGCGCGAACACGACCTTGTAGCCGGTGGGCTGGGTGCGGTTCCACGATCCCTTGAACGCGACAAAGGCACCGTTCTGATACGCCTCTGGCAGTTGCGTGCCGTCCTCGGGGAATTCGAGGTCCATCGCGGCGGAATGCGGCTGGAACAGCATGTCGGGTTCAAGCGCGGCTGCGACCTTGTCCGGGGCCTGTTCGGCGAAACCGGGCTGCGGGTTCTGACCGATGTAGGAATAGGGCCAGCCATAGAAGCCGTCCTGTTGCACGTTGATCAGGAAATCGGGCACGAGGTCATCGCCCGTGCCGTCGCGTTCCTGCACGACCGCGAACAGATCACCGCTGTCGGGATGGATCGCCAGACCTGCGGGGTTACGCACACCGGTGGCCACGGTGCCGATCAGTGATCCATCGGGGTTGAAGGCCTGAATGGACGCAGGCACGCCCGGTTCGACCGAGATATTCCCGTTCGATCCGATCCCGACATAAAGGGTGCCGTCGTCACCGATGGCGATGTCGCGGTTGACGTGACCAAAGGGGCCATCGCCGAACGCGCCCTCTGGCGTGATCATGGTCTGGCCGGAAAAATCATGCTGCGGCACGCGTTCGTCCTGCGGCACTTCATCGACGGTCTGGTTTTGCGATCCGACGATGCGGATGCGGCCCTCGGTATAGGGCATGGCCCAGATGCCCATCAGATCGGCGACAAGGATTTGCGGACCCTCTGCCCCGTCGCGGTAACTGACACCGTAGGGTGCGGTGAACGGCTCGGCGTAGCGCGAGATCGTTTCCGCCGATCCGTCGCCGTCACCGTCGCGCAGCAAGGCGATATAGCCTGCCGACTGGTGGGCCACCAGAACATCGCCATTGGGCAGCACTTCAACTTGGCGCGGGGCATCTTGCAATTGTGCGAACAGCGTCGCGGTAAAGCCCTCGGGCACGTTCAGTTGCGGGGGGGTGTCTGCCAGCCGCAGGGCGGTATTGTTGACGTTCGGCCCCGTGTAGGGTTCGGGTGCCTGGTCCATCGTGTAACGGAATGACAGCCCGACGGTGCGTTCCTGTTCGGGGGTCGCCTGACTGGACGGGATCGGTTCGTCCGTCGTTTCCTGTGCGAATACGGGTGCAGCAAGCGCGGCGGTGGCGGTGGTCATCAGAAGGGTTCTAAGCATCGGATCCAAATTTTCTGTTTGTTTGCAATCGTGGACCAACGATCTGTGCGCACATCAGTTCCAGCGCGGTTGAGAGCAGCCTTTCGTCTGCCACCTTTCGTCCGGATCGCAGGCGGGCTAGCACTGCTGCATGAACAAACCGAATATCGTGATGATCCTTGCCGATCACGTGGCGTTTCACGGACACTACGGGTCTGACCGTTATCCCTATCGCTGGCCGCACCTCGACCGGATTGCAGGGCAGGGGGTGTGGTGCGATCAGGCGCGCTGCATCACGCCCGTCTGCACGCCGTCGCGCGCCAGTTTCCTGACGGGCAAACGGCCTGACAAACACGGGCTGCGCTGGAACAGCGAATACCCCATTCCGCACAATCGCCGTGATTTCCGCGACGACGAGGTGCTGTATCCCGCCTACCTCGCGCAGGCGGGGTATCAGAACCATTACTACGGCAAATGGCACTGCGGCGTGAACAAGACCGCCGCCGATTACGGCCTGATCGGGTGGAGCCTGCCGGAATACGGCAACCTCTATGCCTCTGACAGGTACAAGGCCTATCTGGCCGACCGGGGGCTGGATCAGCCGCGCTGCCGGATCGACCACCACCTGCTGCGCCCGGAGCTCGACGGGACCACGGTCCTGATGGACCCCGAAGAGCCGTGGGATTTCATGGACGGGGCCGGTGTGCTGCTGGGCGATCCCGCGGCGCAGGAGCAGAATTTCGTCGCAAATATCGCCGCCGATGCGATCCGCGATCTGGCGCGGGGGAACGACCCGTTCAGCATGGTGATCAGCCTGTGGGGACCGCATCACCCCTATTACCCGTCAGAGGATTTCGCGGCGCTCATCAACCCCGCCGACATTCCGCCCTATCCCAGCTTTGCCGAGGATCTGTCGGACAAGCCCTGGCGCTATCGCGTGCAGCGTGATCTGCGATGTCAGCACAGGGCGGGTGAACGCTGGCCGGACTGGGGCATCTGGCAGACCGTGCTGGCGCGGGCCTATGCGGCAGGGTTGCAGACCGATGCGGCGATCGGACGGATCGCAGATGTGTTGGAGGCCGAAGGGATTGCCGACAACACGCTGTTCATCGTCACGGCCGATCACGGCGATGGGCTGGCCGCCCATGGTGCGGGCTGGGACAAATACAGCAGTTTCAGCGAAGAGGTCGCGCGTATTCCGCTGGTCATGCGCTGGCCTGACGGCCTGCCCGCCGGCGCCACGATCAGCGATCCGGTGACGTTGCTGGACGTGACCGCCACCATGATCGACGCGGCTGGCGCGCCGGATGATCTGCATCCGCTGGGGCTGGATGGTGACAGCCTGCTGCCGATGGCGCGGGGGATGTCGCGGCGCGAGGCGCTGATCTGCGATCACTTTGGCCATTCGGGCGACATCGCATTTCAGAAAATCCTGTATCTGGACGGATGGAAATACGTCTGCTGCTGGGGCGACGGGGATGAGTTGTACGATCTGACCGCCGATCCGTTCGAGATGGACAATCGGGTAAACGATCCCGCCACCATCGACCGCCAGCACGTGATGCGCGACCGGATCATCGCGCATCTGGAGGCACGCCGTGCTGCACGGTCCATGTGGAAGCCGGCCGCGTTCTGGGAGGACGGGATCGTGTTTTCCTCGCCCGAATGGCCACGCGAAGAAACGCTGCTGTTGTACAAGCTGCGCAGCCTTCAGGCCGATCCCGACTATCACCCCGGTTGATGACGGGTCCTGTTTTTCGCGAAAAACAGGACGGCCACCCATTTTCGCGAAAATGGGGTACGCCTGTCGTGACCTGCGCGCGCTTGTCACTGGTCAGTCTGCCCGCCGGGGGCTAGAACAGCGCAGACTAGAGGACGAATTCGATGACCACTGCCATTTCTCCCCGCCGTTCGATCATGGACATCTCGCTGTACAAGGGCGGTGACAGCACCGTCGCGGGTCAGTCCAACATCGTGAAACTGTCGTCCAACGAGAATCCCTTTGGCCCGCCCGACGCGGCCAAGGACGCCGTCGCCCGCGCGGTGCACGAGTTGCACCGCTATCCTTCGACCGATCACGCGTCCCTGCGCCAGGCGATTGCCGAGGTGCACGGCCTGGATGCTGCGCGGATCATTTGCGGCGTGGGTTCCGACGAGATCATCCATTTCCTGTGTCAGGCCTATATCGAGGAAGGTGGCGAGGTCATCCACACCGAACACGGGTTCGCCATGTACCGGATCAGCACGCTGGCCAATGGCGGCACCCCGGTCGAAGTCAAGGAACGCGAGCGCGTCACGGATGTCGATGCGATCCTTGCGGCCTGCACGGACAAGACCCGGCTGGTGTTCATTGCCAATCCCAACAACCCCACCGGCACCATGATCGGTCAAGCCGAGATCACGCGTCTGGCCGAGGGTATCCCGCCGCAGGCCATTCTGGTGCTGGATGGGGCCTATGCCGAATATGTCGATGGGTTCGATGCCGGTGCCGCCATGGTCGAGGCGCGCGAAAACGTGGTCATGACCCGCACCTTTTCCAAGATCTACGGGCTGGGCGGGTTGCGCGTGGGCTGGGGCTATGCGCCGACGGCCATCATCGATGTGCTGAACCGGGTGCGTGGTCCGTTCAACCTGTCGTCGCCTGCGCTGGCCGCGGCCGAGGCCGCCGTACGGGATGTGGATTTCGTGGCGCGTTGTCGTGCGGAAAACGCCCGCTGCCGCGACTGGATGGCCAATGCGCTGGCCGAACTGGGTATCCCGTCGGACACCTCGACCGCGAATTTCGTGCTGGCGCGTTTCGCCTCCGAGGCAGAGGCCAATGCCTGCGACGATCACCTGCGGTCCGAAGGCATCCTGGTGCGGCGCGTCGCGGGCTATAACCTGCCCAATTGCCTGCGCATCACGGTGGGTGACGAATCCGCCTGTCGTCGCACTGTCCACGCGATCGCGCAATTCAAGGCGGGCAACGTGTGAGCGTGATCTACGACAAGATCGCGCTGATCGGGCTGGGTCTAATCGCATCGTCCATGGCGCTGGCGATCAAGCGTGCGGGCCTCGCACGCGAGATCACCGGCTACGCCCGGTCGCAGCAGACCCGCGACATCGCCCGCGAGATCGACCTGTGCACGGTCTGCGATACGGCCACTGATGCGGTGCGCGATGCGGACCTTGTCGTGCTCTGCGTGCCGGTGGGGGCGATGGCCGCGGTGATGGCGGACATCGCGCCCGCACTGAAACCGGGTGCGACCCTGTCCGACGTGGGGTCCGTCAAGAAGGCCGTGATTGATGCGGTCGGTCCGCATGTGCCCGCAGGCGTGCATTTCGTTCCCGCCCATCCGCTGGCCGGGACCGAACATTCCGGCCCGCGTGCGGGTTTTGCCGAACTCTATGACAACCGCTGGTGTATCATCGTGCCTGCGGACGGCAGCGACCCTGCCGCCGTTGCGCGTCTGGCCGACCTGTGGCGGGGCATGGGGGCGAACGTCGACGAGATGGACGCCGAACATCACGATCTGGTGCTGGCCGTCACTAGCCACACACCGCACCTGATCGCCTATACCATGGTCGGCGTGGCGGACGATCTGAGCCGGGTGACCGACAGCGAGGTCATCAAGTATTCCGCCGCGGGTTTCCGGGATTTCACGCGGATCGCGGCCTCTGACCCCACCATGTGGCGGGACGTGTTCCTGTCGAACAAGGAGGCGACGCTGGAGATCCTGGGGCGGTTCACCGAAGAGCTCTTCGCCTTGCAGCGCGCGATTCGCACCGAGGACGGCGACCACCTGCACGATTATTTCACCCGGACGCGGGCGATCCGGCGCGGCATCATCGAGGCCGGGCAGGATACGGATGCGCCCAATTTTGGCCGTGCCGTCAAGCCGCGCTGATCTGGCGGGCCTGTTGGCGCTGTGTCTGGCGCTGGCGGGATCCGCGACCGCGCAGGGCGCGAGCGATCCAACGCGGCCCGTCGCGCGCAGTCTGGCGGAGGAGCCGCTGCCGCGGCCCGTGCCGCGGCCGCAGATCACGGGCCTGGCCGAGGATGTGGCCCGCAGCGCACCGCTTGTGCGCCCTGTGCTGCGCCCGCGCGTGGAACCCAGTCTGGTGATCGGATACGAGACGACGCCGCTGCGCCGGGCCGAACGGGAACTGTTTGCCTTCAACCCCTTTGCGCCGCGTGCGGTTGACCGTCCCGCGGCACGCCCCGCCAGTATCGTGTCCGCCGCAGCCGAGCGACGGCAAGAGCGGCTGCGCGGCCAGATTTGCGGCGATCCGGCCATTCAGGGCGAGGCGATCGGCAATATCGGCGGACCCGGTGCCTGCGGGGTGACCGATGCCGTGCGTGTCCGGTCGGTTTCCGGGGTCACGCTGCAACCGGCACCGACGGTTGATTGCACAACAGCCAGCGCGATGAAGGACTGGGTCGCCCAAGGTATCAAGCCCGCGGTGGGCACGACCGGCGGGGGTGTGACCCGCCTGCGCGTCATCGGGCATTATTCCTGCCGTAACCGCGTCGGCGGCAGCTCTGGCAGCAGTCGCTTGTCGGAACACAGCTATGGCCGGGCCGTCGACGTGGCGGGCATTGGGTTGGCATCGGGGCGTGAGATCACGCTTCTGACCGATTGGAACAAGCCGGCCGAGGGTGCGATCTTGCGGGAGGTCTGGCGCAGCGCCTGCGGGCCGTTCGGCACGGTTTTGAGTCCTGATGCCAATGCGGCGCACCGTGACCATTTCCATGTCGACACCGCACGATACCGGTCGGGCAGCTATTGCAGGTAAAGCAATGGAGCGCCCGTTCCGGGCGCACGGCATATTTTGACGCAGGGACGCGGCGTCGTGTACAATACCGCTGAATGTCTGCTGCCCGATATGTCACTGGGGGCGCTGCCCCAGCGCGTGCCGCGCCCCCCCGGGAATATTTGAGACCAGAAGAAGCATGGGCCGCTTGCCGCCGTAGGGTCGGGGTTCTATAAGCGCGATCGATGACGGGATTTCGGATCATACGAATTAGCCTCCCGGCGCGCTGAACCCTTGGCGCTGCCGGGTCATGCTATTTTCCATACCGACTGACCGAAAGGACGCCCATCATGTGCGCCGACACGCCCCAGACCCCTGACTACAAGAGCACGCTGAACCTGCCCCGCACGGATTTTCCGATGCGCGCGGGCCTGCCACAGCGCGAGCCTGACTGGCTTGCGCGCTGGGCGCGGATCGGCGTCTATGACCGCCTGCGCGAAAAGCAGGGCCGCACGCCCTTTACCCTGCATGACGGCCCGCCATATGCGAACGGCAACCTGCATATCGGTCACGCGCTGAACAAGACGCTCAAGGATATGGTGGTGCGCAGCCAGCAGATGATGGGCCGCGATGCGCGGTATATCCCCGGCTGGGACTGCCACGGCCTGCCGATCGAATGGAAGATCGAGGAGCAGTATCGCCAGAAAGGCCGCGATAAGGACGACGTCCCGATCAACGAATTCCGCAAGGAATGCCGTGATTTCGCCGCCAACTGGGTCGATATCCAGCGCGAAGAGTTCAAGCGGTTGGGTATCACCGGCAACTGGGCCGACCCTTACCTGACGATGGATTTCCATGCCGAGCGTGTGATCGCCGCCGAATTCCAGACCTTCTTGATGAACGGCACATTGTATCAGGGGTCCAAGCCCGTGATGTGGTCGCCCGTGGAAAAGACCGCGCTGGCCGAGGCCGAGGTCGAATATCAGGACAAGGAAAGCTTTACCGTCTGGGTGAAATTCCCCGTGCGCGACACGGACAATGATGCGCTGCGCGGCGCCTCTGTCGTGATCTGGACGACGACGCCCTGGACCATGCCGTCGAACAAGGCGGTCGTCTATTCGTCCGATATTTCCTATGGCGTCTACGAGGTCACGGACGCGCCAGAGGACAATTGGGTCACCAAGGGCGAGCGTTTCGTGCTGGCAGACAAGCTGGCCGAGGGTGTTTTCGCCAAGGCGCGGATCACTGAATTCACCCGTGTTTCGGACGCTGGCGATCTGTCGGGCACGTCGTTGTCGCATCCGCTGAATGGGGCCGAGGGTGGCGATGGCGAATGGGACCAGCCGCGCGATTTCCGTGCTGCCGATTTCGTCACCGACGACGAGGGCACCGGTTTCGTGCACTGCGCCCCATCCCACGGGATGGAGGAATTCGAGCTGTATCGTGATCTGGGGATGCTGGAACAGGTCATCACCTACAACGTGACCGAGGACGGCACCTATCGCGCCGATCTGCCGTTCTTTGGCGGCAAGGCGATCCTGCGGACCAAGGCCAACAAGAAGAACAAGGCGAACCCTTGGGAAGGTGATGCCAATACCGCCGTCATGGCCAAGCTGGCTGAGGTTGGCGGTCTGTTCGCGCGCGGTGTGATCAAGCACAGCTATCCGCATTCCTGGCGGTCCAAGGCACCGATCATCTATCGCAACACGCCGCAGTGGTTCGCCGCCATCGACCGCGCCGTGGGCGATGGTCAGGACGACATGGGCACCACGATCCGTGAACGCGCGTTGCGGTCCATCGACGAATTGGTGACATGGACTCCGCAGCGCGGACGTAACCGCCTGCACGCGATGGTCACGCAGCGTCCCGACTGGGTGCTGTCGCGCCAGCGTGCCTGGGGCGTGCCGCTGACCTGTTTCGTCAAACGTGGTGCGCTGCCCACGGACCCTGATTTTCTGCTGCGCAACGATGCAGTCAACGCGCGCATTCTAGAAGCCTTCGAGGCCGAGGGCGCTGACGCCTGGTACGCCGACGGGGCCAAGGCCCGGTTCTTGGGCGATGATGTAAACCCCGATGATTACGACCAGGTGTTCGACGTTCTGGACGTGTGGTTCGATTCCGGCTCCACCCATGCCTTTGTGCTGCGGGACCGCGCGGATGGGTCTGATGACGGGATGGCGGATCTCTACCTCGAGGGCACCGACCAGCACCGTGGCTGGTTCCAGTCGTCCCTGCTGCAAAGCTGCGGGACCAAGGGGCATGCCCCCTATCGCGGTGTGCTGACGCATGGGTTCACGCTGGACGAAAAGGGCATGAAGATGTCCAAATCGGTGGGCAATACCGTGGCCCCCGAACAGATCATCCAGCAGTACGGCGCGGATATCCTGCGCCTGTGGGTGGCGTCCTCTGACTATACCAACGACCTGCGGATCGGTGACCAGATCCTCAAGGGGGTCGCCGACAGCTATCGTCGTTTGCGCAACACGCTGCGGTTCATGCTGGGGTCGCTGGCCGATGTAACGGCGGCTGATCATGTGGATGTTGCCGACATGCCGGAACTGGAACGGTTGATCCTGCACAAGCTCGCCGTGCTGGACCAGAACGTGCGGGCAGGCTACGCCGCCTATGACTTTCAGGGCGTGCTGCGCGCGATCTTTGACTTCACGACATTGGACCTGTCGGCGTTCTACTTCGACGTGCGCAAGGACGCGCTCTATTGCGACGGCGACACGCTGGAACGGCGCGCGGCTCGCACGGTGCTGGGGCTGCTGCATGCACGGTTGACGACATGGCTGGCACCCATCCTGTGCTTCACCATGGAAGAAGTCTGGCTCGAGGCGCATCCGGGCGACGACAGTTCGGTGCACCTGCAGGATTTCCCTGCAACGCCGCAGGGGTGGCGTGACGATGCGCTGGCCGCGCGTTTCGACCAGATCCGCGCCGTGCGCCGTGTGGTGACGGGTGCACTGGAACAGAAGCGGATCGACAAGGAGATCGGATCGTCACTCGAGGCCGCGCCGATTGTCTATCTGTCGCCTGATTATGCTGACGTCATCCATGATGCGCAGGCCTTCGCGACACTCTGCATCACGTCGCATGTGCAGCTGACGACCGACCCGGCACCGGATGATGCATTCCGCTCAGAGGATGTAGCAGGCGTTGCCGTGCGGGTCCTGCGGGCAGAAGGATCGAAATGCCAGCGCTGCTGGAAGATCGAACCGGACGTTGGCCAGCACAGCCATGCGGATGTCTGCGGTCGCTGCGAAGACGCGCTGTCCTGACCCTTCTTCTGGTCGAAAATATCCCTGGGGGTCCGGGGGCAAAGCCCCCGGCGGATCGGCTGGCGCAGCCAGTCGATCTGTTCCGGGTTTTTCTTTGCGCATGTCGCGATAGGATGGTCCCGACGCATCAAAGGGACAGTCATGCCGGATCAGATACACCCCGACACCATCGCGCGCATGACTGCCGCATTCGCCAAACAAGGTATCATGCAGACCCTCGGCGTCACGATCGCCGAGGTGACGGCCGGACGGGTGACGCTGACCCTGCCGTTCCGGACCGATCTGACCCAGCATCACGGATTTCTGCACGCGGGTGTGGTCACGACGGTCATGGACAGTGCTGCGGGCTTTGCTGCCTTTACCCTGATGGATGATGCGGCAGAGGTGCTGACAGCGGAATTCAAGGCGAGTTTTCTCAACCCTGCACGCGGGGACCACTTCCGCATGGTTGGCGAGGTCGTGAAATCAGGACGAACGCTCAGCTTTGCCGAGGCGCGCGCCTATGCCGTGACAGCCGACAGTGAAGTCCTCATTGCCACCCTGACGGCGACCATGATGGCGGTGCGCAACCCGGCACTGCGACAGGGCGCGTGACTGCCGTTTTGTATCACAGTCCCTTGGGGCCGATTGGTGCCTGTGCTGCCAATGGGGGGATTACCCATTTGGTCTGGGGCGATGGTGCACTGGCGGTCGGTCCGCTGGCGGATCATTTGCGCGCGGAATTGGGGGCCTATTTCGCGGGACGTTTGCAGTGTTTCAGCGTGCCGCTCTCACCTGCGGGAACAGGGTTTCAGCAGGCTTTCCGGGCCGCTTTGCTGGCTATTCCGTTCGGACAGACCCGTACCTACGGGGAACTGGCGCGTGACCTTGGCGTGAGTGCGCAGGCCGTTGGCCAGGCTTGCGGTGCGAATCCTGTGCCGATCCTAATCCCTTGTCACCGGGTGCTGGGGGCCGGCGGATTGGGCGGATTTTCAGGCCCACGCGGGATCGAGGACAAGGTCGCGTTGCTGCGGCACGAGGGGGCGGCGGGCCTGCTGATCTGAACGCCGGCGCGTCAGCCTTCGGGGCCGTAGATGATCTGCTGCACGGCCCCGGCCAGCGTCAGGTAGACACTGGTGATCACGAGGCCCACGTCGACGAAGAATGGATCGTCGAAAGCGACCCAGGCGGCCCAACCGGCGAATACGACCCAGGCCAGCGACATCGGCAGCGTGATGCTGCGCCAGCGCATGGTCCGGGTGGGATGCACGAATTTCACCGGCACGAACATCGTGACGGCAAGCAGGAACACGATTGCAAGGCAGGCCCACCACGGCGGGGTCAGCGCGAACAGCACCAGCACCAGCATGTTCCAGCATCCCGGAAACCCGCGAAAACTGTAGTCCGTTGTTTTCATGCGCGTATCCGCGAAATACAGCGCCGAAGTATAGGTAATGACGATGATCGCCACCCAACCCGACCAGCCGTCCATCAGGCCCGACCCGTACAACGCATAGGCCGGGATAAAGACATAGGTCAGATAGTCGATGATCAGATCCAGCAACACGCCGTCGAACTGCGGTGCATGGGTGTGCACATCGTAGCGCCGCGCCAGTGGCCCGTCGATACCGTCCACGCCAAAGGCCACCACCAGCCAGACGAACATCATCGACCATTCCTGCTGCACGGCCTCTAGCATGGCAAGCATGGCCAGAACGGCCCCGGTCGCGGTCAAGAGATGGACGCTCAGCGCTTTGTTGGCAGCAGACATGAATGGCCTTTCGGATCGGGTTGTGGCCTATCATGTCCCCTTCGGTCGGGGAAGGCCAGTATGCAGCGCTGCAAAGCCCATGATGCTGGTGGCCAGTGATATTCAGGCTGACGCGATTGATGGCGTGGCAGCGGTGGACGTACGTTTGGTCGTGTCACGGGGCACGATCGCCAATGTCGCCAGCCCACCAACTGCGCCTGTCACCGTGAAATACGATCAGCGGATCACCCGGCTTGAAATCGCCGAACTTTGCTTTCGCGCGGCTCATGCTCTGTCCGGCACGACCCGTGCTTTCGGACCAGATTAATTGGACACGCCTGCTTAATATCGGAAGGCCCTTTCTGCGTACCTCAATCAGCGCGACCTCTTCTCTTGTACCGTGTTTTCTAGCTTGGATCGCATCCACTGCGCGCCTCGCGGCGACCCAGGTCATGCAAATCGCGAGGGCGAGGACGATTGCGAGGGCAACGCACAAGAGCATCGCGCGCTGCGCATTGATGCCGGGCGTGACCTCGATGATTTCGGGGGCGTCGCGAAGGTAGATGATGTCGATCGTGTCGCCGGTCTCAATCCGGTTGTACTCAAAAACGGTAACGGACTGCGTGATGGAAATGGCCTCTCCGGCTTGGGTCTCGTATCTCAGGTCAAGAAGGTAGAGCGTGAACATTTCGCCATCCACGGTCCGTTTGCTCTCATATTCTTTGCTGACAACTGTCGCGAGAGTCGTTTCACCACGTTCGGTGAATTGGCGGGCAGAATCGATGTGTTGCGCCGCAAATGAATAGACAAGCCACGCCCAGATCAACAAAATCGGGACCACCATCCCGCCGAGTTGAAAAAACAGTGCGAGGATCGATTTCGGAGGGGTTTGCGTATCGGTTTTCATGATGAGGTTTCTAGCCCTGCTGTGCAGAATGATCCATCCGCGCTGTGCTGATGCGGTCATGTCGGAAATCGCCAATCAGGTCGCAAGACGACTTGTTGGACGCCTGAAAAAGCTTATCAAGTGCGTGAGCCAGCCTGCGGAAGGACACGATCGTGAACGGAATTACAAAGCCTGCCAACCAACGCAAGCGCATCTGGCTGCTGCGTGGTTTGGGATTGCTTCTTGTGCCGCTGGTGCTGTTTACGACCTCGGCCTGGGGTGACGAAAGCATTATGGCCGAAGTGCTGGAACCGTTTGGCGCGCTGGTGGTGATCGCGGGCGTGCTAGGCCGGTTCTGGGCCATGCTGTATATCGGCGGCCGCAAGAACGGGATGGTGATGCAGGACGGCCCCTATTCGATGTGCCGCCATCCGCTGTATTTGTTTTCGACCATCGCGGCGACCGGTCTGGGCATCATGCTGGGGTCCATCGTGCTGGCCGTCGTGATCGGCGGGTTGACCTACGTTGTGTTGATGCAGACCGCCAAGAAGGAAGAAGAGTTTCTGCGCGCGGCATTCCCGGACACCTACGCGGCCTACGCTGAACGGGTGCCGCTGATCGTGCCTGATCTGTCGTTGTTTTCCACACCCGAAGAGGTGACGTTTTTTGTGTCCAACATGCGCACCAATATGGCGGATGCACTGGTTTTCCTGGCCTTCATCCCGCTGGCCGAAGCCATTGGCGGATTTCACGAGGTTTTGGGCTGGTCCGCGCTAGCGATCTACTGACGCGTCAGGCGCGCGGATGGGCTGCGTCGTAGACTTCCATCAGGCGCACGGAATCAACTGACGTATAGGCCTGTGTTGTTGACAGGCTGGCATGACCCAAGAGTTCCTGAATCGTGCGCAGATCGCCACCTGCGGTCAGCAGGTGGGTGGCAAAGCTGTGGCGCAACGCATGGGGCGTGGCGCTGGCGGGCAGGCCCAGTTGCAGGCGCGAGAGCTCCATCACCTTTTGCACGGCGCGCGGGTTCAGTGGACCGCCACGGATGCCACGAAACAGCGGCGCATTGCCGGTCAGGTCATGTGGGCACAGGCGGGCATAGGCATCGACGGCTGCGCGGGCGGCGGGGATCACGGGCACGATCCGTTCCTTGCCGCCCTTACCCTTGATCCGCAGGATGTCGGGCAGCGGCAGGGCACGTCCGGTGAGGCCCAGCGCCTCTGATATGCGTAACCCGCATCCATACAGGACGGTCACGACGGCTACGTCGCGGGCGGCGACCCAAGGTTCTGTCGCCTGACATTCGACCCTGTCGATCATCGCGCGGGCGGCGTCGATTTCCAGCGGACGTGGCAGCTTTTTCGTGAATTTCGGGGCGCGGATGGACAGGACGGCCGTGGGTTCGAACCCTTCGCGGTCAGATAGCCAGCGGTAGAATGTTTTCACCGCCGACAGGCTGCGGGCGAGGCTGCGCGCCCCGACACCGCGCCCGCGCTCGTGGGCCATCCAGGCGCGCATGTCGCCCGTCGTGATCCGGGCGATGGGGCCCAGACCCACCTGATCGCCGTGATGGGTCTGCATGAAGGCCAGAAACCCCATGACATCGCCACGGTAGGCCGTGATCGTATTCTCGGAGGCGCCGTTCAGCGCCCGGCAGTGGTCCAGCCATCCCGCAAGTGCGTGGGTCAGCTGGGGGGCGATCATGCTGCCCCCTGTTCCAGCCAGCGTTTCAGTGTCCTCTCGAACACCCCGCCAAAGAACGTCAGCAGGTCCGGCCCTTGTTGCGGCGTGAACAGATGCGGGTCCTCTGATCCCATGACCAGCATGCCGGGCAGGCGTCCGGTGCCAAGGTCCAGTTTCAGGCAGGCCTCTGACCGGATGTATTCGGCGGCTTCGCCATAGACGTCGGCCCCGTGGTCCTGCACCTGCCGCAAGGTGACCGTGCGCACGGGAATATCGCGGCCACGGGTGATATAGGCGTCGCAATAGCCCTGTTCGCCGACCGACAGAATGCCCGAGAGCGTCTTGATCGCGGGATCATCCGGGCTGGCCTGCGTTTCCAGCACCAACCGCATCGCATCCACACGCATCGTATCAGCGACATCACCTGCAAGGTCCGCAAGAAAGGTCTCGAACTTTGACGCTTCCATCAGGCGCAGCACGGCACGGTGCACCTGATTGGTCCCGGCAAGGTTGTCGTAGGCCGCAGCAATGACGGACCGGTGGGTGTCCTCTAACCGGTCAAGACGCGCCTCGAGCCTTTCCATCGCGATACCGCGCAGATCGACGATATTGCTGCCCATGGTTTTTTCGTTCGCGGCCACCAGGGCGCGCATGATGTCGTGATCCTCCAGCACAAGCTGTGGATCGGACAGGATTCGGTCCCGGATGGGACCGGAAATCTGGGGCTGACTGCTCATGTCACCTTCTTTTTGACGGTGTTATTTTTTACGACCCTAGCAGATCATGCGCTGCGACGGACAGGAAAAATGCGGCTACGTCGGCAGATGATGCGCCCGGGTGACAGGCCCGCCTCGTTTTTAGTCAAGGCCGCGATCCGTGCTGCATAAAGTGAAGGCGTTTTGCCACGGTCGGCAAATATCGCCGATCAAAGCAAGACTGGGATTGCGTTGGAGGCCGTCACGTTTCATGGAAAAGGAGAGTGGATGATCAACCCTCATGGCGCGTCCTGTGATCAGGGCGCGCCGCCCACTTCATCGGCACCCCCCGGTCGCAAAACCCATAAAGTCAGTTGTTTTGCGGTCTCTTGGGCAAGCCATTGCGTGTTTTTTGGTTTCGAATCACGGGTCGGTCACCTCTGATGCAGGTTGGCGCGGCACGGTTTAGGCATTAGCTAGGTCACTCTGACGGCAAAGGTCACCATGACACCCTCTCATTTCCACGAAGGCCAGTTGATCGGCGTGCTGACAGCACAGCCATTGGGCCGCGTGCTTGATTACAAGGCACCCGAGGGCGGCTGTTTTTTAGGCGCTTTCGTCGAAGTTCCCCTTGGCCCGCGCAAGGTGCTGGGCGTGGTGTGGCAGGTGGGCGCGGGTGATTACGACTATGCCAAGGTGCGGTCGGTGATCCGCGTGCTGGACGTGGCCCCGATGCGCGACGAGATGCGCAGTTTCCTGACGCGGGCGGCGGATTATACGCTGACACCGCTGGACCAGATGCTGCGACTGGCAACCCGTGCGCCGGGGCTGGGCGATGCACCGGGCATGCGCAAGGTCTACCGCCTGGGCGACGCGGAACCCACGCGACTGACCGATGCCCGCACCCGCGTGATCGAGGTGCTGCGTGACTATGGCGGGTTGTCGTTCACCGGCAAGGAGCTGGCCGACATGGCGGGCGTCGGTACGTCGGTCGTCAAGGGGTTGGCAAAGCAAGGCGTGGTACGTGAAGAGGACGCGCCGCGTGATGTGCCCTATCCGCTGCTGGACGCCGATTATGGCGGCAAGACGCTGACCGAGGATCAAGAGGCGGGTGCCGCCGTCCTGCGTGACGGGATCAAGGCGCAGACCTATGGCACGACCCTGCTGAAGGGTGTCACCGGATCGGGCAAGACCGAAGTCTATCTGGAGGCCGTCGCCGAATGTCTGCGGCAGGGGCGACAGGCGCTGGTGCTGCTACCCGAAATCGCGCTGACGGGTGAATTCCTAGATCGGGTCGAGGCGCGGTTCGGGGCGCGTCCGGCGGAATGGCATTCGGGTGTGACGCAGACGGAGCGTCGCCGGGTCTGGCGGATGATCGGGCAGGGCGATGCGCAGATGGTCGTGGGGGCGCGGTCGGCGCTGTTTTTGCCTTATCAGAACCTTGGGCTGATCGTCGTCGATGAGGAACACGACACGTCCTACAAACAAGAGGACGGCGTGCTGTACAATGCCCGCGACATGGCGGTGCTGCGGGCCGCCGGGGTGGGCGCGCAGGTTGTGCTGGCCTCTGCCACGCCAAGCCTTGAGAGTTGGGCCAATGTCGAGGCGGGCAAATACCGGCGGCTGAACCTGACGTCGCGATTCGGTGATGCGGTGATGCCGACCATGCGCGCCATCGACATGCGGGCCGAGGATCTGCCGGGCGGCAAATGGGTCTCGCCCAGCCTGCGGGTGGCCATTCAGGACCGCATCGACAAGGGCGAACAATCGCTGATTTTCCTCAACCGGCGTGGCTATGCGCCGGTGACGCTGTGCCGGGCCTGCGGGCATCAGATCGGCTGTGACCATTGCGATGCGCGCATGGTCGAACATCGGTTTTTGAAACGCCTGATGTGCCACCAATGCGGTGAGACGAAACCGATGCCGACCGTTTGCCCCCATTGCGAGGCCGAGGATCGTCTGTCCGCCGTCGGGCCCGGTGTCGAACGCATGGGCGAAGAGGTGACAGAACTGTTTCCGGACGCGCGTGTGGTGGTGCTGTCATCCGACCTTTACGGGTCGGCGCGCGCGATGAAGGCGCATATCGCGGAAATCGCGGCGGGTGGGGCCGACATCATCATCGGCACGCAGCTGGTGGCCAAGGGGCATAATTTTCCCAACCTCACGCTGGTGGGTGTGATCGACGCGGATCTGGGGCTGCAGGGGTCCGATTTGCGCGCGGCGGAACGCACGTTCCAGCTGATGCGGCAGGTGGCAGGCCGGGCGGGCCGCGCCGAAAAACCCGGTGAGGCGCTGTTGCAGACCTATCAGCCGGAACATGCGGTCATTCAGGCCACGATTGCGGGCGACGAAGAGGCGTTCTGGTCCGCCGAGGCGGCAGAGCGCAAGGCGGCGGGGGTGCCGCCCTATGGTCGCATGGCGGGCATCGTGCTGTCGTCCACCAACGTGCAAGAGGTGTTTGATCTTGGCACGGCGATGGCGCGGCAGGATGCACCATTGCGCCGGATCGGGGCGCAGGTCTTTGGCCCCGCGCCTGCGCCGATTGCCCGGATCAGAGGGCGACACCGGGTGCGCCTGCTGGTCAAGGCGGAAAAGGGCGCGCCGTTGCAGCAGGCGCTGGCCGACTGGGCTGCGCAATTCAAACTGCGTGGCGAGCTGCGCATGGCCATCGATATCGACCCGCAAAGTTTCTACTGACCCGCCGCCGGTCGCCGCTGTTTGCCCCGCGGGCGGGGCAAAGGCGCCCCGCCCGCCGGCCCGTATCAGATCAGCGCCTCGGCCAGGGCGACAAACAGCGGGATGCTGAGGATTGCGACGGGTGTGCCCAGTCCCGTTGACGTGCCGAGGTAGGCCGATGCGTTCGCCTCTGGCAGGGCGGCCCGGATCGTGGGCGGGCCCGAAATGTCCGAACTGGATGCTGCCATGACGGACAAAAGCACCACGCCGCCTCCGCTGAAACCCGTAAGTTCGTGTGCAATAAGGCCAACCCCGAACCCGATGAGGCCGTGGATGAAGGGGGCGGTCACGCCGTAGAGGATGTAGGTATGGGCGACCTTGCGCAGTTCCGACAGCCGTGACCATGCCTCCATCCCCATGATGAGCATCAGGATCGACAACAGGCCTTTGAACAGAGGCTCGTAGAAGCTGTGATAGACGGTTTCAGGCTGTGCAAATGCCCCCAGCACAAGGCCCGCGATCAAGGCCGAGATGGCAGGGCTTTGAAAGGTATCGACGAGGATGTCGCGGACCATGCCGCCGTTGGTGCCCGCGTTGCCCGGCTTGGCGGTTGGTCCGCCCGCGATCACACCTGCGCCGCCGCTGACGGTGACAGCCCGCCGCGCGGCCGCGAGTTTCGCCATGGTGATCGCGGTCACAAGGGCTGCGATGTCCATGAACGGATAGAGCGCCCCGATGAAGCCTTCGTAGGCCATCCCGTTGTCGTCGAGGATCGCCATGCCCGCCGCCAGCGTCGAGGCAGAGACTGCGCCGAACAGGCCCGCTGTTGCCAACCCGTCGACCTGCGATACGCCCCGGTGACGCGCCAGTGTGACGCTGCCGATCAGTACGATGACGATGCCGACCGCCGTGGCCCCGAGGGCAGGCACGATCAGGTCGATCAGGTTCGCGCTGCGGACCGAAATGCCCGCACCCATCCCGACCTTGAGCAGCAGCAAGATCACGATGAACTTGTACACCGGTTCGGGGATTTCAAAGCGGCTGCCAAGGGCCGCGAGCATCATGCCCGCGATCAGAAACGAGAGGGTCGGTTGTTGAAATTGGTCGAGGATCGTCGTGCCGATCATGATGATGGTGTCCATGGCGCTCTCCTTGTTTGGCTGCAGGGGAATTACGGCGCTGAAACGATAAATAAAAATATAGATTTCCGACCTATTCATTCTGTAAAGAAGAACGATGGAGCGTTTGAACTATCATCACCTGCGATATTTCCACGAGGTCGCTGTCACCGGGCATCTGGGACGGGCCGCGGACCGTCTGAATGTGGCGCAATCGGCGCTGTCATCGCAGATCAGGCAGCTGGAGGACCGTCTGGGACTGGCCCTGTTCGACAGGGTGGGGCGCACGCTTGTGCTGACCGAGGCAGGGCGCATCGCGTTGGACCATGCTGACCGGATCTTTGGCGCGGGGGATGAATTACTGGCGGTACTGCGGCAGACCAGTGACGCGCGGCCACCGCTGCGGGTGGGGGCGCAATCTACGTTGTCGCGCAATTTCCAGCTGCAATTCCTGGCCCCGTTGCTGGGGGATGCCGGACGATCGTTTACCCTGAAATCAGGTGGTCATGGCACCTTGCTGGATGATCTTGCGGGGTTGGCGCTGGACGTGGTGTTGACCACCCAGGTGCCGGGTGAGGCGGGATTCGCAGCGCAACGCATCGCCGAACAACCGGTCTTGCTGCATGGCCAGCCTGCGTGGATGGATCATCGGTCGTTGGCCGCCCTGCTGGCACATGCACCCATGATCCTGCCCACGGAAAGCGTGATCCGCGCGGGTTTCGAAAACCTGTGCGCGCGTCTGGGGGTCACGCCGCAGATCGCCGCACTGGTGGACGACATGGCCATGGTGCGCCTGCTGGCGCGCGAAGGCGTGGGTGTCGCCGTTGCCCCCTCGGTCGTCGTGGCGGACGAAATCGCGGGTGGCACGCTGATGACTGCGCCCTTTGACCTCGGCATCATCGAGCCGTTTTTCGCCGTGACGTTGCCGCGCAAGTTTCCGCATCCCGATCTGGCGGATTTGTTGGCGGTGCATCACGCGGGTTGATACCTCTCGCCAATCCGTTCAGGCGGGGTTAAATCTGCGGCATGCGTATTGTCAAACTGACCGATGCCCGCACGTTGCCGTTCTGGCGCAGGCCCTTTTTCCTCTTGTTTCTGATGGCCATGGCCATGCCTGTCGCGTTTTCGACGTGGTCGGCGCTGCTGAACAATTTCGTGGTCGAGGTCGCGGGGTTCGATGGCGCGGATATCGGGCTGCTGCATACGGTACGTGAAATACCGGGATTTTTCGCCATTGGTGTGATTGCGCTGATCATGGTCATGCGCGAACAGGTGCTGGGGCTGGTCGCATTGTTGTTGCTGGGGGTGTCGACGGCGGTGACGGCGTGGTTCCCGCAGATGGGTGGGATCCTGACGATCACGATGTTGTCCAGCATCGGGTTCCATTACTTTGAGACGGTGAACCAGTCACTGCAACTGCAATGGATCGACAAGGCACGTGCGCCGCAGATGCTGGGCTGGATCATGGCGGCGGGGTCGGGGGCGACGCTGGTGGCCTATGTGGCGATCGTGATGACTTGGCAGACGCTGGGGCTGTCCTACAATTTCGTCTATCTGGTGTCGGGTGGGTTCTGTGCGGCGGTCGCGGTGTTCGCGCTGATCGCCTATCCACAGTTCGAGGCCCCGCATCCGCAGTTGAAAACCTTTGTCCTGCGCAAACGCTACTGGCTGTATTACGCGTTGCAGTTCATGGCCGGTGCGCGGCGGCAGATCTTTGTCGTTTTTGCGGGTTTCATGATGGTCGAACGTTTCGGGTTCGACGTGCATCAGGTCACGTCGCTGTTTCTGATCACGCTGGTGGTCAACATGCTGATCGCACCGCTGTTGGGGCGGATCGTGGCGGTGTTCGGTGAACAGCGCGCGTTGTTGTTCGAATACATTGGCCTTGTTTGCGTGTTCCTAGCCTACGGCGGGGTCTATTTCTTTGGCTGGGGCGTGGCTGTCGCCGCGTCGCTCTATGTCATCGACCACATCTTTTTTGGGTTGGCGCTGGCGCTGAAGACCTATTTTCAGAAAATCGCGGACCCGGCGGATATCGCGCCGACGGCCGCCGTGGCGTTCACGATCAACCATATTGCGGCCGTATTCCTGCCGGTGCTGCTGGGGCTGTTGTGGCTGGTGTCACCGGGTGCGGTGTTCGGTCTGGCGGCGGGCATGGCGGGGGTGTCGGTCTGTCTGGCCCTGCTGATCCCGCGCCATCCCGTGCCGGGCCACGAGACGCGGCTGGTGGGATATGCCGCGCCGCAAGCCAGCTGAGACATCTGGAAAAGCAGCCGATCCCACCTATATTGAAGCCATCCAGAACAGGAGAGTTCCCCCATGTTTTTCATGTCCCGCGCCAAGTCCGAAATGGTTAGCCCCGAAAACGCCCTACCGGGGCGCGATCAGCCGATCCCGACCGAAACGACCCATCACGTGCTGGGCACCGACATCAAGGATGTGCCCGCTGGCATGGACATTGCCGTGTTCGGCATGGGGTGTTTCTGGGGAGTGGAGCGCATGTTCTGGAAGTTGGACGGCGTCTATTCCACCTCCGTCGGCTATGCCGGGGGGTACACGCCGAATGCCACCTACGAAGAAGTTTGCAGTGGCAAGACCGGCCACAACGAGGTCGTGCGCGTGGTCTACGACCCCAGCAAGATCAGCTATGACGACTTGTTGCAGGTGTTCTGGGAAGGCCATGATCCGACCCAAGGCATGCGGCAGGGGAATGATGCTGGCACGCAATACCGGTCGGGCATTTATGTTGCGAATGCCGATCAGCGTGCCGCGGCTGAACGGACCAAGGCGGATTTCCAGCCGCGTCTGACGCAGGCGGGTTACGGTGAGATCACGACCGAAGTCGTGGACATGCCGGAATTCTATTTTGCCGAAGGTTACCACCAGCAGTATCTGTCCAAGAACCCCAATGGCTATTGCGGGATCGGCGGCACAGGGGTGACCTGCCCGATCGGCACCGCTGCCTGACACTGGTAAATTCTGACGGTCGCTTTGACACCGGGCCCTTGGGTCCGGTGTTTTTGTTTGGTCGGTGGGCGCGGAGCGCTTTACTTGATCCAATGCGCTGCCACTGGCGATTTTTCGTGAACCGCGCTAGCGGTGGCGCAAAGGAGAGACACGATGACAACCTGGACCGCATTGACGACGACGACCGGACGGGCACCGGCCGAGGACTTGGCAGAACGGCTGGAACACCTTGACCCGGAAGCCACGGGCATCGGTGTGTTCGAGGTCGAGGATGGATCGGGCCTGTTCGAGGTGGCCGCCTATTTCACGGACCCTCCGGACGCGGTGCAACTGGCCGTGCTGGCGAAAATCGCAGGGGCTGCAGATTTCAACATCTCTGAGGTGCCGGACGAAGATTGGGTGGCCAAGGTGCGCCGCGATCTGCCGCCCGTCGCTGCGGGCCGGTTTTTCGTCTACGGTAGTCACGATGCCGACAAGGTGCCCGATGACAAGATCGCGCTGCTGATCGAGGCGGCGATGGCGTTCGGCACAGGGCATCACGGCACGACACTGGGGTGTTTGCTGGCCTTTGACAGATTGGTCGACCAAGGCTTTGTGCCGCAGAATGCGGTGGATATCGGCGCGGGCACGGCCGTGCTGGCGATGGCTGCGGCCCACATCAGCCCCAACCGGGTGATCGCAACGGATATTGACCCGACAGCCGTCGAAGTAAGCATCGCCAACACGGTCGCCAATGGTCTGGAAGGGCGGATCGACAGCATCGTCGCCGCTGGTTTCGATGCGGCCGCGCTGGATGAGGCTGCCCCGTTTGACCTGGTCTTTGCCAACATTCTGAAGGGGCCGCTGGTGGCAATGGCCCCTGCGATGTTCCGCGCCACAGCGCCGGGTGGCTATGCCATATTGTCGGGCATTCTGAATGAACAGGCCGACAGTGTCGCGGCTGTTTATGTCGGCGCTGGATACAATGAGGTGCAAAGGGACAGCATTGGTGACTGGACGACGATAACGCTCTGCAAATAAGGCGGAAAAACGGCTTATTTGGGCGTTTCTCTTGCCCGTATCATGGCGCGGGGGCTAATGTGCCTGCGACCGGGTGGGGATCTGGGGAATAGTGCAATGAGTCTGTCAAAAGGCGGCCTTGGCCGCAGCCAAAGTGTTTTATACACCAACCGTCGCCGGTTGAGCCACGGCAAGACGTTTACCATCGACGGCAACAATCTGATTGTCGCGCAACCTGTTGGGTACAGGCCGGCGTTCCCGTGGCGTGGTGTGATGCTGATCCTTGTCTGCTGTTTCAGCATGAAGGCATTTGTCATGGGGATCATGAGCGATGCCGACTATGCCGCGCGGCTGGAACAGTTGAACGAGGGTGTTCAGATCGAACGGGTTGCGGCGTGGATGATGCAACCTGATCCGGTGTCCAGCGCGATTGCCGGACTCTGGGCACCGTCCCGGCACTGAGGGGCAAGGGCCTGTCAGGCGGCAAGATGTGACGCGACCGTGCCGGGACATGGTCGCGTCGTTTTTATTTCGGCTTAGCGGTAGGTGCCACGGGCAACAGCGTCGATGTCGGCGCGGGTCAGGCCCAGGTCGTCCAGCTCTCTTGCGGTCAGGCCGGACAGGGCCTTGCGGGTGACGCGGGCGTCATTCCACGCAACGATTGCGGAAAATAACGTGCCGGCAAAGCGTAGTGATCGGGGCAGGTTGAAGGTGCGGGAGTTTGAAATTACGGCCATTGGATCGTCCTGTGAGGTTTTTGCGCTGCACACATGGGCAGCGGTGAATATCATGATTGCCACGTAGTTGGGCGGTCTATGAATCAGAACCCCCGATTTTCGCATGGCCCATATGCAAAAAACGCGTGGTTCACGGGGCAGGACATGCGTGGACATACAGGTGCGGCGCTGATCTTGCTTGGTGTTTGTTCCCGCTTTGTGCTAGCCCTGTGGCCAAAGAAAACAAAAGGGGCGTGGGCATGCGGGTTTTGGGCGTCGATCCGGGATTGCGAAACATGGGCTGGGGCATCGTCGATGTCGCCGGCAGTCGCATCACGCATGTGGCCAACGGGGTCTGTCACGGCACCGGCACCGATCTGGCAGACCGTCTGCTGGCGCTGCATCTGGCGCTGACGCAGGTAATCGTGGATTACGCCCCCGATCAGGCCGCCATCGAACAGACATTCGTGAACAAGGACGCGGTCGGCACCCTGAAACTGGGGCAGGCGCGGGGGATCGCGTTACTGGTCGTCGCACAGGCGGGGATCAAGGCGGGGGAATACGCGCCCAATGCCGTGAAAAAGGCTGTTGTCGGTGTCGGTCACGCGGCCAAGGCGCAGATCGACCACATGGTCCGGCTGCAACTGCCCGGCGTGCAACTGGCCGGGCCCGACGCGGCAGACGCGCTGGCCATCGCCATTACCCATGCCCATCATCTGCAATCGGCGGGGCATCTGTCCCGCGCCATCGCAAAGGCGGCGTCATGATTGGAAAAATTTCGGGTCGGATCGATTATCGTGGGGCGGATCACGTGCTGATCGACGTGCGTGGCGTGGGCTATGTGGTCTATGTCAGCGACCGCGTCATGGCGAGCTTGCCCGGCAACGGCGAGGCGGTGGCGCTGTATACCGACCTGCTGGTGCGCGAGGATATCCTGCAACTGTTTGGGTTCACCACCTTGGTAGAAAAGGAATGGCACCGGCTGTTGACGTCAGTGCAGGGGATCGGGGCCAAGGCGTCGCTGTCGATCCTGGGTGCGCTGGGCGCAGAGGGGGTCAGCAAGGCCATCGCACTGGGCGACTGGAACGCGCTGGCCAAGGCCAAGGGCGTGGGTCCCAAAACCGCGCAGCGCGTCGCAAACGAGCTGAAGGACAAGGCCCCCGCCGTGATGGCGATGGGCGGCGGTGACGTGGCCGTGCCCGACGACGACACGGTGATCGAGCCGGACACCTCAGCGCGTGCGCCGCGCAAAGTGACGCCGCCGCAGAACCCCGCACAGGCAGAAGCGCTGTCGGCGCTGGTGAACCTGGGCTATGCGCCCGGTGATGCGGCAGGCGCGGTGATGGAGGTCATCACACCCGAGATGTCGACCGGCGATGTGATCCGCGCCGCCTTGAAGCTGTTGGCCCCGAAGGGATAGGGGTAGACCATGGAAAATCCCGACCCACTCGTCCGGCCAGAGCCGCTGCCCGAAGACGGCGACCGCGCGCTGCGCCCGCAGACGCTGGATGCCTTTATCGGTCAGGCCGAGGCGCGGTCGAACCTGAAGGTATTCATCGAAAGCGCGCGGATGCGTGGCGAAGCGATGGACCATGTGCTGTTTCACGGCCCGCCGGGGCTGGGCAAGACGACGCTGGCGCAGATCATGGCACGCGAACTGGGCGTGGGGTTTCGCATGACCTCTGGCCCGGTGCTGGCCAAGGCCGGTGATCTGGCGGCGATTCTGACGAACCTCGAACCCAAGGACGTGTTGTTCATCGACGAAATTCACCGTCTGAACCCGGCTGTAGAAGAGGTGCTGTATCCGGCACTGGAAGATTTCGCGCTGGATCTGGTGATCGGCGAGGGGCCTGCCGCGCGGACGGTACGGATTGATCTGCAACCTTTCACGTTGGTGGGGGCCACGACCCGGATGGGCTTGCTGACGACCCCGCTGCGCGACCGGTTCGGCATTCCGGTGCGGTTGGAATTCTATTCAGTGGCGGAGTTGGACGAGATCGTCACCCGCGGCGCGCGCCTGATGGGCGCACCTGCTACGCCGGATGGCGCACGCGAGATTGCACGCCGGGCGCGCGGCACGCCCCGGATCGCGGGACGGCTGCTGCGCCGGGTCGTGGATTTTGCGCTGGTCGAAGGCGATGGGACCGTGGAAAAGGGGATCGCGGATCGTGCGCTGACCCGCATGGGCGTCGATGATCTGGGATTGGACAACGCCGACCGTCGTTACCTGCGGCTGATCGCGGAAAGCTATGGCGGTGGGCCGGTGGGTGTAGAGACACTATCGGCGGCTCTGTCGGAAAGCCGCGACAGCCTGGAGGATGTGATCGAACCCTACCTGTTGCAGCAGGGACTGATCCAGCGCACCCCGCGCGGGCGGATGCTGGCGCAGGCGGCGTGGCGGCACCTTGGTCTGGACGCGCCCAGGGGGCAGGTGGATTTGTTCGGTTGAACGGGTGGGCGCCTCCGGCGGGAGTATTTTGGGCAAGATGATACGAGGCGTGCGATGAACGATCTGGCTGGCTATTTTACGCGCAGCGACGGGACCTATCTGTGTGCGCGCTGGGGGCGACCCATCGTGCCGGTTGTGTTCGGTGTCGATGACGCCACGCTGTCGGTGTTCAAGGGAGCGATCGAGGCGATCGTGGCATTGGCCGGTCACAAGATGGCGGAGACGGACGGCGAGCTGGGCGCGAACCTGATGGTGTTTTTCTGCCGCGACTGGCACGAACTTTCGGACGTCCCGCATCTGGACCGTCTGGTGCCGGAGCTGGACGCGCTGGTTGCGCGGTTGCAGGCGGCTCAGGCCAATCAATACCGGATTTTCCGCTTTGATCCCGACGGCGCGGTCAAGGCGGCCTTTGTTTTCCTGCGGATGGACCAGCATCTGGAGGCGGTGCCAGCGGATACGCTGGCGCTGAGCCAGGCGGTGCAGACGATCCTGTTGTGGTCGGACACCGCATTCATGGATGCGTCGCCCTTGGCCATTCTGGACGGTGCGGCGGTGGTCCGGCCCGTGGTGGCGCAGGTGATCCGGGCGGCCTATGATCCGGTGATGCCCGTGGTGGCCCATGATCCGGCCCATGCGCTGCGGTTGGCGGCACGCGTGGGAAAGATGCAATGACCCATCAGTTACCTGTCCGCGTCTATTACGAAGACACCGATATGGGCGGCATCGTCTATTACGCCAATTACCTCAAATACATCGAGCGTGCGCGGTCCGAGATGGTCGAGGAGTTGGGCATGAACCAGATCGCGATGCGCGATGCGGGGATCGTGTTCGTGGTCACCCGCGTGGTGGCGGATTACGTCAGCCCGGCGCGGCTTGATGATCGTCTGACGGTGGTTACGACGCATCATGCGCAAAGCCCGGTCCGCTGGGTGTTCGACCAAGAGGTGCGGCGCGGCGACGATCTGTTGTTTCGCGCCGAGGTCACGGCGGTCTGCATGACGCTGGACGGCAAACCGACCCGGTTGCCACAGGCGTTGCGTGGTCAGGTCTCGGCCAAGCGGTGACTGCGGTCGTAGCCGCGTCGAAACAGAACCGTGGCCAGTGGCAGGGTCCAGAGATACGTGCTGGCGAATGCGATTTTTTCAAAGATCCCGTCGATATTGTCGGGGGTCAGCTTGAACAGTGCTGCAAAGACGAACCAGACGACCCCGGCCGCGACGAAAGACCACCGCAGTCCGCGATGCAGCTCACCGATGGCTGTCGCCATGAACAGTGGCCCCACCAGAAAGAGGGGGGCCAGTATGAAGCTGAGCTGGGTGTGCACGGCCATGCCGTCACCCTCGGCGGTGCGGCCAAAGGCATCCCACAACCCCAGCATGACCACGACCAGTGCTGCCAGTGACAGGGCCAGGATGCCCAGTGACCAACCGGTCCGCCCCAGGTGGGCGTGGGCCGCACCGATGGCCAGCGCCATCAGGCCCGCTGCGGCAGCATAGAACCCGAAATCCATGATGAAGCGGTCTGGCCCGCGCGCGAGATCGGAAATGGAATCGGCGATGAAATCATGATTGCCAGCCGCGATGTCCGCCCAGACGATGGTGAAGAGTGGGACGATGCTGCCAATGAGGCCGACAAATCCGCAAACCATCAGCAGTTCGGGGCGTTCACGGGCGACGATCTGCCCGCTGGCGTCGTGGTCGCCGTCAGTCCGGTCCATCATCGCTGTATCCCCCTTGCGGGGATAACGGTCGCGTGAGGCAATGGTTCCCGAGACGCACGTGAATGGCCCCGCCGGATGATGCCGGCGGGGCCTGTCGTATCAGCCGATGATCGCGTTCAGCGCCGCAGAGGGACGCATTACGGCCGCCGTCTTGGCCGGATCTGTGTGGTAATAGCCGCCGATGTCGGCGGGCTGCCCTTGGGCTGCGGCCAGATCTGAGGTGATCTGTGCCTCGGCATCAGACAGTGCCTGCGCGATGGGGGCAAAGGAGGCTGCCAGTTCCACGTCGTCGGTCTGTGCTGCCAGCGCCTGCGCCCAATACAGCGCAAAGTAATAGTGGCTGTCGCGGTTGTCGGGCTGGCCGACCTTGCGACCTGGCGATTTGTCGTGGTCCAGAATGCCCTGGGTTGCGGCATCGACGGCACGGCCCAGCACCATGGCCTTGGGGTTGTTCTTGACCTGTGCCAGGAATTTCAGGCTTTCGCCAAGGGCGCAGAATTCACCTAGGCTGTCCCAGCGCAGGTGATTTTCCTCGACCAGTTGCTGGACGTGTTTGGGTGCGGAACCACCGGCACCGGTTTCAAACAGGCCGCCGCCCTGCATCAGTTTGACGATGGACAGCATTTTGGCGGATGTGCCCAGTTCGAGAATCGGGAACAGGTCGGTCAGATAATCACGCAGCACGTTTCCGGTGACGGCGATAGAATTCTCGCCCTTGCGGATGGTGTCGAAGGACAGCGCCGTCGCCTCGCGCGGGGCGAGGATCTGGAATTTGTCGGCGACACCGGCCTTGTCCAGCAGGGGACGGACGTATTTCAGCAGCTCGGCGTCGTGGGCACGGTCCTCGTCCAGCCAGAACACGGCCTGACAGTTTTCCAGCGCCTGACGGTCGATGGCCAGCTGGACCCAGTCCTCGATCGGGGCCTGCCGGGTGGAGGCAGACCGCCAGATGTCGCCTGCTTCGACCTCGTGTTCGTGCAGGATATCGCCGTTGTCCAGCACCATGCGGACGGTGCCGTCGGCGGGGATTTCGAACGTTGTGGGGTGGCTGCCGTATTCCTCGGCCTTTTGCGCCATCAGGCCGACGTTCTGCACGGTGCCTGCGGTAGCAGGGTCCAGCGCGCCATTGGCGATGCAGTTTTTCACGGCCTCGTCATAGACCGCGGCATAAGAGCTGTCGGGGATCACGCAGTTGGTGTCGGCCTCTTGGCCGTCGGGGCCCCAGCCCTTGCCGCCCGCACGGATCAGCGCGGGCATGGAGGCGTCGATGATAACGTCGGACGGGACGTGCAGGTTGGTGATGCCCTTGTCGGAATTCACCATGTACATCGGCGGCTGGTCGGCCATGACCGCGTCGATGGCGGCCTGGATTTCAGCGCCCTTGGGTGAGGCTGCGATCGTGGACAGAACACCGCCCAGACCGGAATTCGGGTTTACACCCATTGCCGCAAGGTCATCCGCGTATGTGTCGAACACAGGTTTCAGGAACGCCTTGACCGCGTGGCCGAAAATGATCGGGTCGGACACCTTCATCATGGTGGCCTTGAGGTGGATCGAAAACAGCGTGCCAGCCTCTTTGGTCGCGGCGATCTGGTCCAGCAGGAATGCCCCCAGCGCCTTGGCCGACATGAATGTCGCGTCGACGACGGTGCCAGCGGGGTAGCTGACTGCGTCCTTGAGGACCGTCACTGTGCCGTCTAGGGCGACGTGTTCGATCCGGGCGGTGGCGGCCTGCGCCAGCGTCGCGGATTTTTCGTTGGACCGGAAATCGTTGGCGTCCATGGTGGATACGGTGGTTTTGCTGTCGGCGGACCATGCGCCCATGCGGTGCGGGTTGGCCTGCGCATAGTTCTTTACGGCGACAGCAGCGCGGCGGTCAGAGTTGCCTTCGCGCAGGACCGGGTTCACGGCAGAACCTTTGATCGTGTCGTATTTTGCGCGGATCGCCTTTTCGGCGTCGCTGGCGGGGGACTCTGGGTAGTCGGGCAGCGCATAGCCTTGCGCCTGCAATTCTTTGACGGCGGCGACCAACTGCGGGACAGAGGCCGACACGTTGGGCAGTTTGATGACATTGGCACCCGGCGTTTTCACCAGCTCGCCCAGAAAGGCCAGATCGTCGGACTGACGCTGGGCCTCGGTCAGGTGTTCGGGGAATGTCGCGATGATGCGCCCGGCCAGCGAGATATCGCGCGTGCCGACGGTGACGCCTGCCTCTGCCGCGAACCGCTGGATGATCGGCAAAAAGGATGCCGAGGCCAGCTCTGGCGCTTCGTCGACCTTGGTGTAAACGATATCGGGGTTGTCCATCGGGATATTCCTTGCTGTTCTGCGTTGAGATTGCTTTATCCAACGCGGGCAGGCCGGTCCACCCAAACACGCGGGCCAATCGTGGCAGAGCCCTGTTGTTCCGTTTTCGTTCCTGATGTATGCGGTTGATGTTGGATATGGCCGGGACCGCTGCCATATTGGGTGCAAGAGCCCGGAGGAACGATGCAGCACAGCTATTACGATTTCTTTGCCGGTGGCGGCATGGCGGGATTCGGGTTGGGGTCAGACTGGCGCTGCCTGTTCGCCAATGACATCGACGCGAAAAAGGCTGCGAGCTATCGTGCCAACCATGCGGAGGACGCGCTGTTGCTGCGTGATGTGGCACAGGTGACGCTGGACGATTTGCCGGGGTCTGCGGATCTGGTCTGGGCGTCCTTTCCCTGTCAGGATCTGTCACTGGCCGGCAATGGTGCGGGACTGGCGGGGAAACGCAGCGGGATGTTCCGGCCGTTCTGGCAGTTGATGCGCGATCTGCACGCGGACGGACGCGCGCCAAAGATGATCGCGCTGGAAAACGTTTATGGTGCGATTACCAGCAACGGCGGGCGTGATTTCGCAACGCTGGCGGCGGCGTTTTCGGAGCTGGGATACAGATTTGGCGCGGTCGTCGTGGACGCGGTGCATTTTTTACCGCAGTCCCGGCCCCGTTTTTTCATGGTGGGCGTGCGCGGTGATCTGACGATCCCCGATGCATTGGTCGCTGACGGGCCAGGCACGCTGTGGCACCCGCCCGCGTTGGTCGAGGGGTGTCGTCTGCTGTCGCAGACGGCCGCCGGGCGCTGGCAATGGTGGAACCTGCCGACGCCGCCCGCGCGCACCATCGCCCTGTCGGACCTGATCGAGGACCAGCCGACCGGCGTGGATTGGCACAGTGCTGCCGAAACGCAGAAACTGTTGGGCATGATGACCGACCACAACCGGGCCAAGGTCACGGCGGCGCAGGCGACGGGCGAACGGATCGTCGGCACGATCTATCGGCGCACGCGTGCTGATGCGAATGGCGTGAAACGTCAGCGGGCCGAGGTGCGGTTCGACCAGATTGCAGGCTGTCTGCGCACCCCCGCAGGCGGGTCCAGCCGTCAGACCATCATGCTGGTGCAGGGTGCGCACGTCCGGTCGCGCCTGTTGTCCAGCCGCGAGGCAGCGGCACTGATGGGGTTGCCTGCGGATTACATCCTGCCCGCACGTTACAACGATGCCTATCGGCTAGCGGGTGACGGCGTGGCCGTGCCCGTGGTCCGTCATCTGGCGCAGTCGCTGTTCACACCGGTCCTGCGGGCGAACCGGTTGGCGCTGGTGGCGTGAGCCTGTTCGACGGCGTCATGATGGGGCGCAACCCCGATGACACCAACTATCCCCCTTTTGAAACAGAAGATCTGCGCAAGAATCTCGCCACTTTTCTGTCGCAGGGATTTCAGGACCCGGTGACCGATCGGTTGCGGTCGATCGGCAGCTTCAAATGGGGGGTCTATGCATTTTACGACTATGACGGTGAACCGATCTATGTGGGTCAGACCAAGGAAAAGGTCAGCACCCGCATCCGCCGTCATCTGACCAATCAGCGCACCGATGCGGTTGCGATGTCGGTGCTGGACCCGTTCGAGGTTTATGCAGTCGAGGTCTGGCCATTGCCGCAGTTCCAGAAAACCGGGGCAGGGGACAGTGCGGCGCGGGCGCATCTGGATGCACTTGAAAACCTTGTCTACCAGCAGGCCATCACAGAGAGCGTCTTTGGCGCGGTTCTCAATGAAAAGGACCCGCCGCAGCCCAGTGTCGCCGTGACCAAACCTGCGTCATTCCGGGGCGTGCTTGTCTCTGATGCCGTGCACCGCATCCGGTCGCACCCTGATTTTCGTATCGCGCGCCGCGCCCTGATCCTGTCGCGGTTGGCGCAGGTCATTTCCGAACGCAAGGTGCAGGGCGGTCTGCGTCGTGTTCTGCTGACGCAGGCGAAGCGGCTGCAATGGTTGGCGGACCGCCGCTATGGCGCATTGGGTGGTGCTGAGAGCGTCCTGTCAGGTGAAGACGACGACGATTGACCGGATGATCCGCGCGTCGTCGCGCGTTTGAGACACCCCGTTTGGGGCCGCCAGGACGGCTTTATCGTCCAGGCCAGAAGTATTGCACCTCTGGTCCGCACAATCGCGCGTTTTCGTTTCAAGGTGAATGTTGTATTGCACCGCTGGTCTGGCATGGTCCGTTTGGGATTGATCTGCCGACTGTCGTCATGCGACCTGCCAACGTTCGAGGTACAGGGCGGCAACGGCTGCATCGGCGTAGATTTTGGCGTTTCGGACCCCTTGGCGACCACAGCAGTCGCACCCGTGAGTGCACGCGATCAGGTGAAAATTTGGGCTCGCTGAGTCAACGCGGCCCGTACTGTCGTCATCCGCAGACCATGCGCCCGACAACACCATTCGGGCGCTTGGCTGAAGCAGGGCCAGATGGCACAGACAGGATGATCTGATAGTCCGGCTGTTGCACATGTTTCCGATAGATGCAGCCACGTTATTTGTGCATCCATGCGGCACGTCGGACTGCGGTCACGCCGATGATACATGGACCGCCTAGGTCGGCAGGCGCTGGCAAAGGAGACCTTGTGCGTAGAAAATTCGGGGTAGATCAGAGTGAGGCGGGGCACCTGCAGGGAAACCCCAGAGAGGTCTTTGCCACCTTTCTGAAGCTGGGCCTGACGTCGTTTGGCGGGCCAATCGCGCATCTTGGCTATTTTCGCGAGGAACTAGTGATCCGGCGGAAGTGGTTGTCGGACAGTGCCTATGCCGAACTGGTCGCCTTGTGTCAGTTTTTGCCCGGTCCGGCCTCGTCGCAGGTGGGGTTTGCTATCGGTTTGCTGCGCGCGGGATGGCTGGGCGCGCTGGCCGCTTTTGCCGCGTTTACCTTGCCTTCGGCGGTGGTCCTGTTCGGTTTTGCCATGACCGCAACGCGGATTTCGGGTCCGATCGGAACAGGGGTCCTGCATGGGCTGAAGATCGTCGCGGTGGCCATCGTGGCACAGGCGGTCTGGGGGATGGCGCGGAACCTCTGCCCTGACCGCGAACGCGCGGGGATTGCGGTCTTGGCGGTCGTGATACCGGCCATTTTGCCAGGCACGCCGGGGATGATGGGCGCGATCACTGTGGGGGCGCTGCTTGGCCTTGCGTTGGGGCGGGGCATGGGCACGTCTATTGGCAGTGACGTGATCGTGCCGGTGTCGCGCGGTGTTGCGGGCCTCGCGTTGTTCACCTTCGTGGCGCTGCTGGTTTGCTTGCCGCTGGTTGCGGGGCTGGGGCAGGGGTTGGCGATCCTGGACAGTTTTTATCGCGCTGGGGCGCTGGTCTTTGGCGGTGGGCATGTGGTGCTGCCGCTGTTGGAAACTGAGGTGGTGCAACCGGGATGGGTGACGCCTGACGCTTTTCTTGCGGGCTATGGTGCGGCGCAGGCGGTGCCGGGGCCGCTGTTCACGGTCGCAGCCTACCTGGGAGGGGCTGCACATGGGCTGGCAGGGGCTGTCATCGCGATCTTTGCAATATTCCTGCCGGGATTTCTGGTTCTGATTGGTGTTCTGCCGTTCTGGGACCGGTTCCGGTCCATGTCCCGGGTCCAGTCGCTGATGCAGGGCGCGAATGCTGCTGTCGTCGGTATTCTGGGGGCCGCTCTATATGCGCCGGTTTTCACCAACGCGATCAGCGATCTGTCAGATTTTGCGCTGGCGCTCGTTTGTTTTGTGTTGCTGACAGCCTGGAAAGTGCCGCCTTGGGGCGTCGTGATTGTCGCAGCACTTGGCGGGGCCGGTCTGATGCTGATGCGTGGCTAGCGGTTCGTTTGTCTGATCCGCCCGCTGGAACGACACATGCGGGACCGCGTGAACGTCGCGTATTCCATCTATTGCAGACAGCCTGTCGCATCTGTGATCCGCCAAACCGGTTTGGCTGACTTGTGCTGGCCCCGCATGCATCCGATAGTCCCCCGAAT
Source organism: Loktanella gaetbuli (assembly GCF_020531945.1). Lineage (NCBI taxonomy): Bacteria > Pseudomonadati > Pseudomonadota > Alphaproteobacteria > Rhodobacterales > Roseobacteraceae > Loktanella > Loktanella gaetbuli. The sequence goes on from NZ_JAJATZ010000006.1 coordinate 176,032, forward strand.
ACCGGCAGAACAGCCCCGGGCGCGCGACAGGACGAGGACAGGAATTGAGTAAGACGTTGAAGATCGTCGTTTCGGGCTGCATCGCCATGGTCGCGCTACTGGCCGTCGTGTTCGTCGCGCGACCCGACGGCACGAGCGGGCAGGCCTATGCGGCACCGGGGACCGGCGCTGTATCGGCGGATGAATTCCGCCAGATTTCGTTTCAGATTGTCCCGGAAATCCTTGCGGTCGTTTACCGCGCCTTTGCGGAAACGGATGAATCGCAGATCTACGACAGCCTGTCAGAGGTATCCGCGCGTGACGCACTCGAAACACTCTATCTTGAACGGGTGGGTGCGATGGCCGGCGGCGGTCTGGAGGCCGCGGACCAGGAATTGCACGCGATGGAACTCGAAGGTCTGACATCGCGTCAGGACGGCGAGGCATTCGACATGAACGTCACATGGCGGGTCGTCGGCACGGTCGGACATGCCACCCACCTGCATGTGCGTGGTAACACCTATTCCGCGAATTTGATGATCGAACCGGTGGACGGCGCATGGCGCATGACCAGTTTTGAGCTGACCGACGTGGATCGCACCGATGCCGGTGAAATGGTGGCTGCGGAATGATTGCAATCAACGATCTGACGTTTGCCTATCCGGACAGTGATTTCCGGTTGAATATCCCCAGCCTGGTGCTGGAGCCGGGCGAAAAGGTCGCCGTCGTCGGCCCCAGCGGGACCGGCAAGACGACGCTGCTGAACCTGATCGCGGGCATTGCCGTGCCGCAATCTGGCACGGTGCGACTGGGCGACGTCACCGTGTCAAACATGGGGGATGCCGACCGCCGGAGCCTGCGGGCCGGCCGCATCGGTTTCGTGTTTCAGGATTTTGCGCTGCTGGAATATCTGACCGCACGGGAAAACATCCTGTTTCCGTACCGTATCGCGGCGGGTGCAAAAATCGACGACGCGGCGCGGACCCGTGCCGTTCAACTGGCGCAGTCCTGCGGGCTGGAAGGCAAGCTGGACCGCCGCCCCGGCGCATTGAGCCAGGGCGAACAGCAGCGCGTCGCCCTGTGCCGGTCGCTGATCATGAAGCCGGACCTGGTGCTGGCGGATGAGGCGACAGGTAATCTGGATCCCGCGAACAAGGTTGCCATCCTTGATCTGCTGTTTGCGCGCACGTCCGAACAGGGTGCCACATTGCTGGCTGTGACCCATGATCACGAATTGCTGCCGCGGTTCGATCGAGTCATCGACTTTGCGACATTCCGCGATGCAGGGGAACATGCCGCATGAACGCGTTTTTTCTGGCGATTTCCTATCTGCGGTTTCATTGGGCGCGGTCACTTGTCTTGATCGTGGTGACCGCGCTGATCCTGTCCGTGCCGATCATCAGTCAGGTGTTGCTGAACGGGTCGCAGACCGCATTGACCGAGAGGGCAGAAGCGACACCGCTGGTTCTGGGCAGTCGGGGCAGCCAACTCGATCTGGCGATGAATGCGCTGTATTTTTCCGACGATCGGGCGAACCCGGTGACCATGGCGGATGCAGATGCAATCTGGGATTCGGGGCTGGGCCTGCCCATCCCGTTGAACACGGCATTTGAAACCAATGGTGCGCGGATCATCGGCACCTCGGTCGAGTATTTCGAGTTCAGGGGCCTGAATGTCGCGCAAGGCCGCCAGATTGCCCTGCTGGGTGAGGCTGTTCTGGGTGCATCTGTGGCCGAACGTCTGGGGCTGGTCCCTGGCGATACGGTTGTGTCGGCTCCGCAGAACCTGTTCGATCTGGATGGTGTCTACCCGCTGGAGCTGAACATCGTGGGAGTTCTCGCACCGACCGGCACCCCCGATGACGAAGCCGTTTTCGTTGATATCATGACGTCCTGGGTGATCGCCGGGATCGGCCACGGCCACGACGGCGTGCTGGCCGAGGGGGCGACATCCGGCGATATCGTCGCCAATGCCGCGATCGTCGAATTCAACCGCATCACCGACGACAATATCGACAGTTTTCATTTTCACGGCGATCCAGCGGATTATCCGGTATCGGCGGTCGTGCTGGTTCCCAATGACGCTCGCGCAGCAACCATGCTGCGGGGGCGCTATCTGGATACGGATAACCCCGTTCAGATCATCGTCCCGCGTGATGTGATCGGCGAACTCGTCGGGCGGATCTTTCGGATCAAATCGCTGCTGGATGCCGTGACACTGATTGTCGGCGGCGCGGCCCTGGCGGCCGTGGGTCTGGCGATTTTCCTCAGCTACCGATTGCGTGCACGTGAAATGCAGACCGCGTTCAAGATCGGAGCCCGCAAAAGCATGATCCTGCAATTGATCGGGGCCGAAACCATTCTAATTCTGTGCATAGCGGGCGTCATCGCCATCGGACTGACGTTCGCCGTTCAGACAAACGGCAGCACCATCGTAGCCTGGTTGTTGGCGACGTGAAACCGAACAAGAAAACGGGAGTTCTAAGTAATGAAAAAGACCTTTGCAGCGACAGTCGCGCTGACCGCACTCAGCGGGACGACAGCACTGGCGCACTACGGGATGATTATCCCGAACGATGCGATGATCAGCCAAGAGGATGGCCGGTCCGTGCAGCTGGAAATGTCGTTTTCGCACCCGTTCGAACTGTTGGGCATGGAACTGGTCGAACCCGTCTCCTTTACCGTCACCCACGCTGGTGAAACGACCGATCTGCTGGGCGATCTGATGGCCGCACAGATCATGGATCAGCCCGGCTACACCCTTGATTATCCGTTGGAACGTCCCGGTACCTATGTTTTCGCGATGGAACCGCAGCCCTATTGGGAACCGGCCGAAGACAGCTATATCGTTCATTACACGAAAACCTACGTCAGCGCGTTCGATGATGACGAAGGCTGGGACACCGAACTGGGTCTGCGCACCGAAATCGTACCGCTGAGCAAACCCTTTGGACTGTGGGAAGGCAACGTGTTCCAGGGCACCGTCATGCTGGAAGGTGAACCCGTCCCCTATGCCGAGGTCGAGGTCGAGTATTACAACGAAGACGGTGAAGCGTCCGTCCCCAGCGAGTTGATGATCACGCAGACGGTCAAGGCCGATGCCAACGGTGTGTTCACCTATGCGGCGCCGACCGATGGATGGTGGGGATTCGCCGCGCTGAACACCGCACCTGAAACGATGGCGTTTGAGGGCGAAGAGAAGGCCGTCGAACTGGGTGCCGTGATCTGGGTCGAATTCGAAGAATGGGACGACTGATGCGCCGTTTGTTCGCAGCACTGGCGGTGGTTGCTTTTGCAACCGCCGCACAGGCCCATAATCTGAACGTATTCGCATTCGTCGAGGACGGAACCGTCGTTGTCGAAACCAAGTTTTCGACCGGCAAGATCCCGGTATCCGGCGAGGTGCGCGTTCTGAACGCGGCATCAGAGGTGGTTCTGACATTGCCGTTGCAAGAGGACGGGACGGTCCGGTTTCCGCTGGATCCCGATGCCGCGTCGGGTGGCCTGACCATCGAAGTCATGACCGGCGAAGGCCACGACGATTACTGGATACTGACGCCAGAAGACATCGCAAACGGATCCGAAAGCTGACCTTATGAACCTGACCCGTCGTGCCGTGCTAGCCCTGATCATGTCGACCGTCGCCCTGCCCGTCGCGGCGCAGGATCGTCCGGTCGTCGCAACCGACAACTATCCGCTGGCCTATTTCGCGGAACGTCTTGGCGGGGGGGGCGTGGACGTGCTGTTCACGGTGCCCGGCGATGTCGATCCGTCATTCTGGCGGCCGGGAATCGCGGATATCACCGCCATTCAGGCAGCTGATGTCATTGCGCTGAACGGAGCGGGTTTTTCCACTTGGCCGACCAAGGCCTCGCTGCCGCGATCACGCACATTCGATACCACGGCGGGACTGTCGGACCGCCTGATCCAGACCGATACGGTAACGCATTCGCACGGGGACGATGGCGAACATTCGCACGAGGCGACGGCGAACTATGTCTGGCTCGATTTCGAACTGGCGCAACAGCAGGCAGCGGCCATTGCCGAGGCGATGACGCGACAGGTGCCGGACCTGGCCGATGCGATCGCTTCCAGTCGTGACGACCTGATGGCTGACTTGGCGGCGCTTGACGCACAAGGGCGTGCAATCGGCGACATGGCGGATCTGCCGCCCGTCGTCGCGTCGCATCCCCGCTATCAATATCTTGGCGCGGCCTATGGGCTGGATATCTCGGCCGTGGAATGGGATGCGAATGTGGATCCGACCGCGGATCAATGGGCAGCACTCGAGGCGCTGGTGGCGCAGACGGGCGCACAGGTGTTCATCTGGGAAGCAGAACCGGCCCCTGGATCGCGTGCGCGGATGGCAGAGATCGGTCTGACGGATGTTGTGTTCCCACCGCTTGCCAATCGACCCGCCGAGGGCGATTTCGTGTCCGTCATGCAGGCGTCACTGACGGCACTGTCCGAGGCATTCAAAGGGCTTTGACCTGATAGTTCGGATGGGATGGCCAATAGCGGTAATTGATCGGATCGGCAGACGATCCTCACGCACCCATGCGTGTGCTAAAGTTTTGCCTGCATGGCTTTCCTCGTCCAGTGCCGCCCGAAACGATGTTTGCCGGGCGACCAGTGGCGATCGGCTGAGCGCGCGATAATCCCCAGCTTGCTAAAACTCTCTGCAAACTCGCATCAAGTGCAGTTCGGGCATTATATGATGAGAATTGGCTCCGACGGTAGGGATCGGAGGTAAATTTTACCCGGTTTTGTAGGTATCTGAAAAGTAATGTTTTTTACGGTCGGTCTTGGTGCCCTGAGTGTCCTTTGTGAAACCTGTGTGCAACCGAAGTGCAACTCGCGTGCAACCGGTCGGTCCGGAGATGATGGCATCCTTCGGCCATCATGTCACGAGCCTCGGCCGGGACCAGAGCCGTGCAACGCTTCCCGTTTTCGGCCATCCTTGACCGATCACCTGTCCATATTCAGCAGCAGCCCGAGCGCCTCAGCATCCAGCTCTCTCGCCTCCATCAGGGCGTCTGCCACCCGACTGACGAGGGCGCTGTTGGTATTGACGAGAGAGCGCGCCACCTCCTCCGCGTTGCGCAGATCCGCGGTCAGCAGATCCATCGCTTCACCAGATGAGGTCAAGCCAAGGATGGTAAGGTCGGTCAGCGCGAGAGTCCCACTCGATCGCATGCCCCAGTTATACCGCATATCGATAGCCAACCGGGTGGCCTGCGTCAGATCGGTCTCGGCACCGTTCGAGCATGACCCGAGGAGCTCCAGTTCAGCGGCGCGGCCCCCGAGCAGGACTGCCAGATGAGCTTCTGCCGCTTGGGTCGTCATGATCGACGGCGTCGGGTATTCGTACGTCCCGCCTGTCGCGGTCATCCGCAGGCGGTGCGGTGGAGGCAGGCCAAGGGCATGGCCGACGACGGCATGGCCTGCTTCGTGGATCGCGATGCGGCGCGCGTTGTCTGCCGCTTGTGGCGGGGCGGTTCGATCGACGGCAGATGTAAGGTGTTCTGGCTGCAAGGTGCTTCCTGCGCGCCGCGCGATCGCGCGGGCGTCCCGGACAACGGCGCTGACCTGGGCACCGGATGCGCCGATCAGTCTGTCTGCGACGCTGAGGGCGTCTGCAACGACGGCATCAGGACCAAGCTCAATCTGGAGGATGCGAAAGATGCCGGCCCGATCCGGGTTACCGAGATGGATCCGCCGGTCGAATCGCCCGGGGCGCAGGACGGCAGGATCGACGAGATCCGGATGGTTGGTCGCGCCAATCAGGACCACGCCAGGCGAATTGTTCAAAACAGAAAGGTGCTCGAGCAAGCCGTTGACGACACCTAAGATATAATCTGACGATCTTCCTGGCCTATCGCGGCGGCTGAACGAGTCCAGCTCGTCGATCATCATGACGCAAGGAGCAGTCGAAACGGCCTCTGCGACCTTGTCAGACAGCGCGCGGAGAAAGTCGCCCTGATGGCCGGCGCGTTGGCAGTCGGCATAGCTGGTCGTGATCAGCGGGATACCAGCCGACCCTGCAAGCGCCGCCGCGAGGCTGGTCTTGCCGTTGCCGGGTGGGCCAACCAAACATGCTGACGATGGCACCTGCGACCAAGAAGCGGTGCCTGACCGCCACGAGTCAAGATCGGCAAGCAAGTCCCTGCAGAAAGCAGACGCCTCGGGCGGCAGATAGAGGCGATTGAGCGTCAGAGGGCAGACGGAAGTGGTCCCCGGTGCCGGTGCAGCCAATGCCCGGAGCCGCAACAGGATGTCGCGGGCCAGCGGGCGATGAAATGCGTGCTGGATTTGCGTCAGTGGCATTGTGGCCAAGACTGCATCATCTGGCATCAGGTCACGCAGGGCGTCATCCTCCAGCCCGCCTGCACAGGCGCGTGTCTGCCGCAGGATCGCAAGCAGCATCGCGCCCGACGCTGGCGGCAGGATCAAGGATCGCGACACGAGAGGATGGACCTCCGACGGCAGGGCGCTGACGCTCGGCACCAGCGCGACGATGGTCTTGCCGTCCTCGATCGCCTGCGCCATCGAGTCGGCGAAATCAGTTGTCGCACGCGCGTGGTCAGCCCGCGTCGTGCCGCGATGGCCGAGGACCACGATCTTCACGGTCGCCGGGTCAACGGTCTGCCCCGCCAGATATCCCAGCTGTCGGATGATTGCTGGGAGGTCTCGCCAGACCTGTTTGCGTTGCGCGGGGTCAGGCACCTGCAAGCAGTTGACGGCCTGCGGTGCGAAAAGTTCCGCGAGTTGCTCCGGCGCGTCGAAGCAAGCAGCAAGGCGTGCCCCCAGCAACAGCTTGCGCAGCGGGATCTGTGGCGATCGGCGCTTGGCATCAATGCCATGCGCCAACGCGTCCGGATCGGATGCTGCATCCAAGATGGCAGCGATCTGCGAAGGCTCCAGCTCGCGGGTAGCGGATGCGGCACCATCGCTCTGGCGGCTGAACCTGGCGGGCTCATGGTCGTCCCAGTCGCCTGACGTCGTTGCAGGCAGTCCGTCGGCGGTGTCGTGGACGTGGATGCGGCTGAGCAGATCGCGCATGAGTTGGCTGGTGAAAGAATCTGGTGGTAAGGGCATCGAAGTGCCTCCTGTAGAGGTAGAGGGAGAAGAAGATCAGGGGCGCTGTCCGGCGAACCGCGCCTCGATTTCATCGAGCATCGCCATGATCCGAGCCTCGGCGACGGGCAGATAGATCTCGGACACGGTGTTGATCGCGTCGCCGTACACCGCCTTGGGAACCTCCCAATCCGGTCGCTCGCGGCAGAGGATGCGGTGACACAGCTCCTCCTCGGCGCGGGCAAGATGCCCCGTCGGCAGGCGGATGGCACGGATGATGTCGGTCTCGACGCCCTTGGCGATGCCAAGCTGTTGCCGCAGGCGTCTCGCCGGACTCGCGCTGTACCCGAGCTTGATGACCGGCAGATGCGGGAGCTGGATACGGAACAGGTAGATTGACGAGGCCTTGGCGGTTCTGCCCGGACTGCATCCGGCGCAGGCGCAGGCACCCCACAGCATATTTCCGACGGATACGTCTTGGAGACGCCCACAGCTGTGGCGATAGCTGCGGTAGCCGGACTTGCCGTTGGTCGCCGGCCCGACGAGATGCCAGCTGAATCGTCGGGACTGGTCAGCGTAGCGAAGCTCGCGACATGTCTCGCATCCCACAGCGTGGCCGCCAGCCGCTGCGGTTTCGATCCGCCGGGACTGCCGGCGTGCATGATGGCCGCAAGAGAGTAAAATGTGGAGATATTTCTGGGTATTACAGTCGTACCCCACAAACTTGGCACCGAGCCGGTCAATCGCTGCTATCAATCGGTTGTGGATGCAGTGCGGACATTCGGGGTTATTCCGCATCACGACATTGACGCGCTTTGCGTGAACCTCAGTGCAGCGGCTGCATCGCAGCAAGAGGTGCTGATGGTCGATCACACGACCGACGGCACAGAAGCCCTTGTTACTGGCAGCAATGCGCCAATGATTGTGGATTTTGCCGTGGTGTCTTGGGAGATGGGCATCATCGGAATGGGCAAAGGGGCGGATGAAGGAGGAGAAGTCTGCGTTGGTGAATACTAGAATCCTTCCGGAACAAGGGTTGGGTTAGGGTCGAGGTGCGAGGGGGTGGTGGCCGCGGTAAAGGGATCGCCTGCGTCGAAGACCTCCGACATCACCCTCGCTGCGCGGGCAAAGTGCGCCCGGACAGATCCGGGGATCGTCGGGTCGGCCGCGGCAAAGGCAAGTCCGGCGAGATGCCAGCAGTCTTGTCTAGGATCGGTGCCGTCCGAGACCACAAGCATCAACAAATCCCGGACAGGGGAGCACCAGCGCGGGGCATCGGCCAGCACGTGGGACAGGTGGCGCAGTCGCGACCGGGCTTCTGCCCAACGCCGATCGGCCTCCTCGAAAATCCCGGACAAGGCGGGATCCCCATGGGCAACGTCGAGGAGGACGTCGAGGTGACGGGCTGCTTCGATCGTCACGACGATACCGGCAAGGGTCTTGCAGGCGTCGGCTGATGGCGCATATGGATCGGGCCATCGTTCCGGAAAAGTCATCATTGTGAAAGCCTTCAGAGAACAGTCGCGATCGAACGAAGGGAGGCGGCTGGCATCGAACGGTCTTGCCGACGCCGGCGGCTGTCGCGTCAGGCCCCGGATGAGAGATCGCTGACATCGGGTTGCGAGAGCCCGGGCTGTCCGACGTAGTTGAGGTATGCAGCAACATCGGCGAGGAGTTCGACGAGGCGGGCGTCGTGTCCGGGATCCGTCTTCATCGCCTCGACGATGTCCGAGACCGTATCCGCATCGATGGTATGCTCATAAATCCCGGACAGCCGGGTCTGAAGGAGCTTCAAGAGCTGATCGTAGACCGGCCGCAGCGCCGGCGTCAGAGACGGGATCATGCTGAAGTACGTGATGCTGAACCCTGCGGTCTGCCAATCGCCGTAGGCCTGCACGTGGCGTTCCATGCGGACGTCAGAATTCGGAGCGACGTCATGCAGGTAGTCTGCGCGAAATCCTGCGAAGATGGCGTCACACGCCGCCTCCAAGGCATCGGTAGTCTGATCAGCTGTGAGGTCGGGCATCCCGTGCGCGGCGAATCCGACGATGGGGGAGCTGAGAGGTGTCGGCATCTGGATCTCCTTGTGGTTCCTGTTCTGGCCGGTGCGAGCGTCTCGCGACAACTGCCATCCGCTAGCAATATGGATATCAATATCGCTATTGCAAGAGGAAATCTGGGACGAGGCCATTAAAAGTGAAGCACGTCCGTCACGGACCTGATACTGATATCGAAATCAGCAAGGAGACAGTCACCCCGATGGCACCCCCAACGCGCAACACCACGGGCGTTCTCGTTCGCCTGCATGCAAAAACGCTCGATGCGATCGATGACCTGATAGTCAAGGAGGGTGATGACCCATCCCGGCCCGAGATGATCCGGAGGATCGTCAAGGCCGATCTCAGGGCCAAGGGATACGATGTCAGGGAGTGGGTAGACTGATCGATTGCCAAGTCCGTCAATTTGGAAGGGGTACGATTCCGCGGTCAGCGGGGCGGGAAGCAAACCTTCGCTGCTGGGGCGAAGGCACCGCGTCCGCCTCGAGGAAGCGGACATACAGTCAGGAACTCGGGCTCGGACCACTCTGGACGACAGGATGGGCGGAGAGCGGCCATTCGCTGCAGCTTGGCCGAATGACTGGTTTAGGGACTGAACCACTCTGGCAGTATCTGACGTTCGAAACCGAACAGCTGGCGCTTAAACAGATTTGCGCCGGGTGGGCGGTCTCTAACGAAGCGCTTCTGGAAGACGGTAGAGCAAGCGTCGAGCGGCTGGCCATCCGGCATCGACGAAGACTTCCAAGACCTCAACCAAGGCGAGCCGACGGGCCGGATCGTCGAAGAGTTCGCGGTGGTCAGCGATCGTTCGTCCGATCATTTTCACGAATCGATCAGCGCCTAACGACTCAAATTGATAGCCGTGCAATTTACCCGCCTGCAGTAGCGCGTGGGACGTCAGGTCGAAGACCATGGTCGGATCTCCGGGCGCAAGGAAATCCAGAAGCTGAAGCATGTAGTGGATGGTCTTAGGTGTTCCGGCATCCCCGACCCGCCGAAAGGTCCTTTCGTTGTCTGCGAGGTAGCGCTTCCGGTAGTTGAATTCTCCCAACGCGCGCGGCTCCTCGCCCTTTCGGATCTCAGGAGCGCCGACTGCAAAGAAGAATTGATCGGACATCTTATCCAGTAGCGCCGCGTCGCCGGCAGCTTCGGCACTGCGGGCGTCTGATTGGTCGGCATGATTGAGGGCGATGAATTCTTCAAGGCCGTGGCCTGATTGGTTGATAATCTCGAAAGCCAACTCCTGGCACCGGGTACGCGTTTCCTGATCCAACCCGTTGTCATTGTCGTAACCGACGACCAAGCCTTCCCTGATCGAAAAGGCGCCATGCTGTAATTCAGCTTTAAACTTGATGCGGTCCGCCAGCCAGCGGTCAATGGTCTCGCGGGCCTCGTTTTGAGCGTGACGCGTCCAAAGGTGGAAGATCAAAGTTCCTATGCCTTCATGAAGAAGGTCTCGCCCCTCGCTCTTCTCGATATTGTCCCTTTGCATAATCTTCTGCGTAAGCGCGCCGATACGGTCGGGCTCAGCGTTGGATGCGCGTATGAGAAAGTTCACGAGTTGGACCAGAACGCGCGGGTTTGTCTCTCTTTCAGTGAGACCATCCGCCAAGTCCCAAAGAAGCGTTTTGTCGGCGTTCCACAGAAAGCCGATTCGCCTAGATATCTCATCGCGAACGTCAGGTGATTTATCGGCGGCGAACGCACGAATTTCGTCGACGTAGCAAGCCGCAACTTCCGGTGCGCTCCGAACGATATTCATGATCGCTCCGGCGGTGTTTTCCCGCGCTCGTATCACCATGTCTTCATATTGCGTCGAGAGGCTAGCCAGAGCCGGATTCATGGACTTGAGCAAATCCTCTATCTCGGTCCGCTGGGAGACCGTCAGCCCGCTAACCACTGCCCAGTCCCTAGTCATCTGCTCCATCGTCCAAGCAACCTTCTCCCAGCCGTGGGCGGCAACCAACGAATGCGCTGCGGCGCTCCCACTGATCAGCCGGTCGCGCAACGTCCGGACGGCGGTCAATCTCACTTCCGTATCGGGCGCCTCCTTCGAGACGATGTTTTCGCATACAGTGACGGCGGCGAGGATTGATGCGTTGGGCTCGACCGCAACATCGACCCCCTTGGCGCTCAACCAGCCGTGTTCCTCTCGCTCGATGAACCCGGGATCGTAGAAGCTATGACCCTCGTCATTGGTGACGACTTTGCCGGTCGCAATGGCTTCGTCGACGACGTCCTTCGCGGCCTGTGTTTTGAGTGCGTCCCTACCGATTGCGCTAAAAACCTTCCGCCTAAAATATAGCGCGGCATCCGTGGGCTTATTTGACGCTGGGAACGTTGCGGCCCTTACCTTCTCTTCGACCTCCTGCCTCTCGACCGATGAGCGCTGGCTATATTGGGAGGACAAGAGGTCGATGGCCGGCTTCATCGTATCGGCCGAGCGCAGCAGCTCGATCTGAGCGGCCCAAGGCCAGAGCTTTGCGCCCAGCGCACCTCCGCGCTCATTCGCAACCATCAACAGCCTATTCCAGAGCCAGCCATGCTCGTTCTCGGCGATCAGCCGATCCGCAATTGATGTGGCATCCGTGTCAGAAGCACTCTTCAGCATCTCGATGAAGCCGTCGATGACCTGCACCGGGTCGTCGGAGTGCTCGGCTTGATGCTTGGCCGCCCAGATATAACTGTAGTCCTGGATGATGCGTCCTACCTGATTGCCGATTGTCATCGTCAACGTTTCGACGGGCTGGCTCAGTTCATGTTCATTTCGGATGTGGCTGCGGGATACCATAGTGGCCACTTCGGCGGCTGCCAAAGGATGCTTTTCGGCAAAGGCAGGGAACGCTTCCTTTAGCGCCCATTGCGACATCTTGAAGTCCTGACGGCGGTTACTCGTGAGAGCCAAGATCTTGCTGTTGCCGAGATTGGTGGGAGCATCTTCCTCAATCGTGTGGGCAAAGACACGATCGTAAATTTGAACGACAAGATCGGTATCGTGGGCCGCAATGTCGCCCACATCGTTCGCCAGCCAATGCATGTCGTTCGCCGCATGTTCTTTCATGCGACCGGGCTCAAGAAGCCGCTCGACCAACTGCCGCGACGCAGCCGGGTCGGTACCAAACGTCTTTGCAACAAACCCGATGGCCAGCGGCATCAACATCTCGCCGCCGCGAGCATCAAAGGCGTAGACCATAACCGCCCTTGCCGCGACGCCTACCTGTCGGCGCAGATCGGGATCGGCGACGCGGTCGATCAGATTGTGGATCAACGTCCGCAACGGCCACGCAATCTCGGCGACAAACGGCACTGCGGACTCGGCAATCGAGCACCATGGCGCTGGCGGCACACCCACTTCGTCTTCCAATCGAACGGATAGCGCACCGACAATATGCCGGAACGCACAGAACGCCGTTTCGCTCTCGGTTGGTCGCGCCATCATCCGGACGAAGCCGGCGGTATCATCAGCTTCCAAGGGCAGGTCGCAACCGACGCGGGCGGCAACACTTCGGGCGATCGGATCGGCTGCGGCATCACCCGCAAGTTTGGCAATCGCCTGCCAGAAACGATCGCGGCCCGGTCCTGAAGTCTCCCACAGATGTTGGAGCGCGAAGGATAGGGCCGGAGCGAGAAGCAAGCTCGCGCCGCTTTGTTTCAGAAGCTCGTCGGTCTTCGCGACGGCGTCGAGATCGATAACCGTCCGGCTTGCGACATAGTCGAATAGAATGTGATGGCGAAACGCCACTTCGCGGTCGCCATTCACCGAAATGAGCACGCCTCGCTGCAGCAGCTGATCAAGAGCGTTTCCGGTGCCCGCGCCGGCCGCGATCCTTGTCGCCTCCATTCGGCCCCGATCGATCATGGCCTTAACGGTATTGCCTAGACACTGCTCCGCCGGGAGGCCGAGTGATCTCACACGCTCGTTCCAGTACATTTCGAGCAGCTGGACCTGCGATCCGAGGTTTCGCAGTTGCTCCGGCACTACTCCCGCCGCCACTAGGTCGGCGAGGAGACGCGTGTTGAACGGCACTCTGGCAAGCTCCGCGAGCTTTGGTCCGCCATTGTCGATGGCAACACGCAGAGGCGGTATTTTCGTCAGGAGTTCCTCAAATTCCGTGTCGGACCATTCCGGCACTCTGATGTGCCGTACGGCCTGGAACCGCATGTCCGTAAATTCAGGGCTGGGAGGCACTCCTCTGAATAGTCGCCCGAACTCCTGTCCCACTATGAGATCGAACGTCCGGATCGATGCGACGATGCGCCATCGCCCTTCGTCGAGCTCAAGCACCTCCTGCATCACGTTCCGAAAGAGCGCTTCGCTTCTCCCGAACCGACAGGCGTCCAAAGCGTCCAAGATCAGATAAGCGGGCCCCGAGCCGGGCCAGTTTGCGAGTACGTCGGCGAATGGATGGGAAATACCCAGCGCGGCCGACAATCCCTCGACCGACTCCACTTGCAACCGGTCCACGGCGAGTAGCACCACATCGCTTCCTTCGGCACCAAGCTGCCGCGCGGTCTCATTGACGACGGCGCTTTTACCCGCCCCTGGATCGCCAACCACAACAAGCGATTCTTCCTTTGCTGCTGTGACACAGGCTGCCGTGCATGTACGCGAAATCGTGATGTCTGTGCCTGATACCTGCGTGCGTTCGAAGTCCCGCAGCGCCCCTGCAACTCGAGACGTTCGTTCCATGAGCGCAGCGATGTCCGATCGATAGTCGGGAGGGGCGCTTATCGGAACGCCGTCTCTGGCTAGTTCGGAGCGCAGTCCCGCAAGGCTGATACCGTTGCGCGCGGCCATCCGCCGCTCACATTCCTTTTCAAGGACGGCGATGCTGGCGGGCGCCGATAACCGATTGGTCAACGCATTTGCGAGGACTGTCTCGGCGGTCGTGCGATGCGGCCCACCGAAGTCGAAATCGAGTATGTGGACAAACTTCAGGATCGCGTTGGTATCGACGCCCGCTATTGCGCCGCCGCGCGCTGCGAGCGCTTTGGCCATGAGTTTCCGGAAGCTATCGAGTGCGTTCGCTTGATCTTGCGAGAGCGTCGCTGACGATCCGTCCCTCACGTTATCGAGAGCCCGAGCCAAATGATTTTTGATTGTTCCCGAGGTGGTGGGTCCAACCGCGATCACCATAACGTCGATACCGGCGGCAAGCGGGCGGTCCCAACCACGTGAGCCTGATTTGGTGGTGGCTGCCTCCCAGAGGCGCACGAATTCATCACAAGTTTTTCCGAGCTCGCTGGTCAGAGCTGCCGAGTTTGTCAGGCTGTTCTTTGCTTGGATAAACGCCCAGCCGCCCGTATCCAAAGAGATCAGGACGTCATCAACTGGCGCCTCGGTTTCAAAGCGAAACCCAATCGGTTTTGCGGCTCCCAAACCGAGGCGAGCGTCCAGTGGAACTTCTGCCAAACCGTGCGAGGCGAAGTAGGCCGCAACTGATGCCTGAAAGCTTACTCCTGACGCGGTGGCATTTCCGCCTCCTGTCGCAAGCAGCTTTTGCTTTTGGGCCACTGGTTTCTTTGCCATCAACTACCTGCAATGCACTTCCGTAAGTCTAACCTTTGAACTGTTCCCGTGGATTACTCGTCCACAGTAAAATTGCTGGCTTAGAAATTGGTAGCTTGATTGGTCAATTTGAACAAGCAAGTCGGACGTGAAGCGGACATTTGACTAACAATAGCTGACCGTCGGGTATGGGCCGTCCTTGACTGCGGCGAGACGACCGCACAGGGGTCAGGAATTGATATCTGCTGCGCCGGGGCGTCGGTGGCGGCGATGCGCAGGAGGACCGGAAGATGCGTGTCCGCTGCACGGCGCCGTCGGCTACCAGCACCACCGGCGGAACCAGTTCCGCTGCCGAGCGTTCCTTAACATGAAACTGAATTACGAACGTCACGGTGCAGGACCACCCTTGCTCCTGGTTCACGGGCTGGGTGGAAGCGTCCGGTCCTGGGACAGCAGCCTGCCGATGCTTGCTCGCGGACGCGAGGTCGTATTGGTCGATCTGCCTGGGCACGGGGCATCTCCGGCGCTTCCGGGGCGCCAGACGATTGCCGCCTATGCGGACGCGCTTGAGCACTTCATCGACCGGAACGGGCTCGCCGGCGTCGATACCGTCGGCAGCTCTGTCGGCGCGCGCCTGGTGCTGGAACTGGCGCGTCGCGGCATCGGCGGCCACACGGTCGCTTTTGATCCGGGCGGTTTCTGGCGTGGCTGGGAGACGGC
This sequence comes from Loktanella gaetbuli, assembly GCF_020531945.1. Lineage (NCBI taxonomy): Bacteria > Pseudomonadati > Pseudomonadota > Alphaproteobacteria > Rhodobacterales > Roseobacteraceae > Loktanella > Loktanella gaetbuli. Next base: position 191,373 of record NZ_JAJATZ010000006.1, read on the forward strand.
GTGGTTCCGCTCCACGCTTGCCGCCTCGGTCCGGCTGGTGCGCCTCCTGCGGCGGCGCATTCCGGCGCTCTCGCACAGCCGCGCCGCGCGGGCCGTTTTGCTCGCGCAACTGTCGGCGAGGCCCGGCGCCCTCGATCCGATGCTGGTCCAGAACGAGCTGACGGCTATAGCCGAGACCGACGTTTTCGACGCGATGCTGCGCGAACTGGCGCGTGGCCCGTTGCAGGAGGGGACCGCCACGCCTCCGGGCCGCGTGACGATTGGCTGGGGACGTCAGGACCGTCTACTGCTGCCACGTCAGGCGGAGCGTGCGCAAGCGGCCTTCCCCACCGCGCGGTTGCATTGGTTCGAGCGGTGCGGCCACTTTCCGCAATGGGACCGCCCGAAGGAGGCCGCAGAGGTCATCATGCAAACGATGGCGAGATAAGGCGCTGATAAAGGACGTGATCTCTCACACGCAGTCCAGCTCCTCGAGAAACTGCATGATGAGATGGCGATAACTCGAGCAGATGCTTCCTTTGTCCGCTCCGCCGGCCTTCACCTTCGAAAATGCTGCGCGAGGGATGAATGGCCGATATCGTGAAGCTGCACTGCAGCATTCGACCATGAAGCCAATGGCAGGTCTGGGCCGTGAACGACCGAGCCATTTAACTCTGCGTTTGAAGGCATATCGGAAAATTTTCGAACACAAGCGCTACAATCACAGAATTGCAATCTAGAATGCTAGGCGATCTCCTAGCTGGATCTTAACGCCGCCATTTTCGTCAATTTCGTAAGAACTGACCCCGTAGATGGCAATCAATTTGCCTGATCCAAAAAGTGCTTGATTTTCGTCTTTCCCGCCATGTCGGATGATTGCATACTCACTGGCCTTCAAGGCCGTAATAAACTGCTCGTATTTCTTCGAGAACTTATGTCGTGGCCCTTTAAACGGATCGTCATAGATTTGATTACTATCAATGCGCGCGCTGTGTAAAATGGGGGCATTTTCGATATCAATGCCTCGACCTTTGGCGTATCCAGTCCAGGCGGATCTATAAGAAAAACCAGAATTTAGATCTTTCATCTTGATCATAGCAATAACACCACACTTGGAAAGGCTGCTGTTTGAGTCAACCATACATGGCACTACACTCGCAACTACCATGTTGACCCTCTTGGCAGTCGAGGGTCAGGTTTGGTGTGCTGGAATGCGGCACCGCCGCCTCTCTCCGACGGCAGCTATGGGCCGGAAGCGACGATATCGCAGCTGCCGTCTACCGACTGGCGCGCCGCGCTGCCGCATGTCTGCTTCGAGCCCAGATTGACAAATGCTGCGGCTGTTGCTGATGTCCGCTTTGACTTCACCAAGACAGTCGAGCAGACTACTGTCAGTGACCATTCCACACTTTATGAACGCAAATTTTTGAGAGACGATGAAACTTAGATTTAGGCTAATTCTGATTTCAGTATTTCATTTGAATACCGGTCAGGCGCTTGCCCATGCCCCCTACTACACACAGGTGGAAAAACTTGAGGTGCAAGATGGTGAAGCCTTTTCATTGAAGCTCTTGCACGGTGATGGCATCATCGCAGGTGATCCGGTAAGAGCAGTCGTCGTAGATAGCGAGTTTAGAGTTCGGGCTGTTTCCCCTTTGGCATTGAAACTTCACATTTTTTGCGAGCACAAAGGCAGCCGTCATTGCAGCGTTTATGACAGTGTCGCAGCTATTGTATATCAATTTGACCCAACAAGTTGGGCCTTGGGACCAGTAATCGAAGAACAGGGCAAACCTTTGCGCACCGCATATCCAGAAGACATGGGGCAAAATTTTGGGTTTGCGCAGCGTCCCGCGACCTTTTTGGAGATTATCCGGTTTGAGGGTGATAAGGTCCTTTCATTTCCAATCGTGGCAGCCCTTTCTTTGATTTTCTGGACTTTGACCGCGTTGCTCTACACCCCTCTGGCTTGGCAAGTTTATCTCAACAAGGGCCATCTAAAGCCGTGGAACCTGTCGTCAGTACTGTTGATCCTGCTGCGCTTGGGAGGAGTTGTAGGCTTTCTGTTCATTGCAATGGTCGGTTGGGCTTGGGAGCCATATTCGATCTACTATGCAAGTTTCTTTGCCTTACTAGGTCTCATAATTGCGCTTTTTCTGAGCCGACCTAGCCGCAAGTTTCCCAAAAGCGGTCAACCGACTGGGTGAAGTGAATGTCTCAAAAGTCCCGCTCACCCGACGTCGGCCATCGAAAAATGCTGCGCTACGCACGAACGACCGCTTCGGTGAAGCTGCGCCGCAGCGTGGTCACTCGTCCCCAAGGTCGGCAAAGGGCCGTCCGCGACATGCTGGTCCATCCATTCCGGATTTCGCAGCCTCGGTGCAAAAATTCTGATTGGACTTGTTGCTGGAAAATTCAGGCGAACAAAACCTGTGCGTGACTGCTGAGAAAGTTCAGAATGCCGGGTCTCCAATCATGACTTTGGAATAGGGGTTGAAAGGCATTGCGTTGGAGGAGGGGGCGAAGTACGGATGCCGACGGACCCTGCGTATGCCTCTGGGTCGATAAACATGGAGCATCGCAATCGATGCAGGTCTGCGCGGCGCCATGGAACGGCCACCCGATAAGCGGGAAAAGGTTCTGAGACCAGGCAGCAGCTGGTCAATTCTGATGCCGATCGGCGTTGGTGCGGGCCTTACATTGCAGGGACCCGTTGACAGAATTTCGCCATTCTGATGCCGATCAGGTTCGGGAAGCACACCGCGTAACCTGGCTTTTGCGAGCCGTGCGGGGTCGGGCTCGGCGCCATCGACTGCGCCGACGTCATCGATGTGCGGGCCGCGTAAAAGTGGTCCGACCATACCACTCGGGTGACCCTCCCGCCAATTTCAGTGCAGTTTCAGTGCTGCATCGATAGCATTTGCGATTTCACAATTCTTCGCAAGCCGTTCGGAGATCTAAATCCTCTTCGCCTATCTGGAAATACGCTCCGCCGCTGATAATCCAGTCCGACAGTAGATCGATGGAGCGCCCGGCTCTGGTTTTCTTTTTGATTGCGCATTCCCAGACTGTGGCAATCCGCCATCCACTTTCCGAAAGTTTTTTTACAACCGTCTGATCGCGCCGGATATTGGTGGCGAATTTGGCCATCCAGAATTCGGTGCGCGTGGCTGGTGTGGATGTGAAGCGACAGCCTTGGTGTCGGTGCCAGAAACATCCATGCACGAAGACCGCGACCCTGTACTTCGGCAGAACGAGGTCCGGTCGCCCGATCATGGTCTTGGGATGAAGCCGGTAACGGAAACCGCGTGCATGAAGACCTTTGCGCAGCGTGACCTCCGGTCGGGTGTTCTTGCCGCGTATTCCGGACATCATCCGGGATCGGGTTTCTGTGTCGACAATATCGGCCATCTGTCTCCTGGCATCGCCTCGCTGGCTTGGTATAAGGGGGAGCAGTTTGTCGAAGAGAGGTTTCTGTTTTGCCAGCCAAATTCGGCATTGTCGATCTGTTTGCCGGTCCTGGCGGCTTGGGTGAGGGTTTTTCCTGCCTGAAGATCGGTGACCACTTGCCATTTCACATAGGCATCTCCATCGAAAAGGAAGCCTCGGCGCACCGGACGCTCAGGCTGCGCGCCTTTGTCCGTGAATTTCAGGCGCGACACGGGGCGCTGCCGCAAGCTTTCGTGGATTTTCATGCGGGGCTCGCCAAAGAGCCGGCTTGGCATGAGGTTGATGCCGATGCTTGGGCGCTTGCCGAGGCGGAGGCGCAGTGCCTCGAGCTCGGGACGGAGCCGGCCGCGAGTGCCGTTGATGCAGCGATTGCGGCGCTCCGGCAAGACTACGACGATACGATCCTGATCGGTGGTCCGCCATGTCAGGCCTATTCGCTGGTCGGTCGCGCCCGGTCCAGGGGGAAGGTCGGCTATGTGCCGGAGGACGATGAACGGCACTATCTTTTCCGGGAATATATTAGCGTTCTCGACCGTCTGCGTCCCGCGGCCTTCGTCATGGAGAACGTCAAGGGCATGTTGTCCTCTACCATCGAAAGCCGCCTGGTTTTCGAGATGCTGATGGAGGATCTTGCGTCGCTGGGCACGGGTGAGGGGCGCGAGTACGAACTCCGCGCGATTCGTGTCGAAGACGGCAAGGCAAGCCTGCATGAGGCAGGGCAACCATCCGATTTCATCGTGCGCGCCGAGCGCTTCGGCGTGCCTCAACGCCGTCACCGTGTCATCATCATCGGGATACGCTCCGATCTCGCCCGGCGCGCTGGTGGTGCCGAAATCCCGGTGTCGGATATGCCGCGGACGGTCGATGACGTGATCGGGAACATGCCGATGCTGCGCAGCGGGATCAGCAGGGGGCAGGACGATCCGGATGCCTGGCGGACAGCTGTCGCCGATGCAGCCCGATCATTGGCTGATCTGCATGCGGGCAAGGAGAACGCACGGATGCGGAACGCGTTCAAACACGTCGTGGACCGGATGAAGTCCGGCGGACCAAGGGTCCGGTCGGCGTCACGATTGCCCGAAGGTTACGGCACGGCCAACGACGCTTTGCTGCAATGGCTGGAAAGGCCGGCTCTGCGTGGGCTGGCGCAGCACGAGGCACGGGGTCACATGGTGCCGGACCTTGGTCGCTACCTCTTCGCATCCATCTTTGGAGGCTTGCATGGCTACAGCCCGAAGGCCGCAGACTTCCCGCATCTCATCAGTCCGGATCACAAGAATTGGGACAGCGGGAAGTTCAACGACAGGTTTCGGGTCCAGCTGTCCGGCGAGGCCTCGACGACCGTGACCAGCCACATCTCGAAGGATGGTCACTACTTCATTCATCCTGACGCCATCCAATGCCGCAGCCTGACGGTGCGTGAAGCTGCAAGGCTGCAAACCTTTCCCGACGACTATCTGTTTCTCGGAAACCGCACACAGCAGTACGTGCAGGTCGGAAATGCAGTCCCTCCGTTTCTCGCTCGCCAGATTGCATCGCTTGTCCATGCCGCCCTTACGAATGGCAGCAAACTTGACCAGTAAAGGCCTTGCAGTCTCGCGTTCCTCCCGCCAGAGTTGTCTGGAGACCCGAGCGGACGAAGGATTGCATGCAAAAAGTTGTTTCGTCTCGTCGTGCCGATGCAACCCCGCACGCTGCTTCGCTGATAGAGGGCCTGAGGGATATCGGATATTCCCTCGAGACCGCAATCTCGGACGTCATCGACAATTCGATAACTGCCGGAGCGCGGCGCATCCGGATCGTGACCGAGACATTTGCAGAAGAACCACACATAGCCATCCTTGATGATGGTTCGGGGATGACGGAAGAAGAGTTGATCGCGGCCATGCGACCCGGCAGCCGTAATCCACTCGCGTCACGAGATGAACCCGACCTTGGCCGTTTCGGTCTCGGAATGAAAAGTGCGAGCTTTTCGCAATGCCGTCGGCTGACCGTCGTGTCGCGGAGGGATGGCAATACCTCTGCAGCGGTCTGGGATCTGGATGATGTCGCAGAGCATAACGAGTGGGCCGTCCAGTTGCCGGATGACATATCCCAAATTCCGGAGGCCGACAAACTGGGTGAAATCGGAACACTCGTCCTGTGGGAGAAGATTGATCGCCTTTCCGGGGGTTTCGTCCACAACGCGACAAAACGGGCCGAGGTTATCAATCAGCGTATTGCCGAAACGGAACGGCATCTGCGCCTTGTCTTTCATCGCTTCATGGAAGACGCCAAGCCCGTGTCGATTTCGCTGAACGGTAGGAGATTGCCCCCTCTCGATCCATTCGCCCGGAAGAATCCGGCAACCATCGCCGACCCGGAAGAACGACTTTCACTGATCCGGGGAGATGTGGAAATCCAGAGTTTCACTCTTCCACACCACAAGCAGATGGGTAAGGTGGACTGGGAAGATATCGCCGGGCCGGAAGGGCACCTGAAATCGCAAGGCTTCTATCTTTATCGCGGCAGGCGGCTCATCTTGCATGGTACATGGTTCGGCCTTTGCCGTCAGTCGGAACTGACGAAACTGTCACGGGTCAGGATCGACATTCCCAACAGCATGGACGCCGATTGGAAGATCGACGTCAAGAAATCCTCGGCGCAGTTGCCTCCCATCGTGAGGGACCGCCTGAAGAAAGTCATCGAACGGATCCAGGACGGATCCAAACGAACCTACCGCAAGCGTGGTCAGAAGCTGGTTGATCACGAGCGTCTCCCGATGTGGCATCGCATCCAGTCCGAAGGACAGATTCGATACAGGCCAAATGTCGAGCATCCTGCTTTCGCAGATTTTGCAGAAAGTCTGGCGCCAGACCTGCGCCGCGGCTTTTTCAACTGCATCGCCTTGGTGGGGGCGTCCCTGCCCATCGAAACGCTGCATGCCGACATGGCTGGAACTGCCGAAGATATCGTTCCTGACCGGGTGGATGAGGACACCTTGGCGCAAGCCGTTCAGGCGACCCTTTCCGTGCTTTTGGGTGCTCGAAAGGACATGAAGGAAATCATGTCATTGATGAAGGACGTCGATCCCTTTCGGTCGGCTTGGGATGACACGCAGCGGATCATTGCAACGACACTCGACGAAAAGGAACAGCAATGACCCCGCTTCTCAGCAGCCTGGAAGGCATGACGTCAATGTTCATGGCGTCCCAGGCGGGGCCTCATACTGCGCAGTCCATTCGGGACATCATAGCTCAGCTGCGCGAAACCCCGATGTTCGCCGGCAAGATCGAGGACGCTGATGCCGAGGATCTGGCACGGCTGATCGAGGAGAAATACGGCATCAGCATGGGTCTCGGAGCAATCGTTGATGCCGAGGATTTCAAACCTTGGCTGAATGATGCGCGGATCAACGGCGAGGTCGGGGATTTCTACTGGGGACGGTATCGCCGGCTTCTGGGGCTGAAGGGGCTGCCAAAGTCGGTGATCGACGGCACGGACGAGGTCACGGACAGGGTTCTGGACCGGCTAGGCAACCCGAACAACCTCAGTCCCTGGAGCCGCCGGGGCATGGTCGTGGGACATGTCCAGAGCGGCAAGACCGCGAACTATACGGGTCTCATCTGCAAGGCGGCGGATGCCGGCTATCGTCTGATCGTGGTGATCGCGGGAATCCACAACAACCTGCGCAACCAGACACAGGCGCGGATCGACGAAGGTTTCATCGGTCGGGATACCGGGCGACTGGCCCATGCCAACAAGGCCCAGCGACAGAAGATCATCGGAGTCGGCCAGTTCGATCAGCGCGAATTTCCGGTATCACTCACGAACACCCTGCGGGATTTCAACAAGGCGACCGCAACGACCTTCACCGCGCAGCTGGGCCAGATCAACGTGCCGGTGGTGCTGGTGATCAAGAAGAACTCCAGCACGTTGAAGAACCTCCTGGAATGGCTGAAAGAACATTCCGTCCACCAGAGCACGCAGATGGTCAGCCAGCCGATGCTCCTGATCGATGACGAGGCCGACAATGCCTCCATCAACACGGCCTACCAGCGGGACGAGGTGACGCGGATCAACGGCCAGATCCGGGAGCTGCTGTCGCTGTTCCATCGCAGTTGCTATGTCGGCTATACCGCGACGCCCTTTGCCAACATCTTCATCGATCCCGACACGGATGACGAGGCGCTGAAGCAGGACCTGTTCCCGCGGGATTTCATCATCGGACTGGACGCCCCGTCGAACTACTTCGGGGCGCAGAAGATCTTCCTCGACGCACGGGACCAGCACATCCGGCTGATCAACGACAACGAGGATGTCCTGCCGATGAAGCACAAGATCGACCATCCGGTCGATGTGCTGCCCGGTAGTCTGGTGGAGGCAGTGCGCGCCTTCATCGTCGCCCGCGGGATCCGGAATGCGCGTGGACAGCAGGCAGATCACGCGTCGATGCTGGTCAATGCGTCTCGGTTCACGGACGTACAGGGGCGCCTGCGATCGCGTGTCGCCGATGTTGTCGCCCGTATCCGCGACGCCGTGGCCGTCGACGCTGCAAAGGGCAAGGCCGCGTTGCGAAACCCCGAGATCGCGGCGCTGCATGCGACCTGGGAGAGAGAGTTTGCCGACGCGGAGGGTGCCGACTGGCCGGCCGTGCAGGCCCGATTGCACGAGGTGCTGGTCGCTGCCCGCGTGATCGAGGTCAACGCCTCGAAGCGCTCGCAGGCGCTGGACTATGATAATGCCGGGGAACACGGAATCACGGTGATTGCGGTCGGGGGATTTTCGCTTTCGCGGGGGCTGACCCTCGAAGGGCTGACGGTCAGCTATTTCCTGCGCAACTCCATGATGTACGACACGCTGATGCAGATGGGCCGCTGGTTCGGCTACCGCCCCGGCTACGAGGACCTGTGCCGCGTCTGGATGCCCGCCGATGGTGTCGGCTGGTACGCCCATATCCACGAAGCGATGGACGACCTGCAGACACAGCTGAAGCGGATGGAGCTTGCCAAGGCGACGCCGGCACAATTCGGTCTTGCGGTGCGCAGCCACCCCGAAGCCCTGATCGTGACCGCGCGCAACAAGATGGGGACGGGGAAGGAATTCCCGGTGAAAGTCGGCTTGGCGGGGAAGCTGGTCGAAACGACACGCATTCGAAATGATCGTGACCAGCTCCAGCGCAACCTCGATGCGGCGAGAGCGCTTTCCTCAGCAATCAAGGCCGCAGGTGTGAAAGAACAGCATCCTTCACGTGGAACCCTTTTCAGCGGTGTGTCTGTCGACCTGATCCGAGATTTTCTCCGTGTATTCCGCGCAGACAGCTCCGATCCCCTTACGGATCCAAGGTTGATGGCTGACTACATCGATGCTCGTGCTGAAACAGAACTGAGCACATGGGATGTCCTTTTCGCCAGCGCTCAGAAGGATGAAGCGGAGCGCGCCAATTTGTCCGGGCTCGAAATGCGCGCTTTTGGCCGATCAGTTGGCGAGCCGGAGCTTCGCGACGGAATCCTGGCGATCAGTGGAACGAGCCGGCGCGTCGGGTCACCGGGAGACGAGAGAGTAGGCTTGACACAGGAACAGATCGACACTGCCATCGCAGCGTTTCGCGATGAGCGTACGCGAGACGGCAAGGACATTCCCAAGACGCTTCCGCCACGCATCTTCTGCGAGATTCGCGGCCGTCGCCCGTTGATGATCCTTCGTTTCGTGGACCCTGTGATCCCGGAAGAGCTCCGAGCCAAATCGCCGGGGCTGGTGTTGGCTTGGAGCGTCTGCTTCCCGTCTTCGGACATTCAGGGCGGCACGGTGGAATATGTCGTGAACACCATCCGGATGAGAGAGATGTTCGGCGAGGAGGAGATCGAGGAGGAGGCGTCTGGTGATCCCGAATGACACTCCCTGGTCCGGCCTCGAGGCGGGAAAGGTCGATACGCGGCGGGTCGATGCTGCGGCACGCTGGAACTGGTTCTGGGCCGTGATGCCACGGGCGGATGCGGCGCTGGTGCTGCAGCTCAGTGATCTGCCGCACCCTGTCCCGGACCTCCCCAAGCTCAAGAACCTTGAGATCCGTTTCCAGACCCTTCCCGGCGGTCCGATCCTCTACATCCGGCTGAAGGACAACGCCCAGATGGAGCTTTTCGAGACGCTCTGTCGCGACGTGATGACGGCGGGCGAGCTGGCCGAGACCGAGGCCGAGGCCTTGGAGCGCGCCATAGGGCGCACTTTCCGGTGGCATTACCTCATGCGCGGCGGCAAGCCGGAAGTGCTGTCCGAGGAGGCCCAGAAGGGCCTGATCGGCGAAATAGAAGTTCTGAAGCTGTTGATCACCGAGCTTGGGCCGAAGGCCGCTCTTTCGGCCTGGATGGGACCGTCCGGCGCGCCAAAGGACTTCGAACTCAAGGCGGATTGCATCGAGGTAAAGGCTCGCCGCGGCGCGTCCCAGCCATTCATCAAGATCACGAGCGAACATCAGCTGGCCGAGGTGCCTGATCGCCGGATCTGGCTGGCGGTTCTGGCGGTCGACAAGGTGCAGCCGCCTCATGGCCGGACCCTCACCGAACATGTCGATGCGGTCACGGAACTGCTGGAGCGCAGCGAACCTGCAGCCGTGATGGACTGGGACCTGCACCTCGCGGACGTGGGTTACGATGCGTTGCATGACTACGACGCCTGGCGCTGGATCGTGTCGGCACCCGAGTTTTTCGCGGTGACGGAGGACTTCCCCCGCATAGCCGCGCCGGTTCCGCTCGGCGTGTCGGGCGTGACCTACGCGCTGGGTCTGTCGGCATGCGCGCCTTTTCTTAAGGCGTGGGATGACGTGCGGGACTGTTTGATCGAAGGTGGGCTGGCATGAACGAGCTGCAGGAATATCATCAGAACCTGATGGCCGACATCCGTCGCGAAGCCGACGCCGGCGGGATTTTCCCCCTCGAAGCATTTTTCAACCTGATGACGGACCGCCTGACGGAAGCAGGAGAACTGGAGACCGCGGATCCAGCGCACTATCAGTTCGGTGAGGGCGCCCAGAAACTGCGTATCGATGGATATGCGGGAGATCCGAGGGACAGCGAGGGCGTCCTTGGGCTGATCATCTGCGACTTTTCCGACAGCGATGCCGTGCAGACCTTCGGCAAGACCGATGTCACGCCCATTCTCAATCCGCTCATCAGATTTTTGAAAAAGGCAAGAAGCGAAGAGTTTCGAGACGCACTGAACGAAGAAAACCCTGCTTTCCAGGTTTCCGACCTTGTCATCGCTACATGGTCGCATGTGACGAAGGTCAAGTTGATCCTCGTTTCGAACCGGCAGTATGTCGGCAGGGGCGATGCAGTACCCCTCGGCAGCATGGGGGATGTCCCGATCACGTGGTCGGTATGGGACCTGGCGCGCTTCGAACGGTTCGATCGGTCCGGTCAGGCGCGAGAGGACATCCTGATCGATTTCGAACAGGATTTCGGCGGCCCGTTGCCGGCCTTGAAGGCATCGCAGACCGGAGCAGCGCTCGAAAGTTACCTTCTGGTCGTGCCCGGCGAACAACTGGCCTCCATCTTCGACAGGTGGGGCGCAAGGCTCCTCGAGGCAAACGTGAGAACCTTCCTCCAGGCGCGTGCCAAGACCAACAAGGGCATCCAGAAGACGATCAAGGATGAGCCCGAGCTGTTCTTTCCCTACAACAACGGGCTATCCGCGACGGCAGACGACGTGACCTGCGTCCGCACCCATGAGGGGCTTGCGATCTCCTCCATCAGCAATCTGCAGGTCGTCAACGGGGCCCAGACGACCGGGTCGATCCACAGCGGACTGAAGAACGCCCGCGATCAGCTTCGGCAGGTCTTTGTCCAGATGAAGCTGACGGTAGTGCCGCCCGACCGGTCCGAAGAGATCGTGCCGAAGATATCCGAGTTCGCGAATACCCAGAACAAGGTGAACGCGGCGGATTTCTTTTCGAACCACCCGTTTCACATCCGGATCGAGCAGTTCTCGCGCAGCGTGATCTTCGCCGCCCGCGAGGGCGAGCGCCATGACAGCAAATGGTTCTACGAGCGGTCCCGCGGTCAGTACATCAATGCTCGCGGGCGCCTGACGCCAGCCCAGCAGAAGAAGTTTGATCTCGAGTACCCCAAGGGGCAGCTTTTCAGCAAGACGGACCTCGCGAAGTTCGAGTATTCGGCCACCGGGCAGCCGTTTCTGGTGTCCCGTGGCGCACAGAAGAATTTCGCTGAATTTGCCAAAGAGATCGGCGAAGTATGGGCGAGGAGCGATGCCCGGTATGATGAGCTCTGGTATCGCCGGTTGATCGCGAAGGCGATCGTCTTTCGTAAGCTGGAGGCAGATGTGCCGAAACAGCCTTGGTACGAAGGCGGCTATCGCGCGAACATCGTGACCTACGCCATGGCAAAGGTGTTCCACGACGCAACCAGCGACAAGCAGGTGCTGGACGTCGACGCCATCTGGCGGCGCCAAGCCGTCTCGGACGCCCTGTCACGTGCGTTGCTCGTCGCCGCAGCGGAAGCAAACGATGTCATCACGCACCCCCCGTCCGGTGTTCGGAACATGTCGGAATGGGCAAAGCAGCAAGCATGCTGGTCTGGTCTGAAGGGCAGGCAGCTCGCGTATGATGACGACTTCGGCAGCTGCCTGACGCAGGTCGAGTCGATGCGAACCGCAGTACGGGACGCGAAGGCCAAGAAGGCGTTGACGGAAGGGATCAATGCACAGTCCGAGGTGGTCACCCTCGGGGCCGAGTTCTGGACCAGAATGATGGACTGGGGAAAGACCGAACGGAAACTGACTCCCAAGGATCTTCAGATCCTGCAGATATGCGCCTCGATGCCGCGAAAGATCCCCGAAGATTTTCAAGCTAGGCACGCCATGAATGTGCTCCATCGCCTCAAGGATCAGGGTTTCGAAACCGAGCGTTCCTCCTAAGGGCAAGTCGGACGTCGATTGATCGACAAACCGAACGGCGAGGCAGGAAACTCCTTCTTGCCCGGATGCTCGTGCTTTGCGTCATCGCTCAACCATCGCGGTCTGTCAGCCTGATCTTGAGAACCTAAGGCGTGACGTCATTTATCCTTTCGTCCGTGAAATTGTTTTTCTCAAGGTCGCCGCTTTGAACGATGATCGCTGCCGTTCGAATTTCGTAGCTTCGCTTCAGCGACGATAAACCATTGTTTTTGTTTTGAATGAGCCTCGGTTTCGGTTGGCGTGAAATCTCCGCCCTCGGTCAATTCCACCCGCCTTGGTAAGCTGGGTTATCGAAACGAGGATCGGCCATGCCCGCGAAAACCATCTCCTACACGATCCGCCAAGCCCCTGAGGTCGCCGCCCGGATCGACGACATGGCGAAGTTGAACGGGTTCGCCACGCGCGCGAAATTCATGACGCATGCGGCTTTGACCTACGGCGGCGGGGATGAGGCCATCGTCGCAGAACTGTCCCGCATCAGCTACGCGCTGCATCAGATCGACCGCGCGGCCGCGGGCCGTCTGCATCTCGTGAAGCCGCGCGACATCGCGGACATCGGTCGCCGCGCAAGGGCTGCACTGAGCGCCATCATCGCCAGGAACGCCGGATGAGACGCTACACGACTTTTCCATCCCAGGCTTTCCCGATCCTCTCTTACCTGTCGAAGGACGGCCAGATCCTCTCCGGGTCGATGCCGGTCCACACGTTGCGGCAGGCCTGCGACATGCTCCGGCCGTTCGAAGCCCCTCAGGGCGCGGGGCTTGTCCACATGACGCTGTCGATGCCCGTCGGTCGCACCCTGACCGACGACGTCTGGCTCGCCGTCGCACGGCGGGTTCTGATCGCCAGCGGACTGCCGTCCGAGATCGTTCCGTGGATCATGTTTGGCAGGGAGGCCACACACTGTGATCACATCCACATCGTCGCCGCGCTTCAGACGTTCACTGGTCGGCATCTCGAGATCGCGACGTCGGTCCGCGAAACGGATCGCATCGAGCGCGACGTGTGCCAACTGCTCGGCTTGCCCGACCCTTCGTGGCGTCCCGACCCGGAGATGGTTCTGGCACCTCCCATCACAGTTCGAGCGCGGCGGAAATCCGGACAGGCGGCATGGTTCGCGGGCGACCTGAACGCGGTCATGTCCAAGGCCCGACCTGCCAGCCTCTCTGCGCTCAACGACGTCCTTCGGGCACGAGGCTCCCCTTGGTCGCTGACCTTGTCCGAGAACAGCCCGGGAATGCTGATTCCGCGCAACGTCCTGACCGGCAAGACTATCAACCCGAGGCTCGCGGGCAGCGCATACTCGTCTGTGCTGATTTTGAATCGTCTTGCACTGGCCGCGCGCATTCGAGCGGTGGCGCTGACGGTATTCCTGCGCCGTGTCGCCGAGGCGATCCGCAACCTCCCTGAACTGACGCACACCTTGAAAGGACCCTCGCATGACAGACCTGAATACGGGCCACGGCCGCACGCACGCGATGCTCGACAAGACGCGCGAGGACGTGCGGCGGTTGCACCCGCTGTTGCAGCTCCTCGACCCCGATCAGGCGGACATTACGACCGAGTTCGCGGTCAGGTTGATCGGGCTGCTGGTCGAAGTCGAAGATCGGCTGACGGAACAGACCGCAGCGTTCATGGCACAAACGGCGGAAATGTCCGGCCTGCGGTCGCAGCTGGACGACCTCCAGGCAGACATGGCCTTCCTGATGGGGAGCGGCGATCCCGTGGAGGGTGGGTCACGCTGATCTATCGGCTCGCCCGGCGCGGCAGCCTGCACCTGCGGCACCGTTTCGTCGCGGATGGCTCCGCAATTATGCTCATGGGGAAAAGCGGAGAACGCGCGATCCTCGACATGGCAGAGACAGTCATTATCACCGGTGACGACATCCCGCTTGGCCCATGGCGCGACCTCCTTGATCGCCTTGTCCGAGATGCCGGCTGCACGATTGACCTGATCCCGGATGCCGTCACGCAGAACGACGACCCGACGCTCGTGTGATCAGAACAGCCGCGGGAGCTTGTTGATGGCCGCCAGCTTCAGGTGGATCGGGGCTTCGCCACGGTAGACGGAGGTGTTCGTATCTTCATTTTCGGATTTCACATGTCCAACTAGATCGAAGCGTACGGCTCCAAGAACATCCGACGAAAACAAGAAAAAATCGTTCACGTAATGACGCATGGAATGCATGCACAGGTTTCTGGGATTGCCATCCAAGGCGGCTTCCAGCGATGTGCGCCACATGTAGTCGATGGACGCGCCGAATTTGTCGACCATCAAGGCGGGGTCGGTAGCCGCTGCCCTGCGAGATTTCTTTCGGGGGACCGGGACAACATCCGGGAACATCAGTTTTTCTCCGCGATCCGCCATCTCGGAAACGTGTCTGCACAGTCCAAGTTCGATGAGGTGGGGATGAAGCGGCACGATGCGGGTCTTTTGGAATCGCGCGTCAGTTTCCCCCGGTTCCTCACCCTTGATGGAACGGTACTCGTTTGCCTGAATCACGATACAGGGATGACCGTCGATATGCTTGAGGTCGCTGATCTTGAGGCCTGCGATTTCTGCCCGGCGTGCTCCGGTATAGGCCAAGATGAGAGGGATCCAATAGCGCGAATCCCGGACAATTACCGATCCCGGCTCATGTCGACTCCCTTCGCTCTGGGCACCTTGCCACAGGTGATGCGCAAAGACCGTTTTCAGCTCCTCCGCAGTGAACACGGGCCTCTGCTTGTGCTTTGCGCTCTTTCCCTTGGCTTTCGGTTTGATTTTCTTGGTGTTCAGGGCGGGATCCAGATCGTGGCCTTCCGAAGCCGCCCGCTCCAGCAGAAGCTCGACCGACTTGATATGGCGCTGGCGTGTGGAGACGTGGGGCCCCTTTTCGGAGTCGGGCATGAATCGTGCCTTTTGCATGATGTCTTCGATTGTCCTCGAGCCGTCCTGCGGAGACCTCATGAAGTGGATCGGGAAGGTCGCAAGGGCATCCCGGAATGCGGAGAGATGATGTTGACGAATGTCATCGACCCGCTGAAGGCTGGTGATCAGGCAGAACAGACGGAGGCTTGCGGCGCGCTGCGCGATCGTTTCCTTGCTCAATCCGTCTGTTGTCGCCATCCGCCAGAAGATCCCGGCGATGTCCGGACCATCGATGACCTTTTCGTGGTGCCGTGCCACCGCTTCCGCTTGTGCCTGCTGCGCGCGCAAAGCGTCGATCGTCAACGGTTCGCGGATTTCGTCGACGCCGGGCGTGAAGCTGATCTTGCGCTTGTCGGCAGTGATCTGGATCGCGCGGGCAGCCTCGATCGCTTTCGTCGGAACCTGCTGCGGCAGCACCGCGACCAGCGACGGGGCGGGTGCGGCCAGTGACTGGGTCACGGTTTCGGACATGACCTCACGGACTGGGACCAGAGGCGGTGTTTCTGCTTGGCTGATGAGCGTCTTCGCAAGATCGGCATAGACCTGCGCGCGCAGGTCCCGACAATTCTGCTCGGCGTCCAGGGCCGCGAGCCGTGCCTGAAGGTGGGCCTCAATGATCTGGTATTCGTGTTCGCGCGAGGCAACCTTGACGCCGGTGACGGTTTCGAAATCGCGGATCACGCGCTGGCGCTGATCCTGGTCGCGCAATCCCCGGACATCGTTCGCGTAGAGGGTGACGGCCCCCTGCACTTCGTCCGCGGTCCACGACGGATCAATCCGCGCCGGTTCAAGCGCGGGCGCGATGCCGTCTTCGACCAGTGCCCGCAGGACCGCACGCTGCACGCGATGGGTTGCATGGGGCGAGGTCCTGCGCCCGGACATCCGTTCCATCCGCAACTCGCGGCGCAGGTCGTCGATGATCACCTGCATACGCGTCTGGATGTAAGTCGCGATCAGCGCTTCCGGCAGCGGGTCGATCAAAAAGGTGAAGGCGTTCAGCATGGCGTCGAACTCTGTCGTCAGTGTTCTGGACCAAGTATGCGCCGTTTTTTCATCTGTCGTCCCCAGTGCCACCTGCACCGAGCGGATAGATGTGGATAACCCCGGGATCCGGCGCCTGAAATGGAAGTGGCGTCCTTGGCGGAAAAGGTATCTGGGTTGGTGCATGTCGCCCTCCTGATGAGGGCACCCGGACCGGACCTGTGCAACCGAAGTGTCAGCCGTGTGCAACCTGTGTGCAACATCGGCGGAGATGTCGGTCAAAACCATCGGAGCTAAACTCCGAAGTTGAACCTTTTCAACACCTTGAAGGGGAATTGGCTCCGACGGTAGGGATCGAACCTACGACCAATTGATTAACAGTCAAAATTCAGTCCCAAACAGTCCCTAACTTTGTAAAACTATCATCGGTCATTATGGCCTAAATTTTAAAGCTAAAAACTCACTTCTTGCTAACGCTCCATAACGCGGGGTAACAGTTTCTAACGGGCTCATCCGTTACCCCTGTGTTACCCCGGGAGACAAATTGATCATGGCAAGAGCTCTGACATCCAAGGCCGTGGAGGCTATGAAATCCGATCCAACCCGCCGGCTGGAGATCGCAGACCCTGCACTTTCAGGGCTCTATCTTGTGATTCAGCCGAGCGGGGCGAAGAGCTGGGCGCTGCGCTATAGATGGGCTGGTAAGTCGGCAAAGCTAACCTTGGGTAAGTGGCCCCTCTTGGGGGTGGCAGACGCGCGGGCTGCGGCATCGGAGGCGATCGATAAGGTAGATCACGGCCGAGATCCGTCTGCGGACAAGAAGGCCACCAAGGCAGCGCGCCTAGACGCCCAGCTGTCGGAGCGCGACAAGGTGAAAACGCTGGTCGACCAATATGACCAGCGCCACTTGATTGGTCTAAAGAGCGGTCGAACGGTGCGGCGCGAGTTGGATCGTCATGTCCTTGCTGTCTGGGGCGACCGTGACATTCACGAGATCCAGCGCCGCGACGTGATCGACCTATTGGACGGCATCGCAGACTCTGGGCGGATTGTTACCGCCAATAGGGTCCGAGCCTATCTAAATACGTTTTTCGCTTGGTGCGTTGAACGGGACATTCTTGCTGGTAGTCCGGCGACGGGCGTGAAGCCGGTTGCCAAAGAGATCAGCCGCGACCGTGTCCTAAGCGACACCGAGATCCGCTGGTTTTGGGAAGCCTGCGAGAATGCAGGTCAGCCTTGGGGACCGCTGGGAAAACTGCTCCTGCTGACAGGTCAGCGTCTCTCCGAGATCGCCGGAATGACAGATTCCGAGATCTATGATGCCACCCTGCATCTTGGGGCTTTACGAACAAAAAACGGCCGTGCGCATGACGTCCCGCTTTCGAAGGCAGCAATGGATGTCCTGTCGAGCATGGTGCAGATTGAAGGGCAAGCAGGGCTTTATCATACCACAAACGGAGAAACGCCACTGAGTGGGTTTCACAAGGGCCGCAACCGTTTGGCCGATGGCATGAGGGCCATAGCGCGTGAAGATGCCGGAGAGCCGACGGAGATCCCGCACTGGACATTTCACGACCTCCGGCGAACGGCTGCCACTGGAATGGCCCGTCTAGGCATCCCTGTCCGGGTTACGGAGGCGGTGCTGAACCACGCAAGCGGCACTGGCGGGGGGATCGTGGCTGTCTATCAGAGGCACGACTACGCCAACGAGAAGCGAAATGCGCTCGATGCTTGGAGCCAATTTGTATTGGCTCTCGTCGGTAGCGCTGAAGATAGCTTGGTCATTCAAAAGGTGCGAGGATGAACTACGACGAGTTTGTTCGGCGCTGGGATAGGCATGGTGTGAAGGATGACCCGCTTGTGCAAGTTATTTCAAAGCACACCCAAGCCGAAGGTGCCGAAGCTGGTTGGTGGGCCAGTCGAATCCACTCTCACGCGTTCATGTTCGGCTACGAGGTTTATAGCCGATCGAAGGATATAAATGCTCTCGTGACTCTAGATCGAGCGGTTAGAGATATTCAAAAGGTACTTGATGATGATGCAATGACAAGTCTTGCTTTTAAACAGCTCTTGTCAGAGCTAGGAATAATCTATGAAGAAGAAATATTAAAGCACCGTCACATTGAGACCGTTCGTGATGGCGATGAAGATTCTCTCTCAAATGCAGGGGGTGACTTCACGCACGACATGAGACTGCTTTATCTTCTGGAGGAGCGAGCTAATTCAATTAGAACTGGAATTAAAAGAACAATTTCTTTCATTGAAGAGTCACCGTTAGAAAGGGTCTCTGCGTCGAAAATTAATGAGCGGGGTATTTCGCTTGTTGATGCGGCGCGTTTCATGTGGTGCCTTGCGACGGATAAAGAAGCGCCGTCAAAAGACTTGAATCCCGCATCTAAATTCGGAGAGTTTTTGGCTGACGTTTTTGCAGCAATAGGGGAGACTACTGATCCTAGATCGACCTTTCGAGCCTGGGCGCGTGAGCGAGGCGACTGGTCCCTAGATCCTCCAGAATAACTGTGCCACCATGGGACGACTTTGAGGTTTTAACTTCATTAGAAAGAGGCCTAACGTTTAATAACGAGAGGTCTAAAAATGCAACGAAAGTTAATATCGTCGTTCGCAGTTCGAGAGCTTTGCGGCGGCGTTTCCAACATGACAATCTGGCGCTGGCTGCAAGATCCAGACATGAACTTTCCAAAGCCAATCAAAATTGGAAGACGGAACTACTGGCGCGAGGCAGATATGATTGTCTGGCTCGATCAGCAAGTGTCGGCAACCTGATCATGGCTGAACGCATAAAAGGCGTCGCCCTTTCGGCAAAGGGAACGGCGTCTAACGACTCGAAAGCGGCTAACCTCCACTCAATGAACTGCCTCAATCAGCAAGCAGGGGCAACCTGTGTTTCCCACCTGAAAAAATGCCAGAAAAGTTCGCTAGAAGCTCGTAATTGTCTAGGGTCCTGTGGCGTGTCAGGCATTTTTGCACACGCCCGCCCGGCGCACCAGACCGTCGCCAAGTCGATATGCTATGCGCTGACCCTCGAACACGCCGACGGTTGGCATGCATTGCCGGTCATCCTGCGGGCGCGGCTGAATGAACGTGAACGCGGGGCGTTGGCCTGCGTCGCATTACGAGCAATGGACGGCAGCAACGCGGCGTTCGTCGCGGACCTCTTCACCGACAGCGCGGGAATGCCTGCCATGCCGATGGTGAGCAAGATGGAGGAGGCCTCTTTTTGGGCCGATATGGCGACCACCTTGGAGCTTGAGGCTTATTGCTTCGCCACGTTCCGGCGCATGGCGCCTGACCGTCAGGCTGCGTTCCTCAACTTCATCCAAAGGGGGGCCGCGGCGTGACCTCAGGATTCAACGACGTTCGTGTCAGCGATAATAAGCCTCTGGCAATGGTTAAATCGAAAGTCCCGCAGCGTGACCCTTCGGACTTCAATAACACACAGCAAGGTAGGGATAGCTTCAAGCGGATGGCACAACTGGACAGCGCGTTTCAATCTGCATTTCTGCGCGCTCCAAATTCAGACCCTTTGCTACTACCGACCAACTACGTTTGGCGCGATCCGGCGCTGATCCCGCCGCGACCGTGGATTTACGGCAGTCACCTGCTGCGGAGACAAGCGTCTGTCACGGTCGCACCCGGCGGGCTTGGCAAGTCGTCCCTTTCGATTGTCGAGGGGTTGGCTATGGTCACAGGCCGAGACCTGCTGGGCGATAACGTCCACGACGGACCTAAGTCGGTCTGGCTGTTTAACCTCGAAGATCCGCTTGACGAACTCGAGCGCCGGATCGCCGCGGCGATGCAGCTTCACGGCATCTTAGGGAGCGAACTGGGCACACGTCTGCACATCGATAGCGGTCGCGATAGGCCGCTTTGCACGGCGATCCAAACCCGGAACGGCGCACAGATCATCGAACCAGTCTTTGAAGATCTGGCGCGGCAAATCCGGGGTCGCAAGATTGACGTGCTGGTGGTCGATCCTTTCGTATCGTCGCACCGAGTCAGCGAAAACGACAACGGCGCAATCGACCTTGTGGCGAAAAAGTGGGCCAAACTGGCGGACGAATGCAACTGCGCAATCGAACTTATCCACCACACTCGCAAGACGAACGGCGAAGAGGCAACGACCGAGGCCGCTAGGGGGGCATCGGCACTTTTGTCAGTTGCAAGGTCCGGTCGTGTCCTCAACCGCATGACAAGCTACGAACGCGAATCTGCAGGCATCCCTGTGGATGACCTGTCCACCTACTTTGCAGTTACCCGCGACAAGGCCAACTTGGCACCCGCTGGGCTGCGGCAATGGCGGCATATGGCATCTGTCCACCTTGCTAATGGCGACGACGTCGGCGTGGCTGAGGCATGGAAATGGCCCGACACCTTCGACGGTCTCACGGTGAAGGACTTATTGTCAGTTCAGAACGCAATCGATGGAAAACTGCCGCGCTACTCTCACCAAGCTGGCGGCGACTGGGTAGGCGTGATTGTGGCGGACGTGCTGGGTCTGCATGCTATAACTGACCGCAAGCGGATAAAGAAAATCATTGAAACTTGGATCCAAACTGGGGCGCTCGTGAAGGTTATGTGCGATGACAAAAAACGCATGAAGAGACCATGCCTTAAGGTGGGCGATTGGGCCGCCGAACGATCTGCCACACCACCCTACAAACATGGTGGGGCAAAATGAGGCAAGCGCGAGTTGAGAAAGGTGCCACACCACCACCACCCCCTATGGGGGCGGTGGGTGGTAGTGGGGCGGCACACCTTGGCCGTAAGGTGGAAAGGCAATTTGGCACTCACAATCAGCGAGTCGTTGAAGGAGTGGCCGACGAAATACAGATGGCTGTGGCCGAGGCACACCGTATCCGATGTCTCCGATTTGCAAACGTGATGACGGTATCGAATGCGGTTCTGGATCTTCGAAGCACAGCTGCGCATCCGTAATCTAGCAGGCATAGCTTTTTAAATCTCTGACAATAGAAGGACTTCTGAAGTGCCAAAGCAAATCTCGGATTTAACACCTCGAGAGCAAAAAGACGTAATCCTCAGTTTCTTAATAGATTTTGCGGATCACGATGAAGAAGGCGATCTTTTGTCCTACCTCGACCACATTGGCTTTGATCTGCGGGTCATCCGCCATGTTAAGGAACTGCCTGCAGCGTTTGTAGCCAAATATCGTCTGAAAACCGGTAAGTACGATGTGGACCGCGCCGCAAATGACCTTGCCACCTGGCCCCCAATTGCCGCCCGCATTGCGGAGCTGACCGAAGCCGAGCAGAAAGGTTTGCCTAATGATTTGTGAGTGGCAAGAGCAGGTTGATGTCCGCCTCTTGGGCAGAGATTTGCCGGCGCGGAAGTGGATTATTTCGCAATGGGTGCGGATCACAACGACACCGTGTCATTTCGGCGGTGTGCGCTATTGGTTCATTTGCCCCAGCTGTGATCGCCGCTGCGCCATCCTGTATCCGCACGCCTGCCGCAAGTGCATTGACGGTCGCTATCAAGTTGAACTTCTCACCCCCGCGCACCGCCAAATAACCAAAGCTATCCGTGTGCGCAGAAGGCTCGGTCAAACTAAGAACGGGATGGTTGGCCGGTTTCCACCAAAACCTAAGTGGATGCGTTGGCACACATACCTGAACCTCCGCGCCAAGAGTGAGGCCCTTGAAAAAATCGTATGGACAACAGCTCATGCAAAACTCGTCAGATAGATTCTTGGGCCGTCCACGTTTCGTGTTGGTCGCTTTTGGGCTGCACTCGGACATCTCTCATCGGTCAGGAGAATGGGTAAATCAAAGTACGGCTGGAGGCTGCCGAGGTGTCTGTGATCGATGCCAGATGCGGGAATCCGCCGTTGAAGCGTTTTTGGGCGCGCTACCCAGAATCGTCACTGCCGACATTTAGAGAGCACGCTGCTTGACACTACAGAGCGACCGCAAGCATGTCGTTTAGTCTGCAAATTAGCGATAGGCTCAGGAATGAGTTCCTGAAGGTTGTTTCCGCAACGTGTGACCTGCCACGGGATTTTTCCTCCACCGTCGATTAGAGTCCGACCCAACCTGAGGACGGACAATGAAGCGAACGAGATTCACGGACGAGCAGATCATCGGCATCCTGGCCGAGCATGAGGCAGGCGCAAAGTGCGCGGACCTGTGCCGCAAGCATGGCATGTCGGAAGGCACCTTCTACAATTGGAAAGCCAAGTTTGGCGGTATGACGGTGTCGTAGGCGAAGCGGCTGAAGGCGCTCGAGGATGAGAACGCCAGGCTCAAGAAGCTGCTGGCCGAACAGATGCTGGATCTGGCTGCTATGAAGGATCTGGTCTCAAAAAAGTGGTAGGGCCCGCCGTGAAGCGAGAAGCCGTCGCATATCTTCAGGCCGAGCATGGCCTGTCGGAGCGGCGGGCCTGCCATATCATCGGTGCGGATCGCACGATGATCCGTTATCGATCTCAGCGTGCGTCGGACACGGTTCTGCGCGGTCGGTTGCGGGACCTGGCCAACGAGCGCCGGCGGTTCGGCTACCGGCGCCTGTTCGTGCTGCTGCGCCGCGAGGGCGAGCCCTCGGGGATCAATCGTATCTATCGGCTCTACCGCGAAGAGGGGCTGACGGTGCGCAAACGGAAGGCCCGGCGCAAGGCTATCGGGACGCGAGCCCCGATTCTCGTCGAGGCGCGGCCCAATGCACGCTGGTCGCTGGATTTCGTCCCTGACCAGTTCGCGGGCGGCCAGCGCTTCCGGGTTCTCAACGTGGTCGACGACGTCACGCGTGAATGTTTGGCCGCCATCCCGGACACCTCGATCTCGGGGCGCCGTGTCGCGCGTGAACTGACGGCCCTGATCGAGCGCCGCGGAAAGCCCGGCATGATTGTCAGCGACAACGGGACCGAACTGACCAGTAACGCGATCCTGCGATGGTGTTCCGAGACCAAGGTCGATTGGCACTACATTGCGCCGGGAAGGCCAATGCAGAACGGTTTCGTGGAGAGTTTCAACGGGCGAATGCGCGACGAGCTGCTCAACGAGACCATGTTCCGAAACCTGGCCCATGCCCGCATCGTGATCTCGGCGTGGGCCACCGACTACAACACCGAACGCCCGCATTCTGCTTTAGGTTACGAGACCCCGGCCGACTACGCGCGGACCCTGGCCACCGCAATCGCCCGCCCCGCTGCGCGAGATGAAAACTCCGCGCGCCGGGCGATTGCTCAACCTGCGCCAAATGGCGTAAACACCAACCGGGCTCCGGTCGCGGCTGGATGAAAGTTCAGTGGCAGGTCAGTATGGGCCTTGCAAAATGCCAGCCAAGACAAACGCGCCCGGTAATGCAGGCACCGCACCCAAGAGTGCGATTCCCAAGGGGCCTCGAAGTGCCAATCTCGAAGATTTTGTCATGTGCCCGCTCCTTCGCACTCGATGAACTTACATGTTTTTCAGTGTTCTGGTCGGTTCGTTAGCTCTGCATGGGTTCTGACAAGACGACATTCCGCTTGAACAAAAGCGCCAAACCGACGGCGATGAACCATGCAATTGCCCCCAGTCCAAACACAGCACCCGCGATTTCACCGAACGGCGGAAAGACGGTCAGCAATCCACCAATGCCTGTAAGCAGTCCCAGACCAACGACGATCTTGCCAAAGGCGCGATGCATTATGCCAGCAAGACTGACGCACAAGATCCAGACCCCGCCAGCAATTTCGTTTCCGCCACCAAGACCGAGTTCAACAGCGTGCAGTGCTTCCCACGTCTGAACGGCACTCTCAAAATCGTTCGGAGCCATCGCAGCCATCGTTTCGGTTGTGACATTGCCGATCATGCCTGCGCCCAAGACGAGCGTCGTCCAGATCAGGCCAAAGGCCAGTGTCATGGTTGCCCAATCTGCCGACTTGGCCCGCAAGCGGCTTGCCAATGCAACAACCAGCACAGCAAGCGCCAGCGCGTTGAGCACGTAGATCACAGTGAACCATGTAATCATGAGTGCTTGATTATCGACAGTAAAACGCACCACGCCGGCGGCATCGATGTCGTTTGTGCCAAAGCCGGACTCTGCGAATACAGTCACAAGCAGGGTGAAACCAAAGATGTAGGTGGCGGCACAGATCAGGGCGGCAAGGCCCCCAATACGTTGCATCGTCATGATTTTGTCCTTTCGGGTTTAAATTTATGAATCCGCGCCGTTGGTATTATAGCGCTCGTGTTTTCGAATTGGTCTTGTTGTTTCTGCGGCTCTTCAGCTGCGTCTAGGCCGAGGGCATACATGACCTGCGTTTTACTAAGACCATGCAATTGGTCGACGCATATAAACTGTTCGACAGCTGCTCGCTTTGCCTCCCTTAGGAGGCTGAGTTTCGTTGTATAGTCGATGAGCCATCCATCTACGGCGTCGGCTTCATGCTTGATGCCAAGGCAGGAGACGACCAGTGTCGCACCGGTCATAACCCCATTTAAGGCATCGGGGTCGGTAAAACGCGCCTCAACAAGTTGGTCCGCCGCGAGCAACTTCGCGCGGCAGGTCTTGCGAACAAGGGCGATCACGTACCACCTCTGTCGCTGGAACTCCGCACATAAGGAACGTCCGAGAGGACTGCTGGCTCCGATGATGAGGATGCGTTTCATGATGAACCTCCTGCGCCGGTCTTACCCAACAACCCGATGGCCACGGCCACGCAGGCATTCAATGACGATGCTCTCGCGCTTTTCACTCGCGTCAACGGCACCCGAAACGCCACCCGCAAGCGCACCTGCAATTGCGCCCTCCAATGGGTCGCCACTGTCAACTTCACCGAGAACAGCACCCACACCAGCGCCCAGAACAGATGCAGCAATCGTGTCTTCATCGAATTGGGTCTGATTGCGGGCCAATGCCTGACAGGCATCCAAGTCTGCCTGATAAGCTGGTGTCGGTGCGCCATCGAGAATTGGTTGGTAGTTCGCGCCGCTGTCTGCGCACGCCGCCACCAAGGCTAGCATGGCAGTGGAAATGGTTATTTTCGTTCTCATTGTCTGATCTTTCTCGTTGAAATGTCGAGAGATCAGATAACGAACCTATAGGAGTCGCGGCATGACCGCAGGCATCAACGAATTGACACTTGGTAACAGAGTGCTGTCAGGCCGCCTGATTGATGTAGGCGGTTGGGCTCAGGCCGGTCCATCGTTTGAAAGCACGAACAAACGAAGATGCTTCAGAGAATCCCAAAAGATAGGCTGTTTCGTTTACTGTCACCTTCTGGCCTTCCAAATACTCCATCGCCATCCGCTGGCGAAGGTCGTCGTGGACTTCGGCGAAGGTGACACCTTCATCCTTTAAGCGACGGTACAATGTCTGGCGGCTCATCGCGATGTCACTGGCCACCCTGTCCATCGAAATCGCCCCTTCATGCATCTTGGGCAGGATCTGGGCCTCGATCTGCGCGCGGATCGACGTATCGGCCCGCAGCTTTTTCAACAAAGCGTCTGCGTGTTGCGTGAAAATGCCGAAGGCATAGGTGTTTCCTGGATCGAACTGGGTCGCGGGGCTGTCCCAAACTGGATCAATCTGAAGTGCATTGCGGGGCGCATTGAACTGCACGGGGATACGGAACAATTCTGGATACTGGCCCACGTGAGGCGGCGACGGATAAGTAACCTCCAACCCGATCTCGAATATTGCATCCGGAAATGACCGGCGAAACTCGCTGATGAAGCGGGCAAATGATGCTTCGGTCGCCAGATATGCTTCAGGTGAAACTTCCAGATGATCGACGATCCAAAGGCTGCCGCCCTCATGCAGAACTTCAAATCGGTCGGTTCCGGATGTCAGCTTCCCGCTGGCCATTAGGTGCAGATAGCGATTGAGCTGCTCAATCGAATGCCGAAACGATGAAGAAGTGTGCACGATCTGCCCAACGACAGAGATGGTTTCGAGGCGCGATTCAAAGGTGTGGCGCAATAAGAGCGACGTATCACCAGTCTGCTTCATTGCTGCAGCAATCATCGCCCTATACGCGGCCTCGGGTATGCGGCTGTCCTGATCTGATAGATCATCCCTGGTCAGGCCACTGGCGGCGAGCAAGATGGCGCGTTTTGCGCCCTTCTCGCAAGCGTAGTCCAAAAAGCTACGCGCAAATCCCGCCGCCATTGTTTGTTCTGTCATCGCTTGGACTCATATCAAGAGGCCGTCTAACACTAGGCCCTTGAACCGGCCTTAATCAAGAAGGCCGGTCAAGTCTGCGCCTACCTGCATCATTGACCTGCAAGCCAGTCCAAAATCGCCTTTGTTGTCTCTTCCGGCAATTCCTGCTGGATCCAATGCCCGCAATTGAGGCTAACGACGTCGACACCCGGTACGACCTCCGCAAGGGTCTCAGACTTTGGGATCATATCCTGTTCGCCGTAAACCATTAGTGCGGGCTTGCGGATGATCGGCTGGACATCTGCAAGGATGTGCCAGTTGCGATCCATATTTCGGTACCAGTTGATACTGCCTGTAAATCCATTCTGTTCGAAAGCCGCGACAAAGACCGCGCGGTCCACATCGCTCATCACGGGCTCGCCAGCCGCGTCTGCGGTCTGAGCAAGATTGATCATCATCATGCCCGGTTCTGGCGGGGCTAGTGGAACATTCTTTCGAAACAGATTGCGGAGGAACCGATCAGCGTTTGCGTCCAAAATGGCATCCGCGACGCCAGGCTGCCGATTAAAGTGAACGAAGTAGTTATCAGGACCAAGGAATGCCTCCATCATTTCAATCCACGGCGTCTCGCCGCGCGTCTGATAGGGCAGTGCGAGATTGATGATCTTCTTGACCCGTGCTGGGTGCAGAAGCGCCATGCTCCAGACGACATTTGCGCCCCAGTCATGGCCGACAAAGATCGCGTCGTCGTAGCCGAAGTGATCAAGAAGAGCGGCAAGATCTCCGGTCAAATGCGAGATGTCGTAGTCCGTTACCTCCGAAGGGCACGAAGAATTGCCGTAGCCGCGCTGGTTGGGCACGATGACGTGATAGCCAGCCGCCGCCAAGGCCGGCATCTGATGACGCCAGGAAAAGGCGTGCTCTGGCCAGCCGTGGCACAGGACAATCGGATTGTCTTTATTTTCCTGACCGGCTTCGAAAACCTCGAGGGTCACACCGTTGACGTCCACGAATGTGGGCGCAGGGAACTTGGTGGTGTCTAACATTGCTTTGTCTCCGTTAATTTGGGTCAAGCAACATCGTAGATTATAAAGGTATCATAAACTGACACCTTTTATGCTATGGTCGTCCTCATGAATGGCAGAGCACGACAGGACGCGATTGTCCGCTCCCTGCGACGCTCGGGGTCGGCGACGATCAAGGGTCTGGCCGAAGAGGTTGGGGCATCGCGCAGCACTATCCTGCGCGATATCGCAGCGCTGCGGGATGAAGGGTTCGTTATTGATACCGAACAAGGCCGGGGCGGTGGGGTATCGATGGATACACGCTCCGTGCAAACCGCCGCGCGTCTGACCGTGACCGAAGTGTTCGCATTGGTGATCAGCGTGGCAAGTATGCAGGCGGCAGGGCAGCTTCCGTTTTCGCGGCTGGCCGATGCGGGACTGGCCAAGATCGAGAAAACGCTGCCGCCTGATAAGCTGCGCGATTTGCGGCGTCTGCTAGAGTGTCTCTATGTTGGTCCGTTGGCCCCAGAGGTTGATGTTTCTGATATTACAGTGTCCGATCCTGCGTTGCTTTCGGCATTCGAGGACGCGTTTCTGAACAGAAATTACTTACGCTTTCATTATTCTGATGCTCGTGGGGTCCGCTCGGAACGCGAGGTTGAGCCGCAGGCAATGCTCGTTCTTCCGCCACTTTGGTACCTTGTTGCTTGGGACCCAGAGCGACAAGATTTTCGCCATTTCAGAATGGATCGGATCACGACGCCGAAAGTGGTCGCAGGGTCAACGTTTCGTAAGCGACACGTCATGTTCGGTGATGGTGTTCACCGGGTGCGCTATGCATAGCCTTGGCTGCAACCCACATCAGAAGCCGCAGTTTGCTTATCTTTTCAGTTCTTCAATCAGAAAATCATAGACGCGCCGAATACGGCGGCTTGTTGTCAGTTCGCGGTGCGCCACAAGCCAGATCGGAAATTGCAGCGGCTCTAAATCTGGCAGGACACGCACAACGGTAGGTTCTGCATCGCCAATCTGCGCATCCAGAACACCAATGGCCGCCCCTTGCTTTACCAATTCCCACATCACCAGATAGCTCTCGGTTAGCAGCGGAAAGTTTGCTTCGGTCAGACCAAGGCCCAGACTATTGAGGCCTTTCAACATGCCGCCGCTGCGATCCAGATTAATGAAGTCAGCGTGCCGGAGATCGTAAGGCGTCTTTGGATTGCCCAGTTTTGCAACATAGTCAGGCGTGGCATAAAGAATAGCATCGGCCATACCGATCTTCTTGGCGATCAAGTCAGGTTCGGTCGGTCGGAAATTGCGGATCGCGATATCGGCTTCCCGGCGCAACAGGTCGCTGGCGTGGTTAGAGACAACAATCTCAACGTGGATGCCGGGTTCTAGTTTGCGTAGCTTCGTCACGATCGGCGGTAGCAGCACAGCCGCATAAGTCTCGCTTGCCGAAATGCTGATTGGCCCCTCCAGCGCCTGCGACTGACCCAGCGCGACCAAAGAGACCCGGCCAGCAGCCTCACCCATGCCGCGCACGTGCTCCAACAACTCCATGCCGCTTGGCGTCAGGGTCAGCCCCCGACCGACACGTTCGAACAACACGACCCCAAGTTCCTGCTCTAAACCATCAACCTGCCGCCCAAGGGTCGGCTGCGCCATGCCCAATGCGCGCGCGGCAGCAGAGAGTGATCCTTCTTCCGCCGTCACCAAAAAAGCGCGGGCTTTATTCCAGTCAAACTTTACCGACCGCCAATCCATGCAAATCTGCATATCAAAATTAGAGAATTGGTCAATTCGCATGGTTCACGGTCAGACGTACACCCATCCCAAGAACAAGCTAACGCTCTGCCGGTCACTGACAGCGAGGCTGACCCAGTCCGGCGCAACCGTGAAAGGAAACGCCATGAATAACGCAACGCAACACTGGGACCCACAAGCGGCCCGCGCCGCAGGAGGCCTTTATCTGGCCATTGCGATCTGCGGTGGTTTCAGCATTGGATATGTGCCGATGCAAATCGTGGCTGCCGATGGCGCCATTTCAAGTGCCAATCTCTTGGCTAATCGAGGTCTCTTTCAGCTTGGCGTTCTGGCTGACAGCGCCGTGATCCTATTTGAACTAGCTATCACGGCGATCCTTTATCAGATGTTCCGACACGTCGGACCAAAGATGGCGATGGCTGCCCTGATTTCCCGGGCGGGCATGATCACGGTCATGGGGATCAACCTGCTGCTCTGGGTGATGCCATATGTTCTGCTGACGCAACCGACCGAACGGGACACCGCGCAACTTCATGCAATGGCTCAATTCTGCTTCGAGGCGCAGGCCATGGGCGTCTTCATCTGGCAGCTCTTCTTTGGTGTCCATCTTCTCGCCCTTGGTTGGCTGATCCTGAAGTCTGACGTTGTTCCACATCTTTTAGGAAAGGGGCTGTTCGTAGGAGCCTTTGGCTATCTGATCCAAGGCATCGCGAAACTGACCTTCGTCGATGTGGCAGCCATCAACTACACCTTCATCGCGTTGCTCGTCATCGTCTCGATCTCCGAGATCAGCTTTGGCCTTTGGCTGCTGATCCGCGGAGGCCGCCTTACCCCCAAAACCCATCAATCCGCATCTGTTGCGGCCTAGAGGAGACATCTCATGCTTGCTTATTCCTATTCCCAATACGGATCTGCCGACGTCGTTTCACGCATCGAGGTCCCCACACCGATCGCAAAGCCAGATGAGGTTCTGATCCGGGTTGTCGCGACGACGGTCAGCGCCGGTGACTGGCGCGCACGCAGCCTCACGATGCCAAAAGGTCTTGGGCTGTTGGGGCGGTTGGTCTTCGGCATCACGGGTCCCCGCAAACCGATCCTTGGGACAGAGTTCTCCGGCATCATCGATAAGGTCGGATCAGAGGTCTCTACATTCCAAGCAGGCGATGCAGTCATCGGGTTCCCCGGAGCAAGCTTCGGCGCACATGCCGAGTTCATCACAATGCCGGCGGATGGAAAGCTGACCAAGAAGCCTGACACCGTCAGCTTCGCAGAAGCCGCCGCCATACCGTTTGGTGGAACAACGGCCTATGACTTTCTTGTCAACAAGGCCAAGCTGAAGTCCGGTGATAGAGTACTGATCAATGGTGCGTCCGGTTCCGTAGGCTCAGCCAGCGTGCAAATCGCAAAGCATCTCGGGGCAAAGGTCACTGCTGTTTGCAGCGGCAAGAATACCGACTTGGTGCAGAAGCTGGGGGCAGACCGCGTCATCGACTACAGGACTGAGAGCATTGTCGAAGATGGTGTTCAATATGATATGGTGATCGATGCTGTTGGAACCCTGCCATGGTCACAAGCCCAACACGCCATCCGTCCTGGTGGAAAGATGGTTCTTATTGCGGGCAAGACATCGGACATGTTCTTTGGGGGCCTCAAAGCGACCATCAAAGGAAAGAAAATGGTCGGCGGGGTCGCAACAGAGAGCCGTGAAATAGTGGAGGCGGTCGTAGATCTCGCAGCGCAAGGCATCCTTCGTCCCGTCATCGACAGACGTTACGCATTTGACGATATGCGAGCGGCCCATGCTCATGTCGATACTGGGCGGAAAATGGGCAACGTGGTCGTTGCCGTCATGCCAAAAGTCAGCACAGAAATCGCTATGAATACGAAGGATCTGGTCAATGTCTGACAAAATGAAACTACGGATCGTTGGTCTTTGTATAGTAAGCGGTGCAAAGACCCCATGTTTCAATAAAATAAGGGTTTTGCGATGGTGTCTCCATTGAAGGTATGGAGAACATCACAATGGATAACGGCGCGACGCGAGAGGTGAAGATATGGGGTTTCACTATCCCAGTTTCCACGTCTGGCCGGCGGACATGGCCTGATGGGCTGAGGCTGCTTGCGGTCAAAAAAATTCAGGAAGGAGCTGGGATCCGCGAAACGGCTGAGGAGATCGGTGCGAATAAGTCTCTGGTGGCACTTTGGGTCAAAAAGGCAGAGGTGTCGCCGGGTCCCAATTTTGTGGAAGCAGTGCGCGCCTCCTCTGATCTTGGAACCTTTTCCGAATTTGAGTATCGATACCTTTGTTGCTGGCGGCACGCCGTTCACGCATATCGGCGGAGTGATGGAAAATGCGGTTCTACACCTCTACGAGGCAGGCGACGAATGACCATCCGTCATGTTAGGGTCAGCGCGCTGTATCCCTGTATTATCATTTCAAGGATACGATGACGAAGGTCCGAAACCGGCAGATACATCTGCACTGGCCTCTGACTTTTCGCCAATCGCAGTTAGCCGGAGGCTAGCGTCGCTATCCTCCTAAAGGCCAAGGTTGCGGCCCGACCACTTTGGGACTGGGCTTGCGCTTTAGTCGAGTGATGTAAATGTTCCGCACCGGAACTTGCTGGAATTCGTCCGTCCGCCTCTGTTTGATAGTCAATCTTCTTTGTTGCAGTAAATGCAATGAAAGGAGCGGCATTAATCCGCGACAGGTCCACCTCCTCGACGAAGTGGGTGATCGCACCTTGACCGCAGCCAACTGAAACGGTCTCGATGCCTTACGATCTCCCATCCTCTTTCTCATGTGGTATCTCAGGCGCTTTCGATTTGCGGATGATCTCACACGGCTTCGACGGGTTCGGCCTCGGGGAAAACTTCAACACCCGTTCGTTCTAGACCTTGCATGCGACTGATAAGTTTCTCGCGGACATCGCAGGATACGACGAACGACGTGTTGGGATCGGCACAAGAAAGCGCAAACGTGACTTCTTGGCCAAATACGTCATGATCTGTGACCATAACCAAATGCTCATCCTTGTCGCCTAGCTCCTCGGCATCCACGGTTTCGATCACATCATAAAAAATCTGACGGAGATTTTCGACATCCGCGGTATGTGCGACCTTCACCTCAATAAGGCGCTTCATGTTTGTTTCCTGAAGCGTCCAATTCTCGAAAGTCTCTGCCACGAACTCCGTCACGGGGACAACGAGCCGCACACCTGTCCAAACACGCAACTGGACGAAAGTGAAATTGATCCGTTCAACGTGACAAACGTGATCTTTGAAGAGCACTTTGTCCCCGATGCGCGCCGACTGATTGAGAGCGATCTGCATGGACGACATGATATTTGAGAGCACCTCGCGCGCCGCGAAACCGAGGATGAGAGTCAGAGCGCCGGCCGAAGCCAGAAGGGAGAACCCGAAAGTCCGAAAAAGGTTGGCTTCGGTCATGACAATACCGGCACCCATAACAAAGATGGCGACGATCAGGATACGACGCGCCAGCGATATTTTTGTTGCCATCGAACGTCGCCCGTCGTGTTGGGCACTCTTTAAGGACACGTCATCGAAATCAACCAGCCGGTCGATGATCCTGTCGATAACGTTGATGACCAAGACCAGGGTGGTCAGGACATACCCTAGCGCTAGAAACGGCGAGATGAATGTCGAGACCCCGCCAGAGAATACGAACATCGCGCTGATGCCCGCGATGATCGTCGTCATAACGAAGATCATCGCGGGCATCCTGGTTGACTGAACAATCTCTGTTCTGAAACTACGCCGTGCGTTGTCAGCCACGCGAGAAAGCGCCTTGTGTGTCAATACGCCTGACAACCCTGCCAGCACGAGCATAAGAGGGATTCCAAACACCTCCCACCACATGAGGTGCCAGAATGCGATTTCGCGTGTCCACCCCGGTAGAGCCTCCTCCAGCCGGGACGGGCGGAATTTCGCGTGCAGTTTCTCGATATTGGCGACCGACCTCTGGGAAAACACCCAGACTGGCGGGGTGTCACCAACCTGAATTCGGTCCAGTCTGATAGGATATGGCCGAACGTCGATGATTAGAACCCAAAGAAGAATTGACCGTCTTGCTTGGCCGGCAACCGCACCATCCGTGGTGGCGTTGGCATCCATACCGTCAGGTCGATCAATTAAATCGGTCCAGTCGATCACGACCTTCCTGGTGATGATCTCATAAAGCTTCTCGGCGAGTTCCGGGCCCTTCTCAGCTTGTTCCGAGACTGGAACTGGTGAAAGGTTCAGCAGGTGAGCGGCGGATTTGAAATCCTGCAGTTCGGCAAGATCCAAGAGAGCTTCCAGCGTCGACTGCGGAGAACTCCGATCTACTGTATCTGGCACCTCGCCCAGCCCAACATTGAGCACATTGCTCTCGAAAACTGCGTCCTGAGCAGCAGCGGCATTGAATAGCCCTGTCGAGATCCAAAGACTCGTGATGAGAATGTATCGAGCGATGCAACGCATTTAGCTTCCTTAAAAAGCTGGTGGGTGACCTCATCTGCAAAGGTGTATGCGAGCGAACGACCACGGAGTTATTAGGTTCCTTTAGGGGCACCTCAACCTTCGCATAGGCCCGCCGGGCATTCGGCTTACTGCGTCGCCGCAGGTCGGCTCTGGCTCCACTGCGTCCTCTTCGACGAAGTGGGTAATCGCCCCCCCGGGAAACGGTCTCAATGCCATACGACCTCCCATCCTCTTTCTCGTACGGTATCTCAGGCGCTTTCGATTTGCGGATGAGCTCACAGGGCTTCGACGGTTTCGGCCTCGGGGAAAACTTTAACAACGGTTCGTTTAAGACCTTGCATGCGACTGATAAGTTTCTCGCGGACATCGCAGGATACGACGAATGACGTGTTGAGATCGGCACAGGAAAGCGCAAACGTGACCTCTTGGCCAAATACATCATGGTCCGTGACCATAACCAAATGCTCATCGTTTCCTACCGCATCCATACGATCCTGACGGACAACGCGATCGAGTTCGCCGAGCATACCCGCAACCGCAATACCGCATCATCCAGGTAGATGCGGTTCGACATGATCTGCGAGGCAAATGAGATTGAGCATAGGCTCACCAAGCCCAACCACCCGTGGACCAACGGTCAGGTCGAAAGAATGAACCGCACAATTAAGGACGCAACCGTCAAACGCTATCACTAAGACAGCTATGATCAGCTGCACACACCTCGCAGACTTCATGGCAGCCTAAAACTTACTCGCCGGCTCAAGACCCTCAGCGGGCTCACGCCCTGCGAATACATCTGCAAAATCTGGAAGTCAGAGCCAGACAGATTCATCGTCGATCCGATCCACCGAATGCCCGGACTGAACACCTAAGGCAAAGCATGGCGTTGCCAAAAGGAAACAGCAAATTTCACGTTGTGGGTTTTTGATTGAGCCAGACACAATTTTTTGCGCTACTGCCTTCGTCAGGTGCCATTTCAAGAGCACCCCAATGCAAGAGCGGCGTTGATGGCGGTGCGCACCGCCGGAGTTCTACAGGTAACGGATCAGTATCAATGTTGGAAAACCGCAAGGCGGATCTGTTTGTGCTTGTTAGCCGGATGATTGCGCTGCTGCTTTTGTCTCTGCTGTTTTTTGTGCCAACGATCGCCGCCGCGACACCCTTTACAATGACAGTACCAGGCACAGGTGTGCAGCTTCCGGCCGAATACCCAGAGGCCGGCGGCGTGGCCATCGTGATGACGGGCGTCAACGGCAACATCTATTACCAGTTTTCAAATCCGGACGGGGCGTTTGTTGGTTTCCAGAATGACGGCAATCCTGCGCGGTTTCGTGGCAACCCGTTTACTATCAACGATCCCATCGCGCTCGACTGTGGATTCCGCGATTGCAGCGGATATTTCGGTGGTGCCATCGCCCGTGTTGATATCCGATTTTCAGCCTTTGACGGCGACACCCAAGTCGGCGGATTTGATCGCAACGACATCTTTCTGATCCTCAATGGCTTCAATGTCGGCAATTGGTCGAATGTCACCACCCAAAGCACAAACGAGGCGGGCACAACCAGCTTTGGCCAGCAGCAGGGCTTTGGCAACGAGACATTTGATACAGGGTGGTTTTCCAGCACAAACGCGGCGCTTCTGGCGAATATCCTGCAAACGAACCAGACGCTGTCGCAGGTCTTTGACCGTGATCCCAATGACAACTTCTGGAACTTCACCTTTGGCGCATCCTTGCCGCGAGAGGACCTACGGACCGTCGCGCCGGGGTATGAATTCGAAAAAACGATTGATCCCGCCGATGTGACCTACAGCCAGGTCGGCGACGTCATCGATTACACCTATGTGGTGCGCAACATCGGGTCGGTCGATATCGACGACATTACGGTTCAGGATGACCGTATCCCGAACGTGGTCTGTCCTGCGCCGCCGCAGAACTCTTTGCGCCGAACGCGTGGCAACGATCCCGCCGCAAACGAGCTGACCTGTACGGGCACCTACACAATTACCCAGGCCGATATCGACGCTGGCACAGTCACCAATATCGCGACCGCGAACGGCACGCCTGAATTCGGTCAATTGGGCGCGGTCAGCGATACCGCGACGACGACCGGGCCCGCCCAGAATAACGCAATCACGCTGGAAAAGGTTGGCGCGCCAGATCCGTTTGGTCCGGTCGGGTCGCAGGTGACCTACACTCTGACAGCGCGCAATACGGGCAACACGACCCTGCGCAATTTGCTGATCACCGACCCCAAGACACCGGGGCAGACATGCGAATTCCCGACGCTTCTGCCGCTATCCGCAGATAACACAACGAACGCGGCCAGCTGTACTGTGACCTATACGGTCAAACAGGCGGACGTTGATGCGTTCAACAATGACGGTGACCCGCTCCAAAATACCGCAACGGTTCGCGCGACGCCGCCGGGCGGTGCCGCCATCACGGCCACCGCGTCAGAATCCTTACTTGGTCAAGTTGCGGTAGTTGATCTGACGCTGGTGAAATCAGCGTTGCAATCGACCTATGACGCCGTCGGCGACATGATCGACTATCGCTTTACGATTAACAACACCGGCACGGTCACATGGCCGGGACCTCCCACTGTGACGGATACGTTGACAGGCGGGGCGACCTGTCCGTCAGGTGTAGTGGCACCCGGTGGCACGGTCGTTTGCGAGGCGAGCTACACGATCCTTCAGTCTGATCTGGATAATGGCACGCGCCCGAACGAGGCGACAGCCAGCATTACCGTTGCCGGGCAGACCGCCAGCGCGGCCGATGACGTGACAGTCAATGCTGTTGTGACCACTGAACTGACACTGACCAAGGCGCTCTCTGCCAGCTCGCCCACGTCATTCACCGCACCCGGTCAGGTGCTGAGCTATGATTTTATTCTGACCAACACGGGCACCGTGACGCTGACGGCGCCGCTGGTTGACGACGCGACAACGGCACCTGCGGTGACGCCCGTTGCTGTGACATGCCCCGCAGGCCCGATTGCACCGGGCGGCACGCTGACCTGTACAGCAGACTACTCCGTCACTCAGGCTGATCTGGACGCCGGAGCCGTTTCGAACACCGCCACAGCAGAGGCCACCGCCCCCGCAGGTGTGGGTAGCGCGCAAGTCCTGTCCGACCCCCAAAGCCTGACCGTCACCGGCGAGCGGAACCCATCGTTGGCGATTGTGAAGACCGCGCCGTCGGTCACGCCACTTCAATTCGCAGGCGAGCCACTGGTCACCTATACCTACGATGTGACCAACTCGGGCAATGTCACGATACCTGGCCCGATCACGGTGACCGACGACCGCCTGACCCCCAACACCTTTACCTGCACCACCAATGCCATTGCCGTTGGCGCCGCCGCACAATGTACAGCCGATTATCAGGTGACCGAGGCTGATCTGGTTGCACAGCAGGTGCGCAACAATGCCTTTGCGACAGGCGGCGACGGCACAAATTCGAACACCGATTCCGCGATCATCCCGCAAGAAGGTACGTTCGATTTCCTTTTGGAAAAAACGGCAATTGATGCAGATTACGCATCCATTGGGGAAAACGTTGATTTTCAACTGACGTTCACCAATACGGGTGACACCACAATCTTCCCCAAGGCGCCAACGGACGGCACCTCGATCTTTTCGGGTGGATCTGGTGGGCAAAGCCGTGACCTGTTCGTCTTTGACGATCCGGGTGTTACTCTGGTCGGTAACTGTAATCTTCCCAATCGTATCAGCCCGGTTGGGGCTAACGGTGGCGGACAAACGAGCTTTACTTGCACCGTGCGCCGGACCGTGACCCAGGCAGATGTCGATGCTGGCAGCTATACCAACACGGCAAATCTGACGCTGGTCTATAACGATGGCGACGCCGATGAGGAAACGCAGGTCGTGCCGCCTGCCTCGGCGACTGTGCCGCTGAATGCAGCTGTCGAACCCAGCTTTACCCTGACCAAAACGGCGACCAACGACTTTGCGGCGGTTGGTGATCTGATCAACTATGACTTCGTCGTCACGAACACGTCGGTTCTGACGCTAACGAATGTCGTTCTGACGGATCCCAAGATCGTGGCGATCACCTGTGTGGGCTCTGCGACATCGAATGAGACCGGGACGATTGCCCCCGGCGGCAACGTGCAATGTACTGGCAGCTATCCGGTGACGCAGGCCGATCTGGACGCCGAAGAGGTGTTGAATACTGTATCCGCGATCGCATCGACACAAGCCGCAGGGACCGTGTCCCAGACAGCGCAGGAAACGACCGCAATTGATCCTGCCGCCGCCATCCGCGCGCTGACGCTGACCAAATCTGTCACTGTTCAGGAAACGGGTGACGCGACCTTTACCGCCGCAGGTCAGACCGCTGACTATGTTTTTGCCGTTGAAAACACCGGCAATCTTACGTTGGACAATATATCGGTCGTGGACCCCGATCTGGGCTATACCTGTAGCATCGCAACGCTGGCCCCCGGTGCTGTGGACACGACCACCTGCGCCGCGTCGCGGGTGCTGTTGCAGGCTGATTTCGACGCTGGCAGCTATACAAACGACGCTGTCGCATCGGCGCCCGGCGCGGTCGATGCGCCCGCCAGTGCGACCGCTACCGCTGACGGACGAGTGGCGACATTTGTGTTCGAAAAAACCGCCCCGGCGAGCTTTGCCGCCGTCGGTGAGATCGTTGATTTCACGTTCAGCTTTGAAAACACGGGCAACGTTACGCTGACCAATATCACCATCGTCGACCCGCTGCTGGGTGCGACCTATTCCTGCGAGATTACAAGCGTTGCCCCCGGTGCGACCGATAACAGCTGCCGTGGCAGCTATACGGTGCAGCCTGCGGACGTGGACGCTGGCCAGATCGAAAACAACGCCAGCTTTACCGGGTCCGGTGTGGACGGCGCGCCGATCTCTGGCGCTGATACGGTCGTGGTGACGGGCCCGGCCGAAGCGCCCGCGTTGACAGTGACCAAGGTTGAGGACGATGCCACCGGCAGCTTTGACAACCTGCCTGCCACCGAAAGCTACAGCTTTACCGTAGCCAACACGGGGAATGTCACGCTGACGGGGCTGAGCCTTGTCGATGGGCTCACAGGTTTCACCTGTGCCTTGCCCGATCTGGCGGCTGGTGCGCAAACAACCCTCTGCGCAGATGGCGCGCCGCTGACCGATACCTATACCGTGGTGCAGGCGGATGTGGACGCAGGCACGTTGGAAAACACGGCGACAGCGACAGGTCGGACAACACGCGGGGCAGGGGCCCCTGTGACAGCGTCTGAC
This sequence comes from Loktanella gaetbuli, assembly GCF_020531945.1. NCBI lineage: Bacteria > Pseudomonadati > Pseudomonadota > Alphaproteobacteria > Rhodobacterales > Roseobacteraceae > Loktanella > Loktanella gaetbuli. Next base: position 230,299 of record NZ_JAJATZ010000006.1, read on the forward strand.
ACCGTCACGTTGCAGGGGCCTGACCAGCTGCCCGTTCTATCCATGGTGAAAACGGCGACAGCGGGGGCCGGGTTTGATACACTTGGCCAGAGCGTGAGCTACGACTACCTTGTCACCAACGACGGCAACATCACGCTGACTGCGCCGATCCGGGTGTCTGACGATCAGGTCGCTGTCACCTGTCCCTCGCTGCCTGTTGGCGGTCTGTTACCGGGCGATGATCTGCTGTGTACCGCCACCGATACGGTCGATCAGTCGGACCTTGATGCCGGTGAAATCGTGAACGTGGCCACCGCATCGGTTGACCAGCCGGTCACGACATCAGCGACCTATCCGATCGGTGTGGCTGCCGTGTCGTCAAATACTGAAACCGTCACCGTGACGGCCAACCAGCTGCCAGCGCTTGCGATCACCAAACGGGTGAAGCCGGGCACGGCCACCAGCTTTGACGCGCCGGGCGATCTGGCTGATCCGGCAAACCCTAACAACCTGGTCTACGAGTTCATCGTCGAGAACACCGGCAATGTGACCACGACAAACCCGATCACTGTCAGTGATCCGCTGATTTCTGCGACGCCGCTGACCTGTACGACGGCCCCGGTTGCGCCCGGCGGCACTGTCACTTGCGAGCTGCCCTACGCCCCGACACAAGCGGATGTGGACCGCGGGTTCTTTGCCAACAACGCTGATGCGGCGACGCAGTTCGACGGTGCCGCCGTCGTCACTCAGGTGCCAGGCACAGAAACCGTCAACGCTGTGCAGCGCCCAGATCTGACGATCGTCAAAACGCTGGATAGCCTTGCGATCTTTTCCCCGGGGCAAATCGCGACCTACCGGTTTGATGTGGCCAATACCGGCAATACGACGATCACTGGTCCGATCACGATCACCGACAATAAAATTGCGGGTCCGATTGATTGCGGTCTGAATGATCTGGCACCGGGCGACAGCACCTTTTGTACCGCGACCTACACCGTTACGGTTAACGATGTGAACGCAGGCAGTGTGACCAACAGTGCCCGCGCCAGCAACGGTGTGACCACCTCCGACCCGCAGTCGCTGACGATCCCGATCGGCGCAGAGCCAACCTTGTCGATCGCGAAAACGGCCACGAATGGCGCGTTCACGCAGGCGGGCGATGTCATCAATTACGAATTCCTGGTGACCAATACCTCTAGCGGTCCGATCCCGCCTGCCTTTGTGCAGCCTGTCGAGATTGTTGACGACAAGATCACGACGCCCATCGTCTGCCCAGTGGTGGACGGGGCCAACCCGCTAAATCCGGGTGACGACATCACCTGTACTGGCAGTTACACCGTGCAGCAGTCCGATATTGATGCGCTCCGTCCGGGGTTCACACGCGGTTTTGTCATCAACAATGCTTTTGCCCGGTCCGAATTTGCGGGCGAGGTGGTCGAGTCCCCCGTCGATCGGGTCGCGATTGAGGCGGGCTCGGTAGCCGTGCTGGTTGTGACTAAGACAGCCGAAAATCTGACTGACGCAGGTCAGGACGCCGACGCAGGTGATGTGATTCAGTTCACCATCGTTTCGCAAAACGACGGTCCACAGACGCTGACCGATGTGCGCGTCACCGATCCGTTTGTCGGCGCATTGACGTGCGATACTGCGGCACCCGTCACGCTCGCCCCGACCGAGGCGCTGACCTGCACGGGCAGCTATAACGTCACGCAGGCGGATGTCGACGCAGGTGATCCGATTGCCAACACCGCCAACGCAGCCGCAACGACGACACAAGGTACGCCCGTCACTGGCACGGATAGCACCACCTATCCCGTGGCATCGCCACTGCCCGCGATGCAGGTTGCCAAGGCGCTGGAACGCGGCAGCGGTCAGGACGATTTCAACAGTGTTGGCGAGCCTTTGACGTTCCGCGTGACGGTTACGAACAGCGGCAACATCACGTTGAACAATATCAGCGTGACGGATGATCTGGTGCCTGGCACCTGCCCCATTACGACCCTCGCACCCGGTGCGACCGACAAGTCTTGTATCTTTGTTTACACCGTCCAGCAGGGTGATATTGATCGCGGAGCAATCACCAACATCGCCACCGGACGCGCGCAACCCGCCAATCCCGGCGCGCCAGAGCTGGTTGAAACCGGTCAGTCCGACATCACGGGCCCCGCAGCGGAGCCGCGCATCGGCCTGTCCAAAACCGGATCAGGAGAGGTCACCGCCTCTGACGGGTCACCGACGTTCAACCTGCCGGGCCAGACCCTTAGCTACGTCTATGAGGTCGCGAACCTTGGCAATGTCACGATCAACCAACTGCCTGCGATCAGCGACGACCGCATCGCCACCGTGACCTGTGACGCGCTGCCAGTGGCAGGACTGCAGCCCGGTGAAGTGCTGATTTGTCGTGGCAGCGATACGGTTGACCAGACCGATCTGGACGCAGGTTTTGTCACGAACATAGCTGATGTTCTTGTCGCCAACGAATACGGCGGCTCGCCCCTGACAGCACAAGCAACCGAGACTATCACGGCCACGGTCAATCCCGACATCTCCATCACCAAGACACCGTCGGTGATCGCCGATGCCACCGTCGGGACCGAAATCATCTACACCTACCGTGTGCAAAACCCTGGCAATGTGACGTTGTCGGACATAACACTGGTTGATTTCCAGACCAGCGCTGCTGGAGTACAAACGCTGGCAGTCAGCGACGGTGGGGTGATCGCCTCGCTTGATCCGGGCGCAGAGGCAACGCTGACGGCGACCTACACAATTACGCAGGATGACATCGATTCCGGCAATGCGGTGCGCAACACGGTCCGGTTGACTTCGACCTTGCCGGGTGGTGATGCTGGGCCTGTCGGTATCGCGCGGGCGCGCGTCGATCTTGATCCGCAGCGGCCAGAGATGGTGGCGATAAAGACCATTTCTCTGGCCCCCGCCAATGCTGTGGCTGGCACAGAAATCCAGTTCCAGATCACGCTGACGAATACGGGCAACGTGACCTTGGGCGAACCCGTGCTGACTGACGAGGTCCGCCAGATCAATACCGACGCGTTGGTGGGCCAACCTGCGCTGGCCCTGACGGGCGGTGACAACGATGCCGTCGGTGTTTTCGAAATCGGTGAGGTGCGTAGCTATTCCGTCAACTACACGCTCACGCAAAGCGATATCGACGCAGGCGGGATTGCCAACAGCGTGACCGTAACGGCGGCTGATCCGCTGGGTGATCCGGTAACAGAGGTGTCCGACAACGGGGCGGGGGACGGTGACGACCCGACGCCATTCGCGATCGCCGCTGCGCCACAGCTGCAAACGACCAAAGTCATCGCGTCCCAACCTGCGGAATTGATCCCGGGTGAGGCCCTGACCTACCGCATTGAGGTGACGAACCTCGGCAATGTCAGCCTCGACCCGCCAGCCCTGACCGAGGATCTGCGCCGTCTCGACCCTGCTGCGACGCCCGTATCGCCACAGCTCTCCGCCGTGCGGACGGCCGATAGTGTGGGCACCGACAACGGCAGGTTTGATCCGACCGAAGTTTGGGTCTACGAGGTCACCCACACCCTGACGCAGGCGGATATCGACGCAGGCGGTCTTGCCAACAGTGTCACCGCAACCACGCAGGACCCGAACGGCACGCCCGTCAGTGACGTCTCCGACGACGGCAACGACACGGACGGGAACACGGTTGACGATCCGACGGAGCTGTTGATTGCGCCTGCCCCGGCGCTGGAGCTTGAGAAGATTCTGACGCAGGGCGGTACGGCTGTGGATGACACGCTGGTGTTTACGCTAACGGCGACGAACCTTGGCAATGTGACGCTCAGCGATCCGGTGCTGACGGATACCTTTACGCGGCTTGACGGCACGGCGATCACGGGTGTCGTCCCTGTGCTGGCCGATCCGG
>NZ_JAJATZ010000007.1:0-146006 GCF_020531945.1 Loktanella gaetbuli
GCGTGGTGTCCAAGATCGTCGAATAAGCCGCACCGCGGGCATCGCCCGCAGCGACGACACACATCCGAAAGGCCGCCCCCGAAAGGAGGCGGCCTTTTGCTTGGCGGTGGGCTTGCGTCGGAATCGGCATATCACCGCCACGTCATTGCCGTCAGATTGTCAGCACAGCCGCGATACCTTATGCGATGGACATGCGTCCTAGACTGTTTGCCACTGCTGTTGCCTGTTGTTTCCCCACGGTTTCCGCCGTGGCGCATCCGCATGTTTTCGTCACGGCCTCTGTGACTGTCGTCTATACCGATGGTGTGCCGACGGCTGTCGAACTCAGCTGGCTGTATGATGATTATTTCTCGCTCTTGCTGACGTCCGATCTGGGAATCGATCTGGACGGTGATCTGGTCCTGACCCCGCAAGAAGAAGCGATCCTGGCGCAGGCCGTGACGGAATGGCCCGCCGATTTCAACGGGGACCTAGAGGTCATGCAGAATGACGATGTTGTCAGGCTTCTGCCCAAGCAGGATCACCGCATGGTCTTTGAAAACGGTCTTGTACGAGAGGTACATACCCGCCCGCTTGATCCCGGTCTGACGGGTGATCCGCTGACGGTGCGGGTCTATGACCCATATTATTATGTCGCCTACGACTTGTTAGAACCCGTCAACATCACCGGCACGGACCAGTGTTCCAGCGCGGTGACACCGCCCGATCTGCACAACGCCTACGCATTGGTCGAAGAACTGCTTTACGGTCGGCCCGCCAGCGATGTCGGTCCTGACGAGGAATTCCCCGCTGTCGGTGTGGAATTTGCCGCAACCATCACGATCACATGCGAAACGTAGTCTGGATTGCCATCGCGATCGGCGTCCTGGCTGTGGGCTGGGCCGTTTGGGGGGCGCTGGCGGGTGCGATAGGGCAGTGGGCCAGTGCGACACAACGGGATGTCCAGAATGCGATGGCCGCCAGTCTGCGCGCCCTCAGGGGCGGGCAGCCCGGTGCGCTGGCCGGTTTGTGGACGCTGTGTTTCACCTATGGTTTTGTGCATGCCGCAGGCCCTGGACATGGCAAGCTGGTGATCGGTGGTTATGGCTTGGGTGCGCGCGTTCCAGTGGGGCGGTTGATGGGCCTCGCAGTTGTGTCCTCACTCGCGCAGGCCCTGTCGGCAGTCGTTCTGGTCTACCTCGCAATCTGGGTTTTTGGATGGGGGCGCGAACAGGTCGGCGGCGTCGCGGATGGTGTCATGGCACCGATGAGCTATGCAATGATCGCGGGTGTTGGCCTGTGGCTGTTCCTGCGCGGGGGCCGCAAGGCGCTGGCTTTCCGCAAGCCTGTCTCCGGTCACGTCGATCACCACGCCCACGATCATCATGACGGCGTCTGTGCAAGTTGCGGCCATGCGCATGCACCGACCCCCGCGCAGGCAGCCGGGATCCGTTCCGTCAGGGATGCGGTCGTGATCGTCGGTGCGATTGCAATCCGTCCGTGCACGGGTGCGCTGTTCTTGTTGATCCTGACATATGCGCTTGGGCTGGTCTGGGCTGGTATCGTCGGCGTTTTCATCATGGGGATCGGTACCGCCAGCCTGACGGGACTGGTTGCACTGACGGCCGTCGGCCTGCGTGAAAGCGTGTTGTCCCAGGTCGCATCTGGCGCGGCCACCGCCCGGATTCTGGTTGCAGTCGAGATCCTGGTCGGTGGCGTCATCGCACTGCTGGCGATGCAACTTTTGCTGGGCAGTCTGTAGGCGGTCGATAATCCGCCGAAAATACCGTGTTCGCCAGAAAACGGGGTAGACTCCCCCCAAGTGACGCCCTATAGCGGCCAAATCCAACCGGGGTGCGCTGTGCGCGCCCTTTTCCGTTGGACCATAAGACGCGACGAGGGTGCCGGATGAGCCTGCATCTTCCTCTCCGTTAGAGCCCTGCAAATAGGGGTGATGTCACATGGCAGCCAGCCAGAACATCCGCATTCGCCTGAAGGCGTTTGACTACCGCGTCCTCGACGCCTCCACCGCAGAGATCGTTTCCACTGCAAAGCGCACCGGCGCATCCGTGCGTGGCCCGATCCCGCTGCCGAACAAGATTGAAAAATTCACCGTTCTGCGCGGTCCGCACATCGACAAGAAGTCGCGCGACCAGTTCGAGATCCGCACGCACAAGCGCTTGCTGGACATCGTCGATCCGACGCCGCAGACCGTTGACGCCCTGATGAAGCTCGACCTCGCCGCTGGCGTTGACGTGCAGATCAGCGTGTAAGGGGGAGTGATCAATATGCTCCGCACAGGACTTATCGCAAAAAAGATGGGCATGACCCGTCTGTTCATGGAAGACGGCCGCCAGATTCCGGTGACCGTTCTGCAACTTGACAAGCTTCAGGTCGTGTCTCAGCGCACCGCCGACAAGCATGGCTACACTGCTGTCCAGCTGGGCGCAGGCACAGCCAAGGTCAAGCGCGTTTCCCAAGCCATGCGTGGCCACTTTGCCGCTGCAAACGTCGAGCCCAAGCGCAAGGTCGCCGAATTCCGCGTTGCCGAAGAAAACATGATCAACGTCGGCGAAGAGCTGACCGCGAACCATTATTTCGAAGGCCAGTACGTCGACGTCTGTGGCACATCCATTGGTAAAGGTTTTGCCGGCGCGATGAAGCGTCACAACTTTGGCGGTCTGCGTGCCTCGCACGGTGTGTCCGTGTCGCACCGTTCGCACGGTTCGGTCGGTCAGTGTCAGGACCCGGGCAAGATCTTCAAGGGCAAGAAAATGGCCGGTCACATGGGTTCTGCCCGCGTGACGACCCAGAACCTGCAGGTCATCCGTACCGACGCCGACCGTGGCCTGATCATGGTCAAGGGTGCCGTTCCCGGTTCCAAGGGCGGTTGGGTCACGATCAAGGATGCGGTGAAAAAGCCGACACCCGAGAACGTCATCTATCCCGCCGGTCTGAAGTCGCTGGACGACGAAGCCAAGCGTCTGGCCGAAGAAGCAGCAGCAGAAGCCGCAGCCGCTGAAGCCGCCGCAGCAGAAGCAGCAGCAAAAGCCGAACAGGAAGCTCTGGAAGCTGCCGAGGCCGAACTTGCTGCAGATGCGCCGACGACGGACGAAACCAACGCTGCTGAAGGTGGTGACAACAATGAAAGCTGATGCAATCAAACTTGACGGCGCATCCGCAGGGTCCGTGGACCTGGACGACGCCATCTTTGGTCTGGAGCCCCGCAAGGACATCCTGCACCGTGTCGTGCGCTGGCAGCGTAACAAGGCGCAGGCTGGTACGCACTCCACGCTGGGTCGGTCCGAAGTGTCCTACTCGACCAAGAAGATCTATCGCCAAAAAGGCACCGGTGGCGCACGTCACGGGTCCAAGGGCGCGCCGATCTTCCGTCACGGTGGTGTCTACAAGGGCCCGGTGCCCCGTAGCCACGGTCACGAGCTGACCAAGAAGTTCCGCAAGCTGGGTTTGCGCCACGCGCTGTCCGCCAAGCAGGCGGCCGGTGAGCTGGTCATCATCGACGCTCTGGCAATCGAGAACGCCAAGACGTCCACACTGTCCAAGCACGTGTCCGAGCGTGGCTGGAAGCGTGCGCTGATCATCGACGGTGCCGAGGTCAACGCCGACTTCAGCCGTGCGGCACAGAACCTCGCCAACATTGACGTGCTGCCCAGCCAGGGTGCCAACGTCTATGACATCCTGAAAAGCGATACGCTGGTCATCACCAAGGCCGGTATCGAAGCACTGGAGGCCCGTTTGAAATGAGCGCCAAGGCAGAACACTACGACGTGATCCGCAAGCCGATCATCACGGAAAAGGCCACGCTGGCATCCGAAAACAACGGTGTTGTTTTCGAGGTCGCCATTGACGCCAACAAGCCGCAGATCAAACAGGCCGTCGAGGCCCTGTTCGGTGTAAAGGTCAAGGCCGTCAACACGACGATCACCAAGGGCAAAGTGAAACGCTTCCGCGGTTCGCTGGGCACCCGTAAGGACGTCAAGAAGGCCTACGTGACGCTCGAAGAAGGCAACACGATCGACGTCAGCACCGGTCTGTAATCAGACCCTCGCTACAAAACGAAAGCCCCCGCAGCGATGCGGGGGCTTTTTGCATTTCAGGGCTTTCTCGCTGACCTTTTCGGTCAGTCTGTGCCTCAGCCTTCGGGCTGTGACACCAGCGTGATCATCGTGACGCCGTCCTCGACCGCGCTGACATTCACGAGGGTCGCACCACCTGCGCTCACGCCCATGAACTGTGTGCCGCTGCCGGGGATTTCGGTCGCCGTGACGTCGATACCGCGCCCGGAAATGACGTCCTGTACCAGCGGCGTGACCTGCGCGACCGGCAATTCGACAAAGATGAACGGGTTGGACATGCTGAATCCGGGCAGATCATCGTCCAGCGCGCCAGTGTCGCGCATCGCGGTTTCAAGCGCATCGCCCAGCGTGCCGGGCGCCGTCGCCGGGGCTGCGGGTTCGGTCACGTCATCAACGCGGTCAAGAAAGAGCACGGTCACCTCGTAGCGGTCTGCATAGAGGTTGATCGTTTCCATGCGCACGCCATCCTGAAATTCGGTCAGATCTTCTGCACCGATATCGGGAAAGAGCTGGGCGAGAAACACAAGCGCCTGTGGATCATCGGGTGCCCCCTCGAGGTGGACGACCTCGACCCCGTCAACGCTGGATGTGTAGGTTTCAGGCAGATCAGGCGCGCCCAGAATATTGTCAGGTGACAGCGGAATCTCGACCAGATCGTCTGGTCCCCACAGCGACAGGACGCGGTCGCGTACCTCGGGCCAATCCGGGATTTCCAGAACGGTCTCGCTCTCGATCGTGCGCCATTCACCGTTTTCAGAGGTATCGACAATCTGACCCACGGCAGGCCCGGCCCCCACGATCGCGGCGCAAAGTGTGACTGTTTTCAAATTCTGCATCAGGGCATGTCCTCGAGTGCGTTGGTTGCATCAATATAAAGCTTGTGTGCCGCCAGCCAAAGCGGCGCGTTGTCGATGTAGGACGGGGTGACCAGCGATACGGTCGTCCCGTTTTCGCCAACCGTCATATAGGCGATGTATCGGCTTTCATCGGGGCGGGTCATGATCATGGACAGGCGGTTGAATTCGCGGGTCGTGTCCTGCGGGGTGTATCCCTCTGCGACCAGTCGATCGACAAAGTCCTGCCGCGGGTCATCCAGTCCGGCAGTGTCGGCGACACGCAGCACGACGCTGCTGTCATCCAGCGATCCGGCGTTGCGCACGATCAGGTTGCCGTCGGGGCCATTATCGACGGTCAAGGCGCGATCGACCATCACGCTGAAATCGCCAAACGTGACCGGTTGTGTCGGCGTTAGTTGCCCCCATGGCGCATCGCTACCCAGGTAGGTCATGCTGCCCGCGATCAGATCGGAAAACGCGTTGGCACTGCTATCTGCGGGGCTGACCAGATAGCCATTGTTCCCTACGATGGCAAAGTAACGGATCAGGCGTTGGCCCGGTGCGAACGGGTCCGAAATGACCTGACGCCCAACCTCGAGGCCCTGCTGATTGGCGAACATCTGGTTTTCGAACATATCGACGCGGTCAAACTTGCTCTGCACCAGCAGCCAGTCAATGTGGAACAGGTCAAAGGTAATGTCGACACGGTCGATGTAGACCCGCCGCCCTTGCCATTCCAGCGTCAGCACATGGGTAGGTTCTGTCAGCAATCCCTGCGGATTGGCGGGGGGGCCGTCGGCACCCACCACGACCAGACCATCCATCGGAAACAGAAAGACGAAGTTGGGTTCGAGCTGGACCAGATCGTATTCGAGCGAATCGAGGTCGACGGTTTGCGCAACAGCTGCTGTGGCCCCGGCCAGCGCAACCAGTGCGGCACCCCCCCAACCCAGAATACGCCGTCTGTTCGTCAGCATCTTCATCTTGCGTCGCTCACCTCCTTGAATGGCGCGGTGCAACCCCAGCGCGCATCACGAACCTTGCCCCGGAGTTGGTATCATGTCGACTACCCTCGTGGCGATTTCTTGTGTGTTCGGCTGGAAACGGCAATGCTGTCGGTGCAGAACGATGACGGCATGGTGGCTGTCTGGACGGCAGTGACCATTGCCCTGCGATGTGCCCGAGAGAGGATCCCCAGGTGTCACAGCTGACAACAGCCCCGCAGATGGACCTGCACCCGATGGGACAGGACGGTATTCTGGTGCGGTTCGGCGATGGGTTCGAGGTCGCCACGCAACCCGCCCTGACCGCTGCTAGGGTGATTGAGCACGCGAGGATCGAAGGCGTGGTCGAGATTGCGACCGCGCTTGCCTCTGTGCTGGTGCGTTTCGCGCCGGACCGGATTTCGCGGGCACAACTGGCAGATCGTCTGCGTGAGGTGCTGTTGCAGCCATCCGTTGACGCGGATGACGGGCCGAGGCGCCTTTGGACGATTCCGGCCGTTTTCGACGGCCCGCAATTGGCTGATGTGGCGCGCCACGCCGGTCTGACGGAAACGGCAGCGATAACCGCATTGACCGATGCGCAGCTCTCGGTGCTGGCCATCGGCTTTGCCCCTGGGCAGCCCTATCTGGGGTATTTGCCGGATGCATGGGACATGCCGCGCCAGACCGACCTCACGCCGCAGGTGCCAGCGGGTGCGCTGGTGACGGCCCTGCGCCAGCTTGTGCTGTTTGCCAATCCCAGCCCGACCGGGTGGCGCTGGATCGGTCGCTGTGCCTTTGTCCCGTTCCAGCCTGACCGCCCCGATCCCTTTGCATTGCAGGCGGGCGACTGCGTGCAGTTTGCTGCGACCGATGCCGGAACCATCGACCAATTACGTCGGAACCAGCCCGATGGGCTGGGCGGTGCCACATGCGCGACGCTGACATGACGATCCTGCACATCGACCAGGCTGGCCCGCTGATGACGGTGCAGGACATGGGCCGGCCGGGACGCATCGGTGTCGGGTTGTCGCCGGGTGGCGCAATGGACCGCGCTGCCTTGATCGAGGGGGCCGCGCTGCTGGGGCTGAGCGAGATTGTTGCCGGCATCGAGATGGCCGGGTTGGGTGGCACATTCCGCACCGATGCGCCGATGCGCTTTGCGCTGACAGGGGCCCGAATGGATGCGCAGATCGATGGCCAGCCGCTGCGCTGGAATGCATCGCACGTGCTGCATCCGGGACAGGACCTGCGGATCGGCGGTGTGCTGGCCGGGGCCTACGGCTATCTGGTTCCGGCGGGTGGCGTCAGGGGCGAGGGCGTGCTGGACAGCCGGTCAGCGCATCTGTCGGTCGGTCTGGGCGCACCTCTTGCGGCAGGTGATACGCTGGTGATCGGGCAGGACCCGCAGCGCGACCGCCCGCCACAGATCATCACGCCCGAGGACCGCCTGTCAGGCGGATTGCTGCGGATCATGCCCGGCCCGCAAACGCAGATGTTCGATCCGGCCATGCGCCAGCGTCTGACGCAGATCACCTTTGGGCGCGGTGCCCGCAGCAGTCGCACGGGATCACCGCTTGACTACGATGGAAACCGCCTTGGGCCATCAGGGTCGCGGGGGCCGGTGTCGGATTTTATCCGGGTGGGTGATGTGCAGATCACCGGTGACGGGACGCCGTTTGTGATGCTGGCCGAATGCCAGACCGTCGGCGGCTACCCCCGCATCGGTACGGTGATCGCAGACGACCTCTTGCGTGTCGCACAGGCAGCCAGCGGCGCGCCGCTGCGGTTTGAATGGGTCACCATTGCACAGGCTGATGCGGCCTATCGCAGCGTCGGACAACGCCTGCGCGAGGCCGCGGCGCAGGTCAGGCCGCTGGTGCGTGACCCCGCTGACATTCCCGACCTGCTGTCATATCAACTGATCGACGGCGTGACCGCCGGTGACCCATAGGAGCTAACGACATGACCCGTTCCGTCGATCTGAACGCCGACATGGGCGAAGGGTTCGGCCCCTGGCCGATGGGCAATGACGCGGCACTGCTGGACATCGTCAGTTCCGCCAACATTGCCTGCGGATTTCATGCGGGCGATCCGGTCACCATGGGGCGGACGATGGATCTTGCACTGGCGGCAGGTGTCGCCATCGGCGCACACCCCGGCTTTGCCGACCTGCAAGGGTTCGGCCGTCGCCGCATCCCGCTGTCGGGACCGGAATTGACCCATATGATCCAATATCAGCTGGGGGCGGCGATGGCGCTTGCACAGGCGCGCGGCGCGCGTCTGGCGCACGTCAAACTGCATGGCGCGCTGTCCAACATGGCGTCAGAGAACCTCGAGATGGCGACAACCTGCTACCGTGCAGCGCTGGCCGTGCAGCCTGATCTGACCCTCGTGGTCATGCCGCAAACGGCGCTGGAACAGGCCGCCCGCGATCTGGGGGCTGCTACGGCGTCCGAAGTCTTTGCCGATCGCAGTTATAACGATGACGGCACGCTGACCGACCGCAGCCAGCGGGGGGCCATGATCCACGACCCGCAGGTGGCCGCCGACCGGATCGTGGCGATGTTGCGTGACGGCGGTATCACCACGACGGGAGGCAAGCTGTTGCGCGTGCCCATCGATACGATCTGCGTGCACGGCGACGGTGACGCAGCGCTGGCAATTGCACGGCAGTTGGCGGCGTCGCTGGATGCCGCAGGTTACAAGATCGCAGCCCCATGACCGCGTTGTCGGACGTTACATTTTATCCGTTCTGGCTGGATGACGGACAGGCACCTGACAGCTGTCCGAACCTGATCGGACCGGCGGAAACCGATCTGCTGATCGTCGGTGGAGGATTCACCGGTCTGTGGGCTGCGATTATCGCCAAACAGCGTGACCCCCAACGCGACGTGATGGTGATCGAGGCAGGCAAGGTCGCGCATGGGGCATCAGGGCGACCCGGTGGGATTGTGTCCACATCCGTCATTCACGGGCTGGGTAATGCCAAACGGGTTTTTCCGGGTGACATGGATGTGCTTGAACGTCTGGGCGTCGAAAACCTGGACGCCTGGCGCGATACCATCGAAGGCTATGGCATTGACGCTGACCTTGAATGGGGTGGCGAAATGACGGTGGCTGTCGATCCTGCGCATCTGCCGGACCTGAAAGAGGAATACGCCCTGCATCAGCAGCACGGCCACGACGCGGTGATGCTGGACCGTGCCGCGACACAGGCGCAGGTCGCGTCACCATTGTTCGAGGGTGCGATCTGGTCGCGGCAGCGGACCGGAACGGTGCAGCCTGCGAAACTGGCCTGGGGACTCAAGGCGATTGCACTGACGCTGGGTGTGCGGATTCATGAACACACGCCGATGCTGTCGGTCACGGATCTGGGGGCGCAACTGCGCATTACCACCCACGACGGACGCATCGACGCGCGGCGGGTGCTGTTTGCCACCAATGCCTGGGGCGCGGGGCACAAGAACATCAAACGCTATGTCGTGGCCATGCGTGACCGGGTTCTGGCAACGGAACCGCTGACACCCGAACAGATGGACCGCATTGGCTGGTCCAACCGGCAGGGGATCTACGACACCCGCACACAGCTGAACTACATGCGGCTGACCCGCGATAACCGGATCGTCTATGGCGGGCGGATCGGATACTATTTCAACGACGCGACCGACCCGGCTGGCGACCGGCAACCGCAGGTCTACGAACGCCTAGCGGGCTATTTCGCGCAGACCTTTCCGCAACTGGGCGACGTGAAATTCTCGCACGCGTGGTCCGGCCCGATTGACCTGACCACCCGCATGGCGGTGCATCTGCAACCCTATTATGGCGGCAAGGGCATCTATGCGGGCGGCTATTCGGGGTTCGGTGTCACCGGATCGCGTTTCGGCGCGCGGCTGGGGCTAGAGGCGCTGGACCGGACCGGATCGCCCGATCTGGACCTTGCGCTGGCCAGCACCCTTCCGGGTAGCATCCCGCGCGAACCGTTCCGCTGGCTGGGGGCCGCGCTGACGATGCACGCGCTGAACGAGGTCGACACCAAGGGTGGTTGGCGCAAGGCATGGCTCAACCTTGTCCATCGCCTTGGCTTTCCGCTTTAGATCAGCTCGATCGCGATGGCGGTGCCTTCGCCGCCGCCAATGCAGATGGATGCGACACCGCGTGTCAGGCCCCGCGCGCGCAGGGCTCCCAGCAGGGTTACGATGATCCGCGCGCCCGATGCGCCGATGGGATGCCCCAACGCACAGGCCCCGCCGTGGACGTTGACCCTGTCGTGGGGGATGTCGCGGTCCTTCATGGCGGCCATGGGCACCACGGCAAAAGCCTCGTTGATCTCGAACAGGTCGACGTTCGCGTAGGTCCAGCCGATGCGGTCGAACAACCGGTCCATCGCGTGAATGGGGGCGGTAGTGAACCAGCCCGGTGCCGCAGCAAAGGCCGCTTGGCCCACGATCCGCGCGATGGGCTGATGCGCCTTGGCCGCGGTCGCACCGCCGATGATCAGTGCTGCCGCACCATCGTTGATGGACGATGACGATGCCGCCGTGATGGTGCCGTCCTTTTTGAACGCTGCGCGCAGGCCGGGGATTTTCGCGGGGTCGATCCGGCGCGGACCTTCGTCACTGTCGATGACCTGATCGCCCTTGCGGGTCTTGACCGTCACGGGGGACAGCTCCCAGTCGAATGCGCCTGATGCCGCCGCCTGCTGCGCGCGCGAGACGCTGGCGATGGCGAAATCATCCTGCTGCTGGCGCGTAAAGTCGTAGTGCGCGGCGCAATCCTCGCCAAACGTGCCCATCGCCCGGCGGGTGCCGTCCGGGGCGATGTCATAGGCGTCCTCCAGCCCGTCCAGCATCATGTGATCCAGCGTCTGTCCATGGCCAATGCGGTAGCCGCCCCGCGCCTTGGGTAGCAGGTATGGGGCGTTGGACATGCTTTCCATGCCGCCCGCGACGACCAGTTCCGCATGGCCCAAGACAACGGCGTCCTGCGCAAACATCGCGGCGCGCATGCCTGAACCACAGACCTTTGACACGGTGGTGCACGGTGTGCGCTGCGGGATGCCTGCATGGATCGCGGCCTGCCGCGCGGGGGCCTGTCCCAGTCCAGCTGGCAGGACATTGCCCATGAAAACCTCGTCGATCTGATCGGCAGCAATGCCCGACTGCGACAGGGCTGCAGTGATCGCCGTGGCACCCAGTTGCGTGGCCTCGACCCCGGCCAATTCGCCCATGAATGCGCCCATCGGCGTGCGCGCGGCACCAAAGATATAGGTCTCGGTCATGCTGTTCCCCCCTTGCAGATGGTGCGATCGTGCCGCGCTGCGCTGCGCGTTGCAACCGTCAGCATTCGGGTAAGTTGACCGCGATGCCGCCGGTCGAGGTTTCCTTGTACTTGGCGTCCATTTCGCGCCCGGTTTCCAGCATCACCTGCACGCAGTTATCCAGCGGCATGAAATGCGCGCCGTCGCCGCGCAGGGCGAGGCTGGCCGCACTGACGGCCTTGATCGCGCCCAGCGCGTTGCGTTCGATGCAAGGCACCTGCACCAACCCCGCCGCCGGGTCGCAGGTCATCCCAAGGTGGTGTTCCAGCGCAATCTCGGCCGCGTTCTCGATCTGCGCGTTGGTCCCGCCAAGGGCCGCGCATAACCCGGCGGCAGCCATGGCGGCGGCTGACCCCACCTCGCCCTGACAGCCGACCTCTGCGCCTGAAATGCTGGCGTTATGCTTGATCAACCCGCCAATGGCGGCCGCCGTCAGCAGCAGATCGCGCAGGCCCTGTGACGTGGCCCCGACGCAATGGTCGCGGTAATATCGCCCCACCGCAGGTACTACACCGGCGGCCCCGTTCGTGGGGGATGTCACGACCTTGCCACCGGCGGCGTTCTCCTCGTTCACGGCCATGGCGTAAACGCTCATCCAGTCGTTGGCGACATGCGGCTGGGCTTGGTTCGTGCCACGTTCTGCCAGCAGTTTGTCATGGATCGCGCGGGCCCTGCGGCGCACGTTCAACCCGCCGGGCAAAATGCCGTCGGTGGCCAGCCCACGGTCGATGCAGTCGTCCATCGCGGCCCAGATTGCGTCGATTTTTGCGTCGACATCGCCCCCGTGGATCAGCGCCTCGTTGGCGCGTTTCATCTGGGCGATGCTCTTGCTCGAGGCCTCGCCCATCGCCAGCATCTCGCGCGCGGTGGCAAAGGCGTAGGGGTAGGCGTGTTCCGGTGTGCGGGCTGTCGTGCCGCCGTCGCGTTCGGCCCGCAGTTCGGCCTCTGTCATCACGAAACCGCCGCCGACGGAATAATAGGTCTGGGTGTAATAGGGGCGTCCGCCGGTATCGAACGCGCGGAACACCAGCGCATTGGCGTGCAGATCCAGCGCAGGGCCATAGTCGAAAATTACGTCCTTGTCGGGGTCGAACCGGAGCGGCGGCAGGCCGTCGGCCAGAATCGTTTTTTTCGCATGCAGCTCTGCATCCAGTGCTTCGGCAATGTCCGCATCAAAGGTTGCCGGTTCCATGCCCAGCAAACCCAGACGCACGGCGCGGTCCGTCGCGTGGCCCTTGCCGGTAAACGCCAGGCTGCCGTGCAGCGTGACGGTGACAGCACCCAGATCGCCCGCGCCGGGAATGCGTTCCGCTCCACCACGCAGGTCCGCCAAGAACAGCGCTGCCGCGGTCATCGGCCCCATCGTGTGGGACGACGACGGGCCGACCCCGATTTTGAACACGTCGGTGATGGACAGGAACATATGCAGCCCTTTCGCGGCGAATTACCCCCTTATCGCGTGCTCTGCTCTGCCACGATAGGCCAAGATCGCCGCTCGACCCGCCGGATGCGTCACGGCGCGTTATGGGTGGCGCAGGCGGCGGGCGCTGCTAGGGTGGCGGCAATTCAATCGTGGGAGGGTGTGATGGATATTCAGGGAATCGGAGTCATCGTGGCTGGGGGTGCCTCGGGGCTGGGGGCTGCGACTGCGCGGCGGCTGGCGACAGCAGGCGCGCAGGTCACGATCATCGACATGAATGCCGCCCTTGGTCAGCCGCTGGCGGCCGAGATTGGCGGAACCTTTGCTCAGGCTGACGTAACAGATGATGCAGCCGTGACGCAGGCAATTGACGCAGCCTTTGCCGGGCCGACACCGCCGCGCCTGTGCGTGAACTGCGCGGGCATCGGTCCACCGGCCAAGATCGTGAACCGCGATGGCACGCCCCTGCCGCTGGCGGAATTCACCCGCATCGTGACCATCAACCTGATCGGCACATTCAACGTGATGTCCAAATTCGCGGCCCAACTGCAAAAACTGGATCCCCTGGGCGAGGAGCGTGGCGCGATCATCAACACGGCCTCCGTCGCGGCATTCGACGGTCAGATCGGCCAGCCCGCCTATGCCGCATCCAAGGGCGGTGTCGCGGCCCTGACCCTGCCTGCCGCGCGCGAAATGGCGCGGTTCAGCATCCGGGTCATGACCATCGCACCAGGTCTGTTCCTGACCCCCCTGATGGAAAGCCTGCCACAAGAGGCGCAGGACAGTCTGGGTGCGCAGGTCCCGTTCCCGAACCGTCTGGGTGATCCGGACGAATACGCGCGGCTGGTGCAGTCGATTGCTGAAAACCCCATGCTGAACGGCGAGGTGATCCGTCTGGACGGCGCGATCCGCATGGCCCCGAAATGACCGAATCCGCCACAGAAATCGCCGCCCGCGTCGAGGCATTCGTCCGCGACATCGTTGCACCTTTTGAAAAGGACCCACGCCGCGATGACCACAACTGCCCGACCGAGGACGTGATCGCGGATCTGCGTGTTCTGGCCCGCAAGGCAGACGTCATGACGCCGCATATCCGCGCGGATGGCAGCCACCTGACGCACCGCGAAACGGCGCAGGTGTTGATCGCATCGGGTCTGTCACCGCTTGGGCCTCTGGCCTGCAACACAGCCGCCCCGGACGAGGGCAATATCTATCTGCTGGGCAAGGTCGGGTCAGAGGATCTGAAACGCCGCTTTCTTGACCCGCTGGTGGCAGGCACGGCGCGGTCCGCATTTTTCATGTCAGAGCCGTGGGAGGACGGCGGTTCCGGATCAGACCCGTCGATGATGCAGACGACCTGCAAACCCGATGGCAATCATTGGGTCGTGAACGGGCGCAAATGCTGGATCACGGGTGCGGCACAGGCGCAAATCGGGATCGTCATGGCCAAGGCCGAACAGGGGGCCTGCATGTTCCTCGTAGACTTGCCGAACCCCGCGATCCGCATCGTGCACCAGCCCAAAACGATCGACAACAGCCTGCCGGGCGGGCACTGCACCGTCGAAATCGAAAACCTGCGCATCCCCGCAGATCAGATGCTGGGCGAGCCGGGCGAGGGGTTCAAATACGCACAGGTGCGTCTGGCACCCGCGCGCCTGACCCATTGCATGCGCTGGCTGGGGGCCTGCATCCGCTGCAACGAGATTGCGACGGACTACGCAAATCGCAGGCAGGCCTTTGGCAAACATCTGATCGACCACGAGGGCGTGGGGTTCATGCTGGCCGACAACCTGATCGATCTGCAACAGGCGCGCCTGATGATCGACTGGACCGCCGATGCGCTGGACCGCGGCGAACGGGCCGGCCGCGAAAGTTCGATGACCAAGGTCGCCGTCAGCGAGGCGCTGATGCGCGTGGCTGACCGCTGCGTGCAGGTCATGGGCGGCACGGGTGTCAGTGATGCGACCATCGTGGAACAGGTGTTCCGCGAAATCCGGGCGTTCCGTATCTACGACGGCCCGTCAGAGGTGCACCGTTGGTCGCTGGCCAAGGGGATCAAGAGGCACTGGGAAAAGTCGCAGGGCGCCTGACGCCGCAAGCCTTGCCCACAGCCTGCGTTTCGGTATCGTCTACCCTCAGGGAGGACGACCATGGATTTTGCACTGACCGATGAACAATCGGCCATTTACGATATGGCCCATGCCTTTGGGCAGGACCGCATCGCACCGCATGCCCGCGACTGGGAGGCCGCGGGCACCATCCCCAAGGACCTCTGGCCAGAGGTCGGCGAACTTGGGTTTGGCGGGCTGTATGTGCGCGAGGAATCGGGCGGTGCGGGCCTGTCGCGGCTGGACGCCACACTGGTGTTCGAGGCGCTGTCGATGGCCTGCCCGTCGGTCGCCAGCTTCCTGTCGATTCACAACATGTGCGCTGCGATGATCGACAGCTTTGCGGACGATGCGACACGGGCGGCGCTGCTGCCTGACCTGATCGCGATGAAACGCTTTGCCAGCTATTGCCTGACCGAACCGGGGTCCGGATCGGATGCCGCTGCGATGAAATCCAAGGCCGTCCAGACCGGCAACGGCTGGGCGCTGACGGGGACCAAGGCGTTCATTTCCGGCGGTGGCTATTCCGATCTGTATATCGTGATGGCCCGCAGCGGCGACGCAGGTCCGCGCGGTATCAGCGCCTATATGGTCGACGACGGCGCGCAGGGTTTGTCGTTCGGCGGTCTCGAGGACAAGATGGGCTGGCGGTCGCAACCTACCCGCCAGGTCCAGCTGGACGATTGCCCTGCCACCTTGCTGGGCGAGGAAGGGCGCGGTTTCGCCTATGCGATGAAGGGACTGGACGGTGGCCGCCTGAATATCGCCGCCAGCGCGCTGGGCGGCGCACAGGCCGCGATGGATGCCACGATCGCCTATATGCGCGACCGCAAGGCTTTCGGTCAGGCGCTGACGGATTTTCAGGCGCTTCAGTTTCGGCTGGCCGAGATGGAAATCGAATTGCAGGCCGCGCGCACCTTTCTGCGGCAGGCTGCGTGGAAACTGGATACCGGCGCGCCCGATGCCACGATGTTCTGCGCGATGGCGAAAAAGCATGTGACCGAGGCTGCGTCACGCGTCGCGGACCAGTGCCTGCAATTGCATGGCGGTTATGGCTATCTTGCAGACTACGGAATCGAAAAGATTGTCCGTGATTTGCGCGTGCATCAGATCCTCGAAGGTACGAACGAAATCATGCGTCTGATCGTGGCGCGGCAACTCTTGGCCCAGACATGAGCGAGATCGACATTCGCCATATCGGCACAGCCGGACGGATCACGCTGAACCGACCCGATGCGCTGAACGCGTTGACCGCGGGCATGAGCGTGGCAATCGAGGACGCGCTGAACCGCTGGGCCAGCGACCCGGCGATCAAGCTGGTCGTGATCGATGCCACCGGAGACAAGGCATTCTGTGCAGGCGGCGATATTGCCGACCTCTATGCGCAAGGCACGGCTGGGCAATTCGGCTTTGGTCAGGATTTCTGGCGGCAGGAATACCGGATGAACGCGCAGGTTGCGGGCTATGGGAAACCGATCGTGACGCTTTTGCAGGGATTCACGATGGGCGGCGGTGTTGGTGTCGGCTGCCACGCCAGTGACCGGATCGTCTGCGAAAACAGCCAGATCGCCATGCCGGAATGTAGCATCGGGTTGGTGCCCGACGTGGGCGGCTCGCACTTACTGGGCCGCGCACCGGGGCATCTGGGCGAATACCTTGGCCTGACGGCCGCGCGGATGGGACCGGGCGACGCGATCCACGCAGGCTTTGCCGATCATTACGTGCCGCGCGACCGCTGGGCTGACATGATAAACACGCTGCAACGGACCGGTGATGTGGCGGCGGTTCATCAGGTCACAGACACCGCGCCACCATCGCAAATGGCCAAGGACGCGGTCGAGATCGACACGCTTTTTGCCCATGACGCGCTTGGCAGTATCGTCGTGGCCTGTGGCGCGGCAGAGGGCGCTGTTGCCGAAGCCGCGACCAAGGCGCTGTCGCGCAATGCGCCGCTCGCCATGGCCTGCGCCTTGCGTCTGATCCGCGCGGCGCGCACCGGGACCGGATTGACAGAAGCCTTGCGCCACGAATTTCGCTACACCTTTCGCGCGCAGCAGCAGGGCGACTTTCTCGAAGGGATCCGTGCCGCGATCATCGACCGCGACCGCAATCCGGCGTGGAGGCACAGCACGGCAGCAGAGGTCACCAAGGCACAGATCGACGCAATGCTCGCCCCCTTGGGCGATGACGCGCTGATGTTATGAACAAAGGAACAACTATGAAAATCGCATTTATTGGTTTGGGCAATATGGGCGGTCCGATGGCGGCCAACCTGATGGCGGCAGGCCATGACGTGACAGGTTTCGATCTGACCGCACGTCCTGACGGCCTGCGGATGGCAGACAGTGCTGCCGCGGCCTGTGCTGGTGCGGATGTGGCGATCACAATGCTGCCCAACGGCACAATCCTGCGCCAGGTCGCGGCAGAGGTCATCCCGGCCCTGACGGCGGGTGCGGTGCTCTTGGATTGTTCGACCGTCGATGTGGACAGCGCCCGCGCTGTCGCGGCCGATGCGCAGGCCGCGGGTCTGGGGGCGCTGGACGCGCCGGTCTCCGGCGGCATCGGCGGCGCGCAGGGTGGCACGCTGACGTTCATGGTCGGCGGTGACGCCGATGCCTTTGCCCGCGCCAAACCGCTGTTCGACATCATGGGGCAAAAGGCCGTGCATTGCGGCCCGTCAGGCAACGGGCAGGCGGCCAAGATCTGCAACAACATGATCCTCGGCGTCACGATGATCGCCACCTGCGAGGCCTTTGCCCTCGCGGACAAGCTGGGGCTGGATCGTCAGGCGATGTTCGACGTGGTCAGCACGTCCTCGGGATCGTCGTGGTCGATGAACGCCTATTGCCCGGCACCCGGCGTTGGTCCGACTTCACCTGCCGACAATGATTACAGACCCGGGTTTGCCGCAGACCTGATGCTCAAGGACTTGCGTCTGTCGCAGCAGGCGGCAGTGGGTGCGGACGCCGATACGCCATTGGGCCAGGTCGCGACCGATCTCTATCGCCGCTTTGTCGAGGATGAGGACGGTGCCGGCCGCGACTTTTCCGCGATGCTGCCGCGCTTTGCCGCACGTGGCCGCGCATGAGCGGTCTTTGGTATGACCAGTTCAGCGTGGGGCAGGTGATCACCCATGCCATCCGACGCACGGTGACAGAGGCTGACAACATCACCTTTACCACGGCCACGATGAATCCCGCCGCGCTGCATCTGGATTATGCCGCTGCCGCTGAAACAGAGTTTGGTCAACCGCTGGTCAATTCTCTGTTCACGCTGGGCCTCGTGGTGGGCATTTCGGTGCATGAAACCACACTGGGCACCACGGTTGGCAATCTGGGGTTCGAGCGCACGACCTTTCCGTCGCCGGTGTTCTACGGCGACACGATCCGGGTCGAAACCGAGGTGCTGGCCATGCGCGAAAGCCAATCGCGCCCGACTCAGGGCATCGTCACCTTTGTGCATCGCGGCCTGAACCAGCGTGACCAGCTGGTCTGCGAGGCGACCCGCAACGCGCTGATGCGCAAGGCACCCGCATGAGGATGCGGTCCTGGCTGTTCGTGCCTGCCGATTCCGAACGCAAGTTTGCCAAGGCACAGGGCATCGGTGCCGATGTGCTGATCCTTGACCTCGAGGATTCGGTTGCCGCCGATCACAAGGCTGCGGCGCGCGACGGTCTGTCCGGATGGATTACCCCGGAACCCCGTGATTGGGCGTTCTTTGTGCGTATCAATCCGCTGGACAGTGGGCTGACGCAGGACGATCTGCGGGCCGTGATCCGCCCCGGGCTCGATGGTATCGTTCTGCCAAAGGCCAATGGCGGTGCCGACGTTGCCCATCTCGCGGACATGATTGCCCCACTGGAACAGGCGGCAGGCATGTCGGCAAACAGCGTCAAGATCATGGTGATCGCGACCGAAACGCCTGCGGCTGTCTTTGCGCTGGGCAGCTATGCCCCGGCACATCCGCGCCTCGTTGCCATGACCTGGGGGGCAGAGGATCTCGCGGCCGAGCTTGGCGCGACCAGCAACCGTGACGAGAATGGCATCTTGACCACGCCCTACCGGATGGTGCGCGATCTGTGCCTTCTGGGCGCGGCTCATGCAGGCGTTGCCGCGATCGAGACATTACACGCTGATTTTCGCGACACCGATGGTTTTCAGCAAACGGGCCGCGCCGCCCGCCGCGACGGATTTGTCGGACGGTTGGCGATACATCCCGCACAGGTCGACGTGATCCACGCCGATTTCACGCCGACCGACGCACAGATCGCACTGGCACGCCGCGTCGTGCAGGCCTTTGCGGATCAGCCTGACGTCGGAACCATCGGCATCGACGGCAAGATGTATGACATGCCGCACCTGAAACAGGCAAAACGCTTGCTGGCAGGCCTGCCTTCTTCTGGTTGAAAATATCCTGGGGGTACGGGGGCAAGGCCCCCGTGATCATCTGCCCAAGGCGCGCAGAATGGCGCGGTCCGGAAAACAGGTCGGTGCCTGACCCGTCGCCTGTTGCCACTGCCCGATGCTGCGGCGCGTGCGGAATCCAGCCAGACCATCAGCGCCGCCGGTATCCAGCCCCATCCGCATCAGGCTGGTCTGCATGGCGGCGACCTGTCCGCGTGTGAGCGTGTCGATGCTGTCCCAGCCGGCGGTGAACGGACCGACACCATAGGCGATCTTGTCTCCGACGTGGCCTACGAACAGCGCATAGAGGTCGCTTTCGTTGTATTCCTTCAGCACATAGAAATTCGGTGTGACAATGAACGCCGGACCACCGCGTCCGGCGGGCATCAGCAGGTATCCGACTTGTCCGCGTTCATGCGCCGGAAAGGCGCGATTGCCGACGCGCGTGACGCCGGCTGCCTCCCAGTCCGCGATGCGGCGGCCCTGATCCGGGCCTTCCAGTGCGCAGGACAGATTGCCGGGCAGCGTCACCTCGAACCCCCAGTCGCGGCCTGCCACCCAGCCATGCTGTACGAGATAGGTGCCGATGCTGGCGATGGTATCCGCCTCTGATCCCCAGATATCGGCGCGGCCGTCACCATTGCCATCCGCTGCATAGCGCAGAAAATTCGATGGCATGAATTGCGGCTGGCCCAATGCGCCGGCCCAACTGGATTTCATTGCGCGCGGTGACACGTGGCCCGCCTGCATGATCTGCATGGCAGCGACAAGTTCCGCGGTGAAATAATCGGCGCGGGTGCTCATGAACGCCTTGGTTCCCAGAACGCGAACGGCGTCATGCGGGATCGCGGCGCGGCCGTAGGCGCTCTCGCGGCCCCAAATGGCGAGGATGATATGCGCGGGCACGCCCGTTGCACGGGTCGTCGCCGCCAGTGTCGCGGCATGGCGCTGTGCCATCTGTCTCCCGGTGCTGGCCGTCCCGTTGACCGTGCTGGGCGCGAAATAGCGGGCAGGCGCGCGAAATTCAGCCTGACGCGGCACACCGCGCGGCGCGGGGGCGGAACCGGGGGCGACCAGATCGGGCAGGTCCCAGTCCAGCGTCACACCGTTCAGCGCCGCATCAAAGACCGCCCGCGAGACACCCGCCCGGCTGACCTGCGGCCAGAGCGTCGTTTCTTGCCAGCTGCGAAACTGTGTCTCGATCTGTGCGCGTGACTGGGCAAGGGCTGGCCCGGCCAAGAGGATCAGGATCACTGCGCAGAAACGAAACATGGGATTTTCCTGTGTGGTTGTTTGCCAGCCTAGCTGCGCTTGGACCATGGGACCAGCGGCGAACCTGCCGTTTTGCCATGTGTGCGGGATCTAGCCGGGGCCAGGGTGATCCGACAGGAACGCAGACAGGGCGGCAGCATCCGGCATCGCAGGCGCGCAACCGGGTTCCGCCACCACGATCGCTGCACAGGCCGATCCGCGCAGGACAGCGTCGCGCAGGTCGTACCCATCGGCGAGCGAGGCAAGCAACCCGGCCATGAAACTGTCACCCGCGCCGGTGGGTTTCAGCGCATCGACCCGGTAGATGCCGGTCCTGTCCTCTCCTGTGGGTGTGATGGTGACGGCACCGTTTTCACCCATTTTATAGATGGCGATCTGCGCGCGCCCGGCAACGAGACTGCGGGCCATGTCCAGACCCCGGGCCTTGTCCCCGGCCATGAATCCGAATTCGTCGTCATTGCCGACGATCACGTCAGACATGGCCCCAGCGCGCGACAACACGTCGGATGCGTCTTGGGCCGACGACCAGCTGTAGGGGCGATAGTCCACGTCAAAGATGATGGGCAGGCCTGCGGCCTGCGCCAATGCGAACGCGTGGAATGCAGCGCTGCGGGATGGTTCAGCGGCGAAAACCGTTCCCGCGGTGACAAGCGCGGAATAGGCGGACCAATCGACGGCCTCGACATCTGCAACTGTCATCTGAAAGTCGGCCGCGTTGTTGCGATAGATGACATTGCGATGGTTTTCGGTACGCGATTCGTAAATCGCCAGAGAGGTGCGCGGCTCTCCTGCCACCTTTTTCACGTAGGATGAATCAATTCCGTAGTCGCGCAGTTTCCGGAGGCAGAAGCTGCCAACCGCATCATCCGATACGCAGGTCACCAGTGCCGCCTTTGCCCCCAGCTTGACCAGGCCTGCTGCAATATTGGCGGATGACCCGCCCATGTCAGCCTGAAATTCAGTTGCATCCTCGGTCGTGACGCCGGGGGCGGTAAAGAGGTCCATGCCGACCCGACCAACCACCACAAACCGTTTTGCACGGATACCGTCCAGAATATTCACGTTGAGGCTCCTCCCGATCATGTGGCTTTGATCTTGTCGAATTTACGCGCCGTGGCCAAGGTTGGCATGTGCAGACAAGGAGGGTCGAAGATGCAACCGTGGCCATGGGGATGACCGTAGATGCCATTACAGTCGGGGGCGATCACATCGTTCTGTTGGGTGTAAAAGGTGGTCCGGCGATCCGTCCGGGGTCACAGATGCCGACCGCGCAACTGGTCGTGCTGGGCGGTCAGCGGATCGTGGTGGATGCCGGTTTGGGTGTGACACGCGCGCTATGCGATCAAGGTGTTCATCTGGCGACGCTGCAAACCATCGTCATCACGCATCTGCATTCGGATCACTACCTCGAACTGGGACCGCTCCTGCACACCGCTTGGACGGCGGGTCTGAAAACACAGGTGACGGTCTACGGGCCGGCGGGGCTCGGTCGCTATTGGCAGGCGTTTCTGGATGCGATGCGGGATGATATCGCACTGCGTATCATGGACGAGGGTCGCGTCGACCTCGCAAGCCTAGTCCAGATCCGCGTGCTGGACGCGGCGCATGATGTCGACTTGGGCGATGTCTGCATGCGCGCGATGCGCAATGACCATCCGCCGCTGGTCGACAGTTTCGCGCTGCGATTTGATGGCGGGGGTGGCACCCTATGCCTGTCCGGCGACACGGCCTATCTGCCTGCGCTCGCAGAATTTGCGAGGGGCGTCGATCTGCTGGTCCACGAGGCGCTGCTCCCCTCTGGTGTCGATGCCTTGGTCGCGGCAACGGGCAACGGGGATGATCGGTTGCGACAACATCTGTTGCGCAGCCACACGGCGGCGGATGACGTGGGACGGATCGCGCAGGATGCGGGGGTGGGCTGTCTGGCGCTGACCCATTTCGTGCCAGACGGTCTGGCCGGGTTCACCGATGACGACTTTATCGCATTGACCCGCAAGACATGGGGAGGGCCGCTGATCATCGGCAAGGACGGAATGCGAATCGACCTGAAACGCCCGAATACAACACTGTCAGAACAGGAAAATGGTGGAGCCTAGGGGGATCGAACCCCTGACCTCTTGCATGCCATGCAAGCGCTCTCCCATCTGAGCTAAGGCCCCATTGGCGGCTGTCTATGCAGCCCCCGTGGCGAGATCAAGAGCTAAAATCACGCCACGGGTCAGGTATTTTATTCGTCGTCCGGCTTGGACACGTCAGCGATGTCGTCGAGGCTGACGGTATCGTCGTCGTCATCGTCCTCGAGCACATCATCGCCCAGATCGACGTCATCGTCGTCCTCGTCATCATCGAGAACCAGATCATCGTCCTCGTCGCTTTCCTTGACCTTGGCGGATTGCGCGTCGGCGGCATCGGCGACCATCGTGCGAGTCTTTGATGTATCAATCGTCACCACATTGCCCGTGTAGGGGCTGATGATCGGATCCTTGTTGAGATCGTAGAATCGCTTGCCTGTTTCGGGGCACAGGCGCTTGGTGCCCCACTCTTCCTTCGGCATGGGTATTCCTTCGGTTGCATGGCTGGCCTTGCGGCGGTTCCCGGTCCACTGCCATAAGGGCGGGACGGTGTCGAGAGCCGACGCGTACAGCTGTAATCAAAGGATGCATATGGGCCGCGCCCTGCGTATTGGCAACCCCCCGATTGAGGTCGACCTGCGGCGGTCCGCGCGGGCGCGTCGTCTGTCGCTGCGCGTGTCGCGGCTGGATGGCAAGGTGACGCTGACCATGCCGCCACGTGCGCCGGAACGTCAGGCATTGGATTTCCTGACCGAACGCGAAGATTGGTTGCGCGGGCATCTGGACGACATTCGCCCCGCCGTAACGGCAGGACCGGGCGTGGCGTTGCCCTATATGGGGCGTGACATCATGGTGCGGGTTGCTGATGTGCGGCGCGTGACGGTCAATGACGGCGCATTGCTGCTGCCGCCCGGCGCAGGTGCACCTGCGATTCGGGCCTATCTCAAGGCACGTGCCCGCGACCGGCTGGCGAGCGCGTCCGACCATTACGCGGGTCTGATCGGTCGCAACTATACCAAGCTGACGCTGCGCGATACGCGGTCGCGTTGGGGATCCTGCACCAGCACGGGCGGACTGATGTATTCCTGGCGACTGATCATGGCCCCCCCTGCCGTGCTGGATTACGTCGCAGCGCATGAGGTCGCGCATCTTGAACAGATGAACCATTCAGACGCGTTCTGGGCCATCGTGGCGCGACTGGACCCTGATTATGCAGCCCACCGCCGCTGGTTGCGCGAGCACGGAGACCGGCTGCACGCAGTCCGGTTTGACGCGGGATGATCCCGGTGCGTCCAGCCGCTGGGTCGGGGGCCGCCCACGACCGGGTGTTCCGCGCATTGCGGGCGCAGATCCTGCACGGGCACATCGACCCCGGCACAACGCTGACCTTGCGCGGTATCGCACGGGATCATGATGTATCCATGACCCCCGCACGCGAGGCTGTCAGGCGTCTGGTGTCCGAGGGTGCTCTTTCGATGTCGGCGACCGGGCGCGTGACGACCCCCGCCCTGACAAACGAGCGAATCGAGGAACTGGCCACCCTGCGTGCCTTGCTGGAACCAGAGCTGGCATCGCGCGCCTTGCCGCGCGCGCATTTTGCGCTGATCGACCGGCTGGAGGCCATCAACGCGGGCGTCAGCCAGATGGTCGCGCGGCACGATGCATCCGGCTATATCCGCATGAACCTGGAATTCCACCGCACGCTGTATTTGCGGGCTCAGGCACCGGCGATCCTTGCGATGACGGAAACGGTCTGGCTGCAATTGGGTCCGACGATGCGGGCGTTGTATGGCCGTCTGAACCGCACGTCACCGCCGGTCGATCACCGTCACATCATCGCGGCCTTGCGCGCGGGTGACGAGCCGGGTCTGCGGCTGGCCGTCCGGTCCGATGTGACCAAGGGCCTGCGCCTGCTTAAGGCGTAGCAGGGGGGCTGTCTGCCCCCCGGCGCGGGACGCGCCGTCCCCCGAGGATATTTGGAAAACAGCGATTGTGTGCGTTGACGCAAATTTAACTGTGTTTGCGCAGACTGAAGGGGCGGTACAGGCAGGGATGCCGATGACCGCAAACAGCGCGGCCCCCGGATATGGTCCGGGGGCCGACAGGCGTTTCAGGCGTGGATGGCACCATCGCCACAGGCGAGTGCTGCCTCGCGCACGGCTTCCGAATAGGTCGGGTGCGCGTGGCAGGTACGGGCCAGATCCTCGGCTGCGGCGCCGAATTCCATGGCGACACAGATTTCGTGGATCAGATCACCGGCCATCGGGCCGATGATATGTGCGCCAAGGATGCGGTCCGTTTCCTTGTCCGCCAAGATCTTCACGAAACCGTCGCCTGCGTGGTTCGCCTTGGCCCGTGCGTTGCCCAGAAACGGAAATTTGCCGACCTTGTAGGCGCGCCCGGCCTTTTTCAGGGTTTCCTCGGTTTCGCCGACACTCCCGACCTCGGGGTGGGTGTAGATCACGCCGGGGATCACGTTGTAGTTTACATGCGGCTTTTGACCGGCCAGCATTTCGGCAACTGCCATGCCTTCGTCTTCGGCCTTGTGGGCCAGCATCGGGCCCTTGATCGCATCACCGATGGCGTAGATGCCGTCGACGTTTGTCTTGTAGCTGCCGTCGACCTCGATCTGGCCGCGATCCGACAGGGCGACACCCAGATCCGACAGTCCCAGACCGTCGGTAAAGGGGCGTCTGCCTGTCGCCAGCAGCACCGTGTCCGCGGTGATTTCAGCCTCTGCGTCGTCCTTGCGCATCTTGTAGCTGACGGTCGCTTTCTTGTTCTTGACGCTGACGCCCTGGACGGCGGCGCCCAACACGAACTTGATCCCCTGCTTGGTCAGCAGTTTCTGGAACTGGCGGGCGACCTCTGCATCTTGGCCGGGGGTGATGGCGTCGAGGTATTCAACGACCGTCACTTCGGACCCCAGGCGCGCATAGACGCTGCCCAGCTCGAGTCCGATCACGCCACCACCGATCACGACCAGCGACTTGGGGATTTTCTTCAGCTTCAGTGCGCCGGTCGAGGTCACGACCGTTTCCTCGTCAACTTCGACACCCTTGAGCGGGGCAGGCTCTGACCCGGTGGCAATGATGATGTGCTTGGCCTCGTGGACCTCGTCACCGACCTTGACCTTGCCGGCCTCTGGAATGCTGCCCCAGCCCTTGAGCCAGTCGACCTTGTTTTTCTTGAACAGAAACTCGATACCGCCGGTGTTCTGGCCCACGGTCTTGTCCTTGTAGGCCAGCATGGCATCCCAATCGACGGACGGGGTTTTGCCCTTGAGTCCCATATCGGCAAAGTTGTGTTCTGCCTCGTGCAGCATGTGGGTCGCGTGCAGCAGTGCCTTGGACGGGATGCAACCGACGTTCAGGCAGGTGCCGCCCAGCGTGTCGCGGCCTTCGACGCAGGCCGTTTTCAGACCGAGCTGCGCGCAGCGAATGGCCGAGACATAGCCGCCGGGGCCGGAACCGATGATGATGACGTCATAGCTGGCCATGGGGGCCTCCGTAGGTTGTGGGGTTTGCGTCTAGACGACGAAAACAGACAGTAGCATGAGGATCGTGGCCAGAAAGCCGATCATCCAGATGATCGACCGCCACGGCGTCCATCCAAAGAAATAGGCGGGAACATAGGCGATGCGCGCAACAAGATAGGTCCAGGCGCAGATTGCCGAAAATCCGGTGGCGCGGTCGGCGAGAGTGACGACGACCACCGCGAGCGTGAGCAGAATCAGCCCCTCGAAATGGTTGTTGAGGGCGCGAAACAGGCGGCCTGTTTTCGGGCTGACCTGTTCCAGCAAGGGCGCACCAAGGCGCTGCGGATCGCGTGGTCCCATCAACTTGCCCGCTGGCAGTTCAAGGTTTGCGCGGATTGAAACAGTTGCGAATTGCAACGCCTGTAGCAGGCCCGCGAGGGCGAGAACGGTTAATTCAGGTGTCATAGAGCCGCAACATAGAGCCAGGCAGTGGAAAGCATACCGGCGGTCCAGACGATTGTCCGAACACCGGGCCAGCCCGCAACGTAAATGAAAGGATAGATCACCCGCGCGATCAGAAAGATCTGCGCGGACAGCAAGGCCGAACCGGTCGCGTCCAGGTTCAGCAAGGCTGCCGGGGCAAACAGCGCAAAGGCGACAATGGTATTATCCTTGGCCCGGTCCAGCCGCGCGGCACGTCCCGACAGCGGTCCCACATTATCGCGGGGCCCAAGCATCGCGCCAAACCCCTTTTGCACGATGCCCCAGGTGGCTTGGGCGTTCAACAAGACCAAGACCCACAGACCGCTCAGGATCAGGATCGTCTGAATATCCGACACCGGCGTCCCCTTATGCTGTTTTCAAAAAGCGACCGGACACTTGCGTCCCGGTCTGCTGTTCCGTTTGCAGCCAGTCTTGCGCGCGGCCACGATCATTGACATCGAACAGACACAAGACCGTTTCTGCGTCATCCGCGTCGCGCCACATCTGCATCAGGGTCAGCCCAGCATTCATCCGCTTTTCCGTCTCGGTATCAAAAGCGGTTTTGAACGATGCGAAGTCGTCGGTTTTAGTCGTCGTCAACAGTTGCATGTGCGTGACTTTCAATCTGGTGCAGAGCGGTACGAGTCCCGCTTACAGGTCCATCAGCAGGCGACGGGGATCCTCGAGCGCCTCTTTGACGCGGACGAGGAAGGTCACAGCGCCCTTGCCGTCGACGATGCGGTGGTCATAGGACAGCGCCAGATACATCATCGGACGGATCACGACCTGACCGTTGATCGCCATCGGGCGGTCCTGGATCGTATGCATGCCTAGGATGCCGGACTGCGGGGGGTTCAGGATGGGCGAGGACATGAGCGACCCGTAGACACCGCCGTTGGAGATGGTGAATGTGCCGCCCTGCATTTCGGCCATCGACAGTTTGCCGTCGCGCGCCTTTGCACCCTTTTCGGCAATCGCCTTTTCGATGGCTGCAAAGGACATCTGGTCGGCGTCGTTGATGACCGGCACGACGAGGCCGGTGGGCGTGCCTGCCGCGATGCCCATGTTGACGTAGTTCTTGTAGACGACGTGGTCGCCGTCGATCTCGGCGTTGACCTCGGGCACCTCATGCAGCGCATGAACGCAGGCCTTGGTAAAGAAGGACATGAAACCCAGCTTTACGCCGTGCTTTTTCAGGAACAGATCCTTGTATTCGTTGCGCAGATCCATGACCGCCGTCATGTCGACCTCGTTGTAGGTCGTCAGCATGGCCGCAGTGTTCTGCGCCTCTTTCAGGCGGCGGGCGATCGTCTGGCGCAGACGGGTCATTTTGACCCGTTCCTCGCGGTCGGCCTGATCAGAACTGCGCGGCGCTGCGGGTGCGGCCTTGGGCGCATCCTTGGGCTTGGACAGCGCGTCCAGCACGTCGCCTTTCATCACGCGGCCGTCCTTGCCGGTGCCTTTGACATCATCTGACGACAGGTTGTTCTCAGCCATCAGCTTCTTTGCCGATGGCGCGTCCTCGGTGTCGCTACGGTTGCTGTCGGTTTTGGCGGCGTCGTTCTTGTAGCTATCATCGACCTGATCAACCTTTTCCGGGGCCTTTTCGGCCTTGGCGTCAGCTTTCGGGGCATCCGATTTGGTGCTGGCGGCTTCACCTTCGCTGATCTGGGCCAGCAGGGCGTCGACACCGACGGTGTCGCCTTCGGCGGCAACGATTTCAGAAAGGGTTCCGGCGACGGGCGAGGGGACCTCGACCGTGACCTTGTCGGTTTCCAGCTCGCACAGCATCTCGTCGACAGCCACGGCATCGCCGGGTTGCTTGAACCACGTGGCGACAGTCGCTTCGGTGACGGATTCGCCAAGGGTGGGGACGCGGACTTCGGTGCTCATTACTTGGCTCCTTTGATGTTCAGGGCTTCGGCGACAAGCGCCGCCTGTGTCGATTTGTGCTGGCTGGCCAGACCCGTGGCCGGGCTGGCGGATGTGGCGCGGCCCACGTAGGTCGGGCGCGTATGCTTGGCGTTGATGCGCGTCAGGCACCAGTCGAGGTTGGGTTCCATAAAGGTCCATGCCCCCTGGTTCTTGGGTTCTTCTTGGCACCAGATCATTTCGGCATCCTTGAACCGTTCCAGTTCCTTGACCGCCGATTGCGCGGGGAAGGGGTAGAACTGTTCGAACCGCAGCAGATAGACGTCGTCGATCCCGGCTTCGTCGCGTGCCTCGAGCAGATCGTAGTAGACCTTGCCGGAACACATCACGACGCGCTTGATCTTGTCGTCTGCCACCAGTTGCGTGTCGGAATGACCCTTTTCGGCGTCATCCCACAAGACGCGGTGGAACGACGATCCTGTCGTGAAATCCTCGGCGTCGGACACGGCCATTTTGTGCCGCAATAGCGATTTCGGCGTCATCAGCATCAGCGGCTTGCGGAAACTACGATGAATCTGGCGGCGCAGCAGGTGGAAATAGTTCGCAGGCGTCGTGCAGTTTGCGACGATCCAGTTGTCGTTGCCGCACATTTGCAGGAACCGTTCCAGACGCGCGCTGGAATGTTCCGGTCCCTGACCTTCGTAACCGTGCGGCATCAGACAGACGAGCCCCGACATCCGCAGCCATTTCGCCTCGCCGGAACTGATGAATTGGTCGAACATGATCTGTGCGCCGTTGGCGAAATCACCGAACTGTGCCTCCCACAGGGTCAGCGTGTTCGGTTCGGCCAGCGAATAGCCGTATTCGAAACCAAGCACAGCATATTCCGACAGCATGGAATCGATGACTTCGTAGTTGGCCTGACCGTCACGGATGTTGTTGAGGGGGTAGTAGCGGTCTTCGGTATTTTGATCGATCAACGCGGAATGGCGCTGGCTGAACGTGCCGCGCGTGCTGTCCTGACCGGCCAGACGCACGGGGTAGCCTTCGGTCAGCAACGAACCGAAGGCCAGCGCCTCGCCGGTGGCCCAGTCGAACCCTTTGCCGGTCTCGAACATTTCGGCCTTTGCCTTGAGCAGACGGTCGATCGTCTTGTGCGTGGCAAATCCATCGGGTGCCGTGATCAGGGCATCGCCGATTTCCGCCATTGTTTCTGGCGCGATTGCAGTCTGACCGCGCTGATAGTTGTCCTTGTCACGCGCGAGACCCGACCAGCGGCCGTCCAGCCAGTCGGCCTTGTTGGGCTTGTATTCCTTGCCGGCCTCGAACTCTTCGTTCAGCGTGGCCTGGAATGCAGCCTTCATCTCGTCGATCTCGCCCTCGGGGATCAGGCCGTCCTTGACCAGCCGATCCGTGTAGAGCGTCAGCGTCGTCTTTTGCTTCTTGATTTTCTTGTACATCACCGGGTTGGTGAACATCGGCTCGTCGCCTTCGTTGTGACCGAACCGGCGGTAGCAGATGATGTCCAGCACCACGTCTTTGTGGAATTTCTGACGGAATTCGGTTGCGACGCGGGCGGCATGGACCACGGCCTCGGGGTCATCCCCATTAACGTGGAAAATCGGGGCCTCGACCATCAGCGCGATGTCGGTGGGATAGGGTGAGGTGCGCGAGAAATGCGGTGACGTCGTGAAACCGATCTGGTTGTTCACGACGATATGCATGGTGCCGCCCGTGCGGTGACCGCGAATGCCTGACAGCTGGAAACCCTCGGCTACGACACCCTGTCCGGCAAAAGCCGCGTCACCATGCAGCAGCACGGCCATGACTTTGGTCCGTTCGGTGTCATTCTTTTCGTCTTGCTTGGCGCGGACCTTGCCCAGCACGACGGGGTTCACCGCCTCCAGGTGGCTGGGGTTTGCGGTCAACGACAGGTGAACCGAATTCCCGTCGAATTCACGGTCGCTGGATGCGCCGAGGTGATATTTCACGTCACCAGAGCCTTCGACCTCTTCGGGTTTGAAGCTGCCGCCCTGGAATTCGTTGAAAATCGCGCGGTAGGGCTTGCTCATGACGTTGGCGAGGACGGACAGGCGGCCGCGGTGCGGCATGCCGATGACGATTTCCTCCAGCCCCAGCTGACCGCCACGCTTGATGATCTGTTCCATCGCGGGGATCAGGGATTCACCGCCGTCCAGACCGAACCGCTTGGTGCCCATGTATTTGACGTGCAGGAATTTTTCGAACCCCTCGGCCTCGACCAGCTTGTTCAGGATCGCCTTGCGGCCGTTCTGGGTAAAGGTGATTTCCTTACCCAGACCTTCGATCCGTTCCTTCAGCCATGCGGCCTCGTCCGGGTTCGAGATATGCATGTACTGCAGCGCAAAGGTGCCGCAATAGGTGCGTTTCACGATTGCCATGATCTCGTTCATGGTAGCCACTTCGAGGCCCAGAACGTTGTCGATGAAGATCGGGCGATCCATGTCAGCCTTGGTAAAGCCGTAGGATTCGGGATCGAGTTCGGGATGCGGCGTCTGCTCACGCATGCCCAGCGGGTCCAGATCGGCGATCAGGTGGCCACGAATACGGTATGCGCGGATCAGCATCAGGGCGCGCAGGCTGTCCAGCACGGCATTGCGGACCTGTGCCTCGGACAGGCCCACACCCTTTTCAGCGGCCTTTGCCTCGATCTTTTTGGCGGCGGCGGCTGGCTCCTGTGCCCACTGACCATCAAGTGCGGCCGTCAGGTCATCGTTCGGCACCGGCGGCCAGTCCATGCGGTTCCAGCTTGCGCCGGCGGCCTCGGCCTTGGCATCGGCGGGAGAGTCGCCAAGTGACTTGAAAAACGCGTGCCAGCTTTCGTCGACCGCCGCCGGATTGTCGGCATAGCGTGCGTACAGCTGTTCGACATATTCGGCATTGTGACCCTGCAAGAAGCTGGACCCGTGGAAAACGTCGTTGGGGGACTGGTCGTTCATCTGATCACCTGACGGTCGGACGGGCGAACCCGCCACAGTTGGATGGGCAGGCCCGCTGGCCTGCCCGGCTAAATTTAGTTCTTGTCGATTGCGGCCAAGACGGCCTCACCCAGCGTGGCGGGGCTGTCGGCAACCACGATGCCAGCGGATTTCATCGCTTCGATCTTGGATTCCGCATCACCCTTGCCGCCCGCGACGATGGCACCGGCATGGCCCATGCGACGACCCGGAGGTGCGGTGCGCCCGGCGATAAAACCGGCGGTGGGTTTCCAGCGACCGGCCTTGCGCTCGTCTGCAAGGAACTGTGCCGCTTCCTCTTCGGCGGAACCGCCGATTTCACCGATCATGATGATCGAATGGGTTTCGGGGTCCGCCAGGAACATTTCCAGCACGTCGATATGCTCGGTGCCCTTGATGGGGTCACCGCCGATGCCCACTGCTGTGGACTGGCCAAGGCCGCTGTCGGATGTCTGTTTCACTGCTTCGTATGTAAGTGTACCCGAGCGCGACACAACACCGACGGACCCACGTTTGTGGATGTGACCGGGCATGATGCCGATCTTGCAGGCGTCAGGCGTGATCACGCCGGGGCAGTTCGGCCCGATCAGACGGGATTTCGACCCTTCCAGCGCCTTTTTCACACGCATCATGTCCAGCACCGGGATGCCTTCGGTGATGCAGATGATCAGTTCCATTTCGGCGTCGATCGCCTCGAGGATGGAATCGGCCGCAAAGGGCGGCGGGACATAGATCACCGATGCGTTGGCTTCGGTGCGGGCCCGCGCCTCGTGCACGGAATCGAACACGGGCAGGTCCAGATGTGTCTGGCCGCCTTTGCCGGGGGTGACGCCGCCGACCATCTTGGTGCCGTAGGCGATGGCCTGTTCGGTGTGGAACGTCCCCTGAGAGCCGGTCAGGCCCTGGCAGATCACGCGGGTGTTTTCGTCTACGAGAATGGCCATTTTTTACCTCTTTAGCATGACGAAGGCTTCGCCATCTGGTCTGTCGTGTTG
Source organism: Loktanella gaetbuli (assembly GCF_020531945.1). NCBI lineage: Bacteria > Pseudomonadati > Pseudomonadota > Alphaproteobacteria > Rhodobacterales > Roseobacteraceae > Loktanella > Loktanella gaetbuli. The sequence continues at coordinate 32,315 of NZ_JAJATZ010000007.1, forward strand.
AAAGTTAGTTGAACGCCGTCGCGGCCGGGATCTGTCCGTCCGTCATATCGGCTGGGGTTTCGGACGGTGATCGCATTGCGGTCAACGGCGCTGCGATGGTGACTTGCGTCGGCGCGGTCATGTCAGTTGTGGCCGCAAACCCTCCGGTGTCGCCGGATGGTGCGGCCGCCTGCGGCCCGGTCCGAACATCAAGGCCCGCACCGCTGCACGCCGACAAAAGTGCAATCGCACATATCGGGGCAAGGATTTTCGTCATGGTCGTCCTTTCGGGGTAGGTCATGGCGTCACTGTTTCGGGCATGGTCGCGAACAGACTGTCAAGCTGCGGGAACCAGCGATTGCGGACTGCGGCATTGCCGGGACCGGTCTGGGCCAGCAGCGTTTCACGCTGTGCATCGGTCAGGCGCAAGCGCCCACCATCGCCCAGATCGCAGGCAATCAGGCCGCGCCGCAACACGCGCATGATCGCGAACCCCGGACGGCTGTTGCCCAATCCACCGGACACGGCGTTCAGCCTGCGCATCCAGCGGCTGCCACGCGCTGACAAGGTTGCATTGCGTGTCGGGGCTTCTTGGGTGTCGGGCAGGGTGACGCCCAAGGCAGCGCAGAAATCCTGACCCAGGTCACCGCCCCGCAGCCGTGCGCGATCAAACAGGCGTACGGTGACAGCATCAGCACCCACCGCCCGTTCCCAGCGCGTCAGGAACACGGCGTAATCGGGCACCTTTTGCCGTGCCAGATAATCGTCGAACCTCTCTGCGCTGCCGTTTTTCAACTGCTGCGAATAGTTCGACAAAATCCAGCTGTCCTGCGCCCGCAGGTAGACGATGACCCGCACTGTCGTGAACCGTGCCTTGAGCCATTTAGCAAAGGTCTCGATGAACTTTTGCCCTCGCATCGGCCAGCCCAGCATCTCGCAAGAGATCAGCAATTGCTTGTCGGGGTGGTCGGCGATCACCTTGTCCAGATCGGCCTCGAGCTGGTGTGTGACACGCGCATAGTCATCTTGCCCGCGCAAGTTGAACAGGGCACGGATACCCTGATCCTTGATCGCAACGCCGACCTGATGATGGGCCGCAACCAGAAATTCCGCATGGCTGAGTTGGGACGAGAAATTGCGATAGACGACGCCCTGGCGTTCCAATGCCGCGCGATTGCTGCGCAGCATCGACTGGATCGCGGACGATCCAGTCTTGGGGATGCCGATGTGGGCGACAACGTCCATCGTTATTGCCTCAGCCCTTGACCGCTTTGACGATCTTTTGCGCGCCGTCCTTGAGGTCGTCGGCGGCAATCACGTCAAGGCCGGAGTTGTTGATGATCTCCTTGCCCTTTTCGACGTTGGTGCCTTCGAGACGGACGACCAGCGGAACCTTGAGGCCCACTTCCTTGACTGCGGATACAACGCCCTCTGCAATGACATCGCAGCGCATGATGCCGCCAAAGATGTTGACCAGGATGCCTTTGACGTTGGGGTCAGAGGTGATGATCTTGAAGGCCTCGGTGACCTTTTCCTTGGTCGCACCGCCGCCCACGTCGAGAAAGTTCGCAGGCTCTGCGCCATACAGCTTGATGATGTCCATCGTCGCCATCGCAAGGCCGGCGCCGTTGACCATGCAGCCGATCTCACCGTCCAGCGCGATATAGTTCAGGTCGTATTTGCTGGCGGCCAGTTCCTTGGGGTCTTCTTCGGTTTCGTCGCGCAAGGCGGCGATGTCCGCGTGGCGGTATACGGCGTTCCCGTCAAAGCTGACCTTGGCATCCAGCACCTTCAGATCGCCCTTGTCGGTCACGATCAGCGGGTTGATTTCCAGCATTTCCATGTCTTTTTCGACGAATGCCTTGTACAACTGACCCATCAGTTGAACGCACTGCTTGACCTGACCACCGGTCAGTCCCAGCGCGAATGCAACGCGACGGCCGTGGAACGGCTGATAGCCGGTTGCAGGATCGACGGTGAAATTCAGGATCTTGTCGGGGGTGTTCTCGGCCACTTCTTCGATGTCCATGCCACCTTCGGTGGAGCAGACGAACCCGATGCGGCTGGTCTGGCGGTCAACCAGCAGCGCAAGGTAAAGTTCGGTCTCGATGCCAGAGCCGTCCTCGATGTAGATGCGGTTCACGACCTTGCCTGCAGGGCCGGTCTGGTGAGTGACCAGCGTGCGGCCCAGCATTTTCTTGGCCTGTTCGGCGGCTTCTTCGACGGATTTGGCAAGACGCACGCCGCCGGCATCACCGGCATCGGATTCCTTGAATTTACCCTTGCCGCGACCACCTGCGTGGATCTGCGCCTTGACGACCCACAGCGGTCCGTCCAGTTCGCCTGCGGCGGTTTTCGCCTCTTCGGCGCGGGTGACGGCGCGGCCGTCGCTGATCGGGGCACCGTATTGGCGCAGCAGGGCCTTGGCCTGGTATTCGTGGATATTCATGGCGCGTCCTTCGTGTGGATCAGTTTGCAGCGGGATTGCATATTTCGGGGTTGAAAAAAAGAACACTTGCCGGGATGCAGCGGAAAACCGACATTTGTGATCACAGTAATATCGCGTGTGATCACAAGACACATTTTGTTCACGGTGATCCGTCCTGAAACGACAAAGGGCGCCCCACAGGGCGCCCTTTTTCAACTGTGCATTCGTCCGTGATCAGGCGAGCGAAGGATCGATTTCCTTGCACGCGGACACGAGGCCTTTCACCGCGTCGACCGATTTGTCGAACATCGCCTGCTCGTCCTTGTTCATCTTGATTTCCACCACGCGCTCGACGCCGCCGGCACCGATCACGGTCGGCACGCCGACGTAGAACCCGTCGAGGCCGTAAGCACCATCCACATGCGCCGCACAGGGCAGGACGCGCTTTTGGTCCTTGAGGAACGATTCGGCCATTTCGATGGCGGATGTGGCGGGCGCGTAGAACGCGGAACCGGTTTTCAGCAGGCCGACGATTTCTGCGCCGCCGTCACGGGTGCGCTGCACGATGGCGTCCAGCTTGTCCTGGGTGGTCCAGCCCATGTCGACCAGATCGGGCAGGGGAATGCCGGCAACGGTGGAATAGCGGGTCAGCGGCACCATCGTGTCGCCGTGGCCACCCAGCACGAATGCAGTCACATCGCGCATCGAGACCTTGAATTCCTCGGCGAGGAAGTGGCGAAAGCGGGCGCTGTCCAGCACACCGGCCATGCCGCAGACCTTGTTGTGGGGCAGGCCGCTGAATTCTCGCAGTGCCCAGACCATCGCATCCAGCGGGTTGGTGATGCAGATGACGAATGCATCGGGGGCGTGTTCCTTGATGCCTTCGCCGACGGCCTTCATGACCTTGAGGTTGATGCCCAGCAGGTCGTCACGGCTCATGCCCGGCTTGCGCGGCACGCCGGCGGTCACGATGCAGACATCTGCGCCAGCGATATCGGCATAATCATTCGTGCCCTTGAAGGAACCGTCAAATTTGCCCGAGGGACCGGATTCGGCGATATCCAGCGCCTTGCCCTGCGGTGCGCCCTCGGCGATGTCGAACAGGACGACGTCGCCCAGTTCCTTAACCGCTGCGAGGTGGGCGAGTGTGCCGCCGATCTGTCCGGCGCCGATCAGTGCAATCTTGGGTCTGGCCATGGAATGGTTCCTGTCTAGCAAGTTAAACTTGGGCGTTGGGTTAGTCCTTTGATGGTCAGCCTGCAAGTGCGACGGTCATGGTCAATGCGTGCTTTCGTCGCTAACAATTTGAAAATCCCCTATGTGAAAGCGCTTCATGACCCCGCTCGACCCGATGTTTTATGTCGTTGCAGTGCCTGCCGTGCTGTTCGCCGGAATTTCCAAGGCAGGGTTCGGATCGGGTGCCGCCTTTATTTCGGCAGCCGTATTGGCACTGCTGGTCGATCCGGGCGTGGCGCTGGGCGTGATGTTGCCCTTGCTGATGTTGATCGATGCTGCGTCGCTGCGCCCCTACTGGCGCAAGTGGGATGGTCCGTCGGCGTGGGGGCTGATTGTCGGGGCCGTGCCAGGTGTGGCGTTGGGTGCACTGGTCTATTCATTCGTGAACGCGGACAGTTTCCGCATCTTGATCGGGGTAATCTGCCTAGCCTTTGTAGCCTATCAATGGGCCCGTTCTGCTGGGGTGCTGAACTTTCCGAATTTCGCATTTTCGCGGGGGTGGGCCTGGGTGGCGGGATCGGTCGCGGGTTTTACCAGTTTCGTCAGTCACGCAGGCGGGCCGCCGGTGGCGGTGTTCACGCTGGGTATGGGCATGGACAAGACGCGGTATCAGGCGACCAGCGTGATCGTGTTCTGGGCCATCAACCTGATGAAGTTCGTGCCCTATGGATTTCTGGGCATTTTTACCGCGCAAAGCCTGCTGGCCGACCTGATCCTGGCCCCTGTTGCACTGCTTGGGGCGTGGCTGGGTGTGAAGGCGCATTATTTCGTATCCGAAAGACTGTTTTTCGCCTTCACTTATGTCGCGCTGACAGTGACAGGTATCAGACTGATCTGGCTTTCGCTGACCTGACGACACGAAAAAGGCCGCCCCCAAAAGGGAGCGGCCCGTGTTCCGGCAGAAAAAGAGATTACATCTCGGCTTCGTACTCGGGCAGTTCTTCCAGCTGCTCTTCGGTCTGCGGGATCGACGCGCGGATATCGTCGCCATCGGTTTCCTGCATGATGGTCACGTCGGCAAAATCGACCGCGACGGCCTTTTCGCCCAGACCAAGGAAGCCGCCGACTTCGATGATGACCTGCTGGATCATGCCGTCGTCGCTGAGGATCAGGTCACTGATCTCGCCGATTTCCTCGTCGTTGGTGCCAAAGACGGCTGCATCTGTCAGCTGCTCGGCTGTGACGTCCGCGTTCATCAGCTGCGTGTAGCCGTCCAGCGGCGACATGGCTGTCATGTCATCTGCTGTCTCTTCCATGGTCGCATCGACGTTGTCAGCGGTGTCTTCCATGGTCTGTTCGGCTTCATCCATGGTCTCGTCCATGGTTTCGCCTGCGGCATCCATCGTTTCGTCGGCTGCGTCCATGGTTTCTTCCGCGGCGTCCTCAACGGGCTCTGCGGTGTCCATTTCGGTGGTCGAATCGGTGTCCATCATCGTGTCGCCGGACTGCATCTCGTCATTCATGGTGCCTTCGGCGGCCGGTTCCATAGTGTCTGTTTCTGTCTCGTGGCTGGCTGCGAATGCACCGTTGGACACGACCAGAGCGATAGCGGTAGTTGCGAGAAACTTTTTCATTTTCAGTACCTTGCTTTAGTTTAACTTGGCGGTCGGTTGCTCCATCCGCCTCTGGTCACTCAACTGCGCAGGGCCGATTTGGTTGCGTCGATCGGTCACAATATTTTCGCTGCGCGCCGACTTCCGCCGGTTCTGGCCCATGGCATGTGCGGGAACCGGCGCAGTTCCATGGGCCGAAAAACGACTTGAACAATTCGTCTGGATTTGGCCTTGTGCGCGCAACATTGTTACATGGAGGTCGCATGCGCCATCGCCCCACCCGTTCCGCACTTTATATTCCCGGGTCCAAGCCGCGCGCGCTGGACAAGGCGCGTGACCTGACCTGCGACGTGATCCTGTTCGACCTCGAGGATGCAGTCTCACCCGACGCCAAGATCGCCGCGCGCGACACGCTGCGCGCCGCATTGGAACAGGGCGGATACGGCGCACGGATGACACTGGTGCGGATCAATGGCTTTGACACCGAATGGGGGCAGGATGATGCCCGCGCCGCAGCCGCCATGCCCTGCGATGGTGTCCTGATCCCCAAGGTTGACGGCCCTGCCGATCTGGACGCGGTTGCGGATGTCGTGGGTGATGTGCCGCTTTGGGCGATGATGGAAACACCTTTGGGTGTCTTGAATGCGCAAACGATCTGCGCGCATCCCCGGCTGGCCGGGATCGTGATGGGTACCAATGATCTGGCCAAGGATCTGGGCGCGCAAACCCGCGATGGCATGCGCACGGCGCTGCAACATTGCCTGCTGGCTGCGCGTGCCGCGGGCATCACCGCGATTGACGGTGTGTTCAACGCGTTCAAGGATGACGACGGGCTGCAGGCAGAATGCACCGACGGTCGCGCCATGGGGTTCGATGGCAAATCCCTGATCCATCCTGCGCAGCTGGACATCGCCAACCGGATCTTTGGTCCGTCAGAGGCTGATATTGATCTGGCCCGGCGCCAGATCGCTGCATTTGACGCGGCTGCTGCCGCTGGACAGGGCGTCGCCGTCGTTGATGGTCGCATCGTTGAGAACTTGCATATCGTCACCGCGCGGGCGACCTTGGCCAAGGCAGAGGCCATCACCGCATTGGAGACGACATGACATTACTTATTCTGGGCCTGCTGCTGTGGGTTGCGGCGCATACGTGGAAACGGATCAGCCCGGGAACACGGGCAGATATGGGCGACCGTGGGCGTCTGTTTGCGGCCCTGGCGATCATCGCGTCCGTCGTCTTGATGGTGATCGGCTACCGGGCTGCCGACGGCGCGGTCTATTGGGGGCGGGCTGGCTGGTCCACCGGCGTGAACAACCTGCTGATGCTGGTGGCATTCTATATCTATGCAGTCGGCGCGCCCAAACCCGGCAAGCCGCGGGTCTGGCTGGGTCGCAAGATCCGCCATCCGCAGCTGATCGGTTTTTCGATCTGGGCGGTGGCGCATCTGCTGGTGAATGGTGATGTGCCGTCGTTCGTATTGTTCGGCGGGCTGCTGGTCTGGGCGCTGGCCGAAATCGTTCTGATCAACAGGGCCGAACCGGAATGGACCCCGCCACCGCACCGCAGCGCGCGCAAGGAATTCATTCCCATCGTCGCCGCCATCGTCATCTATGCGATCGTTGCGGCAATCCACATCCTGCTTGGCTACAACCCGTTCGGATAAGACATGACAAAACTTTATCGCCTGCTGACCGAAGACGACACATCCGCGTTCTGCCACAAGGTCTCCGATGCCCTGTCCAAGGGATGGGAACTATACGGAACGCCGACCTATGCCTTTGATCATGCCAACGGCGTGATGCGCTGTGGTCAGGCCGTGACCAAGGACATCCCCGCCGATTACGACCCCGACATGAAGCTGGGCCAGCAATGACCAAAACCAACGCCGGGCGGTTTTTCGAGGATTATCGCGTGGGTGACGTCATCACCCATGCGGTTCCGCGCACCATCAAGATGGGTGAACGCGCGTTGTATCACGCGCTTTATCCCGCCCGGCACGCGCTGCATTCGGCCGATACATTTGCGCAATCCTGCGGTCTGCCGTTTAGTCCGCTGGACGATCTGGTTACCTTTCACACCGTCTTTGGCAAGACGGTGCCGGATGTGTCGCTGAATGCGGTTGCCAATCTCGGTTATGCCGAAGGTCGCTGGCTGACACCGCTCTGGCCCGGTGACACGATCACCGCCACGTCAGAGGTCATCGGGATCAAGCAAAACTCCAACGGCAAAAGCGGCGTCGTCTGGGTCCGCACCACGGGGCGCAATCAGTATGGCGAGGACCTACTGTCCTACGTCCGCTGGGTCATGGTGCGCAAACGCGGTGACGGGCCTGCGCCGGAAACCGTGATCCCGAAACTGATGGACGCTGTGGCTGCCGATGAACTGGTGATCCCGGCCGGACTGGATTTCAGCGCCTATGACTTTGATCTGGCAGGTGAGCCGCATCGCCTGCGCGATTATGCGATAGGCGAGGTGATCGACCACGTCGATGGTGTCACCATCGAAGAGGCAGAACACATGCTGGCTTCGCGCCTGTGGCAGAACACGGCCAAGGTGCATTTCGACGCCACCAACCGCCCGGATGGGAAGCGTCTGATCTATGGTGGGCATGTCATCAGCCTGGCCCGTGCGCTGTCGTTCAATGGATTGGCCAACGCGCAGATGATCGTCGCGCTGAACGGTGGTGCCCATGCGAACCCTTGCTTTGCCGGCGATACCGTTCGTGCGTGGTCCGAGGTGCTGGACGTTGCCGACACTGCGGCCCCGGGTGTCGGGGCCATCCGCCTGCGTCTGGTCGCCACCAAAGGTGCGGCAGATGCGTTGCGCGATCCCGAGGGCAAATACCTGACCGATGTCTTGCTGGATCTGGATTACTGGGCGCTGATGCCAGTCTGACTGACCGGGATCACGGGCGACTCGGTCGTCCGAAATTGCCCCGTTTCCGCAAGGTCACACCAACGCGGGATATGATGTGATCACGCTTTTAAATTTTGTGATCACGAAACGTGGCATTTCGCCTGACGCGTCAATTTCACGCGTGATTCCGGGGATGATTCCCGTGACTTCCTGTATGGAATGGTGCACATAACGGACAAATGCGCCGCTCGCCCCGGCGCCCAAGGGAACCGAAGGGAAATCTTATGGCCGATGCCAAGCAGGGCAACCGCCCGCTTTCACCGCATTTGACGATCTATCGTCCGCAGTGGACGTCGATGACGTCGATCTTTACCCGTATCACAGGCAACGCATTGCTTGTCGCCAGCCTGATGATCGTCTGGTGGTTCATTGCAGCCGCGTCCGGCCCGGATGCATTCGCGACGGCCGACGGTTTCATGACCAGCTGGTTCGGCGATCTGGTCATGTTCCTGTCGATGGCGGCGCTGTGGTATCACACGCTGGCCGGTGTGCGTCACCTGATCTGGGACCAGGGTTATCTGCTGGAGATCGACAAGGCCGAAACCGCCGGTCAGGCCATGGTGCTGATTGCAGTGCTTTTGACCATCTTCACCGTCATCGTGCTGTAAGGGGCGAACAATGGCATATTTGACCGACCGTAAACGCGCCACCGGCATGGGTTCCGCCAAATCCGGCACCCAGCATCACTGGTTCATGACGGTATCGTCCGTCGCGTTGCTCATCCTGATTCCGTGTTTCGTATTCACGTTCGGCGCCATCTACGGCGCACCCTACGCGGATGTCGTCGCCTACTATCAGCGCCCGTTCCCGTCCGTGATCGCGGCACTGACCATCGCGGTCAGTTTCCTTCACTTTCGCGGTGGTGTGCAGACGCTGATCGAAGATTACATCCATGGCGCACTGAAAACACCGCTGATCATTGCGATGATCTGTCTTTGCTATGCTGCTGCTGCCGCCGGTGTTTTCGCCGTCGTCCGCCTTGCACTTTGAACCGGAGCTGACCAATGGCTGCTTACGATTACGAAACCCACAACTTTGATGCCATCGTCATCGGCGCTGGTGGGTCTGGCCTGCGTGCGACGCTGGGGCTGGCTGAACAGGGCCTGAAAACGGCCTGTATTTCCAAGGTGTTTCCGACGCGGTCACACACCGTGGCGGCTCAGGGTGGCATTGCCGCGTCCCTATCCAACATGGGCCCTGACCACTGGCAGTGGCACATGTACGACACCGTCAAGGGATCCGACTGGCTGGGCGATACCGACGCGATGGAATACCTCGCGCGTGAGGCACCCAAGGCTGTTTACGAGCTGGAGCACTACGGCGTGCCGTTTTCGCGCACCGAAAAGGGGGAAATCTACCAACGCCCCTTTGGCGGTCACACGACTGAATTTGGTGAAGGCCCGCCCGTGCAACGCACCTGTGCTGCTGCCGACCGCACCGGCCACGCGATCCTGCACACTCTTTATGGTCAATCGCTCAAGCAAAAGGCCGAGTTCTATATCGAGTATTTCGCGACCGATCTGATCATGTCTGAAGATGGTGTGTGTCAGGGCGTGGTTGCGTGGAAACTTGACGACGGCACGATGCATGTCTTCAACGCCAAAACCACGGTTCTGGCGACGGGTGGTTACGGCCGTGCCTATTTCAGCGCGACATCAGCCCATACCTGCACCGGTGACGGTGGCGGCATGGTTGCCCGTCAAGGTCTGCCGCTGCAGGACATGGAATTCGTGCAGTTTCACCCCACGGGTATTTACGGCGCGGGCTGTCTGATCACCGAAGGCGCGCGTGGCGAGGGCGGTTACCTGACCAACTCCGAAGGTGAGCGTTTCATGGAACGCTATGCGCCGACCTACAAGGACCTTGCGTCCCGTGACGTGGTCAGCCGCTGCATGACGATGGAAATCCGCGAAGGCCGCGGTGTCGGTCCGAAGAAGGACCACATTCACCTGAACCTGAACCACCTGCCGCCCGAAACGCTGGATCTGCGCCTGCCGGGCATCACAGAATCGGCGCGCATCTTTGCCGGCGTCGACCTGACCAAGGAACCGATCCCGGTGCAGCCGACCGTGCACTACAACATGGGCGGTATCCCCACGAACTATTGGGGCGAGGTGCTGCACCCGACCGAGGACAACCCCGATGCCATCGTTCCCGGCCTGATGGCTGTGGGCGAGGCGGGCTGTGCGTCGGTCCACGGTGCGAACCGCCTTGGGTCCAACAGCCTGATCGACCTCGTGGTGTTTGGCCGGGCCGCCGCCATCCGCGCGGGCAAGGTTGTCGATCCCAACACGCCGAATGCGCCCCTGAACAAGGCATCGGTCGATGCTGCGTTCGATCGTTTCGACGGGCTGCGCCACGCCAGTGGTGGCACCCCCACAGCGGAACTACGTCTGGAAATGCAAAATGCCATGCAGGCCGATGCCGCCGTTTTCCGCACGGACAAGACATTGGCCGAAGGCGTGGAAACCATGACCGGCATTGCCGCGAAACTGGACGATTTGCACGTCACGGACCGCAGCATGGTCTGGAACAGCGACCTGATGGAAACGCTGGAACTGACCAACCTGATGCCGAACGCGCTGGCGACCATCGTTTCCGCCGAGGCCCGCAAGGAAAGCCGCGGCGCACATGCGCACGAGGATTATCCCGAGCGTGACGATACGAACTGGCGCAAGCACTCGCTGGCAAAGGTTACGGGCAATAAGACTGACCTGTATTACCGTCCGGTCCACCTTGATCCGCTGACGACGCAGGACGAAGGCGGGATCGACATGGCCAAGATCGCGCCGAAAAAGCGCGTCTACTGATGGTGCTGCGCGGGATCAGCCTGATCGCACTGTCGGTGCTGGTGGCTTGCGGGCCACCGGCACCGCTGACGATCCAGCAGATCGAGGCGCGCTGTGCCGATCAGGCGGCCTCGGCCGCGGGGCCAACGGGACAGGTCGCGATCGGCGTGTCCAGTTCGCGCGGCGTACAGACAGGTATCGCCATTGGCGTGACGGATGATTTCCTGCGCGGCCGTGATCCTGCGACGGTCTATGCCGAATGTTACACACGGCTCAGCGGTGCTGCACCGCTGACGCCCTATTCCGCCCGCTGAGGGCACGCTTTGACGGGCGATCCGCCCACCGACGAAAGGTCTGAGACATGGTCGAACTGACGCTTCCCAAGAACAGCCGCATGGTGACGGGCAAGACATGGCCCAAGCCCGAGGGTGCCACCAATACCAAAAAGGTGCAGGTCTATCGCTGGAATCCCGACGATGGCAAAAACCCGCGTCTGGATACCTACTACGTCGATCTGGACAACTGTGGCCCGATGGTCCTGGATGCCCTGATCAAGATCAAGACGGACATCGACCCCACGCTGACCTTTCGCCGGTCCTGCCGCGAGGGGATCTGCGGGTCCTGTGCGATGAACATCGACGGCGTGAACACACTGGCCTGTATTTCGGGCCTCGACGAGGCGAAGGGCGACATCAAGATCTATCCGCTGCCCCACATGCCCGTGGTCAAGGACCTGATTCCGGACCTCACGCATTTCTATGCGCAGCACGCCAGCATCATGCCGTGGCTGGAAACCAAGACGAACGCGCCCGCCAAGGAATGGAAACAGTCCATCGAGGACCGCGAGAAACTGGACGGCCGGTATGAATGTATCATGTGCGCCTGCTGTTCGACGTCCTGCCCCAGCTACTGGTGGAATTCGGATCGCTACCTCGGCCCGGCGGCGCTGCTGGCCGCGCACCGCTGGATCGTTGACAGCCGTGACGAGGCAACAGGCGAGCGTCTGGACGATCTCGAGGATCCGTTCAAACTGTATCGCTGCCACACCATCATGAACTGTGCGAAAACCTGTCCCAAGGGTCTGAACCCCGCCAAGGCGATTGCGGAAATCAAACACATGATGGTCGAGCGGATCGTTTGATTTGCTCTGTATGACATAGGTGCAGAAACGCCGTCCCATCACTGGGACGGCGTTTTCGTTTGGCGCGATGACAACTGAGAGGCGCAAAGATGACTGTGACTGACATGCCGCCAGAGGATGCCGACGCACGCCGTGCGGTGCTGCCGGTGATTTGCTATCCCAATGATGCGTTGCCCGTGCCGCAACCCGCATTGGACCGCGCACATCAGCCGCTGCAGGTCATCGAAACCGTGCGGGTGCCACCGCGCGATGCAGGCTTTGTGCGGGTGCGCGCGGGTCAGGTGCTGCGCATCCTGTGTCCCGATGGTCCGCAGGTCGGCGATCTGAACCTGTTTAACGCGCATGACCTGTCGGAACGTTTCTATTCAGGCAAGACGCGGGCGCTGCACGGGTCGCATGTGACGACCGGGGATCGGCTTTGGTCCTGTTTTCCGTATTTGCGGCCCATGGCCACCGTCGTGGCGGACAGTCTGGGCTGGTACGGGCGCGATGCCTTCGGTGGCGCGGTCCATGATGTGATCGGCACGCGCTGTGATCCTTATACGGCCAATCTGCTGGGCGGGGCGCAGTACCATCATTGCTGCCATTCGAACCTGACCCGCGCGTTGTCGGATGCATCCGGTCTGCCTCTGACCGAGGCCGAACCGCATGTCCATGATGTGCTGAACGTGTTCATGTGCACCGGTTTCACCGCAGACACTGGTCAGTATTTCATGAAGGCAAGCCCGGTCCGCGCGGGCGATTACCTGGACCTGCTGGCCGAGATCGACCTGCTGGCGGTGTTGTCCGCCTGTCCGGGTGGCGATTGCAGCGCGCAGCATTCTTCCGACGTGGCGGTCTGCTATCCGCTTGATATGCAGGTCCTGGACGCAAAAGAGGCGGCCCCTTGGTCGGAGCCGCCGCTGAATTCATACGACCGCAGTCACGGGCGTTAGGCGAAGGCGGCTTCGAGCGCGATTTCAACCATATCGCCGAACGTGCGTTCCCGCTGGTCGCTGGGCAGTGATTCGCCCGTGATGATGTGGTCGGACACGGTCATGACAGCCAGCGCACGGCGCTTGTAGCGGGCTGCCAGAATGTACAGCTCAGCCGCTTCCATTTCGACGGCCAGAACGCCGTGGCGGATCATCTGTTCGGTCAGGTCGTTGCGTTCCGCATAGAACGTGTCGGACGAATAGATGCTGCCGACGTGGGTCGGCGTGTCACGCTTTTGCGACGCGGCATAGGCGGCCTGCAACAGCCCAAAATCGCAGACAGGCGCATAGTCGATTTCGCGAAAGATCGTCGATGATGGCGTGCCGGTCGACGTGGCCGTCATGGCAAGCACGACGTCGCGGACCTTGACGTCGTCCTGCATGCCGCCGCAGCTGCCGATGCGGATGATGGTTTGCGCGCCGTAGTCTTTCATCAGTTCATTGGCGTAGATCGACATGGATGGCATGCCCATGCCGGACCCCATGATCGTCACGCGGTTTCCGTTCCACATCCCGGTAAAGCCCAACATGCCCCGGACCTCGTTGATGCAGACGGCGTCGGTCAGATAGGTTTCTGCCGCCCATTTCGCGCGGTAGGGATCGCCGGGCATCAAGACCGTTTCAGCGATATCGCCAGGCTTGGCGGCAATGTGAGGTGTCATGGGTTCTTCCTTTGCAATTTGACGCTAGTATTGGTCGAAACCGGGGCGAAAGAAAAGCGATGCGGCACATCCTAAAGATCATTTTGATGGGCCTGCCGCTGACCTCGCTCGCAGCCCAGGACCTTGATGAGCTGGCCCTGGCCGAACGCACCCTTGGCGACCTGCAAGCGCTGTCTTTTGCTGAGCGGCGCGAATACTGTGGATTTCTGGGCTACAATGCCGACGGCGATCTGGTTGCCAGCCGACCGGAAAAAGGGACGATTGATAGCTGTTCAGCCCCATTTCCACCTGATCTGGCGGTGACAGCATCCTATCACACGCACGGGGCCTATGATCCGGGCTATTTCAACGAATTGCCCAGTCTGATGGACGTCGATGGGGACGCCGACTTTTATCTGGACGGCTATGTCTCAACCCCCGGCGGGCGACTGTGGTATGTGTCTGGTCGTAACCGCAGCGTGCATCTGATGTGCGGGCTGGGCTGTCTGCCCGTTGCACCCGATTTCCGCAAGGGATCAAGCGGCGAGATCCTCGATGGCTATACCTACGAGGATCTCCAACGCGCGTTGCAACGCTGAAAAATCAGATTTCCAACGTGGACGGATCAGTTCCGGCCGCGATTGCGGTCTTGAACCAGTCTGGCTGACGGCCTTTGCCGGTCCAGGTTTGTGTCGCATCGTTCGGGTTGCGATATTTCGGTGCCGATTTCGTTGCTGCCGCGCGTTTCGCACCCGGCAAATTCGACAGGTCGGCCAGCGTGAAACCGTATTCCGCAGCGGCCTTGGCAGCGGCTTCCTGGGCCATTTTCAACTCGCGGCCTTCGATGGATTTGAGGGCCTTGTCGACATCCTTGCGCAGTTTTTCGAGTTCCTTGCGCGACATTTCGTTCAGGTTAATGGTCATGAAGACACTCCTATGCAAACGTTTGTTTTCCAAACGCGGTATCGCAGAGCATTCGCATTAACGAGGGGACGAAATCAAGTTGTATTATTCGGCAGCGACTGCCGTGGGATTAACCAGCGTGACGATATCGTCCATTATTCGGTTCAATTCGAAATCCTTGGGCGTATAGACTTTTGCGATGCCCATTTCCAATAGCCGCACTGCGTCCTCGTCCGGAATAATGCCCCCGGCGACGACCGGAATGTGGGACAGGCCGTTTTCCCGCATCTTATCCATGAATGTCGCAATCAGTGGGATGTGCGAACCCGAAAGAATTGACAGTCCGATCACATGCGGATCGTCCTGCTTTGCCGCGTCGACCAGTGCGTCGGGGGACAGGCGAATACCTTCGTAGGCGATATCCATTCCACAATCGCGGGCGCGTGCGGCAATCTGTTCAGCCCCGTTGGAATGACCATCCAGACCAGGCTTGCCAATCATGAATTTCAAACGCCGCCCGAGGGTGGATGACACCGCATCGACGCGGGCGCGCAGGTCGTCCAATCCTTCGGTCTGGTTGGAAGGCGCACGCGCGACCCCCGTCGGACCGCGGAACTGGCCGAAAACCTCGCGCAGGATACCTGCCCATTCGCCGGTTGTGACACCAGCTTTTGCAGCTTGGATCGACGGCGGCATCATGTTGCTGCCATCGCGGGCGGCGGCCCGAAGTGCGGCGATAGCTTCTTTCACAGCGGCAGGGTCACGGTCCTGTTTCCAGGCCGCCAGCCGCGTCAGTTGATCCGCCTCTGCCGCGGCATCCGCAACCATGATCGCGTCTTCGCCGGCGGTCAGAGGTGACGGTTCGCCCGCCTGCCATTTGTTCACGCCGACGACTGTGGTGTCACCGCTTTCGATGCCACGAATCCGCGCTGCATTGCTTTCGACCAAACGGTTTTTCATGTAGCCGATCGCCTTGACCGCGCCGCCCATCGCGTCGATCTGCGCAAGCTCTGCCCGTGCGCCCTGCTTGAGGGTTTCGACCTTGCGTTCGATTGCGGGGTTTCCGTCGAACAGATCCTCGTATTCCAAGAGATCGGTTTCATAGGCGAGGATCTGCTGCATCCGCAACGACCACTGCTGGTCCCACGGCCGGGGCAGGCCCAGGGCCTCATTCCAGGCCGGCAATTGGACAGCGCGCGCCCTGGCGTTCTTGGACAATGTCACGGCCAGCATTTCGATCAGAATCCGATAAACGTTGTTTTCGGGCTGCTGTTCGGTCAGGCCAAGTGAGTTTACCTGCACGCCATAACGGAACCTGCGATATTTCGCATCCTCGACCCCATAGCGGTCACGACAGATTTCGTCCCACAGTTCGACAAAGGCGCGCATCTTGCACAACTCTGTCACGAACCGGATTCCAGCATTCACGAAAAACGAGATTCGCCCGACCATTTCCGGAAAGTCTGCTTCGGACACCTTGTCGCGCAAATCGTCCAGCACTGCCGTTGCGGTTGCGAGAGCGAATGACAATTCCTCTTCTGGTGTCGCGCCGGCCTCTTGCAAATGATAGGAACAGATATTCATCGGATTCCATTTCGGCAAATGCGCGCGCGTGTAGGCCGCCACATCGGTAATCATGCGCAGCGACGCCTCTGGTGGACAGATGTAGGTTCCGCGCGACAAGTATTCCTTGATGATGTCGTTCTGCACGGTCCCCTGCAGCGCGCTGATATCGGCGCCCTGTTCTTCGGCGACCGCGATATACAGCGCCAGCAACCAAGGGGCCGTCGCGTTGATCGTCATCGAGGTGTTCATCTGTTCCAGCGGAATAGCGTCGAACAATGCGCGCATGTCGCCCAGATGGCAGACAGGCACGCCGACCTTGCCGACCTCGCCTTGGCTCAATTCATGGTCGCTGTCGTATCCGGTCTGGGTCGGCAGGTCGAATGCGACGGACAGGCCCGTCTGACCCTTTGCCAGGTTGCCGCGATACAGCGCATTTGATGCCTTGGCCGTGGAATGACCCGCATAGGTCCGGAATAGCCAGGGGCGGTCTTTCGTGGTCTCGGTCATCACGGCTCCGATCATCGCGCAACAATGTTTCGTCATGAACTGAATAGAGGACACTTTGCTACAACGTCAAGATGCCGCGTCGCAGCATGTACCGTGTTCCCATTGTCGTGAGCCGGATTCCCTGCCACCAATGGCGCATGACGCAACCGGTGACATTACCATTCTGGGCTTTTGGGCTAATCCTGATTTTTGCCGGGGTCACCTTTGCGTCCCACTTTCTGTTCCCTTCGGTGCGCTGGTTTTTCCGCAAGCGGGCCGAACGCGTCATCGCGCGACTGAACCAGCGGCTTGCCCGTCCGATCGAGCCGTTCAAACTGGCCCGGCGGCACGACATGATCCAGCGTCTGATCTATGATCCAGAAGTGACGGCCGCGATCGTCGAATACGCCCGCGAAGAAAACACGCCCGAAAACGTCGCCTTTGAAAAGGCGCAGAGATACGCGCGCGAAATCGTGCCGGGGTTTTCCGCCACGGCCTATTTCAGCTTCGGGATGCGGATCGCACGCTGGCTGTCGAACTCTCTCTACCGCGTGCGGATCGCGACATTCCCGCGTCAGGAACTTGAAACGCTCGACCCAAACGCGACCATCATCTTTGTCATGAACCATCGGTCGAACATGGATTATGTGCTGGTCACCTATCTGGTCAGCAGGGCCGGTGCATTGTCCTATGCGGTGGGCGAATGGGCGCGTGTCTGGCCGCTGTCGGCCCTGATCCGCGCGCTGGGGGCATATTTCATCCGGCGCAGGTCGCGGGGCAATCTGTATCGCCGGGTGCTGGCGCGCTATGTGCAGATGGCGACGGATAACGGTGTGACACAGGCGATGTTCCCCGAGGGCGGCCTGTCCTTGACAGGCGAGGTGCGGCCAGCAAAGCTGGGCCTGCTGAGCTATATCGTCACCAATTACAAACCCGGTGGGCGGGACGTGATCTTTATCCCGGTCGGCCTGAACTATGACCGCACCATCGAGGATCAGTTTCTGATTCGCGCCCACAAGAGGGGCAATCGCAGGTTTCGTCCGCCTGCATCGACGGTGCTGCGCGGCGTGTCATCGCATCTGTGGGCGCGGCTGACGCGGCGGTTTGATACATTCGGGACAGCATCCGTCGGGTTCGGGCAGCCGTTGGAGCTGTCGTTGTTTCTAAAAGAGGTGACAGGCGATCCGACCGAGGCGGTTGCCAACGAACTGATGGAACGTGTGCGTCAGGTGGTTCCTGTTCTGGCAACGCCGCTGGTCGCGCGCCTTTTGCTGGAAACACCGGGATTGGATCGTGAGGCGCTACTGGGCCGGGCACGGGACTGCCTTGCGGCCTTGGCAGAGCAGGACATGCCGCTGCCCCGCCGGTCTGCTGAGGAACTGGTCGAGGATACGCTGCGTCGACTGGGTAGTCGCGGCCTGTTGCAAGAGATTGGTGGCCGCATCGAGATCACGCCGGCGGGGCAAGAGGTCCTGCCATATTATGCCGCCAGCATCGCACATCACTTTCCGACCGAGGAACCGCAGGAATCCGTCACGTAATTAAATTACAAAAATAGCTATATTGGGGTTGCATAGTTACGCTGCAACCGCATAAACAATTCCTGCGCCGGTACTGCGGTGCAGCGAATTGGTGGATCATCGCGATGGAGACGGACATGGCCCTAGATCGAAGCGCAACCGAAGCGGCGGCGGAAAAGACACTCTACGAGGTCGGCCAGCTGCCGCCTCTCGGCCATGTGCCGGACCAGATGTATGCATGGACGATCCGGCGCGAGCGTCACGGCGAACCCGACAAGGCATTCGAGATCGAAGTCGTCGACGTGCCCAAGCCTGACAGCAACGAAGTGCTGGTCATGGTGATGGCGGCAGGCGTCAACTACAACGGGATCTGGGCCGGCCTCGGCATTCCCCTCAGCCCGTTCGACGTGCACAAGGCGGATTATCACATCGCGGGGTCCGACGCCTCGGGGATCGTCTGGGCCGTGGGCGACAAGGTGAAACGCTGGAAAGTCGGCGACGAGGTCGTGATTCATTGCAATCAGGACGACGGCGACGACGAACATTGCAACGGCGGCGATCCGATGGACAGCCCAAGCCAGCGCATTTGGGGCTACGAGACACCTGACGGCAGCTTTGCCCAGTTCACCTGCGTGCAATCGCAGCAGCTGATGCTGCGCCCCAAGCATCTGACATGGGAAGAGGCCGCCTGCTATACGCTGACGCTGGCCACCGCATACCGAATGCTGTTCGGCCACCACCCGCACGAGTTGAAGCCCGGTCAGAACGTTCTGGTCTGGGGGGCCTCGGGCGGTCTGGGGTCCTATGCGATCCAGTTGATCAATACGGCAGGTGCCAACGCAATCGGCGTGATTTCAGACGAATCCAAACGTGATTTCGTCATGTCGCTGGGTGCAAAGGGCGTGCTGAACCGCAATGATTTCAACTGCTGGGGCCAGATGCCCACGGTCAACACGCCCGAATACAAGGAATGGTTCGCCGAGACGCGCAAGTTCGGCAAGGCGATCTGGGACATCACCGGCAAGGGCGTGAACGTCGACATGGTGTTCGAACACCCCGGCGAGGCGACGTTCCCCGTGTCCACCTTTGTGTGCAAACGTGGCGGCATGGTCGTGATCTGCGCAGGCACCACCGGCTATAACCTGACATTCGATGTGCGCTACATGTGGATGCACCAGAAACGTCTGCAAGGCAGCCACTTTGCCAACCTCAAGCAGGCATCGGCTGCGAACCAGTTGATGATCGAACGCAGGCTGGATCCGTGCATGTCAGAGGTGTTTGGCTGGGACGACATCCCCGCCGCCCACACCAAGATGCGCAAGAACGAACACAAGCCCGGCAACATGGCCGTTCTGGTTCAAAGCCCGCGCGCTGGCCTGCGCACGGTCGAGGATGCACGCGCCGAACAGCGCGGGTAAGGATTGCAGAACGAGGCAAAGGGTCCGCCGGTTTGGCGGGCCCTTTTTCGTCTGCGGTCCTACCGCAGCGGTGCGCGTCTGCGGAACTGAACACGGCACCGCATGAACCCGGCGCGCAGGCCCGGTTAGCGCTGGCAGGGCCGGGCCACCGCAGGTAGTGTCGCGGCCATGAATACCCCCGCGATCACCTTTTCCGATGACCAGTCGCAAGCCTGGGACAATGTTGCCGTTATCCTGCGACAGGCGGGCATCGACCTTGATGGCGACCTGCTGCAACCGCCGCAAACGGACGAATCCGACGTGATGGCCGTGATCGGCAAGGCGGGCAGCGGCAAGACCATGTTGCTGGCGGAACTGTATCGCGCGCTGGAGGGTGCTGGCGTCGATATCGTGTCAGGCGACTACGAGAGCAAAAAGCGTCCCAACCGCCGTACGCTGGCGATCTTGGCACCGACGAACAAGGCCGCCAGCGTCTTGCGCAATCGTGGCGTGCCTGCGACGACGATCCACCGCATCCTGTACACGCCCGTCTATGATCCCGAATACGAACGGGTGGCCGAATGGCTGGCAGGGCAGGGCGAACGACCTGAAATCGAGGGCCTGACCGACCTGTCTCTGGACCGCGCCGCCGCGTCCTATGAACTGCACAAATCCATTCCCGCAGCACTGGCCGCCGCCGGTCTGCGCGGCAGTGATTTCATCACCGGCTGGAAACGCCGCGAGGAACCACTGGATATCGGGTTCGTCGATGAATCCTCGATGCTGGATCAAAAACAATTCGAAGATCTACGCGAGATCTTTCCCACCTTGCTGTTGTTCGGTGATCCGGCCCAGTTGCCGCCGGTCCAGTCCAGCGGTGGCATGGTTTTCGAGACGCTACCAGAGAGCCGGGTGCAGACGCTGAACCGTATCCATCGTCAGGACGCAGACAACCCGATCCTTGATCTGGCGCATGCGCTGGCAGACCCGATGCTGGATTTCTATCATTTCGAGCGGATGATCGCAGAGGCCGCTGCGCGCGACGAACGTGTGGTCATGGCCCAGAGGGTCGAATCCGATCTGATGGCGCGGTCGCCGGTTCTGGTCTGGACGAACAAGACGCGCATTAGGTTGATCCACGCCTTTCGCGCGGCCTTTGATGCACCGCCCGACAGCCTGCTGGAAGGCGAGCCGCTGATCTGCGACGGCATCGAACTACCGATGAAGCACCGCAAGAAACGGCTCGACCTCGAGGCGCGCGGCCTGATCAAGGGCGCACAGGTCATCTACCTCGGGCCGGGCAAGCGGCCCGGTTTCAGCCGTTTGCACCTGATCGGCGCACTGGACCCGCAGATGTCGGCGGCCAGTATCGTCAAGATCGAACACGAGGGCGACGCCGAACCCTTTATCCCCTTTGCCGCGAAGATGGGGGCGACCTTCCTGCACGGGGCCGCTGTCACCATCCACAAGGCCCAAGGGAGTCAGTGGGACACGGTGCAGGTCTTTGCTCCCGATATCGAAATGGCGTCCCGCATGGGCCGGGTCGAGGCTGGCCAGCCGCTGTGGAAACGGCTGGCCTATGTTGCCATCACGCGGGCGGAAACGCAGTTGCGCTGGGTCGTGCGGAACCGTCTGGGCAAACCGGCGGAACCGGTCTTGCGGGTCGATGATCTGAAACCCGGACCTGCGCCTTTGGTCTTGCAGGCCGAAACCGACGACAGCTAGCGGCGCAGTGCTGCAAATCCGGCCGATGCCGCCCAACCCGCAGCCGCCGCCAGGACCAGAGACAGCATCCCGTAGATCAGCGGATCGGAATGCGCGAGGTTGTAGAGCCATCGTTCCAGTCCAACCTTTTGCACGGGAATGACGGTGCTGGCCTCGTCGATAGGGCGACCGTCGCGGGTCAGGAAAATACGCGCCACATAATCGCCTTCGGTCAGATTGGCAGGCAGGGCGAATGACGCCATGAACAGCGTATCCTGTTCCAGATCGACGCCGTTGATCTGGGTCTGATACAGGTTATCAGCCTCGCGGATGCGGATCAGTGCCTCGGTGAATGCGGCGCTGTCCTGCACGGTTGCGCCAACCGACCGGATCGCGCGAGGGATCGTGATCTCTTGGCGCAGGTCTGACGTGTCTCGCAGCACCTCTTGCAAGGGGCCGGATGTCGCCACTGCATAGAATGAGGGGGCATTGTCGACCTCGACCTCGTCGGTGTTGATCCAGATGCCATAGCGGCGGGCCTTGCGATAGACCGACACGCGCTGGTCAGGGCCGGCGACGGTGACGATGACGCCCAGATCACCGTCGTCCGTCGGGGCGGGTGCGTCGCGGCGGACAGCACCAAAGATCAGGATATCATCCCCGTCAAAGGTCGCGGTGATCGAAACGGAATCCTGGCTTAGTCCCAGAACGATGGTTTCTGCACGGGCAGCACCGGTCAAAATAAGCAAGATCAGGATGATGCGGAACATCAGACCCCTCCTGCGCTAACGGAGTAAAGTTCGGCCGGTTGCAGCAGCAAATCCAGCGCCAGTTTCCCGCAGACCAGCAGCACCAGCAACGCCAGCAGGATGCGCAGCTGTTCGGCCTTGAGCCGAAGCCCCAGGATCGCCCCGAATTGCGCACCGATCACGCCGCCGATGATCAAGAGCAGGGCGAGCACGATGTCGACGGTATAGTTTGTCGTGGCGTGCAGCATGGTCGTGTAGGAGGTCACGAAGATGATCTGGAATAGCGATGTGCCGATCACCACCTTGGTCGGCATGCCCAGCAGATAGATCATCGCAGGCACCATCACGAAACCGCCACCCACGCCCATGATCGCGGACAAAATGCCGACGAACACGCCGACCAGCAGCGGCGGCACGACCGAAATATACAACCCCGATACCCGGAATTTGACCTTCAGCGGCAGCTTGTGCACCCAGTTGTGCTGACGACGTGCGCGACGCGGACCCGACGGGTTACGCGCCCGGCGCATGGCGTTCAGACTCTCGATCATCATCAGCGACCCGATGGTGCCCAGAAATACCACGTAGAACAGGTTCACCAACAGATCGACCTGACCTAGTGCGCGCAGGTAGTTGAACACGACCAGGCCCAGCGACGACCCGATCAGGCCGCCGATCAGCAGCACGGTGCCCATGCGGAAATCGACCGTCTTGCGTTTCACATGGGCCAGCAACGCAGAAAAGCTGGAGGCAACGATCTGGTTTGTCGATGTCGCAACCGCGACAGCCGGGGGAATGCCCACAAAAAACAAGAGCGGCGTGATCAGAAACCCACCGCCTACACCGAACATGCCCGATAGCAACCCGACCAGCCCCCCGAGGCCCAGCAACAGGAACGCGTCGACCGACACTTCGGCGATGGGTAGGTATATCTGCATGTCTGTTCCGGACAGTGGCACGAAAACGATAACCGGGCGCGGAACCGCGCCCGGCTGTCAGATTACCCTTATCGCTCTTTGACGTAGGGTTCACCCCCTGCACGCGGTGGAATCGCCTTTCCGACGAAACCAGCCAGAATGACGACCGTCAGGATATAGGGCAGGGCGTCCAGTAGCTGCGACTGGATGTTGAACTGCAACACCCGTTCGATCAGGTCGGACCGCAGCGCGATCGCTTGCAGGAAACCGAACAGCAGGCAGGCCCACAGACAATAGACGGGCCGCCATTTTGCAAAGATCAGCGCGGCCAATGCGATATAGCCACGTCCGGCGCTCATGTCCTTGGTGAAACCGGCTTGCAGGGCGGTCGCCAGATAGGCGCCTGCAATGCCGCACAGCACGCCACAGATGGCCACTGCGGCGAACCGCATACCGACGACGCTGATGCCCGCCGTGTCGACCGCCGCCGGATTTTCACCCACGGCCCGCAGGCGCAGACCGAAACGGGTGGAAAACAGCACCCAGGCCGTGATCGGGACGATCAGCAGCGCGAGATAGACGATGATGGTATGGCCTGAAATCAGCTCGTAATAGATCGGACCCAGCACGGGCACATCGCGCAGTGCCTCGGCCCCCGGCAGGGTGATCGGATTGAACCGTGCGGCACCCGCCAGCTGGGGCGTGCGTCCGCCTTCGGCGAACCAGCTTTGTGCGATGACGACCGTCAGGCCAGCGGCCAGAAAGTTGATGGCGACCCCTGAAATCAACTGGTTGCCCCGGAAGGTGATCGAGGCGAGCCCGTGAATCGCGGACAACAACAGAGATGCAAAGATCCCCGCCAGCAGGCCCAGCCAGACGCTGCCCGTGACGGCAGCAATCGCCGCGGACAGGAATGCGGCAGCCAGCATCTTGCCCTCTAGCCCGATGTCGAAAATGCCCGCGCGTTCGGAAAACAGACCGGCCAGACAGGCCAGCAGCAGCGGTGTTGCCAGTCGCAGTGTCGAATCCAGCAGTTGCAGCAGTGTCAGCAGATCCATCAGTTCGTCCCCACGGCAGGCGTCGATTTCGCGTCAGGCTTGGGCGGTTTGCGGCGCGACAGGAAAAACCGTTCCAGCGGCATCCGCACCATGTTGTCCAGCGCACCGGTGAACAGGATGACCAGCGCCTGAATGACGACAATCAGCTCACGCGGGATCGACGTCCACAGCGCCAGTTCTGCCCCACCCTGGTACAGGAACCCGAACAGGATCGCGGCCAGAAATACGCCCAGCGGGTGACTGCGGCCCATCAGCGCCACGGCGATGCCGATGAAACCAGCACCTTCGACAGCGTTCAGCACCAAACGTTCTGCCTCGCCCTGCACGTTGTTGATCGCCATCATCCCGGCCAGACCGCCCGAAATCAGCAATGACACGACGATGATCTTGGTCGGGCTGATGCCCGCGTATTTCGCCGCCGATTCCGAATGCCCGTAGGCGCGGATCTCGTATCCCAAGCGCGTGCGCCAGATCAGTGCCCACAGCGCGATACAGGCCGCAATCGCCACGAAAAAGCTGATGTTCGCCGGTGCGCCGCGAAACAGCGTGGCCTCACCGAACGAAAACATGTCCTGAAAACTGGGCAGATGCGTGGTTTCGGGAAACTTGCCTGTGGCGGGTTCCATGCTGCCCGCAGGTTTTAGCGCGCCGACCAGCAGATAGTTCAGCAGCGCTGCGGCGATAAAGTTGAACATGATCGTCGTGATGACGATGTGACTGCCCCGCTTGGCCTGAAGGATCGCCGGGATAAAGGCCCAGGCAGCCCCGAACAGCGCCGCACCGACGCTGGCCGTGATCAATGCCAGCGACCAATGCGGAAACGGGATGTACAGACACACGAGGGCGACGCCCAGACCGCCCAGGACGGCCTGACCTTC
Source organism: Loktanella gaetbuli (assembly GCF_020531945.1). NCBI lineage: Bacteria > Pseudomonadati > Pseudomonadota > Alphaproteobacteria > Rhodobacterales > Roseobacteraceae > Loktanella > Loktanella gaetbuli. The sequence goes on from NZ_JAJATZ010000007.1 coordinate 57,150, forward strand.
ACCACCGATATTGAACATGCGCGCGTGAAACGCGATGGCCACGGCGAGACCGGTAAAGATGAAATTGGTCGCGTAATACAGCGTATAGCCCCAGCCATAGGTCGACCCCAGCGCGCCATCCACCATCAGTTTCAGGGCATCCCAGGGGTTTTCACCAATGGCCAGGATGACCAGCGCCGAGAGAACCGCCGCAAGCAGCAGCGAAATCAGCGGAACCAGAATGACCTCGGCCCATTTTGGCATGACATCCATGATCAGACCTTTCCCGTTCCGGCATGTGCCAGGTTTTCTTCGATGTCTTTCACGCTGACCTGTGATGGATTTCCGGTCATGCCCGCCATCAACAGGCCCAGTTCCTTTTCGTCGGTCTGCGCGGGGTCGCGTTCGCCCATGATGTGACCGTCGAACATGACTGCAATCCGGTCGGACAGCGCGAGGATTTCCTCCAGTTCGACAGACACGAGCAGGATGGCCTTGCCCTGATCGCGCAAGGCGACGATCTGCTGATGGATGAATTCGATCGCGCCGATATCCACGCCGCGCGTGGGCTGACCGATCAGCAGCAGGTCGGGGTTACGCTCTATCTCGCGGGCCAGTACGATCTTTTGCTGGTTTCCGCCCGAAAAATTCTTGGCCGCCAGCTTGGGATCCGGGGGGCGCACGTCAAAGCGTTCCATCTTTTCGGTGGTATCTTGCAGGATCGCTGCGTTGTTCATGAACAGGCCGTTGCGATATCTGGCGTCGTGGTGATAGCCGAACGCGGTGTTTTCCCAGGCCGCGTAATCCATGATCAGACCTTCGGCCTGCCGGTCCTCGGGAACATGGGCGATGCCGCGCCGCCGCCTGCTTTGTCCGTCGGATTTCTGGCCTGTCAGGTCGATCGGTGTGCCGTTGACGATGATCTTTCCCGATGCCTTTTCGTAGCCGCCCAGAACCTCCAGCAATTCGGACTGACCATTGCCGGCCACCCCCGCAATCCCCAGGATTTCACCCGCTCGCACGTTGAAACTGATGCCCTTGACCCGGTGAACACCCTTGGCGTCGGTCACGTTCAGGTTCTGCACATCCAGAATCACATCGCCGGGTCGGGCAGGGGCTTTTTCCACCCGCAACAACACCTTGCGCCCGACCATCAGTTCGGCCAGTTCCTGCGGGCTGGTATCGACCGTTTTGACAGTCGCTGTCATCTCGCCACGGCGCATGACGCTGACCGTGTCGGTGATGTCCATGATTTCGCGCAGTTTATGCGTGATCAGGATGATCGTCTTGCCCTCGCGGCGCAGGTTTTCGAGGATGCGGAACAGGTGATCAGCCTCGGCCGGGGTCAGCACGCCGGTCGGTTCATCAAGGATCAGAATGTCCGCCTGCCTATACAGCGCCTTGAGGATTTCGACCCTCTGCTGCATGCCCACGCCGATATCCTCTACAATCGCGTCGGGGTCGACGTTCAGTTCGTATTCGTCCGCCAGCGCCTTGAGTTCGCGTCGCGCGCGCGACAGCGACGGACGCAACAGCCCGCTGTCCTCTGCCCCGAGGATGATGTTTTCCAGAACGGTGAAATTCTCGACCAGCTTGAAATGCTGGAACACCATGCCGATGCCCGCCGCGATGGCGGCCTGGCTGTCGGGGATATCCGTTTTGGTGCCGCCGATGAAAATCTCGCCTTTGTCGGCTTTGTAAAATCCGTAGAGGATGCTCATCAGTGTCGATTTGCCTGCGCCATTTTCACCGATGATCCCGTGGATCGTGCCGGGCATGACCCGAATGCTGATGTCCTTGTTGGCCTGAACGGGCCCGAACGCCTTGGAAATACCCTTGAGTTCGATAGCAGGTGCGGTCATTGCTGCAGCCCTCCTGCGCCGGCAAATCCGGCGAGCGTCGTCACCTGGCCTGTTGCGTTCAGTGCGGCGAAATAGGTGCCGTGCTGTGTCCAATCGCCACCATCGCCGAATCCCACGATGCTGCGGGCGAACCCGTTCTGCACGTCCGTCTGGATCACCCCGGCGGTCCAGCCGGGTGCCATCTGCGCATACATGTCGACATAGTCGACCAACGTGTCCAGTGTCGTGAGGTGTCCCGGGCTGCGCGGGTCGCAATAGACGAAATTGTCGGCCATGCAGGCCGCAATGGTCGCGCGGCGTTTCGCGGCGTCCGTTTCGCCCCATGCAGCAAAGAAATCGGCGATGCGGTCTGTCATGACATCCCTTTTATTTTACGCATTGGGGCCGCGCCTATAATCGGCACGGCCCCGGGTCTTGGCCTGATCGGCTGTCTTAGAACGACAGGGCCGGGCAGGATTCATCGGACATATAGTCGTGAACCGTGATGTCGCCTGCAATGATCTGCTCTGCTGCCGCGTCCACGGCAGCCTGCATGTCAGCGCTGACCAGTTCGGCGTTGAATTCGTCCATGGCGTAGCCGACACCTTCTTGCTCCAGACCCAGGGCCTGAATGCCGGGCTCGACGGCTTCACCCGCGATGAAGGAGTTGTAGACGGCATTGTCCACGCGCTTGAGCATGGATGTCAGCACGGAACCGGGGTGCATGTAGTTCTGGTTTGCGTCAACGCCGATGCCCAGCATGTCGTTGTCGGCAGCAGCCTGAAGAACGCCGACACCGGTGCCGCCGGCGGCCTGGAACACAACGTCAGAGCCTTGGGATTTCTGCGCCAGCACCAGCTCGGTGCCCTTGACCGGGTCGTTCCATGCGGCCGGTGTGGTGCCCGTCATGTTCGCGATGATGGTGACATCGGGGTTTGCCGCCTTGGCACCCTGTGCATAGCCGCAGGCAAATTTGCGGATCAGCGGGATGTCCATGCCACCGACAAAGCTGACGGTGCCGGTCTCAGACGCCATGGCGGCCATCATGCCGACCAGATAGCTGCCCTGCTCTTCGTTGAACACGATGGACTGCACGTTGGGTGCGTCGACCACGGCGTCGATGATGACGAATTTCGTGTCCGGATAGTCGCCAGCCACATCACCCAGCGGTGTTGCGAACGAAAAACCGGCCATGACGATGGGGTTTGCGCCGGATTCAGCGAAACGGCGCAGGGCCTGCTCGCGCTGGGCGTCGGATTGCAATTCCACCTCGGCAAAGGTGCCTCCGGTTTCTTCGGCCCAACGTGTCGCGCCGTTGAACGCCGACTCGTTGAAAGATTTGTCGAACTTGCCGCCAAGGTCAAAGACGATTGCGGGGTCGGCCATCGCCGTACCGGCCGTCAGGGCCAGCGCTGCGGTTGCGCCGAACAGTTTATGCATGAGGGTCATGTCGGTCTCCCGTTGGTTGTTGCGGGCAGTCTGTTGCCGCCCGTCACTGAGGCAAGCAAGGTGGCATTCACCCCGCTTCAGGCATCGATAAGGCAACGGGCGGAGCCGGTGGTCAACCGTTACTTAACGGCGCACCCCTTTTTTTGCCAATCGGTCAAAAAGCAGGCGGAGATTCAAGCGTTCAAGGCTTTTGACAGCACCAGTGCATCGACCGCCGGGCCGTTGGTCCGATCGTAATAGGCGCGTCGCACACCAACCTTTTCGAATCCCAAGCGGTCATAGAGATGACGCGCGGCCAGATTGTCATCGGCCACTTCCAGAAAGGCGGTTTGCGCCCCTTTTTGTTGCCCGGCCAAGAGCAGGGCAAGCACGCATGCCTGCCCCAGACCCTGCCGCTGCATGTCGCGGCGACAGGCCACCGTCAGAATTTCCAGCTCGGGTGCGATGACCCGGCCCATCGCGAACGCGCGGTCGTCCCCAACGGTGATGACCAGCGGGCTGGCCAGCAGGTCCGCAAATTCATCCGCCGACCACGGGCGGTCGCGGTCAAAGGCAGCTGCGTGAACCTGTGCCAGAATTGCGGGCGTCACGGCACGACAACGGGGGGCGCATCGCGCGGCGGTGCTGCATCCGCCGGGCGCAGATACAATGGCGCGGGGCGTGGCTGTGGCGTCTGCATCCGGCGGCTTGCGATGATCGCCATGGCGGTTGCGGGCGGCATGGCGGCCGCGATCACCTCACCGAATGCCGCCGCCCCGACATAAGCGGGGCGGATGCCGGCCGGACAAGCGGGTGCTTGCCCGGGCTCCAGAAACTCTGGCGTGCCTCGGGTGGTGGCGTCGAAAAACTGTGCGTAAAACCGGCCAGACCGCGCATCCAGTACCGAAATCACGGGTCCTGTCAGCCCTTCGACCTGTGCCTCGAGGCTGGACACACCGATCGCCGGAATGTTCAGCGCCAGGGCCAGCCCCCGCGCTGCGGCGACGGCGATCCGGATCCCGGTAAAGTTTCCGGGCCCGATACCCACGCCTATTGCACCCAGTCCGGACCAGTCCAGACCGGCGTCACGCAGCATCTCGTCGAGCATCGGCATCAGATGTTCGGCCTGACCCTTGGACATGGCGTCAATGCGGGTCGTGATGCCTGATGGCGTCATGAGGGCAGCAGCGCACTGCGGACCGGATGTGTCGAATGCAAGAACGGTCGCTGTGGCGTTCACACCAGCGACCACGTCAGAGGTTTTGTCTGATGACGTTGCAGTATGTCACGCGCCTCAAGGTCGAGTTGCACGCATTTGAGCCACCAACCCGCCGTGGACCCACCGGGGAAAACATCGTCAGGCAGTTGCCGCAGCACACCGGCCTTCATTTGCGCAGCGGTCATGGGTGTCGCTGTGACTGTCGACAACATCGCAGATTTCATCGCGTTGTATTTCGCGGCATCAACCCGGCCCACCTGGCCGGGTTGATTGACGTTCAGGACTTCGACCTTGTCGGCCATCAGGCAGCGACGGGGCGGACTTCGGTCACTTCGGGGATGTAGTGCCGCAGCAGGTTCTCGATCCCCATCTTCAGCGTCAGCGTGGACGACGGGCAACCGGCGCAAGCACCCTGCATGTGCAGGTAGACGACGCCGCGTTCGAACCCGTGGAACGTGATGTCGCCGCCATCCTGTGCCACGGCAGGGCGGACGCGGGTGTCCAGCAATTCCTTGATCTGGTCGACGATTGCGCCATCCTCGCCGTCGTGTTCTGCATGGCCGCTGACCGGCTGGTGATCGGCGCCCATGACCGGCTGGCCCGACTGGTAGTGTTCCATGATCGCACCCAGCAACGCGGGTTTGACGTGATCCCATTCCACGTCATCGTCCTTGGTCACGGTCACGAAATCCATGCCAAAGAACACGCCTGTCACGCCGTTCACGGCAAACAGGCGCTGCGCCAGCGGCGATGTGCCCGCTGCATCAGCCGATGGAAAGTCGGCGGTGCCGACCTCCAGCACGGTCTGACCGGGCAGGAATTTCAGCGTCGCGGGGTTCGGTGTCGATTCGGTCTGGATGAACATGAAAACCGTCCTTTTATGTCAGGTTACCGATATGCGCCCTGTGACGGCCCACGTCAAGGTTTAGAACCATTCTAAGCATTCAGGTGATGGCGTCCAGTTTTTCTTTTGACAGGTCACCGGGAACGATGGTGATCGGCACGTGGAACGTCCCGGCCTGACGGCTGAGCGCGCTGACCAGCGGGCCGGGTCCCTTGTTGTCGGTGCCCGCGCCCAGCACCAGAACCCCGATTTCCGGATCCTCGGTAATCTGGGCCATGATCTCGGGCAGCGCCTCGCCTTCTCGGATCACCAGATCGGGGTTCACGTTCTGCCTGTCCCGCATCCATTTGGCAAAGACCTCGAAATGCACCTCGATACGCTCGCGTGCTTCTTCGCGCATGATCTCGCCGACGCCGATCCAGTGGTTGAATTCATCGGGCGGAATGACCGACAGCACCGTGACGCCCGCCCCGGTCTTGGAGGCCCGCATGGCGGCGTATCGCATCGCGTTCAGACATTCGCGGCTGTCATCCAGCACGACCAGAAACTTGCGCATTTCATCCCCCTCTTTGGGCGCATCCTGCCTTTTGCGCCGACATCGTGCAACGGTCAGAGCGTTTCGGACGCGGCCCAGTCCCAATACAATTCCCGCACACGGGCCGTGACCGGCCCGCTGTTGTAGGATCGGTCGTCAAAGGCACTGACCGGCGTGACCTTCATCATGTTGCCCGACAGGAATACCTCGTCCGCCGCCCGGAAATCGTCAAAGGTCAGAACCTTTTCGACGACTTCGACGCCATCTGCGCGCAGGTTTGCCATGTGGCGGGCGCGGGTGATACCGGCCAGAAAGGTGCCGTTGGGGATCGGTGTGAACACCACGCCGTCGCGCACCATGAACACATTGGCGCTGGCGGTTTCCGCCACGTTGCCCATCACATCAGCGACCAGGGCATTGCCGAACCCCTTGGACCGGGCCTCGGCCAGCATGCGGGCGTTGTTGGGATACAGGCAGCCGGCCTTGGCGTTGACGACGTTGTCTTCCATCACCGGACGGCGGAACCGGGTGGTGGTCAGGGTGGTGGAAGCGCCCGCCGGTGCCATCGGTATGGCCTCGAGCGATATGGCAAAACCGGTGGATCCTTCCTTGGGAACGATCCCAAGGTCGCCACCATCCAGTGCCCAGTACATCGGGCGGATATAGACGGACGTCTGGGGAGAATAGGCGCGCAGTCCTTCGCGGACGATGGCCACCATGTCTGCGGTGCTCACGGTGGGGGTGATCATCAGCGCCTCGGCTGAGCGGTTTACGCGGGCGCAATGTGCCGCCAGATCCGGGACAACGCCGTTGGCGTAACGGGCCCCGTCGAACACCGTTGTCCCTAGCCATGACCCGTGGTCCGCAGCACGCATCACAGCGACGTCCCCGTCGTGCCATGCACCACCGAAATAGGTTCTTATCTGTATTCCCGTGGCCATGATCACCCCACTCGTTCGTTTTAACAGGCCTAGGCCGCAATCGGGCAGAGGTAAAGTGCGGCCGGCTCGCATGGCTGTGCCTATGCGTGACCTGATCAATCGCTGTTTTCAAAATATCCCCGCCGGAGGCCGCCGCCGCAGGATGCGGCGGCCCACCGATTTTTCGCGAAAAATCGGCACCCCGCACCAGGGGTCAGCGCAACAGGCCCACAATTTCATAGGTGCGCGACAGGATCGGCTCTGCGATCGTGCGGGCACGCTCGGCCCCGTCGGCAAGGATGCGGTCGATCTCTGCGGGGTCGTCCATCAGGCGCGTCATCTCGTCTGAAATCGGTGCAAGCCGATCGACCGCCAGATCAGCCAGCGCGGGTTTGAACCGGCCCCAGCCTGCCCCCGCATATTCCGTGATCACCGCCTCCGACGTGGTATCGGACAGCGCGGCGTAGATATCGACCAGGTTACGCGCCTCTGGCCGTCCTTTCAGCCCGTCCAGTGTGTCGGGCAACGGTTCAGGGTCGGTCTTGGCCTTTTTGAACTTTTTCGCGATCAGGTCAGCGCCGTCGCGCATGTTGATGCGCTCCATATCGCTTTCGCCGGATTTGGACATCTTCTTGGACCCGTCCCGCAGGTTCATCACGCGCGTGGCGGGGCCGTCGATCACCGGTTCGGTCATCGGGAAAAAGTCGGTCTTGTAATCGTGGTTGAACTTGGCCGCGATATCGCGCGTCAATTCGACATGCTGTTTCTGGTCCTCGCCCACAGGGACTTGCGTGGCATGATACAGCAGAATGTCGGCCGCCATCAGCGACGGATAGGCATAAAGGCCAAGCGATACCTTTTCGGCGTTGCTGCCGGCCTTGTCCTTGAACTGCGTCATGCGATTCATCCAGCCGACACGGGCGACGCAGTTGAAAATCCATCCTAACTCGGCGTGCGCCGACACGCGGCTCTGGTTGAACAGGATTGATTGGCTTGGGTCCAGGCCGGCGGCCAGATAGCCTGCTGCAACCTCGCGGGTGGCGTGACTCAACTCCTTGGGGTCCTGCCAGACGGTGATCGCGTGCAGATCGACCACGCAATACATCGTCTCCATCGCGCCCTGCATGCCGACGAACCGCTTGATCGCGCCCAGGTAGTTGCCCAGCGTCAATCCGCCCGACGGTTTGATCCCGGAAAAGACGCGGGGTGTGAACTGGCTTTGGGTCATGGGATCATCCGGGCTGGTAGGCTGCGATATTTCCGCATACCCATGCCAGAGCACGGCTCCATTCGCAACAACCCGAGGCATCCGCCATGGCAATCCAAAGTCCCGTCAACGCCATTCCGCCCGTGGTCACGGCTCTTGTCATGATCATTGTCGCGGTCGAACTGACTCTGTCGGCGGGTGCGACCGGATTGGTGGGTGGGCCCGGCGGGATCGGCTGGCGGTTGCAGGCCCTGCAGGAGTATGCGGTGTCGCCTGCCGTGGTGGATTACGTCGTGATGCGGGGTGACCTGTCGCTGGATCTGCTCAAACGGTTTGTGACCTACGCCTTTGTGCATGGCAGTTTCACCGATGCGCTGTTCGGCGGTGCCTTGCTGCTGGCGCTGGGCAAATTCGTGGGCGATGTGTTCCATCCGGCGGCAACGCTGGCGCTGTTTGTGGTTTCGGCGGTGGCGGGGGCATTGGGGTTTGGTCTGGTCGCTGATGGCACGCAACCGCTGTTTGGCGCATATCCGGCGGTCTACGGTTTCATAGGGGCGTTCACCTACATCCTGTGGACCCGGATCGGGCAACAGGGCGGGCAGCAGATCAAGGCGTTTCGCCTGATCGGCTTTTTGTTGGCGCTGCAACTGATCTTTGCGCTGATCTTTGGTGGCACGATGCGGTGGGTCGCGGATCTGGCCGGTTTCGCCGTGGGTTTCGGCGCGTCGATCATCCTCGCGCCGGGCGGATGGCATGCGCTGCTGGTTCGCTTGCGCCAGCGTTAACGCCGCAGCGCCCTGCGAAAGTCCTGTAGTCGAAACGCGCCGATCATCTGACCGATGCCGAAATAGCTGACGATCCCGATTGTGATCAGCACAGCCAGCGCGAGGTAGCGCAGGCCTTCGGTCGCAAGGAACGGGCCCAGCACGACAGCCGCGCCAAACAGCACCACCCCCATCCCGACCGACGAAAGGACGATCCGCCAGATACGTGCACGGAAACGGTCGTCCCACGTCGCGGCGGCCCCCATGTTGCGCGATCCGATCCACAGTTGTGCGACCATGATCCAGCCCACCGCGGTGGTGCCCAATGCCGCGGCGATGAACCCAACGTAGGGGGCAAGCCCCAGCGCGATAACAAGGTTCAACACCATCGCGACCAAGGCATAGATGAATGGTCGCCGCGTATCCTCGCGTGCGAAAAACAGCGGTTGCAGGGACTTTTGCAGCACGAATGCGGGCAGGCCCAATCCATAGACCGCGACGGCCAGGGCCGTGGCCATCGTGTCCTCGGGGGTAAAGGCCCCGCGCTGGAACAGCACCGACGTCAGTGGAACGGGGATGACCAGCAGCGCCACTGCTGCCGGCACCGTCAGCGCAAGGCTCAGCTCTGCGGCGCGATTGAACGCATCGCGCCCGCCCGCCGCATCTCCGGCCCGCAGGCGGCGCGACAGGTCAGGCAGCAGGACAACGCCGATGGCGATGCCGACGACGCCCAGTGGCAGCTGATACAGCCGGTCCGCGTATGACAGCCACGCCACCGCACCGTCAAAGAAACTGGCGACCTGACGGCCCACCAGCAAATTGATCTGGACCACACCGCCGGCCAGTGCGGCAGGGGCCGCGATCATGGCCAGTTTTTTCAATTCCGGGGTCCAGCGCGGCATCCGCAGGGTCATGGTGAAACCCGCACGCGATGCGGCCCACCAGACGATCCCCATCTGCAGGATTCCCCCCAATGGCACCGCCAGTGCTAGGCTGTCACCGATCTGCAGTCCCAGAGCCCGGTCGATACCCATCCCAAGACTATCAGACATATCCCGTCCCAGCAGGGCAGTGACCAGCATGGCGATGATGAAGACCACGTTCAGGATGACGGGTGCGGCGGCGGCGGCGACAAATCGGCCCGTCGCGTTCAGCACACCTGACAGCAAGGCCGTCAGCGAGATGAACATGATATACGGAAAGGCGATGCGCCCGTATTCCACTGCCAGATCGAAACGAGCGTCCTCTCGGAAACCGCTGGCCATCGCCGTCACCAGCCACGGCATGAAGATGATCCCCACTACTGTGAACACGGACAGGATCAGGGTCATTGCAACGAATGCATCCTGCGCAAAGGCCCGCGCGTCTTCGCCGCCTTCCAGTTTCTTGGAGAACATCGGCACAAAGGCCATGTTGAACGCGCCCTCGGCAAAGAACCGGCGGAACAGGTTCGGCAATGAAAATGCGATGATGAATGCCTGTGCCGCGACCCCTGTGCCCAGATAGCCCGCGATCAGGATGTCGCGCGCAAACCCCATCACGCGGCTGAGCAATGTCCAGATCCCCACGGTGAAAAAGCCGGACATCAGGCGGATGGGTTTCATGGCTGGGGCCTTCTTTGACTGGGGCGCTACCCTTGCGCCCGTTCCGCGCCCTGGTCAATGGCGTGACGCAGCTTGGCTGTCAGCGCCTCGCGCTTGGACTCGGAATGGAATTTCAGCCCGGTGATATCCTTGACGTAAAAGGTATCGACAGCCTGTTCGCCGTAGGTCGCGATCACGGCGGACGAGATGTAGACGTTGGCGTTTGCCAGCGTGCGGGTCAGATCATACAGCAGGCCGGGGCGGTCACGGGTATCCACCTCGATGATCGTGTAGATTTCGGACCCGTCGTTGTCGAATGTGATAACCGTCGGCACCCGGAATGCTCGCATCCGGACCGGCAACACGTCCCGATCCTTGAGTGCGGTGCTTGCCACGACTTCGCCCATCAGGGTGCGCTGGATCATGGAACGCAGACGCGGCAGGCGCGCTTCTTCGTAAGGGCTGCCGTCGGCGTCCTGTATCCAGAAGGCAGCGGTCGCATAGCCGTCCTTGGACGTGTAGGTGCGCGCGTCCACGATATTTGCACCGACCAGCGCCAAGGCCCCGTTCATCCGGCTGAACAGACCCGGATGGTCCACCATCGCAAAACAGGCGCGGGTCGCATCCCTGTCATGGTCCAGCGTCAGGTCCACCCGGATTTCGCTGTCCGAGATGGCGTGCAGCAGATTGGCGAAAACGACATGGGTCGTCAGCGGCAAACCCTGCCAATAGGGCCCGTAGTGACGGTTCATTTCGGTTTTCAGATCAGCAGCGTCCCAGTCCGCCAATGCGTCGCGCAATGCCCGTTTGGCCACCGTTTCGCGGGTTTCGCGGCTGAGGTCCTCCAGCCCGTTGTCCAGCGCGTCACGCGTTGCCGAATACAGGTTGCGCAGCAGCACGGCTTTCCAGTTGTTCCAGGTGCCGGGGCCCACGCCACGAATGTCGCAGACCGTCAGCAACAGCAGCAGGTCCAGACGCTCCTTGGATTTTACCGCCTTGGCAAAGCCGCGCACGGTGCGCGGTTCGGAAATGTCGCGTTTCTGTGCCGTGTCCGACATCAGCAGGTGATTGCGGATCAGCCATTCGACCGTTTCGCATTCCTTTTTCGACAGCCCTAGGCGCGGCGCGACCTTGCGCGAAATGCGTGCGCCCAGCACCGAATGATCCTCTGGTCGGCCCTTGCCGATGTCATGCAGCAACAGCGCGACATATAGGACCTTGCGATTGACGCCGGCCTCGATGATCTGCGAGGCGACTGGCAATTCCTCGACCAGTTCGCCGCGTTCGATGCGCGACAGGTGGCTGATGACCTGGATGGTATGCTCGTCCACGGTATAGCTGTGGTACATGTTGAACTGCATCATCGCCACGATCGGTGCGAATTCCGGCATAAACGTCGCCAGCATGTTCAATTCGTTCATGCGTCGCAGCGCGCGTTCGGGGTTGCCGTATTTCAGCATCAGACGCATGAAAATACGGTTCGCCTCTGGATCCGCACGGACCGTGTCATCGATCAGGTGCAGGTTGGCGGCAATCAGACGCATCGCGTCGGGATGCATCAATGTGCCTGTGCGCATCGCTTCTTCAAAGATGTGCAGCAGGTTCAGCGGATCGGCCAGAAACGTCTTGGGTCCCGAAACCGTCAGGCGGTTGTGCTTGATCGCAAAGGGCGGTTTCGTCTTGGGCTTGCGGGTCAGCAGACGTTCCAGCATCGGTGCCGCCTTGGCGTGGGTGCGTTCCTGCGCGGTCAGGAAAATGCGCGTCAGATCCCCCACCATGGTTGCGTGGCGGAAATAGGCCTGCATGAAATGTTCGACGCCGCGCCGTCCGGCGCGGTCCTGGAACCCCATCGCATCGGCCACCTGGACCTGCATGTCGAACGTCAGTTGGTCCTGCGCGCGTCCGGCAATTAGGTGCAGATGGCAGCGCACGGCCCACAGGAATTCATGGGCCTGACGAAAGGTTTCGTATTCGTCTTGGGTAAAGACCTTGTGCTTGACCAGGTCCGACGCGTCCTGCACGCCGTGGATGTATTTCCCGATCCAATACAGCGATTGCAAGTCACGCAGACCGCCTTTGCCTTCCTTGACGTTGGGCTCGACCATGTAGCGCTGGCCGCCCTGCTTCTTGTGGCGCTGACCGCGTTCTTTCAGCTTGGCCTCGATGAAATCGGGGGCAGAGGATTTGAACAGATCGGACCACAGCCGATCGCCCAGCGTCACGGACAGGTCGGCGTCGCCGGTCAGAAAACGGTATTCCACCAGACTCGTCCGGATGGTGTAGTCCTCGCCGGCGAGCCTGAGGCAATCCTTGATCGTGCGGCTGGCATGACCGACCTTCAGCTTGAGATCCCAGAGCATGTAGAGGCTGGATTCGATGACCGCCTCGGCCCAGGGCGTGATCTTGTAGGGAGTCAGAAACAGCAGATCGACATCGGAATAGGGCGCCATTTCCCCGCGACCGTAGCCGCCCACGGCGATGACGGACAACCGCTCGCCTTCGGTCGGATTGGGGTTGGGGTGCAGGCGGTTGCGGGCCACGTCCAGCACCGCGCAAACAAGACAGTCGGTCAGCCAGCTGTAAGCGCGTGTCGTGGGGTTGGCGCGAAACGGATGATCCAGAAATGCCGCGCGGATCGCGGCCCGCCCGTTCTTTTGCGCATCCTTGAGAATGCCGACAACAGCTGTGCGCAACGCGCGGTCATCAACAGCGTTCTCGCTCGCTGCTGCAATCTGGTCTGCGACGGCGGGGGCATCGAAAATCGACGACGCCGGCAGGATCAGATCCTCCGGCGTCGTGTTCAGTCCGGTCGGCGCGGGCCTAGCTGCCAGCACGGCCAAAGCTGCGCGGTGCGTTTTCAAGGATGACGACGGCATTGTTCCGCACCGTTGCGACAGACAGGGCGCGTTCGTTCGTGCCGTCGGCGCGCAGCCTGAACACGCCCGAGGTTCCCATGAAGCCTTGGCGCTGCGTCAATGCCGCCTTGGTCAGTGCATCGGACCGGCCCTGTGCCACCAATGCGCCGATGGCTGCGATTCCGTCATAGGCAAGACCTGCGAGGGGGTGGGGCTGACCGCCGTAGACGCTGCTGTAGCGCGCCTCGAAGTTGCTGGACATGGCGCGATCAGGCACCGCGAACAGCCCGCCCTGAAGACCGGGCAGCGCCAGCGCCTGCGGTGCTGCATCCCAGCGCGTCAGACCCAGATACCGTGTGTCCGCAGGGTTGATCCCGGCCTCTGGCAGGGCTGTCGCCAACAACGGCAGGTCGGCATTGACACCTGCCGTCAGGAACACGGCGTCGGCACCGTTTGATTTGACCGTGGCTGCGACTTGCCCGGCAGATGCGGTGATGCCCTGCTGGCTCAGCGGATAGCTGGCGATACCTGCCACGCTGGCACCATTTGCCTGAACCGCACGGGCGATCGCATCACGACCGACCTGTCCGGCCAGATCGTCACCGTGCACGATGCCGATCCGGCTGATGCCCTGACCGCTGGCATAACGCACCAGGCGGTCGGCTGTGTTTTCAAAGGTTGCTCCAAGGACGAAAACGTTGCCGCCCGCGATGGTGGTATTGTTCGAAAAGGCCAGCACATTCACATTGCGCGGTGCGACGGCGACACCTGCGGCATTGGCCGCGTCAGCGAACAGCGGGCCCAGAATGATCTTGGCGCCTTCGTCCACGGCACGGGTGGCGACGGCCGCCGCCTGCGCCGAATCGGACCCCGAGTTGTAGACCCGCAGGTCGATGCTGACTCCGTCGAGGTCGCTGATCGCCATGCGCGCCGCGTTTTCGAGGCTGGAGGCAATCGCCTGATTTGCGCCCTGCGTGGATCCGCCGGGCACCAGCAGGGCCACCTGAACAGGTGCACTTGCGTCAATGGTCTGGCCGGTGTCCTGCGTCATGCCGACGGTGCCGACGGGGACACAGGCACCCATCCACATCAATCCAACGGTTGCAGTCACATAGGCGGCAGCACGGCGCAGCCGTGATGTCATCAATGAAGGGGCGGCAGCGGTCATGGCAATTCCTAACATCTGTGGCGGGCGTTGCGGTATCGGCGTTGTCCTTAACGTCCATAGGCCGCATTGTCGCCCTTTAACGCTATCATAAGGCGAGAGCCGGACGGGTCTAGGCATGAATCATCTCAACGTATCGCTGTCGGCAGGTTTGTATCTGGTCGCGACACCCATCGGCACGGCGCGGGACATCACGTTGCGGGCGCTGGATATCCTTGCCAGTTGCGACATGATCGCGGCCGAGGACACCCGCACGGCGCGCAAGCTGATGGAGATTCACGGGATTCCCCTTGGGGATCGGCGGATCATCGCATTTCACGATCACAGTAGTGACGCCGCGGTGGCCCGTCTGGTCAACGCGATCCGGGACGGTGCATCGCTGGCCTGTGTGTCCGAGGCGGGCACGCCGCTGATTGCGGACCCCGGGTTCGAACTGGCCCGTGCCGTGCGCGCGGCGGGCCTGCCGGTCACGGCCGCCCCCGGCCCGTCTGCGGTGGTTACAGCGCTCAGCGTCGGTGACCTGCCGACCGACCGATTTGCGTTTTGCGGTTTTCTGCCCGCGGCACCTGCGGCGCGGCTGGCAGAGCTGGTGGACCTGCGCGATCTGCCGTTCACGCTTGTTTTTTATGAATCACCCAAACGCATTCATGATTTCTTAGCTGCTGCGCGCGATGCTCTGGGAAGTGATCGTCAGGCAAGCGTCTGCCGGGAACTGACCAAAAAATTCGAGGAGGTGTCGACGGGTCGCTTGTCAGACCTGGTCGATGCTTTTGATGGCCGCAACGTGAAGGGCGAAATCGTGGTTCTGATCGGCCGTGCGGGTGCTGTCGCGGTCGTCGAGGCCGATATCGAGGTTGCCTTGCGACAGGCAATGCAGACCATGCGGGTCAAGGATGCGGCCACGGCAGTTGCCGGCGCGATGGGCCTGCCCCGCAGGCAGGTCTATCAGACGGCACTGCAACTGGGAAAGGATGAGGACGATGCAGGCAACCAGTGATCGGACGCGGCAACACCGGGGGCGGTGCAACCACCTGGCGGGTGAGGCTGCGGAACATTCAGTGGCGATGGCCTATGATCGACGTGGCTGTGCGACGGCGGCCCGGCGCTGGCGTGGTCAGTCTGGTGAAATCGACCTGATCGTGCGGGACGGCGACACCATCGTTTTCGTCGAAGTCAAAAAGAGCCGCAGTTTCGCGCAGGCCGCCGCCCGTGTCACGCGACGACAGGCTGACAGAATCTGCCGTGCCGCGATGGAATATGTGGCAGGTGAACCCACCGGACAGCTGACCAGAATGCGATTCGATGTCGGTCTGGTCGATTCGGTCGGTGCCGTGCGCATCGTGCCGAATGCATTCGGTGGTTGGTAACGCGCCATTGCCGACCGCCCCTGCCTGCGCCATATCCCCATCAGGACCCGCACGCAGGAGCAGTGACCATGTCGTTGAAAATCGCCTTTCAGATGGACCCGATCGGGCCAATTGATATCACCGCAGACAGCACCTTTCGGATCGCAGAAGAGGCGCAGGCGCGGGGGCATCATTTGTTCTACTACACGCCG
Source organism: Loktanella gaetbuli (assembly GCF_020531945.1). Taxonomy (NCBI): domain Bacteria; kingdom Pseudomonadati; phylum Pseudomonadota; class Alphaproteobacteria; order Rhodobacterales; family Roseobacteraceae; genus Loktanella; species Loktanella gaetbuli. The sequence goes on from NZ_JAJATZ010000007.1 coordinate 73,048, forward strand.
GACCGGATCGCGTTCGACACCGGGCGCGTGACGGCGCGCGGCTGGCCGCTGACGGTCCGTCGTGAAAAGGGTAACCATTTCTCGCTGGGTGACGAGACAACCGTCGATCTGGCCGATTTTGACGTGGTTTGGCTGCGCCAGGATCCGCCATTCGACATGGGATATATCACGACCACCCATCTGCTTGACATGATTCACCCTGATACACTTGTGGTGAATGATCCGTTCTGGGTGCGTAACTACCCTGAAAAACTGCTTGTCCTCGAATTCCAGGATCTCACGCCGCCCACGATGATTGCGCGTGACCTCGACACGCTCAAGGCGTTTCGGGCGACGCACGGCGATGTCATTCTCAAGCCGCTCTACGGCAACGGCGGTGCGGGCGTGTTCAAACTGGGCCAGTCTGACGGCAACCTTGCATCCCTGCACGAGCTGTTTTCCGGCATCAATCGCGAGCCGTTGATCATGCAGAAATTCCTGCCCGCCGTCACCAAGGGTGACAAGCGCGTCATCCTCGTCGATGGCGAACCTGTCGGCGCGATTAACCGCGTGCCGGCCGCAGGCGAGACGCGGTCGAACATGCACGTCGGCGGTCGTCCCGAAAAGGTGGAACTGACGGACCGTGACCGTGAAATCTGCGCGCGGATCGGGCCGCTGTTGCGCGAAAAGGGCCAGATTTTTGTGGGCATCGACGTGATTGGCGACTGGTTGACGGAAATCAACGTGACCTCGCCAACCGGAATTCAGGAACTCGAACGTTTTGACGGAACGAATGTCGCCGCCAAGATATGGGAAGCGATCGAGGCCCGTCGCCTAGCGTAGGCGCGGGGCAGGGCCCAACGGCAGGGGGCCCAGCATCATGTCCCCCCCGGCAAATGTCAGCGGCAGTTGCAGATTGTCGCTGCCACCCGACAGCATCCGCAACCCGCTGGTCAGCGCAGGCAACAAGTTGGGTGGCACCACCCCCGCACCGTTCGCCAACGCAAGCATGTCGCGCCAGTTCGCCACCTGCAACAGGATGCGCCCGTCGGGATAACCGCCTGCATCAACCGTCACCTCGCCCGTGCCGCCCAGGCGCAGTGACCCCCAGCTCAGGTCGATTTCGCTGATCGTCAGGGTTTCGAGCAGCGGTGGTTGCGTCGGCGTTGTGCGGTCAAGTGGCCGGTCGAGGACCGCCGTGATGTCAGCGGTCATCTGTGCGGCCGTGTCAGGCAGCCCGGCCAGCGGCAGGACAGGCATGATATTGGCCAGACTGACATAGCCTTCGTAGGTGTTGGCCGCCGGACCTGCTGCGCGCATCGCGATCAATGCCGCCCCCGTGGTCGCCTGCCAGCCTGCATCGGAACGGATGTTCAGGGTGGCCGCCTCAGCCGTCAGCGCCTCGAACGCGAGTGACGGCGAGGCCGCGACCTTGACGTTGGCGCGCAGGTTTTCCGAGCCGATCGCCAGCACCTGTTGGCCCAGGCGCAGCGTCTGCTCTGGTGGCAATGTGGCGATCACGCTGTTGGGCCGATAGCTGAGGGCTGCGGTCTGCACGACAGGGGCCCGCCATTCGACGAAATCGGACGGACTGCGCACAGCCACGTTCGTTGCGGTGACGTCGAACCGCGATGGAAACCCGGACTTGTCGAGCGTTTCGGCATCGATATCCCAGCCGCGTGTTTCGGCCGCACTCATCGCTGAGTCCAGTCCGCTGTTCAGACCCTGGGTGGCGATGAACCAATAACCCGAATAAAGCGCGCTCAGCGCCAGAACCACAACCAACAAAGCCTTCATGATCTCACCCTCGCCATCGCTGTCCCTGCGGTTTATAGCGCAGGCAAAGAAAGGACCACCCGCATGAGTCTTTGGGTTTTTGGGTATGGATCGCTGTTGTGGAAAACCGGGTTCACCCCGGTGGAACAACGTCGTGCGGTGCTGCGCGATTATCACCGCAGTTTCTGCATGCTGTCGATCCATCACCGGGGCACCGTTGCAGAACCGGGCCTTGTTCTGGCGCTGGATGCGGTGCCGGGTGCGATCTGCACAGGGGTGGCATTTCGCGCCGCCGACGCAGAGGCGGACGCCGTTCTGGCGATGCTGCGCGAACGCGAATTGATCTCTTCGGCCTATGTCGAACACGAGTTGACGCTGGAAACGGCTGAGGGACCTTTGAAATCGCTCGCTTATGTTATCGACCCGGCCCATGAACAATATGTGCAGCTGGATCTGGAAACACAGGCGCAGATGATCGCGCGGGCGGTGGGGGGCATGGGGCCGAACCCTGATTACCTGTTCAACACGGCGGCCCTGCTGGACCAGATGGGGATCGCTGATCCCGACATGGTGTGGCTGTCCACACGGGTCCGTGCGTTGATCGGGCAGGATTAATCGTTTCCAGCCTGTCATTTGCCCGTTAGGCTGCGCAAAACAGAGCAGGACCAGCCCCTTGTCCGAAGACCGCAAACCCAGGCTAGAACCACAGTTTTCCCAACCCGTCCGGCAGATCACGTCGATGTTGATCGTGCTGGCGCTGGTGGCGGCCGGTCTCTATGTCAGCTACCCGCAGATGCGCGGCATCTTTCTGTCGAACCCCTATCTGAACGGCGCGATCCTGTTGGTGTTCGTCATCGGCGTCTATTCGACCTTTGCGCAGGTCTATCAGCTGATGAAATCCGTTGAATGGATCGAAGGCTTTGCCGCGGGCCGGTCCGGGCATCACCTGACCAAGGCCCCGTCGCTGCTGGCTCCGCTGGCGACATTGCTGCGATCGGTCGGCAAACGGATGCAGATCAGTGCCACGTCCAGCCGGTCGATCCAGGATTCCGTCGCACAGCGCATCGACGAGGATCGAGAGATCACGCGCTATATCGGCAATACGCTGATTTTTCTGGGCCTTTTGGGAACGTTCTATGGGCTCGCCACCACAGTTCCGGCGTTGGTGGACACCATTCGGTCCCTGTCACCGGCCGATGGCGAAAGCGGTGAGGACGTGTTCGGCCGGTTGCAACAGGGACTCGAAAGCCAGCTTGGCGGCATGGGGACGGCCTTTTCGTCGTCACTTCTGGGACTGGCGGGGTCGTTGATCGTCGGTTTGCTGGAATTGTTCGCAGGCCATGGGCAAAACCGGTTCTACCGCGAGCTGGAGGAATGGCTGTCCACCATCACGCGTCTTGGGTTTGCGAGTGGCGAAGAGGGCAATAACGAGGACAGCGCGATGCTGTCCGCCTTTGCCGAACATATGGGCACGCAACTGGACGCGATGGAGGCGATGTTCGCCCGCGCCGAAAATACGTCACGCGAGGCGGATGAGCACCTCAGCCAGTTGGCGCGCACGATCGACCGTCTGGTGGATGCGCAACGGGGCACGGGAACGGACGCAGCATTGCTGACCCGCATTGCCGAAGGCCAGGAACGCCTGATCGCCAAGCTGGAGGATGGCGGCGTCGACGGTCTGGATGCAGAAAGCCGGATGCGCTTGCGGTCGATGGATACGCAGATGCTGCGCCTGACCGAGGAAATGGTGTCAGGCCGTCAGGAACTGATCGGCGAATTGCGCACCGAGCTGGCGCAACTGACGCGGGCGATCCGACAGACCCGCAAGGAGGGCTGACATGGCCCTGTCGCGCCGCAGTCAACGGATGAATTCGACGATTTGGCCCGGTTTCGTGGATGCGATGACGGGGCTGTTGCTGGTTCTGATGTTCGTCCTCACGATCTTTATGGTGATCCAGTTCGTTCTGCGCGAAACGATTAGTGGTCAGGCGACGCAACTGGATGAACTGGCAGGACAGATCGCGTCACTGACGACGGCGCTGGGCCTTGAACAATCGCTGACGGCGACGTTGACCGCCGACCTTGATCGGGCCAGTGAAACCGCCGATGCGCAGGCCAGCCGGATCGCAGCCTTGATCGGTGAACGCGACGCGGCTGCTGACGCGCTGGTTGCCGCACAAAACACCATTACCGGATTCGAGGCACAGGTCGCGGGCCTGCTCGCACAGCGCAGCGACCTGACGGCCCAGGTCGATGACCTGCAAAACCGCGAGGCCGCGCTGCTCAGCGAGCAGGAACAGTTGAACCTCGCCCTTGCGACGGCGCGTGACGAGGTCGACGCACAGGCCGAGGCAGCGCGCCTCGCCGCTGCCCGACGCGAGGCATTGCAGGCGATGATTGCTGATCTGGAACGTCAGACCGCCGACCAGGGCGCCCAGATTTCCGATCTGGAGGCAGCACAACTGGCGGATGCCGCGGCAGCCGAGGCGTTGCGGCAGCGGTTGTCGGATGCCGATGCGGAGCTGACGGCGATGACTCTCGCGCTTGAGGAACAGCGCCGGGAGGCCGAGGAAACCCTGACACTGTTGGCCGCGACGCGGGCTGCACGCGACGAGTTGGACATGAACCTGTCCGCTGCCCTTCTGGCTCAGCAGCAGGCCGAAGGCGATCTGTCGGCGGCGCTCTCGCAGGGCGATGATCTGGATGCCCGGCTGGTTGCGGCATTGGCGCTACAGGAAAGCACGGCCGCCGAACTGGATGCGGCCCGGGCGGCGCTGGATGCCAGTCAGGCGCAGGCAGAGGACCTGACCGCACGGTTGGCGGCTGCCGCCATCGCAGGGCGACAGACCGAGGCGGAACTGGACAGCGCGCGCGCTGCACTCGACGCCGCACTTGCCGATGGGGCGGCGCAACTGGACGACATTCAGGCGCAACTGGCCGCAGCCATCCTGGCGCAGCAGGCCGCTGAAACGCAGGCGGAAAACGCAGGCGCACGTTCTGCAACCCTTGAGGATCGTCTGGCCGAAGCGTTGCTGGCGCGGGATGAATTGTCCGCACAGGTGAACGCGCTGCGCGAGACGACAACGGTCGATGATCAGGAACAGGCAGACATCAACGCGCGTCTGGCTGCCGCACTTGCCGCGCGCACCGATGCCGAGAATCTGGCAGACCAGCAGTCTGCCGCGCTGGCCGAGGCCAATCGCCGCCTGAGCGAGGAAGAGGCACAAAGCGCCGAGGCGCAGCGCCAGACCGCCCTGTTGAACGAACAGGTGGCGGCCCTGCGCACGCAAGTGGGCACGCTGCAATCCCTGTTGAACGTCGCCAATCAGGACAGTCAGGACGCCGATGTGCAGATCGAGCAGCTGGGCGCACAGCTGAACACCGCGCTGGCGCGCGTCGCTGCCGAAGAACGCCGCCGCCGTGCACTGGAAGAGGCCGAGCGCACCCGGCTCGAGGCCGAGGCGGCCCGCCTCGCTGCCGAGGCGCAAAACCTCGAACGATTCCGGTCGGATTTCTTTGGTCAGGTGCGCGAGGCTGTCGAGGGGCTGGCTGGCGTTCGGATCGAGGGCGACCGTTTCGTGTTCTCGTCAGAGGTGCTGTTCAACCCCGGATCGGCCACGCTCTCGCCCCAGGGCCGCGGCGAGATCGCGAATGTCGCCAGCCTTTTGCGCCAGATCGCATCCGATATTCCCGACAGCATCGACTGGATCATCCGCGTCGATGGCCATACGGACAATGTCCCCCTGTCCGGCCAAGGCGAGTTTCTGGATAACTGGGAACTGAGCCAGGCGCGCGCCCTGTCGGTCGTCCGCTACATGGAGGATTTTCTGGGTATTCCTCCGACCCGGTTGGCGGCAAACGGGTTCGGGGAATTTCAGCCGATCAACAGCGCCGATACACCCGAGGCCCGCGCACAGAACCGTCGGATCGAGCTGAAACTGACAGAGCGTTAATTCAGCACGATTTCGGATTTCAGGACTGCCAGACGTCGGTCGTCGCGGAACAACTCGACCAGACCAATATGCAGGCCCGGTTGCCAACCACCGGGCGGCGTGCGTCTGCCGCCTGCCCGGAACAGCTGCGCCTGTGTCCGTTCGAGGGTCTGCACATTTTCGAATATCGGTTCCATGTCAGGGCCGATGATCGTCAGGCGCAACTCGTCGCCCGCGCGCGCGCCGAACATATATCCCCACAGCACCAACGCATCAGAGGTCGTCGTCAGATCATCGGCTGCAGCGTTGCCCGCCTTGATCGCGTCATAGGAAGGTACGGCGTCGCTGAAACCGGCTGCGATGATCCCGCCGGGGGGCGTTGGCGTGACATCCGACCACAACCAGTCCTGTTCGGGGGCGTCGCAACTGATCACGCCATCAGGATCGTAGGGATCAACGACCTGACCGTTCTGCCGTACGGACAGGTGCAAGTGCGGAAACTGGGTTTGACCTGACAGGCCGACCTGCCCCAACGGGGTGCCAGCAGTAACCAGGTCGCCGTTGGCGACACTGATCGACCCTTGGGCCAGATGGCAATACTGGGTTTCCCAGCCGTTTTCATGACTGATGACAATACCATTCCCGCATTCCCGCCCGGATACGTCCGGGGCCGTCACGTCGACTTGCAAGGCGTCTGCCATGCCGTCGCGCACCCCTGTGACGACACCGTCGGCTGCGGCCAGCACGTCCACGCCAGCGGCCTGTGCCGCCAGCGATGGCAGGGCGAAATCCGTGCCCTTGTGCCCGTCATAGGTCAGGCTGCCGCAGCGAAAATCAGACGCGCCTGCCGTCGGGTCGTGATCCACGACCTGCTGAATGTGGCAGTCGACGCCAAGATCACAGTCTATCGGTTGCGCCAATGAAAAATCCCCCGCAGCCGATGTGGCTGCGAGGGACAATATCGCAATGGTCGCAGGCCGGATCATTTGGCCGTCAGCAGGGGTGGCTTCTTTCCGGCAATCTTGCCTTGCTCCGGCTCTTCGAACCGCAGTTCCAGTTCGCCATCCTTGACGCCGACCTTGACCAGTCCGCCCTTGACCAATTTGCCGAACAACAGTTCCTCGGCCAGCGGCTTCTTGATGTTTTCCTGAATGACGCGGCCCAGCGGACGCGCACCCATTTTTACATCATAGCCCTTGTCTGCCAGCCATTCGGCGGCCTTGGGCGTCAGTTCGATGTGAACGTTCCGGTCGATCAACTGCGCCTCAAGCTGGAGGACGAACTTGTCGACAACCTTCATGATCACTTCCTTGGGCAGCGCGCCAAAGCTGATGATCGCGTCCAGACGGTTGCGGAATTCCGGCGTAAAGATCCGTTCGATCGCCGCCGTATCCTCGCCCTCGCGGGTTTCGCGGCCAAAGCCCATGGCATTCTTGCCCATCTCTGCGGCACCGGCGTTCGAGGTCATGATCAGGATCACGTTGCGGAAATCGGTGGTCCGGCCGTTGTGGTCGGTCAGTTTCCCGTGGTCCATGACCTGCAACAGGATGTTGTAGACATCCGGATGCGCCTTTTCCATTTCGTCCAGCAGCAGCACGCAATGCGGGTTCTGGTCGACACCGTCGGTCAGCATCCCGCCCTGATCGAACCCGACATAGCCCGGAGGTGCACCGATCAGACGCGAAACCGCGTGTTTCTCCATGTACTCGGACATGTCGAACCGGATCAGTTCCACACCCAGCGTGTCCGCCAGTTGTTTCGCCACCTCGGTTTTGCCGACACCGGTCGGGCCCGCGAACAGGTAGTTGCCGATGGGCTTTTCGGGTTCGCGCAGGCCTGCACGGGCCAGCTTGATGGCAGAGGACAGCGCCTCGATCGCCTTGTCCTGACCGAACACCACCCGCTTGAGCGACTTTTCGAGATCCTTGAGAACCTCTGCATCGTCCTTGGTGACGTTCTTGGGCGGGATACGCGCGATCTTGGCAACGACGTTCTCGATTTCCTTGACGCCGATGGTCTTGCGACGCTTGGATTCGGGGATCAGCTGCTGGCTGGCACCCGCCTCGTCGATCACGTCGATTGCCTTGTCCGGCAGCTTGCGGTCGTTGATGTAACGCGCCGCCAGTTCCACAGCGGTGCGGATCGCATCAGCCGTGTATTTGACGTTGTGATGCTCTTCGAAATAGGGCTTGAGGCCGCGCAGGATCTTGACGGCATCCTCGACCGAAGGCTCGTTGACGTCGATTTTCTGGAACCGGCGTGACAAGGCGCGGTCCTTTTCGAAATGCTGACGGAACTCCTTGTAGGTCGTGGACCCCATGCAGCGCAGCTTGCCACCTTGCAACGCAGGTTTCAGCAGGTTGGATGCGTCCATCGCGCCGCCAGAGGTCGCACCGGCCCCGATGACCGTGTGGATTTCGTCGATGAACAGAACCGCATCCTTGTGATTCTCCATCTCGGTCATCACGGCCTTCAGGCGTTCCTCGAAATCGCCGCGATACCGTGTCCCGGCCAACAATGCGCCCATGTCGAGGCTGAAAATTGTGGCACCTGCCAGCACTTCGGGCACTTCGCCATTGACGATCTTGAAGGCGAGACCTTCGGCGATTGCGGTCTTGCCCACGCCGGGATCACCCACCAGCAGCGGGTTGTTCTTGCGGCGGCGGCACAGCACCTGGATGCAGCGTTCGACCTCGTGGGCGCGACCGATCAGCGGATCGACATCGCCCTTGCCGGCCTTGGCATTCAGATCGACGCAGTATTTTTCCAGCGCGGTTTCCTTGCCGTCGCCATCGGTGACGCTTTCGTCTTCCTGTTCGGTCGCGCCGGTGATGGGACGGGATTCGCCGTAGGCCGGATCCTTGGCCACGCCATGCGCAATGAAATTCACCGCATCGTAGCGGGTCATGTCCTGTTCTTGCAGGAAATAGGCCGCGTTGGATTCGCGTTCCGCAAAAATGGCGACCAGCACGTTGGCACCCGTCACTTCGTTACGGCCGGACGATTGCACGTGGATCGCGGCCCGCTGGATGACGCGCTGGAACGCGGCGGTCGGCACCGCCTCGGACCCTTCGACGTCGGTTTCCAGCGTCGACAGATCGTCAGAGATGAAATCTTCCAGATCCTTGCGCAGTTCATCAAGGTCGACGGAACACGCCTTGAGGACGCGCACGGCGTCGGGTTCGTCGATCAACGCGAGCAAGAGATGCTCTAGCGTGGCGAGTTCATGGCGGCGCGCATTTGCCAGCGCAAGTGCGCCATGAATGGACTGTTCGAGCGTTGCGGAAAATGATGGCACGGCTGTGCTCCTTTTCTCGAGCGCGGACGGGATGCCGCGTTTGCCTGTGTTTCCAAGGTCAGACGAATTCGGCCAACCTTCAAGATTTTTCTGTCATATGATGTTCACAAATTCACTGACGTGCCGTGAACACCGGACATGGTCGTCTCTTTTGCCTAGACGCGGTCACGCCGACCGCGGATTTCGGCGAAAATTTCGGCAGGTTGTGAATCCGACATGTTCAACGCTTGCGCCAAATTCGGATCGTCGGCCCGCAGGAAAGGGTTGGTGTCCAATTCCAGCGACAAAAGCGACGGCACAGTCGCATGGCCGTTTTCACGCGCCTGCCGTGTCGCTTCGTATCTAGAGTTAATCGCTGGATTGCCGGGTTCAAGAGATGCGGCAAAGCGCGCATTGGTCATCGTGTATTCGTGACCCGAACAGACCTGCGTGGCCGGGTCGAACCCCCGCAGTTTTTGCAGGCTGTCCCACATCTGGGCGGGGGTGCCCTCGAACAGGCGGCCACATCCCATCGCCATCAGGCTGTCGCCGGTGAACAACAGCTTTTCCAAAGGCATGTGAAATGCGATGTGCCCGATCGTGTGCCCCGACACGTCCAGCACGTCGACATCAGATCCCAGCACGGTGAACCTGTCGCCGTCCGATACGGCCAGATCCAGTTCGGGCAGGCGGTGCGTATCCGCCGCCGCGCCAATGACACGGCATCCGCCTCGCAGTTCGGCGACGCCCTGCACGTGATCGTCGTGGTGGTGGGTCAGCAGGATATCGGTCAGCGTCCAGCCGCGCGCGGTCAGTGCTGCCCGGATCGGGGCGGCCTCTGGCACGTCGACGACAGCCGTGTCACCCGTCGCGCGGTCATGAATCACATAGGCATAGTTGTCCGAAAGACACGGGACGGTGATCAGTTCAACGGGCATGGTCTACTTACCTTTGTTCTTGCTAGAATGACGTGACCCTAAACAGGACCGCCATCCGATGCACCTCGACGTTCTGGACCTGCGCAGCTTCTATTACCGAAGCGCCCTTGGCCGGGCTGCGCAGCGTGTCATACGTGATGAACTGGTGCGAATCTGGCCAGAGGCAAAGGGCCAGACCGTCGCAGGTTACGGTTTTGCCGTTCCGCTACTGCGGCCCTATCTGCCGGATGCTCGCCGCGTCATCGGGTTGATGCCGGGACCGCAGGGCGTGATGCCCTGGCCGGCAGGCGAAAAAAACGTATCGGTCCTGTGTGATGACACCCATTGGCCGCTGCCGACGGGCATGGTGGACAAGCTGGTCGTGATGCACGGGCTGGAAACCTCTGACCACCCGGCAGGGGTCTTGTCCGAATGCCATCGCGTGCTGGGGCCGGGGGGCAGTGCGGTTTTCATCGTGCCGAACCGGGCGGGCATGTGGGCGCGGTCCGACCGCACGCCGTTCGGATTCGGCCGTCCTTATCTGACCGGCCAGCTAGACGATCAGCTGCGCGCGCATGGATTCATGGTGCGACATGCGACCGCAGCCCTGTATCAACCGCCATCGCAACGGGCGCTCTGGCGCAAGACGGCGGCCTTTCTCGAACGGGCCGGTCACAAGATTCCCTGGCTGGCAGGCGGCGGGGTGCTGATCGTCGAGGCCGGAAAATCCCATGCACCCATGCCGGGTGGCGGCACGGCGGTCAGAATTAAGCGTCCTCAGCGTGTGCATGACCACCAGCCCGCACCCGCGTGACATGCGCGCGGAAATTCTTTGGACGAAACCCATAATATGCGGCGCTTGTCAGAGTTGCGGACCACGCACACCTCTGTTACATCCGCGCTGACTTTTACGGCCCAACGCTTCGTTTTTGGGTAAAACCTTAATGCCTGCATGGTCCCTAGCGGATTCGCGGGCCTTTGATCGGAAGGGTGGACGTGTCCGAACCAGCTTCGATTTCTCAAGGTATCGCCAAGCGCTATGCGCTCGCGGTGTTTGAACTGGCCAAAGACGGCAACGAGTTCAAGGTCATGGAGGGTGACGTGGTCGCGCTTCAGACCGCATTGAACGACAGCGCAGACCTGCGTGATCTGATCCATTCGCCGATCTACGGTCGCGATCAGCAATTCGCCGCAATCCGCGCGGTGGCTGCCAAAATGCAACTGTCCGACACGATGTCGAACCTTCTTGGCCTGCTGGCTGACAAGCGTCGTCTGTTCGTGCTGCCCGGCATTCTGACCACCCTGCGCGACATGCTCGCCGAGGAGCGTGGCGAAGTAACTGCCGAAGTGATTACCGCCAAGGCCCTGACCAAGGGTCAAAGCGAGAAGCTGGTGAAAACACTGTCCGACCAGTTCGGCAAGTCCGTCACCATCGACGAAACCGTCGACCCCGCCATTATCGGCGGTCTTATTGTCAAAGTGGGCTCCAAGATGATCGACACCTCGATCCGCTCCAAGCTCAATGCACTCCAGAACAACATGAAAGAGGCCGGATAAATGGCGATCCAAGCATCTGAAATCTCTGCGATCCTCAAGGATCAGATCAAGAACTTTGGCCAGGACGCCGAAGTCGCCGAAGTGGGCCGCGTTCTGTCCGTGGGTGACGGTATTGCCCGCGTTCACGGTCTGGACAACGTCCAGGCCGGCGAAATGGTCGAATTCCCCGGCGGTATCCGCGGCATGGCGCTGAACCTCGAAACCGACAACGTCGGCGTCGTGATCTTCGGCTCTGACCGCGACATCAAGGAAGGCGACACCGTCAAGCGCACGAAATCCATCGTGGACGTGCCCGCTGGTCCCGAACTGCTGGGGCGCGTTGTCGACGGTCTGGGCAACCCGCTGGACGGCAAGGGCGAGATCAACGCCTCTGAGCGTCGCGTGGCCGACGTCAAGGCACCGGGTATCATCCCACGTAAATCCGTGCACGAGCCGATGCCAACAGGCCTGAAATCCATCGACGCCATGATCCCGATTGGCCGTGGCCAGCGCGAATTGATCATTGGCGACCGTCAGACCGGTAAAACCGCTGTCGCACTCGATACCATCCTGAACCAGAAGTCGTACAACGACGCGGCCAAGGACGATTCCGAGAAGCTGTACTGCATCTACGTTGCAATCGGTCAGAAACGTTCGACCGTTGCCCAGCTGGTGAAAAAGCTCGAAGAGACCGGTGCGATCGAATACACCACCGTCGTCGCAGCCACCGCGTCCGAGCCTGCACCGATGCAGTACCTCGCACCCTACTCCGCCACCGCGATGGCCGAGTATTTCCGCGACAACGGCAAGCATGCCCTGATCATCTACGATGACCTTTCCAAGCAGGCCGTGTCCTATCGTCAGATGTCGCTGCTGCTGCGTCGTCCGCCGGGCCGTGAAGCCTATCCGGGTGACGTTTTCTACCTCCACTCCCGCCTGCTGGAACGTTCGGCCAAGCTGAACGAAGACAACGGCGCAGGTTCGCTGACCGCACTGCCGATCATCGAAACCCAGGGTGGCGACGTGTCCGCGTTTATTCCGACCAACGTGATTTCGATCACCGACGGTCAGATCTTCCTGGAAACAGAACTGTTCTTCCAGGGTATCCGTCCGGCTGTGAACACCGGTCTGTCCGTGTCTCGCGTGGGTTCTGCCGCGCAGACCAATGCGATGAAATCCGTCGCTGGTCCGGTCAAGCTGGAACTGGCGCAGTACCGCGAAATGGCTGCCTTCGCCCAGTTCGGTTCCGACCTTGATGCCGCAACCCAGCGTCTGCTGAACCGTGGTGCACGCCTGACCGAACTGATGAAGCAGCCGCAGTATTCGCCGCTGACCAACGCAGAGATCGTCACCGTGATCTACGCAGGCACCAACGGTTTCCTTGACAAACTGCCCGTCGATCAGGTCGGCAAATTCGAGGCCGGTCTGTTGAACCACATGCGCACCAACAAGCGTGACGTGCTGGATTTCATCACGAACGAGGACCCCAAGATCAAGGGCGATGCCGAAGCCAAACTGAAGGACGCTATTGAATCGTTCGCCAAGGACTTCGCGTAATTCAGCTCGAGAGAGGAGTTTAGGTTTTGCCTAGTCTCAAGGACCTTAAAAACCGGATCGCGTCGGTCAAATCGACCCGCAAGATCACCAAGGCCATGCAGATGGTGGCCGCCGCGAAACTGCGGCGGGCACAGGATGCTGCCGAAGCTGCGCGTCCCTACACGGAACGGTTCAACGCAGTGATGGCTGGTCTGTCGCAGGCCGCAGAGGGTTCGCCCGCTGCGCCGAAACTGCTGGCCGGAACGGGCAGCGATCAGACGCATCTGCTGATTGTGATGACGGCAGAGCGCGGTCTGTGTGGCGGTTTCAACGCCAACATCGCCAAGCTTGCACGTCAGCACGCCACCCGGCTCAAGGGTGAAGGCAAGACCGTCAAGGTCCTGACCGTCGGCAAGAAAGGTCGTGACGCCCTGCGCCGCGATCTGCGCGAGTTGTTCGTCGGCCACGTCGACATGACGGACGTCAAGCGGGTCGGTTACGCCGATGCGCAGGGCATCGCCAAGGACGTGCTGGCGCGTTTCGACAACGAAGAATTCGATGTCGCGACGATCTTCTTTGCGCGCTTTGAAAACGTCGTCAGCCAGCATCCGACGGCTCAGCAGATCATCCCGGCCAAGTTCGAAGAGGTCGCTGACGCCAACGTCAGCGACGGGTCGAACACGCTCTATGACTACGAGCCCGGCGAAGAGGCGATCCTTGCCGACCTGCTGCCGCGTGGCGTGGCAACGCAGATCTTTGCGGCGCTGCTGGAAAACGCGGCCTCGGAACAGGGGGCGCGGATGTCCGCCATGGACAACGCGACCCGCAACGCAGGCGAGATGATCGACGACCTGACCATCGAATTCAACCGCTCGCGCCAGGCCGTCATCACCAACGAGCTGATCGAAATCATTTCCGGCGCGGAAGCGCTGTAACGAACCCGGAGAACCATTATGGCTAACGCAAAAGGCAAGATCACCCAGGTGATTGGCGCCGTCGTGGACGTGCAGTTCGATGATCACCTGCCGGAGATCCTGAACGCGCTCAAGACGGACAACAACGGCAAAGAGCTGATCCTCGAGGTCGCGCAGCACCTTGGTGAAAACACCGTACGCTGCATCGCGATGGACGCAACCGAAGGTCTGGTCCGCGGTCAGGAAGTGACCGACATGGACGAAACCATCACCGTCCCCGTTGGTGATGCAACGCTGGGTCGCATCATGAACGTCGTCGGCGCCCCCGTTGACGAAAAAGGTCCGATCGAGACGACAGAGCGTCGTTCCATCCATGCCGAAGCGCCTTCGTTCGAAGCACAGTCCACCACCTCCGAGGTGCTGGTGACCGGCATCAAGGTCATCGACCTGCTGGCCCCCTACGCCAAGGGCGGTAAAATCGGTCTGTTCGGCGGTGCCGGCGTGGGCAAGACGGTTCTCATTCAGGAACTGATCAACAACATCGCCAAGGTGCACTCGGGCTATTCCGTGTTCGCTGGCGTGGGTGAGCGTACCCGCGAAGGCAACGACCTGTATTACGAATTCATCGAATCCGGCGTCATCAATGCCGAAGACCTGACCAAGTCCAAAGTGGCGCTGGTCTACGGTCAGATGAACGAGCCTCCCGGTGCGCGTATGCGTGTTGCCCTGTCCGGTCTGACGATGGCCGAACAGTTCCGGGACCAGTCCGGTACGGACGTGCTGTTCTTTGTGGACAACATCTTCCGCTTTACGCAGGCCGGTTCCGAGGTGTCCGCACTTCTGGGTCGTATCCCCTCTGCCGTGGGCTACCAGCCGACGCTGGCCACTGACATGGGTGCAATGCAGGAACGCATTACCTCGACCAAGAACGGTTCGATCACCTCCGTGCAGGCCATCTACGTGCCGGCCGACGACTTGACCGACCCTGCACCGGCAACCTCCTTTGCCCACCTTGACGCGACGACGGTTCTGAACCGTGCGATTTCGGAAAAGGGTATCTACCCGGCCGTTGACCCGCTCGATTCCACCTCGCGTCTGCTTGATCCCGGCATCGTCGGCGAAGAGCACTACAAGGTTGCCAACGACGTGCAGCAGGTGCTTCAGCGCTACAAGTCGCTGCAGGACATCATCGCCATTCTCGGCATGGACGAACTGTCCGAGGACGACAAACTGGCCGTGGCCCGCGCCCGCAAGATCGAGCGCTTTCTGTCGCAGCCGTTCGACGTGGCACAGGTGTTCACCGGTTCGCCGGGCGTTCAGGTCGCCCTCGAGGACACGATCGCATCCTTCAAGGCTGTCGTTGCCGGCGAGTATGACCACCTGCCCGAAGGTGCGTTCTACATGGTCGGCGGCATCGACGAAGTGAAAGCCAAGGCAGAGAAAATGGCGGCCGACGCCGCGTAAGGAGCCGACATGGCAGACAACCTGCAATTCGACCTTGTCTCGCCCGAGCGCCGTCTGGCGTCGGTCGAGGCAACCGAAGTACGCATCCCCGGTGCGGACGGTGACCTGACGGCCATGGCCAACCATGCGCCGACCATCACCACGTTGCGCCCCGGTATCATGACCGTCGTGCACAGTGGCGGGTCCGATGAATATGTCGTGGTCGGTGGTTTCGCCGAAATCACGGCAACATCGGTGTCGGTTCTGGCTGAATCAGCTCTGCCGCGTTCCGAAATGACGCAAGAGGTGTTCAACAAGATGATGGAGGACGCCCACGCACAAATGCAAAAGGCGAAAACCGTCGAAAACGAACCCGGACCCGTCGACGACGCGGCCCGCCTGATCGCTGATATGGTCGCAATCGGCACGCACATCGGTCTGGACCCAAAGCAGTCGAATTTCGGCTGATCCAACTGATAACGGACAATTCAAAAGAGGGGCTGGCATTGCTGGCCCCTTTTTGCTGCACAATCGCCTCAATTCATGCAGATTGTCGTGCAAGTCAGTGGTAATTTACATTAAGTGACATTTGATGCGCAGAATTGAAAATAATGCCGTCGGCATCGATCAGGGCGATCTCGTACTATTCTCTGATTTCGAGGACGACGGGGCCATGTGGACGGGCGAGGGGCCACGCCTCACGCGTAAGCGCGTCAATTTCGGCGAGCTTTACGCAGATACGCCGCTGGTTCATGTGTCGCTGTCGATGTGGGATATTTCCAATTCCGCGAACAGTCGCGTCGATATCACGTCCGAAAACGTTGCGCGCGACGGTTTCGACGTGGTGTTCCGGACATGGGGCGACACGCAGGTCGCCCGCGTGCGGGTTGCCTGGATGGCGATAGGCACCCTCCGGTCAGAGGATGCCTGGGACATCTGATCAACCGCTGTAGACGCCCTCATAGATCGGCTTCAGCGTCTTGTGATTGAACAGCGACGACACGCTGGTGCCATTCCACGTGTTCAGAATCGCCTGTGCAAAGACAGGTGCCGTATTCACGATGCGGATCTGCGGGCAGGCCAGAACAGCGGCGGTCGGCTGGATCGTGTTCGTGATGACGAGGTTCGTCATGACCGATTTGCTGATCCGTTCGATCGCCGGGCCGGACAAGACGCCATGTGTGATGTAGGAATGCACTTCCTTTGCGCCGTTATCCATCAACACCTGCGCCGCTTTGCAAAGGGTGCCAGCGGTATCGACGATGTCGTCGACGATCAGACAGACACGGTCCTTGACGTCACCGATGACCGTCATTTCGGCGACTTCACCGGGTTTTCCGCGCCGTTTGTCGACGATGGACAGAGGCGCGTTGATACGCTGCGCAAGGTCGCGGGCACGGGCCACGCCACCCACATCGGGTGACACAACCATCACCTCGTCCATGCGATCCTTGAAATGGTGCATCGCATCCAGCGCCCAGATCGGGCTGGCATAGAGATTGTCGACGGGAATATCGAAAAACCCCTGTATCTGCGTCGCGTGCAGGTCCAGCGTCAGGATGCGCTCGATCCCCGCCTCGACCAGCAGGTTTGCCACCAGTTTGGCGGTAATCGGCGTCCGCGCCTTGCTGCGGCGGTCCTGACGCGCATAGCCGAAATAGGGCATCACGGCCGTGATGCGTGCGGCGGATGACCGGCGCAGGGCATCCGCGATGATCATCAGCTCCATCAGGTTGTCATTCGCAGGGTTTGACGTGGGCTGGACCACGAACATGTCCTCGCCGCGCACGTTTTCGAACACCTCGACAAAGATTTCGCCGTCGTTGAAACGCTCGACCCGTGCATCGACCAGACCGACGTCAATGCCACGGTGCAGGCTCATCCGCTGGGCGATGGCCTCGGTCAGGGGGCGGTTGGCATTGCCGGAAATCAGTTTGGGTTCATGGGATGTGGGCATGCAGGGCGGTCCTTTGCGCTGGCAGCGGCAGGAATCGCTGCGTTGACACCGCCTAGCACACCGCTACCGTCGCGAAAACATCCCCCGCACCCGGAGACGGCGCAATGGCCCATGTCGACTACTATTTCGCAACGATCAGCCCCTACACCTACCTTTGTGGTGTGCGCCCTGCCGAAATTACCACCGCGCACGGCGCGACGCTGACCTACAGGCCGATGGACCTGATGAATGTCTTTTCGCGCACGGGGGGGCAGCCGCCTGCGGAACGCCACCCGAACAGGCAGGCCTACCGGCTGCAGGACATGCGGCGGCGTGCCATGATGACAGGCCTCCCGATGAAGGAAAAACCAGCGTTCTTTCCCACCAATCCTGCACCGTCATCCTACGCGATCATTGCCGCGCAGGCGGATGGATCCGGCGACATGGCAGCCCTCGTGGCGGGGATCACCCGCGCCTGCTGGTCCGAAGACCGCGACATTGCCTCGGATGATGTGATCCGGGATTGTCTGACTGCGGCCGATTTCCCCGCCAGCCTCGCTGACAGCGGGTTGCTGGCCGGTGCAGAGACCTATCATCGTAATACCGAAGAGGCCGTGCGCCTGGGCGTTTTCGGCGCGCCGTTCTTTATCACCGACGGTGACGCGCGTTTCTGGGGCGAGGACCGTCTGACCGACCTGGAGGCGCACCTCGCAGGTCGCATCTGATGGTGGCGCTGCATACCGGCTGGACCGGACATTCGCCCGATACACTGATGCTGCATTGCTCGTTGGCCCGACACGAGGCGCTGTTGCCGCTGGCGCAGGCCGCAGGGTTGCGTGCGGTCCTGCCAGACCTGCTTGGCCACGGCCAAAGCCCCGCTTGGGACGGGAAGGGCGACTATCAGACCGCCAATCTGAACGCGATTTTGCCGCTGGTCACGCGGCCCATGCATGTGATCGGACACTCCTTTGGTGGTACCATCGCGTTGCGTCTGGCGGTCGAAAGGCCGGACCTCGTCACGCGACTGACCTTGATCGAGCCTGTGTTCTTTGCGCTGGCCACCGGGACCGATGCAATGCAGGCCCATCGTGCCACGTTTCGCGCGATCAGGTCCGCGCTCTCATCCGGTGATCCCGATGCCGCGGCGCGCAAGTTTCACGCAGCCTATGGCATTGGGGGGTGGGGCGCGCTGAAACCGCAAGTCAAACAGGCAATGGCCGCCGGAATGCCGCTTGTGCTGGCGGCTGCCCCGGCCATCGAGGACGACATTCATGACGTCGCCGCACGTTTGCCGCAGGTGCGGGTGCCAGTCACGCTGATTCGCGGTGAAATCTGTCAGCCGATCATGGCCGAAATCCACGAAACCATTGCGCGGGTGATCCCGCAGACGCAGTCCCATATCATCGCCGGTGCAGGTCATATGGCACCGCTGACCCACCCAAAGGCGGTGGCGGCACTTCTCTAGGCGCGCAGCAGGTCGAGCAGATCGTCCACCGCCTGATCGTCGCCTGACCAGTCGGCGACCAGCCGTCCGGTCAGCATCTCTTCGGGGTCACCGACATGGGGATCGCCGCCCATCACGTAGTAGAGCGCCCCGCCGTTCAGCGCCCTGGCGTGAACCGCACGCGGCGCGTCAAAGAACAGCAGGTTCGCGGGTGGATCAAACAGGACCTGCACATGGGGCATTTGCTGCAAACCGCGCAGCAGCCGCTGACCACGGGCATTTGCGCTACGCGCCATGTCCAGCCACAGATCGCCCGACAGATAGGCCTGCATCTGCGCCGACAGGTAGCGGTGCTTGGAAAACAGATGTGCGCCCCGCTTGCGTCGCAGTTCGAACGTGGCGGCATCGGCCGGGTCAAAGAATACGCAGGCCTCCACACCCAGCAGACCGTTTTTCGTGCCACCGAAACAGACGGCATCGACGCCGGCCTTCCACGTCATTTCGGCAGGGGTGCAGTCCAGCGCCACGAGGGCATTGGCAAACCGTGCACCGTCCAGATGCACCTTCAGCCCGTATTCATGCGCGACCGCCGAGAGTGCCGCGATTTCGGCGCAACTGTGGACAGTGCCTTTTTCGGTGGCTTGCGTGATGCTGACGGGGCCGCGTTGCGGGCCGTGCACCCCACGCGTTTCCTCGGCCATGATCGCGCGGCGCAGGGTGTCGGGCGTCATCTTGGCCGCAACAGCCTCGACCAGCGTCAGCTTGGCACCTCCGGTGAAAAATTCGGGGGCGTTGCATTCATCCTCCTGGATGTGGGCCATCGGGGTGCAGAACACCGTCTGCCAGGGATTGCACAGCGCCGCGAGTGTCAGCGCATTGGCCGCCGTGCCGGTCGCCACCAGATAGACCGCTGCCTGCGGTGCCTCGAAAATCTCGCGAATCTGGGCGCGGACTTCTTCCATGATCGGGTCGGCACCATAGGCGCTGGCATAGCCGTCGTTGGCGCGCATCAGGGCGCGCATGACATTGGGGTGGGCAGGCCCGCCGTTGTCAGAGGCAAAGAACATCAGGTCGGCTCCTCGATGATGTGGTCTTCCCAGTCTTCGTCCGCGACTTCCCACTCGGACAGGGTCTCGCCGCGCATGGTGACGCCGGCGGTGTGCGGACTGTCGGCATCGCCGCTGATCAGCGGGTGCCAGTCATACAGTTTGCGGCCTTCGGTCAGCAACCGGTAGGCGCAGGTCTGCGGCAACCAGTACATGTTGTCCGCAATGGTTTTCGGGGTCAGCACGATGCATTCCGGCACGAACTGGTGGCGCACCGGATATTGGCTGCACAAACAGCTTTCGTTATCCAGCAGCCGGCAGGCGACGCGGGTCAGCGCGACTTCGCCGGTGTCCTCGTCCTCCAGCTTGTTCAGGCAGCATTTGCCGCAGCCGTCGCACAGGGCCTCCCACTCGGGGCGGGTCATCTTGGCCATGGGCACGTTTTCCCAGAACCGCGGCCGCAGGCCGGTGCGCGTGATTTCAGCCATTGGTCAGGATGTCCCGCGCACGGGCGCAATCGGCGTCCATCTGGGTGATCAGCGCATCAAGGCTGTCGAACTTTTCTTCGCCGCGCAGGTATTCCACCAGCCCGACCGAGATTTCGGCACCGTAAAGGTCGCCCTTGAAATCAAACAGGAACGTTTCGCAATTGGGCAGGTTTTCACCGAACATCGGCCGCACCCCGATCGAGGCCGCACCGTGATAGCTGCCGGCATGTGGACCCTCATGAACGTCGACGACCACGGCATAGACGCCGAATTTCGGGGGATGCAGGCCAGCGATGCTCATGTTGGCGGTGGGATATCCCAGATCGCGCCCGCGCTGGTCGCCGCGAATGACCTCGCCCACGATGCGGTGGCGGTGGCCCAGCATGGCAGCCGCATCGCGCGGGCGCCCATCGGTCAGCGCCGTACGGATCGCGGTCGAACTGATGCGCCCGTCGTCGTTCTTGACCATCGGAACGACTGTCACACCGAACCCCATCTCTGCGCCAAAGGTCATCAGGTCCTGCGCCGTGCCGGCCCTGTCTTTGCCGAAACAGAAATCCTGCCCCACGACCACATGGGCCAGACCCAGCCTGTCGTGAATAATCTTTTGCGCGAACTCTCTGGGCGTCAGTGCCACAAGCGCCGGGTTGAAAGGCACCTCGTAGAGTTTTTCCACGCCCAGTTTCCCCAGCGCCTCGGCGCGGGCAGCGGCGTTCATCAGCCGAAACGGTGCTGCGTCCCGCGCAAACAACTGGCGCGGATGCGGCTCGAATGTCATCACGCCCAGCGGTGCGCCGGCGGATTGTGCGGCAGCGCGTGCAATGTCGATCACCGCGCGATGCCCCAGATGGACACCGTCAAAGTTACCGACGGCCGCAGCAGCACCGCGGTCGGCCGGGTCGATGTAAAGTGTGTCTCTGATGATGCGCATGTGCGAGGCGTATCGCGCGCGCGGGGTCAGCGCAAGTTAGTCGAACTTGCCCGAAGGGGCCAAAACAGTCGCCTCGCCGGTCAGGACCTTCTTGCCGTCCACCAGACAGCGCGTTTCCATTGTCACGCGCCGCCGGGCGTAGTCGATGGCCGTCACCTCGACCTCGGCCAGCACCATGTCGCCCGGGCGCACGGGGGCCAGGAATTTCAGCGTTTGTCCCATGTACACGGTGCCATGTCCCGGCAGCTGTTCGCCGATCACGGCGGAAATCAGCCCGGCCGTCAGCATCCCATGCGCGATGCGCCCGGCAAAGATCGTATCCTGCGCA
This sequence comes from Loktanella gaetbuli, assembly GCF_020531945.1. Lineage (NCBI taxonomy): Bacteria > Pseudomonadati > Pseudomonadota > Alphaproteobacteria > Rhodobacterales > Roseobacteraceae > Loktanella > Loktanella gaetbuli. The sequence goes on from NZ_JAJATZ010000007.1 coordinate 94,531, forward strand.
TAATCGTCGTCCAGATGCACCGGGTTATGGTCGGTTGTGACCTGAGCGAACATCTCGATGTCCGCGTCGGTCACCACCTTGCGCAGGGACCGGACCATGCCGACCTCGATATCCTCGATGACGATTGTCCCACGGGGCATATTGTCCAGCATATCCATCATCCATCACGCAACAAAAAGCTATTGTGTGTAACTACCACGAAACTTTGTTGCGTCAAGGCTTGATGGGCACTTTGGTCTAGCGCAGGTGCCCAATCGAGAATGTTGGCGAAACCATTTCGGCATCGAGGTAGCGCGACAGCGCATCGGGATCGGGTCCAGCGGTTTCAGTCAGCGTCTCTGCTGCGGCCAGACCGCCCGTGATGAACAGCGTATCCAGATCCTCCTGCTGGCCGCCCAGAACGTCGGTCCGGATACCGTCGCCGATGCAGATGATCCGCGATTTGTCCAGCTCGGGGTCGATCTGCGCCAGCCTGCGGCGTGCCAGATCGTAGATCGGGGGATGCGGCTTGCCGAAATACAGGCTTTCGCCGCCCATTTCCGTGTAGAGCTGTGCCAGCGCGCCCGCGCACCATTCTCGTGTCTCGCCGCGGTCGACCACGATATCGGGGTTGGCACAGAGCAATTTCAGACTGCGCTGCTTGGCTGCGAGGAATTGCGGGCGGTAGGTGTCGGGATGGGCCATCGGGTCGAACGGGCCGCAACATACGATCCCATCCGCCTCGTCCAGCGGGACGCGGTTGATGGTCATCGGGTCGTCGAGGATATCCATCGGCTTGAAGAAAGCTGCGTCATGGTCCTCTCCGATGAACCAGACATTGGACCCGACCGCCCCCTTGAACATGGCCGCCCGGGCCGAATCGCCTGATGTCGCGATCGCGTCGAACGCGTCGTCAGGCACGCCCATGCCGTTGATCTGTTTGTGCACCGAGGACCAGGGACGCGGCGAATTGGTCACCAGGATGACCCGCCCGCCCGCACGGCGATAATTCTGCATCGCCGTGACCGCTGCCGGATGCGCCCTGATTCCGTCGTGCATGCAGCCCCACAGGTCGACAAAGGCGGCGTCGTAATCGCCCGCCACATCCAGAAAGCTGTTGATGATCTGTGTCATGTGGCGGGACCTCTTGATGATGCGGTGGCCGATTTTTCGCGAAAAATCGGTGCCTCCGGCGGGAGTATTTTGGGCAAGATGATGCGCAGACTGCGCTTATTTCTTCAGGTTCGGGATGATCTGTTTCTTGCGGCTCATCACGCCGGGCAACACGACCGTGTCGCCCTCGGGCTTGGCGTCAAAGCTGGCGCGCGCCACGTCCTTGGTCAGATCGTTGGGCAACAGCATCGTGGCCTCTTCGTTCAGAATGTCCACGACAAAGAGCAGGACCTGATCAACGCCGTCTTCCTCTGCCACGGCGGGCATGGCGGCCATCAGGGCGTCCTTGCGGTCCAGCACGGCCTTGGGCGACGTGGTTTCCAGCACGCTGACGCGGAACTTGGTGCCGTCGACCTCGTATTCCTTGGAATCCATGCGCAGCAGTTCCGCATCCGAAAACGCGCTGACGTCGGATTTGGCGGCGAACATTTCGTCAGCGTAGGCCGCGATATCGACGTTGAGGTCGGTGGCCAGTTGTTCGGCCAATGCGCGGTCGGTCGGCGTCGTGGTGGGCGACCGGAAATGCAGCGTGTCGGACAGGATGCAGGACAGCATCAGGCCCTTGATGCCTTCGGGCATCGTGGCGGCCTTGTCGCCCATCAGCTGGTGCATGATGGTGGCGGTGCAGGCCAGCGGGCGGATCGTGATGTCGATCGGGCCCTTGGTCTTGATGCCGCCGACCAGCAGGTGGTGGTCGATGATGCCGCGGATATCGGCGTCAATGATGCTGGCGGGCAGTTCGGCGGGGTTGTTGGTGTCGACGATGACGCAAGCCTGGCCTGCGTCGACATCCGCGATGATTTCGGGCTGTGCGAACCCCCAGCGGTCGATGACGAATGCGGCCTCGGTGTTGGGCGTGCCCAGCAGCACAGCCTTTGCATCGACGCCAGCGTCGTTCAGAAACCATTCCCAGATCAGAGGCGATCCGGTCGAATCGGTGTCAGGGGACTTGTGGCCGAAAATCAGGGTGGTCATGGTATATGCCTCATGGAATGCGGATTTGGGGCCTTATAGGTCGGAGTGCCGCGGGTGTCACGGGGGCGTGCAATGCCACGGGAAAGCGATCTGTATCCGCCGCTCAAGGCCTGGTTCGCGGCGCAGGGATATACCGTCAAGGGAGAGGTTGGTGCCGCTGACCTGGTGGCGCGCAAGGGCGATGAGATCATCGTCGTCGAATTGAAGCTGGGGTTTTCGCTGACGCTTTTTCATCAGGCGATGGACCGGCTGGCCGTGAGCGACACGGTCTATGTCGCCGTTCCGGCCGGGGGCAAGGCCAAGCCCTTCGCGGCAAATGTGAAACTGTCCCGGCGTCTGGGTCTGGGCGTCCTGTCGGTGCGGCTGCGCGACGGATTCGTCGAAGCCCACGCCAGCCCCGGCAACTATACCCCGCGCAAATCTCCCAAAAAGATCAAGCGCCTGAAGAAGGCGTTCGACCGGTTGCAAGGTGACCCCAACGCGGGCGGTGCCACGCGCCACGGATTGATTACCGGATACCGTCAGGACGCGATCACCTGCGCGCGGTTTCTGGCGGTGCACGGCCCGTCGGGTGGTGCCCGGATCAAGGATTGGGCCGAGGTGCCGGATGCCACGGCCATCATGGCCGCCAACCATTATGGCTGGTTCACGCGGGTGTCGCGCGGGGTCTATGACCTGACCGCATCGGGACGAACGGCCCTGGCCGATTGGGGGGATGTCGGCGACTAGAGCCCCGGCGTGATCGTCCAGCCATCGGTTTCCAGCAGGCGCAGCACGCCCTGCGCGCCCGGCAGGTGACCCGCGCCGACGGCCAAAACGATGGTGTCATGCGCCTCTGCGGCGTTGGCGATGACGGGCATCCAGTCCAGGTTGCGGCGGGTCAGCAGGTCGTCCTCCATTTGGGCGAACAGCGTATCCGCCTCTTCCGGTGCCAGGCCTGGAACCTGACGCGAGACCACGCGGCTCAGTTCCCACAGCTCGGCGATTTCGCCGGAAAAGTAACTGTCGAGCATCGTCGCGTTCATCGCGTTCGCGAGGTCCTCTGGCATGAACGAAAGGTTCAGCGCATCAATCTGATCATCGATCGGGTCGGCAGACATCAGAGAAAAGATCGTGTCCCAGGGTTCGACAGCCTGAACATCGATATCGGCTGCCAGCGCGATATCGATCAATTTCGCATCGAGGCCCTGGCGGCCCTGTTGCAAGTCCGCCAGCGCACAGGTCGGCATGGCAAGGGTGAGCGACAGATACCACGGTTGCATCTGTGCGGCTGCGGCCGCTGGCAGGCCGCGGGCCTCGACCGCGCGTGACAAGGCGATAAAGGCTTCTGGTTCCATCAGGTCGGTCAGCGAATTCCCGTCCGTCAGGAACAGCAGCGATGGGTCGCTTGCGATGGCGTCTGCCATTGCGGCCTCTTCCTCGGGACCTGCCTCGACCAGCAGAAGGTCTGCTGCGGTGATGGCGGGGGACAATTGCACTGCGATCGGGGCCAGTCGGGGGTCATACAGGTGCATTGTGCCTGCGATGGTGATGCGGTCATCGCCGCGCGTTGCGGTCCAGATCGTGCCGCTGCCATAGGGCGTCGCCGCTGCGGCTGTCGTCACCTCCAGTCGTTCCGCCGCTGACAGGCGGGTGCGCACGTCATCGCCTGCACAGGCCGCAATGGCCTGTGTCGCGCTGACAAGGGCCATCAGGGTCAGGGGAATCAACTGTCGCATTTTGGCCTCGGTTCGCTGGGGGTGTCCGGTGATCCTGCCCCGGACGATTTTGCGCGATCATAGGTTGCCGCGCCAGGATCGGCCAGCGCCTGATCCGCACCAAGTGGTTTGTCGCCTGCCGCACGCGGTGGACGAAGGCGAGAGCGTCTGCGGGAGGGGGCGGACACCAACACTGGCCTTTGATCAATGGTGAACTGCATGGGGCTGATCGCGGCACGCGCTTGGGCGGGTGGCGCGCATCGTGGTGTGCCCGCCGCACCGTGTGCGGCGGGCAAGTGGGGTCAGGGCAGGGTGACGCCGTCCAGATCCATGCCGTCGGACAGGTTGGCGCGGATCAGCGTTGCGCTGCCTGCGCCCGCGTCCTCTTGGACCAGTTCCAGGCCGGTATCGTCGCTATCGTCGTTTGCCTCGGTGGACAGGTCGACACCCGTCAGGGCAAGGTCGCCCGCGTCGGCCTCTTCCAGCACGACGCCCTTGCCACCGTTGGCACGCGCCGTGATGGCCGTGGCCACCACAGTGACGTCGCCGGCATCCTCTTCGGACAGCTTGATCGCATCATCAGTGTTGCCTTCGGCCAAGGCCCCCACCAGCGTCAGCGTGATGTCGCCGGCACCTGCCTCGTCGAAATCCAATCCCTCGTCGGTGTTGTTCATGATCTGGCCGCCGGTCAAGGTCGCGATGATCGAACCGTCACCTGCCTCGTCCACGTCAAACCCGTCGTCCAGGTCGATGCCAAAAGCGTATTCGGCAACGGACCCGTCATCATGCAGATCAACCTCGCGTTCGATGCAGCGATCATCCGGCGATCCTGTGACCGGTCCGGGGGCGTCCGCCTCGGCCAGGACGCCGGGTTCGAATTCACCCTCATCGGGATCGGGCAGGAAACTGGCGACCACGGCAGGATCGCAATAGTTCCCGTTCAGGTCGTAATGGTTGTCGATCGAGGTCACGCGCACATCGCCTGCGTCGCCTTCGTCCAGTTCGACCCCGTCGGCCCCGACGCTAATGAACCGCGACGCGCTGGCATGAAACGTGATGTCCCCATCACCGCGCTCGTCGACCCGCACGCCATCGGAGTCAAAGCTGCCGTGACCCGCGTTTTCGACGGTCACCCCGTTCAGTATCACGGAAATGCTGGCGGCCGATCCATCGCCACCACCACCAGCGCCCGCGCCACAGGCATCCGCAAGTGAACAATCCGACAGGTGGATGCCGTGTCCGGCCACGTCGCGCACGGTGACGTCCTGCAAGGTCAGGGTCACGGTACCTGTCGCATCCTGCGGGACGCCGACATAGATACCCTTGCCCGGCGTGCCGGTGGACTGGTTTGCGATATCAAATCCACCCGGCCCGGTGAAATTCAGCGCATGGATGGTCACATCAGCACCCTGCGCGATCGCCAGCAGTGTGAAATCGCCGTTTGCCATCAGGGTCTGCCCGCGACCGATCAGTGTCAGTGGTGCCGCGCCGTCATAGGTTGCTGTCGCGTCCAGCGCGATGTCGCCCTCTGTCGTGATCAGGATGGTGGTGGGCGTGGTGGCAGCGCTGGCCTGGGCCAATGCCTCGGACAGGCTGCCGGGGCCGGTTGCCGCGTCGGTCGACACGACCAGGGGGGCGTGGACTGCGGCCAGCAGCGGTGTTGCGAGGGCTGCGGCCGCCACGCTTGTCATCAGGGTGCGAAACATGAAAGTGGTCCTTGTGATCTATCAATTCCGCCGGTGACGCTAACCCGCCGGTGAAACGATTTTGCGACACGCAAACCAGTTGACAGCTGCACTTCCCCTCCCTAACTACACCCCGCTAGCACTCGACTTGGGTGAGTGCTAACGAAATTGAAACATCAACGAAGGAAGGTCTTTCAGATGGCATTCACCCCTCTTCATGACCGCGTTCTGGTTCGCCGCATCGAAGGCGACGACAAAACCGCAGGCGGTCTGATCATCCCCGAAGCCGCAAAAGAAAAGCCCGCAGAGGGCGAGATCATCAGCGTTGGCACCGGTGCGCGCAAGGACAACGGCGAACTGATCGAGATGGCCGTCAAGGCCGGCGACAAGGTTCTGTTCGGCAAATGGTCCGGCACCGAAGTCAAGATCGACGGCGAAGACCTGTTGATCATGAAGGAAAGCGACATCCTCGGCATCCTGTGATCGCCTGAGACGCACGCTTTTCCAACGAAACCAAATATCAGGAGCACATGAAAATGGCTGCTAAAGACGTCAAATTCGGCACCGACGCCCGCAATCGCATGCTCAAGGGTGTCAACATCCTTGCAGACGCCGTCAAGGTCACGCTGGGCCCCAAAGGCCGCAACGTGGTTCTGGACAAATCGTTCGGCGCCCCCCGCATCACCAAGGACGGTGTGTCCGTCGCCAAAGAGATCGAGCTGGAAGACAAGTTCGAGAACATGGGCGCACAGATGGTCAAGGAAGTTGCTTCCCGGACCAACGACGAGGCCGGTGACGGCACCACGACCGCCACGGTTCTGGCCCAGGCGATCGTCCGCGAAGGCATGAAGTCGGTTGCTGCCGGCATGAACCCGATGGACCTCAAGCGCGGCATCGACATGGCGACCTCCAAGGTTGTCGAGGCCATCAAGGCCGCTGCACGCGACGTGACCGACAGCGACGAAGTCGCACAGGTCGGCACCATCTCCGCCAACGGCGAAGCTGAAATCGGTCGCCAGATCGCTGACGCGATGCAAAAGGTCGGCAACGAAGGTGTCATCACCGTCGAAGAGAACAAAGGCCTCGAGACCGAGACCGATGTCGTCGAAGGCATGCAGTTCGACCGTGGCTACCTGTCGCCCTACTTCACCACCAACACCGAGAAGATGACGGCCGAACTCGACGACGTCATGATCCTGCTGCACGAGAAAAAGCTGTCCTCCTTGCAGCCGATGGTGCCGCTGCTCGAGGCCGTGATCCAGAGCCAGAAGCCGCTGCTGATCATCTCCGAGGACGTCGAGGGCGAAGCCCTGGCAACACTCGTGGTCAACAAGCTGCGTGGCGGTCTGAAAATCGCTGCCGTCAAGGCACCCGGTTTCGGCGATCGTCGCAAGGCCATGCTGCAGGACATCGCGATCCTGACCGGCGGTCAGGTCATCTCCGAAGACCTCGGCATGAAGCTGGAATCGGTCACGATGGACATGCTGGGCACCGCCAAGCGCGTTTCCATCACCAAGGACACCACCACCATCGTTGATGGCGGCGGCGACAAGGCCGAGATCGAAGCACGGGTCAACCAGATCCGCGGCCAGATCGAGGAAACCACGTCCGATTACGACCGTGAAAAGCTGCAAGAGCGCGTGGCCAAACTGGCCGGTGGTGTTGCTGTCATCCGCGTCGGCGGCATGTCCGAAGTCGAAGTGAAAGAGCGCAAGGACCGCGTTGACGACGCACTGAACGCAACCCGCGCAGCCGTCCAAGAGGGCGTTGTCGTCGGTGGTGGTGTCGCTCTGGTCCAAGGTGCAAAGGCACTGGACGGCCTGAAGGGTGCGAACTCTGACCAGGACGTCGGTATCGCGATCATCCGCAAGGCACTCGAGGCACCGCTGCGTCAGATCGCAGAAAACTCTGGCGTCGACGGTTCCGTCGTGGCTGGCAAGATCCGCGAAAGCACGGACAAGAACTTTGGCTTTAACGCGCAGACCGAAGAATATGGCGACATGTTCAAGTTCGGCGTCATCGACCCGGCCAAGGTTGTCCGCACAGCCCTTCAGGACGCGGCATCCGTCGCAGGCCTGCTGATCACCACCGAAGCCATGGTTGCTGACAAACCGTCCAAGGACAGCGGCAACGGCGGCGGCGGCATGGGTGACATGGGCGGCATGGGCGGCATGGGCGGCATGATGTAAAAACGTGGTTTGAGGCATCGCCTCGAACACGTTTGGTGGGGCATGAGAGATGTTTGCGCAGCAAACACGAACCGTGTCCCGCCTCCGCACCACGGTGCGGGCATCTGCCAACCGGCACCTCGTTTCCGAACGCCAACGTCAAAAAAGGGCGACCCATGCGGGTCGCCCTTTCGCGTATTAGGATTGTTCGGCTGACCCGCATTGTGGCGGCGGGCCGTCCATTGACTGTCCAGCCTATGCGTGTTCGCCGTTCTTGATCTGGTCGGCGAACCCGTGGTTGGCGTCCCGGTGGCGCGCCTCGTCGTCGCGGATCACGATCACGACCTCGCGCAGGCGCGCGTCATCGTCCAGTTTCCAATAGTCCTTGGCGATCTGGGGGGCCGGCACGTTTTCGGCATGCCCGGCGTCAATCTGTTCCAGATAGTGGGTGTAGCTGATGACGGCCTCTTCCTCGAGATAGCCCACGACCCGGTGGGCAATGCGCGGGGCCAGCAGGTAGAGAAAGAAATACAGGTTGTAGAAAACCAACTGTGCCGCGGCGATCAGAAACCGTTCCAATCGCGACGGTTGCGCGATTTCCACGAAGGTCATCAGGTGCATGCGCTCGTTGTCGGCCTCTTCGATCAGCTCCTTGATCCAGCCCTGGTCGTCGCGGATATGGCGCAGCGCCTTGAGATGCTGCAACAGGCCGCCCACCATGCCGGGGACAGCAGCGACGGTTTCCAGAACAACGGCGCGGTGGCCATAGCGCTGGGCAAAGAATTTGTCGGCAAAGAAACGCATGAATTTCACGACGCGCAGCGCGGTCCGGTCACGCCAGTCCACCGGTTCGTGGTGCTGCGTGATATAGGCGTCGGCGCTCAATGCCATATCGGTGTCGTGTTTCATCGGATCAACTCCTGTCTGTGCGTCAAACAGATATGGTGCGCGGGTCAAATTGCAGCGGGCATTTCTGCGACATAACGCGGCATGGTCCAGCGCGGGCGCATCAGTCGGGATGCGCCCGCCTACGCATCAGGTCAGATAGGTATTGAACCACGCCAAGGTCCGATCCCAGGCCAGTTCTGCCGCCGCCGCGTCATAGCGGGGAGTGCTGTCGTTGTGAAAGCCGTGGTTCACACCGGGATAGATATGCGCCTCATAGGTTTTGTCGTTGGCTTGCAGGGCCGCCTCGAACGGGGGCCAGCCTTCGTTGATGCGCTCGTCCAGTTCGGCGTATTGCAACAAGAGAGGTGCCTCGATTTTCGGGACATCCGCGATGCTGGCCTGTCGCCCGTAGAACGGCACACCGGCCGCCAATTCGGGGTAGGCCACGGCAATCGCATTGACCACACCTCCGCCATAACAGAACCCGACGGCACCGACGCGGCCCGTGCTGTCGTCGCGGTTCAGCAGGTGTTCAAACCCGTTGAAGAAATCGTTCATCAACTGCGTGCCGTCGACCGTGCTTTGCAACTCGCGTCCGTCAGCGTCGTTGCCGGGATAGCCGCCGACCGATGTCAGACCGTCCGGGGCCAGTGCCATGAACCCGGCCTTGGCCAGCCGACGCGCGACATCCTCGATATAGGGGTTCAGGCCGCGGTTTTCGTGGATCACCAGCACGGCCGGCAATGGCCCCGTGGCATTCGCAGGGCGCACCAGATACCCGCGCACATCGCCCGTGCCGTTGGGCGAAGGATAGCTGATGTAATCGGCCACGATATCGGGGTCGTTGAACGACACCTGTTCGGCCATCGCATAATTCGGCGACAGCATGCCCAGCAGCGACAGCGCCGTGACGCCGCCCACCGCATAGCGTCCCGCCTGATCCAGAAACTCGCGCTTGGTGATTTTGCCGTGCGCATAATAATCGTAAAGATCCAGTAGCTCTTGGTCGAAATCCTTGGCTGTCATGCGTTTCATGGTCATTCCTCCGTTTGAACCGCACCACAGATAGCGCAGGCGCGGTTGTGTGCATGTCACGGTTGCGACAGCGGGGCGGGGCTGACTGCGATGGTCTCTGGTTGAAACCCGTGCTTGCTGGATCGGCATGACGGACCTACCACTGGTCGGGCGCATTTCCGGAGGGCACCATGACCAAGACGATCGTCAACAGCTGGAATGAATGGGACCCCCTGCGCCACGTCATCGTGGGACGTGCGGATGACTGTCATATTCCCCCCGCCGAACCCGCACTTGATGCCAAGGTGCCAGAAGACAGCGACATGCGTGGCCAATGGGGCCGCCGACCGCAGGACACCATCGACCGCGCGAATGAATTGCTGGATGGTTTTGCGGCGCTGCTGGAGGGGCGCGGCATCCGTGTCGATCGCCCCACGCCCATCGACCACGCGCAGCCCGCGACCACCCCTGATTTTCACACCGACAGCCAATTCGGCTGCATGCCACCGCGCGATGTCCTGCTGACAGTCGGTTCAGAAATCCTGGAGGCGACGATGTCCTATCGCTGCCGTTGGTTCGAATACCTCAATTATCGCCCCCTGATGCAGCGCTATTTCGAAGAAGACCCCCGTTTTCGCCACGAATCCGCGCCCAAGCCGCGCCTGACCGACGCCGATTATCACCCCGATTACCTGTCGGACAAAATCGGCAACGCGAAACGGCTGGAATGGGCCGCGGCGAAACATTTCGTCACGACCGAGGAAGAACCGCTGTTCGACGCCGCCGACGTGCTGCGCTTTGGGCGCGATCTGGTGGTGCAGCACGGTTTCACGACCAACCTCAAGGGGATCGAATGGCTACGCAGGCATTTCCCCGACCACCGCGTGCATGCCGTGAACTTTCCCGGTGACCCCTATCCGATTCATATCGACGCAACCTTTACGCCGCTGCGCCCCGGTCTGATCCTGAACAACCCGCAACGTCGTTTGCCTGACGCGCAACGGCAGATGTTCGAACGCAACGGATGGGACATCGTGGATGCGGCCCAACCGGCCCATAACAGCCCGCCACCGCTATGCTATTCATCGACTTGGTTGTCGATGAACGTGCTGGTGCTGGACCCCAAAACCGTCTGCGTCGAGGCGTCGGAGGTTTACCAGATGGAACAGATGGACAAGCTGGGAATGAACGTCATCCCTGTCGCATTGCGTGACGCCTACGCCTTTGGCGGCGGGTTGCATTGCTGTACCGCGGATGTCTACCGCGAAGGCCAATGCGAAGACTATTTCCCCGTTCAATAGCATGTTGCGCCTGATCTCTCTCGTGACGTTGGTCATGGTGGCCTTTGCCGCGAATTCGATCCTGAACCGGGTGGCAGTTGCAGGTCATGACATGGCACCAATGACATTCGCGGCTATACGTGTGGCGGCAGGGGCTGCTGTTCTGCTGGCACTCGCGCGGCGCGATCTGTTGCGCGTCACTGCTGCCAGATTGGGCGGAGCCGTCACCCTGGCGATCTACATGATCGGTTTTTCCTGGGCCTACCTCGCGCTGGACGCAGGGTTGGGCGCGCTAATCCTGTTCGGATGCGTGCAGCTGGGCATGTTTGCCTCTGCCGTCGCGCGGGGGATCGTTGTCCCGGTGATGCGCTGGGTCGGTGCGGGGGTGGCGCTGGCCGGGCTGGCTGTCCTGCTGTGGCCCGCCGGCGGCGTGCAGGTGCCCGTGCTGCCGGCAATCGCCATGGTCGCGGCGGGTCTGGGATGGGCTGGCTATACCTTGTTGGGGCAGGGGGCCGCTGACCCTGTCGCGGCCAGTGCGGTAAATTTCGTGCTGAGCCTGCCGTTAGTGATCGTGGCGCTGATTGTCTCGGGCCAGATTGGGACGGTGACAGCACCTGCGATCCTCGCCGCTGTCACATCCGGTGCCGTGACCTCGGGGCTTGGCTATGCGCTGTGGTATCGGGTGCTGCCGCAGCTGCCCACGACTGTCGCCGCCATCGCGCAGCTCAGCGTGCCGGTCATCGCCGTTGCCGGTGGCGTGGTCTTGCTGGGAGAGCCTCTGACGCAGCGCCTCTTGATTGCAGCGGGGCTGGTGCTGGGCGGGATCGCACTGTCACTTTATCGCAAAAGCGGCTCGAGCGGGTCGTAAAACATACTCACCCCGTCAAAGGCCACGGCCGCAAGACTGTCGGGTTTGACCTGCAGGCGTGTCAGTTCGGCCCGCGTGACCCAGCGCCTGTCGGTCACGATCCCCTCTGGGTCCTGCCATTCGGGGTCGATCTGCGCATCGGCCACGGTACAGCGAAAATAGATGTCAACCTGATGCATGTCCCGTTCGGGATCGTGAAATTCGTTCACGAGGCAGACCGGACCGATGTCCACGCGCAATCCTGTTTCCTCGATCATCTCGCGGCGCAGATTGTCATGCAGGCTGGCGTGTGCCTCGGCCCCGCCACCGGGTGCACACCACAGATCATCGCGCCCCTTGTAGGCATTGACCATCAGCAGGCGGTCGTTTTCCACGAGGACGGCGCGAACGGCAATGCGGGGCGGTTTCGACATAAGCGGACAGTGACGCTCCGGCGATTTGATCGCAAGCCTATTGCGCTGCGCCTGCGACACTCTAGCTTAGCGCCATGAAACGCATCGCCCTGACACTGACACTATTTCTCGCCGCATGCGGCGGCGGAGGTCCCCTGATGGCTGATCCGGACAAGGATTGCGTCGTGCTGCTGCACGGTCTGGCCCGGTCTGAAACATCGCTGACGCCGATGCAGATCTACCTCGAAAACAGGGGCTATTTCGTCGTCAACCGTGGCTATCCCTCGACCGAAGAGACGATCCAGCAGCTGGTCGCGGAAAACGTCGGTCAGGACGTGGCGCAATGCGGTGACCGTCGGGTGAATTTCGTGACCCACTCGATGGGTGGCATTCTTGTGCGGGCATGGCTGGAAAATAACCGCCCCGCCATTTTTGGCCGCGTGGTGATGCTGGCACCGCCGAACAACGGATCTGCACTGGTCGATGTGTTCGGTGATTGGGAACCGTTCGAATGGATCAACGGTCCCGCCGGTGAGCAACTGGGCACCGAGGCGACGAGCCTGCCCAATCGCCTGTCGGGTGCTGCCGACTATGATCTGGGTGTGATCGCCGGTTCACGCAGCCTGAACCCGATCTATTCCAACGTGATCGACGGGCCAGACGACGGCAAGGTCAGCGTGGAATCCACGATGCTGGACGGCATGAACGACCACATCACCCTGCCGGTGACCCATACCTTCATGATGAACAACCCGCTGGTCATGGCGCAGGTGCTGTCGTTTCTGACGACGGGCACATTCGATCGTGGCCTCAGCCTGACCGGCGTTATCTTGGGCGACGAATAGGCGCGGGACTAGGTCGCCGCACCCGTGACCGTGTTCACATGACCCATCTTGCGACCCGGTTTGACCTCGGCCTTGCCATATAGGTGCAAGCTTGCGTCAGTTTTTGCGATCTGAGGAACACGGTCCATGTCGTCGCCGGTCAGGTTTTCCATGGTGACATTGCTGTGGCGGCTTCCGTCGCCCAGCGGCCAGCCCGCCACCGCGCGGATGTGCTGTTCGAACTGGTCAATGGCGCAACCATTTTGCGTCCAGTGGCCCGAATTATGCACGCGCGGTGCGATTTCATTCACGATCAACGCATTGCGTGTCACGAACAGCTCGACCCCCAGAACGCCCACATAGTCCAGCGCGTTCAACACGCGTGCTGCAATCAGCACGGCGTCGGTGCGCTGACTGGGCGAGAGTGATGCAGGCACTGTCGTGGTGTGCAAAATACCGTCGCGGTGCACGTTTTCGCCGGGGTCATAGCAGGCGACGGACCCGTCCTGCGCGCGGGCGGCAATCACCGACACCTCGCGTTGAAAATCGACGAAACCTTCCAGCACGGCAGGCGCACCGTTCATTGCGGCCAAGGCGGCGTCTGCATCGTCCGGCGATTTGATCCGGGCCTGTCCCTTGCCGTCATATCCCATGCGCCGGGTTTTCAGGATCGACGGTGTGCCGATACTGTTCAGCGCGGCGCGCAGGCTGTCCGCATCTGTCACATCGGCGAAGGGGGCGACCGACAGGCCGAGGCCGATCAGAAATTCCTTTTCCGTCAAACGATCCTGCGAGGTCGCAAGCGCGCGGCGGTTGGGATGGATCGGCGTGATCGCCTCCAGCACATCCAACGCGGCAGTGGGGATGTTTTCGAATTCATAGGTGATCACATCGACCGACCGGGCAAAGCGTTCGAGTGCCGCATGATCGTCGTAATCGGCCTTGAGATGGAAATTCGCCACATGGCTTGCCGGACAATCGGAACCCGGCTCGAACACGCAGGTCTTGAAGCCCAACCGGCTGGCGGCCACTGACAGCATCCGGCCCAACTGGCCGCCGCCCAGAATGCCGATGGTCGCGCCTGTGCGCAGCGGTTCAGTCATCGGTCGGGACCTCTGGAATGGATGCGGACAGATCGCTGCGCCACTGGTCCAGACGGGCGGCCAGATCGGCGTCCTGCAGGGCGAGGATTCCGGCCGCCATCAGGCCGGCATTCTGTGCGCCAGCAGCCCCGATCGCCATGGTTGCGACAGGAAATCCGCGCGGCATTTGCAGGATCGAATACAGGCTGTCCACGCCCGACAGCGCCTTGGTCTGGACCGGCACGCCGATCACCGGCACGCGCGTTTTCGACGCCATCATGCCGGGCAGATGGGCCGCACCCCCGGCCCCTGCGATAATGACCTGCAACCCGCGATCCACAGCACCCTTGCCATAGTCCCACAAACGGTCCGGCGTGCGATGCGCCGACACGATCCGGGTTTCATAGGCGATGCCAAGGGTGTCGAGGATCAGCGCGGCCTCTTTCATCGTGGGCCAGTCGGACTGGCTACCCATGATGATGCCGACAGGTGGTTGGGTCATGGCGGGACACCCCGGTAATTGAACGAAGCGGCACTATAGTCAGCAGCCGCAGGGGCGCAATGCGCCTTTAGGCGATGATGTCGGGGTTCAGCTGGTCCTCGATCCGCGCGATCCTATCCTTGAGCATCAGTTTCTTGCGTTTCAGCCGCTTGATGGTCAGCACGTCGCCGGGGTGTGTCATCTGCAACGCGGAAATCGCAAGGTCGAGATCATGGTGTTCCTGCCGCAGCACGCCCAATTCGATGCGCTGCACTTCGGTCTCTGAAAGTCGGGATGAGGTGTTCATGCGCGGTTGCCTGTCTGTCTGAACGTCCTTTTAGCGCGAACTGACCCACAGGCATAGGGTCTTGCGCGGGGGGCGCGCTGCACCCATATTTTTATAAGGACGGTTGCCGCAACGGGACCGCACGATTGATGTCGCTTGCATATAAGGACTGATCGCAATGACGAAATTGGCTTTGGGAACGCATCCGTTCCTGCTGGGGTTCGAGGGGCTGGAACGGCTGGTGGAACGCACCGCCAAATCCGGCAACGAAGGTTATCCACCCTACAATATCGAACAGACCTCTGACACATCCTACCGGATCACGCTCGCCGTCGCGGGCTTTGCGGAGGACGACCTGAGCATCACGGTCGAGGACGCGACCCTGTTGATCCGTGGCCGAATGACCGAGGATATGGGCGAACGCGTGTTTTTGCATCGCGGTATCGCCGGGCGGCAGTTTCAACGGGCATTCGTGTTGGCCGACGGTGTCGAAGTCGGTGCTGCCACGATGGAAAACGGCTTGTTGCACATCGATCTGAACCGAAAGCAGCCTGACCGCGTTATCCAGACAATACAGATCTCGAAAGGTTAAATCATGTTTACGAAAAAAGACTTCGCCGATCTGGGCCAGAACATCGTCTATCTCAAGCAGGTACAGGTTGACGATCTGCCCGATGATGTCCGCCAGCAGGCGGGCGATCTGGATACGCTCTTCGCCGTGCACAACACCAAGGGCGAACAGGTCGCACTTGTTGCCAGTGAAGGCATCGCAACACATCTGGCCGCCGAACACGACATGCAGTTGGTGACACTGCAATAGCCGACGGGGCGAACCAGTCCGGTTCGCCCATGCAGCGGCGTCAGGCGACTTCGAACAGTTCGTCGTCCATAACGTCGCCGGATCCACTGCAATCCGCATGAACATTCACGAAATGCCGAACCGCGGCCACCGCGGTTCTGCTGGTCCAGACGCGTGTCCCTGAAATGCTGCCGCATGTGATGCCGTCGGCAATCCGGTCCTGCCCGGCTTCGATCAGCGATTTCACGATGTTGATCTGTAGTGCGCTCATGGATTCGCTGCGGCGGCCGTAGGTCACACCGACGAACAGACCATGACCCGCATAGGCCAGGTCCATCTTGTGGTTGCCTGATGACAGCGCGGCACTGGCGACCGCGCGCAGGTCAGCGGCAAAGGCCTCGGCCTCTTGTGGCTTGGGGGTGCGCTCGGCATGAGGGACCATGATGTGGAACAGGTGCAACGCATGACAGCCCTGCGGAGCGGTCAGCAATCGGTTTTCAAGCTCCATATAGCGCAACAATCCGGTCTGTGCGGACTGCGGCGGCAGCAGGGAAAACGCGTCCGTCAACAGCACGGACAGGCTGTTTACCCGGATCTGTGCCTCACGCCTTTTTTGAACCGCGTCAGCCAGTGTTTCGGCAACCAGCACACGTGTCAGCAGTTCGAGACCGTCAAAAGGTTTCCTGACAAAATCGGTCGCACCGGCAGAAAATGCCTCTTGGATCAGATCGACATCGTTGCTGGCTGTCATGATCACGATCGGTGTCTGATCGTAGTCATTCAGTTTGCGCACGGCGCCACACAGCGCCATCCCGTTCTGGCCGGGCAGGTAGATATCGATCAGCAGCGCATCAAAAGGCGTGTCTGCCTCGGCGATGGCCCGCAGTGCGTCCGCCGCGCAGCTAACGGGCGTGATCACGTGTGTGCCGCCCAGAACGTCAGGATCGCAAAGAAAGTCAAGAATGATAGGGTCGTCGTCCACCGCCAGGATACGCATTCCCTTTTTCCTCTCTTGAGAGCAGTTTTGTTTTGATCGTGATCGCAGCCGATCTGGGCAAAATCATGGAGAGGACGTGGCAAGAGGTCGCAGTTTGTGGCCGACCACAGAAAAAAGGCCGGGCTGATGCCCGGCCTTTTGTTTTGCATGTTCGCGTTGGATCTAGCCGCTGATCAGGCCCATGGATTCCAGCTTCAGAATGACCTGATGCGCGCAGTTGTCGACATCCTGTCCTTCGGTATCCAGCCGCAGTTCGGGGTCCTTCGGAACGTCATAGGGGTCTGAAATTCCGGTGAATTCCTTGATCTTGCCTTCGCGTGCCAGCTTGTACAGGCCCTTGCGGTCGCGGCGCTCGCATTCCTCGATCGAGGTTGCGACGTGCACTTCGATGAATGCGCCGAAATCCTCGATCTCTTCACGCACCGCGCGGCGGGTCGTGGCATAGGGCGCAATCGGCGCACAGATGGCGATGCCGCCGTTCTTGGTGATCTCGGACGCGACATAGCCGATCCGGCGGATGTTCAGGTCGCGGTGTTCCTTGGAAAAGCCAAGTTCCGACGACAGGTTCTTGCGCACGATGTCACCGTCCAGCAACGTGACCGGGCGGCCACCCATTTCCATCAGCTTGACCATCAGCGCGTTGGCGATGGTGGATTTGCCGGACCCCGAGAAGCCGGTGAAGAACACGGTGAACCCTTGCTTGGACCGCGCTGGTTTCGTGCGGCGCAGCTCTTCAACGACCTGCGGAAAGCTGAACCATTCCGGGATTTCCAGGCCCTCTTGCAGGCGGCGGCGCAATTCGGTTCCGGAAATGTTCAGGATCGTGACGTTGTCGCGGTCCTCGATCTCGTCTGCGGGCTCGTATTGGGCGCGTTCCTGCACATAAACCATGTGTTTGAAATCGACCATTTCGATGCCCATTTCCTCTTGATGCTCGCGGAACAGGTCCTGCGCATCGTAGGGGCCGTAGAAATCGTCACCGGCAGAGTTCTTGCCGGGGCCTGCGTGGTCGCGGCCGACGATGAAATGGGTGCAGCCGTGGTTCTTGCGGATCAGCCCGTGCCAGACGGCCTCGCGCGGACCGGCCATGCGCATGGCGAGGTTCAGCAGGGACATGGTGGTCGTTGACGGCTGATACTGGTCCAGAACCGCCTCGTAGCAGCGCACGCGGGTAAAGTGATCGACGTCGCCCGGCTTGGTCAGGCCCACGACGGGGTGGATCAGCAGGTTGGCCTGTGCCTCCTTGGCGGCGCGGAAGGTCAGTTCCTGATGCGCGCGGTGCAGCGGGTTGCGGGTCTGGAACGCCACGACCTTGCGCCAGCCCAGCTTGCGGAAATAGGCGCGCAATTCGTTGGGCGTGTCGCGGCGGGCGCGGAAATCATAGTGCACCGGCTGCTGGATGCCGGTCACCGGGCCGCCCAGATAGACGTTGCCTGCGGTGTTGTGCAGATAGTTGACGGCGGGGTGCGCGGAATCGTCGGCACCAAAGACCATCTCGGCCTCGCGGGCCTTGTTCGGCACCCATTTGTCCGTAACCGTCATGGTCGCAAGGATCACGCCCTCCTGGTCGCGCAGCGCGATGTCTTGACCCAGTTCGATCGTGTCGGCAAAGGCGTCAGTCACGTCCAGCGTGATCGGAATGGGCCACAGGTGGCCGTCTGCGGTGCGCATATTTTCCACGACACCGTTGTAATCTGCCTCGGACAGGAACCCCTTGAGCGGGTTGAAGCCACCGTTCATCAGCAGTTCCAGATCGCAGATCTGGCGTGGCGTCAGGTCGTGGCTGGTCAGATTCCCGGCCTCATGCTTCATCTTTTGTGCGCTCTCGAACGACACATATAGCTCTGGGATAGGGGCAAGGTTGTTTTGCATCATTTGGGTCCTGTGGGTGGTTGGAATGTAGCCGCTGGTCGTTCCGGTCAGTTCGGCATGAAGGGCGTCGTATTCAGCGAATTTTCGGGCAAGGAACTGATCCCTCAACCGCACCATTTCGGCTGCCCCGCGATGGGTCAGCACATAGGAAAACCGCTGTCGCCGGTCGGCGCTGGCACGGTCGCTGATCTGGATGAATCCGGCGGCAACCGCCGACTTGAGCAATGCGTTCAGACGTCCAAGCGACACCCCAAGCGCCACAGCCGTCGCACGTTGCGACGCCTCGGGCGCAACGTTGACTTGACGCAGCAGCCGAAACAGGGCGACCTCTTCGTCAGATATGGGTGCTATGGTCTGGACGGCCACGATCACGACTCAATCTTTGTTCACGCGTGAACGCATACAGGAAAATTGCGTTCACAAAAGAACAAACATGTGTCCAAGGCTGAAAATCGCGGATTTGCGCTGAAAACAGGGCAGGTGCATGGCCAATGCGCCGCCCTGCGCGCCATTGCGCGGCGCCACAGAAAAAACGGGGCCGGTCTGCAATGCGCAGCCCGGCCCCGAATTTGCATCAAATTGGCCTGCGCCTTTTACTCGGCTGCGTTCACAGGCGCGCCGTAGCCCAGCGGCAATGTCGTGTCGGCCTCGACATCACTGTCTTCCTGTTCGGCCAGGAACCGTTCCGCATCCAGTGCCGCCATGCAGCCCATCCCGGCGCTGGTCACGGCCTGACGATAGACATGATCGGTCAGGTCACCAGCGGCGAAAACGCCGGGGATCGCCGTGCGTGTCGTGCCGGGTTCGACCACCACATAGCCGCCATTGTGGGTTTCCAGCTTGTCCTTGACCAGTTCGGACGCCGGCGCGTGACCGATGGCGATGAACACGCCCTTGGCTGCGATTTCCGTGATCTCGCCGGTTTCGACGTGTTTCAGGCGCACCGCCTCGACCCCCTTGGGGTTTTCCGTGCCGACGATCTCGTCGATCTCGTGGAACCACAGGGTTTCGATCTTGGGGTTTTTCAGCAAACGGTTTTGCAGGATTTTTTCCGCGCGCAATTCGTCGCGGCGGTGCACCAGCGTCACCTTGGATGCGAAATTCGTCAGGAACAGCGCCTCTTCGACGGCCGTATTGCCGCCGCCGACCACGATGATTTCCTGACCACGGTAGAAAAACCCGTCGCAGGTCGCGCAGGCGCTGACGCCAAAACCCTTGAATTTATCCTCGGATGGCAGGCCCAGCCATTTTGCGCGGGCACCGGTGGCCAAAATCACCGCGTCAGCCGTCACAACCGACCCGCTGTCGCAGGTCGCGGTAAAGGGACGTTTGGACAGGTCCAGATCCGTGACGATGTCATGCACGATGTTGCAGCCCATCGCGCGGGCGTGGGCCTCCATCCGGACCATCAGGTCGGGGCCCTGCACTTCGGTATCGCCGGGCCAGTTTTCGACCTCGGTGGTGGTGGTCAGCTGACCGCCCGGTTCGATCCCCTGGATCAGCATGGGTTCCAGCATCGCGCGGGATGCATAGACGCCTGCGGTATAGCCTGCCGGGCCAGAGCCTACGATCAGGACACGGGTGTGCTGGGGTGTGGACATGGGACCTCCTGTCGGTGTTGTTCCCCATATAGTCGGGCCGGGCTGGCAGCGAAAGGTCAACTGCGTTTCTGAAAGTTGCGCGTCAATGAAACTTTGTTGCGCAGGTTTGCCTTTGGTCGTAGTAATCAAAGCAACAACAAGGAGAGACCCCCCAAAATGCCGGGTGCAAAGCTGGACGAAATCGACCGGATGATTCTTGCAGAACTCCAGGCCGATGGCCGGATGACCAATGTGGAATTGGCAAAACGGGTCGGCATCAGCGCGCCGCCCTGCCTGCGCCGTGTCCGCACACTGGAGGAGCAGGGCTATATTCTCGGCTATCACGCCGATGTCGATCCGCGCGAACTGGGGTTCGAGGTTCAGGTTTTTGCCATGGTCGGTCTGGTCAGTCAGGCCGAGGCCGATCTGTCGGCATTCGAGGGGCGTTGCGAACATTGGCCGCTGGTACGCGAATGTCATATGCTAAATGGCGAGGTCGATTTTATCCTGAAATGCGTGGCCCCCGACCTGCGGACCTTTCAGCGTTTCCTGACCGAGGAATTGACCAGCGCGCCCAACGTGGCAAGCGTCAAGACGTCCCTCGTGATCCGTGGTGCCAAGGATGAGCCGGGCGTACCGTTCGATGTGCTCGAGGCGCGACTGGCAAAAGACGCCTGATACTACCCGTCATAAGCGTATGCCTATCCGCCAGACGACATGTCCTGTGACATAGGCCTCATGCAATGGATGACAGGTCCAGATCGCGCAGATGCAGGCGTGGATGCAGTAACGGGCCGAAATCACCCAGCTGCTGCATGTGCGGAAACATCGACATCAACAGCTCGCGGCCGTCATTGCGCAGCTTGAGCAGGTGCGGCAGGCCGGGGTGCAGCGATTCAACCTCCAGACCGCCGCCGATGAGGATGCTGGCATGTTCGCGAAAGCCCAGCTGATAGACGTCGACCGCCGTGGCCGGATGCAGTTCGACGATCGCGGACTGGTCGATGAAATCACGCGCGGGGATGAACGATACCTCGTCGCCGGACAGACGCTTGCTCATGTTGTGACGGTGGGCAATGCGTGCGGCCGGGCCAAGCACGAGGTCCG
Source organism: Loktanella gaetbuli (assembly GCF_020531945.1). NCBI lineage: Bacteria > Pseudomonadati > Pseudomonadota > Alphaproteobacteria > Rhodobacterales > Roseobacteraceae > Loktanella > Loktanella gaetbuli. Next base: position 115,678 of record NZ_JAJATZ010000007.1, read on the forward strand.
CATTCGGTTTGCGGTAGCCCAGTGCGTCCTGCGTCAATCGCGTCATCGTTCCCATCTCGGGATTTGCGTTCTGCGCCCCCGGTACGATCTGCATGCAGCCTTTCCACAAGAGCTGAACCATACCGTGACTGGTCGTCATCACACGGTCGCCGGGCCACAGGTCCTCGACCGCGCAGGGGCCGGTGTCCGTGGTAACGATCGCGCCGCGTCCAATCGCGGCAAAGCAATTTTCAAAAAGAGGTATTGCCGGGGCAATCCGGGTCACATCATCAATGTCAGAAGAGGGAGTCAGATGGACAATCTCGTAGCGACGCATGAGAGGCTTCACGCGTCGAGATTGTCCATCCAGACCAGCTGTCCGGTCTGAGGAAACCGGGGTCGTATTTCGTTGCGGCGCATAAGACGCGGACCGCGGGAGGGACTGATTTAACATGTGTCGCACCATCTGGCTTGTCACATCATCTGTCGGCCCCACCGACAACATCTGAGGAGATCGTTGCTGTTGGGTTGATTAAGGCGTCATCCGCCGCATTTCGTCAAACTATTCGCAGGATTGAGTTGTGACCGGCGATAGTTCTCCGTCTTGGCGGTGATTGTTTAGGGAATGACGGGGAATTTTGCCATATTTGGCCGAATCAAAGGTCTGCACGCGGCGGGAATCACGAGGGAAAGCACAGACGTGACACAGTTGCCTGAATTCACCATTGGGATCGAAGAGGAATATCTGCTGGTCGATGCAGATACGTTTGACCTGGTTGCAGCACCGGATTCGCTGATGGCGGCACTGACCGGGGCGCTGGGGAATCAGGTCAGCACCGAATTCCTGAACTGCCAGGTCGAGGTCGGAACCGGAATTTGTGCCACCATCGCCGAGGCACGCGCCGATCTAGGGCAATTGCGCAGAACCGTTGCGGAACTGGCCGCAGACCATGGGCTACGGCCTGTCGCGGCCTCTTGCCATCCTTTTGGTGATTGGAAACAGCAAGGCCGCACGGACAAGCCGCGCTATGAACAGCTGGACGATGATCTGGGGGCCGTCGCACGACGCATGTTGATCGGTGGCATGCACGTTCACGTGGGGTTGCCCGATCAGGACAGTCGCATCGCGCTGATGAACCAGCTGTCCTATTTTTTGCCGCATCTTCTGGCCTTGTCCGCGTCTTCGCCGTTTTGGCAGGGCAGGGACACCGGGCTTGCCAGCTATCGCATGGCGGTTTTCGATTCCATGCCGCGGACGGGGTTGCCACCGCGCTTGCGGGACTGGGCGGACTGGGAATCGCGTGTCCAGCGCCTGGTCGGGCTTGGTGTGATCGAGGATTCGTCCAAGATATGGTGGGATCTGCGCCCGTCGGGCAAATTTCCCACGCTGGAGACACGAATTTGCGATGTCTCCCCGCGCCTCGCGGATACGCTGACGATCGCGGCGGTCGTGCAGGCGCTGACCCGGACGTTATGTCGGCGCACCCGCAATGGACAGCCCTGGCGGGAATCCGACCCGATCATGGTGCAGGAAAATCGCTGGCGCGCGCAGCGATACGGTGTCTCGGCTGGCCTGATCGACAGCGCAGCCGATCGGATCGTGCCGATGCCGCAGCTGATGGATGAACTGCTGGATCTGATTTCAGAGGATGTGTCGGCGCTGGATAGCGTGGCCGAGGCGTCGCGGATTGCCGATATCGCAAGGTCGGGAACCGACGCGGATCGCCAGCGGGCGCTGTATCATTCTGCAATGGATGGGGGTGCTGACACCCATGACGCGCTGTGCGCCGTGGTTCGCGCCCTGGCGGATGATTTTACCGCCATCTGAGTGGCCAGTGCGTCCCTCTGGTGTGGTGGAAAAAGCCCGTGCGGCCAGAGGTGGTCCGCACGGGGGCAGTGGACCGGCCGAGGGGAAGCAGCCGGTCGTCGGGAAATCGGTGCGCGGCCTAGCCTGCCAGCGACATGCCTTCGGGAAGCGGTGCCAGAGAGATCTTCTTGTCGCGACCTTCGGTTTCAAGCCGGCGCGCGATCATGGCCTGACGGCGCAATCCGCGCTCCCAGGGCATCTTGGTCGTGCATTTCTCGGCTTCGGCGATGGTGTTCTTCATCCAGCGTGATTTGCTCATAATCTCGGTCCTCTGTTTCAAAAAGCCCGCACTTTTCTGCGGGATTGGAAACAGTTTCACCCCGGGAATGGGCAGCAATTGGACAATCGATCGGGATTTTCAGTTTTTGTGCAGGCAGGGGCGGATGAACTTTGGCAACGTTGTTGCCGCATGCGAAACACGATGTTTTCAGTGTTTTTGTGCTGAATTTTGGGTCAATGCGGCCCGCGGCCCGCGCATTGTTTCGCGTTTTGTGGCAAAACGGCGGCGGCATGTCGCCGCAAAGCGGCCCTAATCCAGCACGATGGACGCAATCATGCGCCCGTAATCTGCATCATTGGCATGGGTGGACCTGCGATAACTGAAGAATCGCGCAGGGTCCGCATAGGTGCAGTGCCGCGTCCATGATGCATGACCGATCCCGGCACCGCGCAGCCGGTGCAACCCGTAGGCGGGCAGATCGAAATGCAGCCTGTCGCCTGCGCCATTCGCAAAGAATCGGCTGTTGGCGTCGTCTTCGGTCAAAAAGGCATCCATGAACTCCGGTCCGACCTCATAGGCGGACTGGCTGATGGATGGTCCGATGACGGCGCTGATCCGCGCCCGGTCCGCACCCAGTGCCACCATTGCGTCGATCGTGTTTTCCAAGACGCCCGACAGCGCGCCTTTCCAGCCGGCGTGGGCCGCGCCGATCACCCGCGCCTGCGCATCGGCGAACAGCACGGGCTGGCAATCGGCGGTCAGGGTGCACAGGGCAACGCCGGGGGTGGCCGTGACGATCCCGTCGGCCTTGGGCAGTGTGGTCAATGGCCCCGTGACGGCCACCACATCGGGCGAATGCACCTGATAGACACCCACCAGCCAATCCGGGTCGACCCCCATGTGACTTGCGACCCGTTCACGGTTGATCGCCACGATTTCCGACTGATCGGCGCTGCCGATCCCGCAATTGAGCGATGCGTAGATACCAGAGGACGCACCACCCTTGCGGGTGAAAAAACCGTGGCGCAAGTTTGCCAGGGCATCGTCGGTAATCGGGGCAAGTGTCATGCGGTCAGTCCCGGTGGCGGCGTGCTGCCTGCGGCATACAGGCCCAATACCTTGAATAGGTCGCCCATTTCGGCGGGGTGGGTCAACCGTCGATGGGCCGAAATCAGGGTTTCGCGTGCGGGTTCGCTCAAACCTTTGGCAAGCGCCTGCGCCCGGTTGCTGATCCCGAGGCGTTCGAGGAACACGCCTTGTGGCGTTAGTTTGCTGTGCAGCGCAGGCTGTGCTGCCTGCGCCAATGCCGCGAAATCGACATGCGCTGTCAGGTCCGCCGCCCCCGGTGTCGCAAAGGGATCGACGGGCTGGTGCGCCTGCACCGCCTGGAACGTGTCGCCGAAACTGGTCCAGCCGCCGTAATCCACGATCAGTGCCGCACCACCATGACCTGCGATGCGCGCACCGATAATGCGTGCTGCGTCCTGCGCATGCTTGCTGACCTCGATCACGTCGCCGTCGCGGGTGTCGTCCATGCGGTCCGCCAGCATTGCCAGCGGGGCGGGTTCGGTCAGTCCCAGCGTCAGTGCACCATCCGACAGTCCCACGACACGTTCGCGCCAGCCACGATCGTCGCGCTGAAACTGCCGGATCGGCAGCGCGTCGAAAAATTCGTTGGCGACCAGAAACAGGGGCTGGGCAGGCAGGGCATCCAGATGATCCAGCCAGATCGCATCGGGCACCAGCTGCGCCTGTGCCGCGCGCAGCACCGGGGATGCCTCGATCAGATGGACCTCTGCGGCATCGCGGAATCCCGGCACCCGTGCTGTGGCGCGCAGGATATCCGCCATCAGCGTGCCGCGCCCCGGTCCCGGTTCAGCCAGCGAAAACCGCTTGGGCGATCCCTGATCCATCCACGCCTGCGCCAGCGCGAGGCCGATCAGCTCTCCGAACATCTGGCTGATCTCGGGCGCGGTTATGAAATCGCCAGCCGCCCCGAACGGGTCGCGGGTCGCGTAATAGCCGTCGATGGGGTCCAGCAGGCAGGTGGACATGTAGTCGGCCAATGTCATCGGGCCGTCAGTGGCGATGCGCGCCATCAGACGATCAGCCAGTGTCATCGGCGCGAAAGGAAGATCAGTGTCAGACCAAACAGGATCATCGGCAGGCTAAGCAATTGGCCCATCGTCAGACCCCATGCGCCGAAATCCAGCGCCCAGCCCAGCGGGTTGCCCGGGCCCTGAAACTGCGCATCGGGCTGGCGTACGAATTCGATCATGAACCGCGCCAGCGCATAGCCCGCGCAGAACACGCCCGTGATGAACCAAGGTGCCTTCAACCCGCCACGGCGGTATACAAGAAACAGCAGGATCGCGCCCAGCACCAACCCTTCGAGTGCGGATTCGTACAATTGGCTGGGGTGCCGTGCGCACAGCCCCATTATGTCACCACAGTCCTGTGCCGCAGCCCCGGGAAACACGACGGCCCAGGGCACGTCGGTCGGGCGACCCCACAGCTCTCCGTTGACGAAATTCGCGATACGCACCAGCAGGATCGCGGGTGTCGCGGCCAGACAGGTCACGTCCGCCATCGACCCGAACGACGCGCCATTGCGGCGGCTGAACAGATAGACTGCCAGCACGACCCCCAGAAATCCGCCGTGAAACGACATGCCGCCGGTCCAGATCGCGGGAATTTCCAGTGGATTGGCCAGGTAGTAAGCCGGTTGGTAGAACAGGCAGTAGCCCAGACGCCCGCCCGCGATCACACCCACCACGATATAGGTCAGGTAATCCTCCAGCCGCGCCGCCGCGACCGGCGGTTCACCGCGCCACAGCACGGGGCGGTTCAGCGCCTGCTTGATCATCTGATAGCCGATGGCGATGCCCACGATATAGGCCAGCGCATACCAGCGCAGGGCAAAACTGCGCCCGAACAGGTCGATCGAAAATACCTCGGGCGAGATATCGGGAAAGGGAAGGGCGGCCAACATGCCGCCATCTGTGTAATCGGGCGCGGGTGAAGTCAACCAGCCGCGCTTGAATACAGGCGCGCCGCCGCCCATATACGATATAACAAATTCCTCAGCGCAGGTGGATACCATGCAACAACGCGGCAAGATTTTCGACGACATCAGCCAATTGATGACCAACGCGATGGGCGTGGCCCAAGGTGCCAAGGACGAGGCGAACAACGCCATCTCGGGCATGATGGACCGCTGGCTGGCCGACCGTGATTTCGTCACGCGCGAAGAATTCGACGCCGTCCGCGCCATGGCGCAAAAGGCGCGCGAAGAGAATGCGGCCCTTCTTGCGCGGATCGAGGCGCTGGAAGCCAAAGGCTGACCTGACCCGCGAAAACGGACATCGAAAGAATACCCGCCCGCATCCGCGTGGCGGGTGTTTTGTTGTGTGTGGCACGCCGGTGGTCTAGGCGGTGCAGGTGGATGATACCCTGCCACCGTGCCCCGAATGTGCTGCCGACATGACATATGCGGTTGATGCCTTGTTGAATTGTCCCGCCTGCGGCCATGCGTGGTCAGCCGCGGATACCGCCGCTGACGTGGTGCGCGATGCGGTGGGCAACCCGCTGGCGGATGGCGACACGGTCACCGTGATCAAGGATCTGCGCCTCAAGGGCGGGTCCGGTGTGGTCAAGGTCGGCACAAAGGTCAGCAATATCCGTTTGGTGGACGGCGATCACGATATCGACTGCAAGGTCCCCGGATTTGGCCAGATGGGCCTGAAATCGCAATTCGTGAAAAAGGTGACCTAGGCACCGGACCAATGGGTTTGGAACCTAGACCTCCTTGGTCAGGGTCAATCGAAAGCTGACGGCCTCGGCGATATGGGCGCGGCCCACGTCATCGCTGGATTCGAGATCGGCAATCGTGCGGGCGACGCGTAGCACGCGGTGATATCCCCGCGCGGACAGGCCAAAGCGTTCGGCCACGTCGCGCAGCAACGCGCGGCCTGCATCGTCAGGGGTAGCAACCGCCTCTAGCACGTCGCCCAGTGCATCGGCATTGGACCACATCGCGGATTCTTCGTCATAGCGATCCGTCTGGATGCGGCGCGCACCGGCAATGCGCTGAGCGATCACCTGTGATGTTTCGCCTGTCGCGGGCAAGTCGAGATCGGTATAGGCCACCGGCGGCACCTCGACCCGCAAATCGAAACGATCCATCAGTGGCCCGGAAATGCGTCCAAGGTAATCGTCGCCACAGACGGGTGCGCGCCCGCAAGCGCGGGCCGGATCGGGCAGATACCCACATTTGCAAGGGTTCGCCGCCGCCACCAGCATGAACCGGCAGGGATAGCGGACGTGCGCATTGGCGCGGGCAACGACCACCTCGCCCGTCTCGATGGGTTGCCGCAGCGTTTCCAGCACCTGGCGCGGAAATTCGGGGAATTCGTCCATGAACAGCACACCATTGTGCGCGAGGCTGATTTCGCCTGGTTTGGCCCCGCGCCCGCCGCCGACGATTGCGGGGGTGGATGCGGTGTGATGCGGTTCGCGAAAGGGTCGCGTGCGGTTGATGCCGCCCTCGGTCAGCAATCCCGCGACGGAATGGATCATCGAGGTTTCCAGCGCCTCGACCGGCGTCAGAGGCGGCAACAGACCGGGCAGGCGGGCAGCGAGCATGGATTTGCCTGATCCCGGCGTGCCGACCATCATCAGATGGTGCCGCCCGGCCGCCGCGATTTCCAGTGCGCGTTTCGCACGTTCCTGGCCCTTGACCTCGGACAGGCAACGCGCGCCGCTGTGTTGGGTGACCTCGCCAGCCTCGGCAGGGTCCAGCACGCGGCGTCCGGTGAAATGGTCGATGGCCTGCGACAGCGTGGCAGGGGCCAGGACGCGGACGCTGTCCACCCAGGCGGCCTCTGCACCGCAGGGCTGCGGACACATCAGCGCGCGATCCTCTGACCCGGCGGCCACGGCGGCAGGCAGTGCGCCTGTCACTGGCACCAATGCGCCGTTCAGCGACAGCTCGCCCAGGGCCACGGTGGCGGCGATGTCATCCTTGGGCAGGATGTCGATGGCCCCCAGCACCGCCAGGGCGATGGGCAGATCGAAATGCGACCCTTCCTTGAGGATGTCGGCAGGCGACAGGTTGATGCTGATCCGTGCGCTGGGAACGCGATGGCAAGGGCTGCGAGGGCCGCCCGCACACGCTCGCGTGCCTCTGATACAGCCTTGTCCGGCAATCCCACGATGGCAAAGGCCGGCAGTCCGGGGGTGATGGCGCATTGCACCTGCACCAGCCGCGCGTCGATGCCGTCAAAGGCGACTGTATAGGCAAGGGCGGTCATGGCGGCCTGTGGTGGTTGCCGTGCCAGTTGACTGCGAGATCGTTGTTAATTGGTTAACGCCGGGCTGATTTCGATGTCGGAGGGGGCGCTGCCCCCGCCTGCGGCCCCCCGGGATATTTCTGACCAGAAGAAGGTCAGACCAGTGCCATGAATTTTGGCCATGCAGCAGGATCGGCCACGGTCTTGTCGCGGCAAAACGCGTTGCAAAATCCGAACGTGCGTCCGTCCATGGTCATGAGGTGGGTCACGGGATCCCCCGAATAAGGGCAGGTCCGGTTTTCGGCGGTGCCCTGATCGACGGCGCGGGCCTGCAGTGGCGCGGGGCCGGGCCAAGGGCGTTTGGGCAGATCCATCGCATAGGGCATCGGATCGTAGCTCTGCGTGAGCCCCATCGCCCGCCATTGCCGGATCAGCGGATCGTTCAGGTGGGCGGCAACATAGGCCTGCGCCGCGTCAGACACCGGCAGGTCGTATGTGGCGATGCGCAATGCCGCGGGCGCATAGAAAACATCCGCCAGCGAATAGGTCCCGAACAGCCAGGGACCGCCGGCTCCATGGCGCGCACGGGCCAGCGCCCAGAGTGTTTCCAAGCGCGCCAGATCGGCCAGCACGTCCGGTCCGGGGGTGAACCCTTGCCAGCCGTGGGCCAGCATCATCGGACAATCGCCGCGCAGGGCCGCAAATCCGCTGTGCATCTCGGCCACGAGCGACCGGGCCAGCGCGCGTGCGCCGGGATCGGCCGGGTACAGACCGGCCTGAGGATGCGCCTCAGCCAGTGTTTCGGCCATGGCGATGCTATCGGTCAGCACATGGCCCTGCGGCGTCCGCAACACCGGGACAGTGCGTGCCGGAGCCAGATCAGCAAGGTCGGCCGCCATCGTCCCGGAATAGAGCCCCACCATATGGCTGCGGTACGGCAAATCAAAGGCTGCAAGCATCAACCATCCGCGCAGGGACCAGCTGGAAAACGTACGGTCTCCGATAAACAGGTCGTAGGTCATGGTGGATCTCCTTGATGTTAATCCATTTTAGCGGGCAAATGTGGCGTCGCGCCAACGGTTATCCGTGATAGGGGCCATCAAGGGCGGTGATTGACCGCACCCAGCGTCCAGCCGTCGATGCCCCGGTCTATCCTGCTGACACTGAGCGGGTCGATGCTGTGGCTCATCGCCTGATAGGCATTGCCCCCGGCGCGGGTGAATTGCGACATGATCACGCCCATGTGGGCCACCACGATCAGATGTTGCGGGGCATGGAACGCAATCAGCGCGTCAATTGCCGCGGTGACCCTGTCCGTCAGGTCGTTCCAGCTCTCGCCGTCGGGTGCGCGCAGGTCACCGGGCTGTTCCCAGAACTGACGTGACAGCACCGGGTCGCGGGCACTGACCTGTGTATGGTGCAAGCCGTCCCAGGCACCAAAATCGATTTCACGCAATGCCGGGTCATGGGGCAGACGCAGGCGGTCACCCTGGATGGCATCTGCCGTGGTCACGGCGCGGATCAGATCCGACGATACCACCGGCCCGGCCGGCAGGTGGCCGGCAAGACGCGCCAGCGCTGCCCGGTCTGACAGATCCGCTGGCACATCACGCCAACCGGTCATGGATTTTTGATGCGTGGGCCCATGCCGGACCAGCCAGAGCGTCGTCATGGTGCCGCCTTGAGCACCAGGGGCAGGCCTGCCATCACGGCGACCACCTGATCGGCCTGTGCGGCCAGGTCGCGGTTCAGGCGGCCCTGTGCCGCACGGAACCTGCGCGACAGCGCGTTGTCCGGTACGATGCCCATGCCCACCTCGTTGGAGACCACGACGACGGGGCAGGGGCAGGCGGCAATCGCATCCAGCAGATCGGCACAGGCGCGGTCCACATCCGCCTCTGCCAATATCACGTTGGTCAGCCACAACGTGACACAGTCTAGCAGTACCACGGCGTCCGGCGATTGCCTGCGCAGGACCTGCGGGGCATCCATCGGGGCCTCTATCGTGGTCCAGTCCGGTCCGCGTTGCAGGCGGTGGGCTGCAATTTTCGCCCGCATCTCATCGTCAAAGGCCTGGGCTGTCGCAACGTAAACCCTTGAAATTCCAGTCTTGGGCAAGAGCGCCTCTGCATAGGCGGACTTGCCAGAGTTGGCACCGCCTAGAACGAAAGTAACTTTGGCCAACTTTTTCATGGAACTTTAATGCTTTCGTCGCGTTCTCAACCCAAGTTCAAGCTGTACCCGTTCGGAATGACAAACAGCAAGCTTCAGGGGGATGACCAATGGCGTTTGATGGATTTTCAGATCAGAAACTCTCACGCACAGCAATGAAGGCCGAATTGCTGGATGCGGAAACAGAACTCAGACTGGCCTATGCCTGGCGCGACGAGCGATGCGAGGAAAGCCTGCACCGCCTGATCACCGCTTACATGCGTTTGGCCATTTCGATGGCGGCCAAGTTCAAACGCTATGGTGCTCCGATGAACGACCTCATTCAGGAGGCCTCTGTAGGTCTCATGAAGGCGGCCGAAAAATTTGATCCCGATCGCGGTGTGCGATTTTCGACCTATGCGGTCTGGTGGATCAAGGCGTCCATTCAGGACTATGTGATGCGTAACTGGTCGATGGTGCGCACCGGGTCCACGTCCAGCCAGAAATCCCTGTTTTTCAACATGCGCCGGGTACAGGCGCGTCTGGAACGCGAAGCCGCGGCCGAAGGTCGCAAGCTTGAAGGGCACGTCATGCGCCAGTTGATTTCGACCGAGGTGGGCGTTCCGCTGCACGATGTCGAAATGATGGAAGGCCGGCTGTCCGGGTCCGACTATTCGTTGAACGCGACCCAATCCTCCGAAGACGAAGGGCGCGAGTGGATCGACGCGTTGCAGGACGACAGTTCTCAGGCGGCGGAAAACGTGGAATTGTCGCATGACAACGAACGTCTGCGTGGCTGGTTGCTGGCGGCATTGTCCGATCTGAACGACCGCGAACGGTTCATCGTGCGCGAACGCAAGATCCGCGATGACCCCCGCACCCTCGAAAGTCTGGGGACAGAGCTTGGGCTGTCAAAGGAACGCGTGCGTCAGCTCGAGGCTGCGGCCTTTGGCAAGATGCGCAAGAACCTCGAGAGCCAGAGCCGGGAAGTGATGAACTTCCTCGCATGATCCGCCTGATCGCGGCTATTTGCCTTGCGACACCTGCTGTCGCTGACGTCGGTCCGTTGCCACGGGCCGACGTTTTCGTGTTGGGTGAACTGCATGACAACCCCGATCATCATGCCATGCAGGCGGAACTGATTGCACGGATCGCGCCCAGTGCGCTGGTGTTCGAAATGATCAGTCCGGCGGATGCACAGGCTGTGACGCAGATCGACGATCCTGCGGCCCTGGGGGCAGTCCTGCGCTGGTCGGAAAAAGGCTGGCCGGATTTCGCGATGTATCACCCCATCTTTCTGGCGGCACCGGATGCGGTCATTGTCGGGGCCGATGTGGACCGCGATGACCTGATGGCCGCGATGCAAGGCAGTGCAGCCGATGTGCTGGGAATAGGCGTCACGGGTTTCAACCTGTGGACAAACTTTGGACCCGACTATGACGGGCTGATTGCCGATCAACGCGATGCCCACTGCGGGATGCTGCCAGAGGACATGCTGCCCGGCATGGTCGAGGCGCAGCGCCTGCGGGATGCGGCCTTGGCGCTGGCCACGCGTGATGCGTTTGACGACACCGGCGGGCCGGTTGTCGTGATCACAGGTAACGGTCATGCCCGCATTGACACTGCGGTGCCTGCGCTGCTGGCGACCTTGGCACCCGAGCTGTCCGTCTGGGCGCTGGGCCAGTTCGAGACCGACCCCGGGGATGCGCCATTCGATGCGGTCCATGTGACGCAACCGATCCCGCGCGATGACCCTTGCCTGATGCTGGCGAACTAGCCGCCGTTGCATCACGCGCGCGGCCTGCCTACACCTGTATCGACCACAGGCGGGGCACCTCATGTTGCATGGCAAACGAATCCTCTTGATCATCGGTGGCGGTATCGCGGCCTACAAGTCGCTGTTGCTGATCCGGTTGCTGCGGGCCTCGGGGGCCAGCGTTACGCCCGTAATGACGCGTGCGGCGTCGGAATTTGTGACCCCCCTCAGTGTTGCATCGCTGGCCGGGGAAAAGGTCTATGACCACCTGTTCGATCTGACCGACGAGGCCGAGATGGGCCATATCCAGCTGTCGCGCGTGGCGGACCTGATCGTGGTGGCACCCGCGACTGCCGATCTGATGGCGCAGGCGGCCAGCGGTCTGGCGCGTGATCTGGCGACGACGCTCTTGCTGGCGACCGACACGCCCGTGCTGATGGCACCCGCGATGAACGTGCGCATGTGGAACCACCCTGCAACCCAACGCAACCTGACCACGTTGCGCGGCGATGGTGTCCGTTTTGTGGGACCGGATGAGGGCGACATGGCCTGCGGCGAATACGGCCCCGGTCGTCTGGCAGAACCAGAGGCGATCATGGACGCCATCCGGGCGCAGCTGGCGGACGGACCATTGGCGGGCAAGCATGTGATCGTGACTTCCGGTCCGACGCACGAGCCGATTGACCCGGTGCGCTATATTGCCAACCGTTCCTCTGGGGCGCAGGGCACGGCGATTGCCGTGGCGCTGGCGGCACTGGGTGCAAGGGTGACATTCGTGACCGGTCCTGCGGATGTGCCGCCCCCGCAGGGTGTGCAGGTTGTGACCGTGCAGACCGCGCGGCAGATGCACGCGGCCGTCATGGCAGCGCTGCCGGCCGATGCGGGCGTTTTTGCTGCGGCGGTCGCGGATTGGCACGTCGCCAATGCCGGCGACCAGAAAATCAAGAAAACCAGGGACGGCCTGCCATCACTGTCCTTTGCCGAAAACCCCGACATCCTTGCCACGGTCGCGGGGCTGGATCAGGACCGCCCCCGGCTTGTTGTCGGTTTTGCTGCCGAAACGCAGGATGTTCTGGCCAATGCCACCGCCAAACGCCTGCGCAAGGGCTGCGACTGGATCGTCGCCAATGATGTGTCCGAGGGGACGGGGATCATGGGCGGATCGGAAAATGCCGTGACCCTGATCACCGAGGCCGGGGCCGAGGACTGGCCCCGCATGGACAAGGGACAGGTCGCGCGGCGTCTGGCACAGAAACTTGCCGAGGCGCTGGCATGAGGCTGCGGGACGCCTCGCCGGCGGGGCGGATATTTTTGACCAGAAGAAGGTAGGACCTGCGCTTGAGGATCAACGTTGCCTTTGTCGATGGGGCGGATCGTGACCTGCCGCTGCCGTTTTATGCGACGGGTGGTGCGGCGGGTGCGGATGTTTGTGCAAACTTTGCTGATCGCGGCACGCTGACGCTGGCCCCCGGCGCGCGCGCGGTGGTCCCCACGGGTCTGCGCATGGCGATTCCCGACGGGTTCGAGGTGCAGGTGCGGCCACGGTCGGGTCTTGCGCTGAAACACGGTGTGACTGTGGTGAACGCACCCGGCACCATTGACAGCGATTACCGGGGCGAGGTTGGCGTTCTGCTGGTGAACCTCGGCGATATGCCCTTTGTGGTCAGCCACGGGATGCGGGTGGCGCAACTTGTCGCGGCCCCGGTTGTTCAGGCGCAGTTTGCCCTAGGTTCCCTGACAGACACCGCGCGCGGTGCTGGCGGATTTGGATCGACGGGGACTGACTGATGATCATGGTTTTTGCGATGATTGGCGCGATCTGGGGGATCGGTGCCGTCATGAAGGCTCCGCGCCGTGGGCGCTGGATCATGACATTTGTCCTGCTGGGCGTGGTGATCCTGACCCACCTCGTTCTGCCTGCGGACAATGCGCTGCGGCAGGCCACGGGCGGGGATGCCCGCCTGTGGTTGCTGCTGATCGCCGCCGGTATCCTAATCAAGGGCTATTCCGTGATCCTGCGTCGCCTCAAGGCGCGGGTGCAGCCCGTTGAAACACAGGCCCCGCGCAAGGGATTTACCGAAACCGAACTAACACGCTATGCCCGGCACATCATGCTGCGCGAAATCGGCGGGACCGGGCAGGCGACGCTCCAGGGCGCGCGCGTTCTGGTGGTGGGGGCCGGCGGGCTTGGGTCGCCTGCGCTGATGTATCTGGCCGCCAGTGGTGTCGGGACGATCGGTGTGATCGACGATGACGACGTGGATGCCAGCAACCTGCAACGGCAGGTCATTCACCGCGACGCCTGGATCGGCACGCCCAAGGTGGCGGCCGCGAAACAGGCGATCCTGGAACTGAACCCGCATGTCAAGCTGCGCCCCTATCACCGCCGTCTGACGCCCGAGATCGCCGCCGACCTGATCGCGGATTTCGATCTGGTGCTGGACGGCTGCGATAATTTCGAAACGCGCTACCTGGTCAACGAAACCTGTGTTGCCGCGGGCGTGCCGCTGATCGCAGGTGCGCTGACGCAATGGGAAGGGCAACTGGGACTGTACGATCCGGCGCGCGGTGGGCCCTGTTTTGCCTGCGTGTTCCCCGCAGCCCCGGCCCCTGACCTGGTGCCGACCTGCGCCGAGGCGGGGGTCGCGGGCCCGCTGCCCGGTGTCGTGGGATCCATGATGGCGGTCGAGGCGCTGAAGCTGCTGGTGGATGCGGGGACGGGCCTTCGCAACAGGCTGCTGATTTATGATGCACTTTATGCCGAAACCCGCGACATGAAGACCAAAGCGCGCGCCGACTGTCCTGTCTGTCAGGGACGGGGCTTGCACGTGACATGACGGATTGTCACTGTCAGACATCACATCCTTGGGGGATCACATGAAAATCATCACCACCATCGCCGCCACCCTGTTTGCGGGCGCGGCCAGCGCTGCGGCCCATTTGCCGGACCTGTCAGGGCAAGAGATCACGGTCGCTGTCGAAAATGCCTACCCGCCGCTGCAATTCATGCAGGACGGCGCGGCCGTGGGTTGGGAATACGATGCCATGGCTGAAATTGCGGCCCGACTGAACCTGACCATCGACTATCAGACCATCAGCTGGGATGCGATGATCCCCGCTGTGGCCGAAGGCCAGTTCGATCTGGGCATGACCGGGATCACCATCCGCGAGGACCGCGCAGAGGTGGTCGATTTTTCGGACAGCTACATGACCTCGGAAATGGTCATGCTGGTTCGCGGTGACGAGGATCGGTTTACCGATGCCGCCAGCTTTGCCGCCGATGCGGAGTTGCTGATGGCTGCCCAGCCCGGCACGACACCGTTCTATGTCGGCGTCTATGACGTGCTGGACGGTGACGAGGCAAACCCCCGGATCGTCAAGATGGAGACATTCGGTGCCACCGTGCAGGCGCTGCGCACGGGTGACGTGGATCTGGTCCTGACCGACGGCACGGCAGGTCAGGGTTATGTCGATGCCAGCGATGGCGGGCTGAAGATCATCGGGGAAAAACTGGGGACCGAGGATTTCGGTTTCATCTTTCCCAAGGGGTCCGATTTGGTTGGGCCGATGAACGCCGCCATTGCCGACATGCAGTCGGATGGCACCATCGACGCGCTGAACACCAAGTGGTTCCTTGATTTCAAGATGGGCGAATAAGGATCGCCGGGCAGCGCGCGTGACACCGCAGGTGCCCGGCGACCGGGATTTTCCTTGGTGGCTGGTGGCCGTCGTCGGTCTGGGGATCTGGATGTTTTATCAGGTCGCGACCGACGACGCCTATCGCGGCGTTGTGGGTACGCTGGCTAAGGGTATCCAGATCACCGTTTTCGTGGCGATCGTCAGCTACCTGATGGCCTGCGCGCTGGGCCTGCTGCTGGCGGTCATGGCGTTGTCGAAATCGCGCGTCCTGCGGCAGGTTGCGCGGTTCTATGTCGAGGTGATGCGCGGGATCCCGATCATCGTGCTGCTTCTCTATGTGGCATTTGTGCTGGCCCCGGCGCTGGTCAGTGCGTGGAACGCCATCGGCCTGCCAGAGGCGCGCACCCGTGATTTCAGTCTGCTGTGGCGCGCGATCATCGCGCTGACACTGGCCTATGCGTCGTTTCTGGCAGAGGTGTTTCGCGCCGGGCTGCAATCCGTGGACCGTGGCCAGATCGAAGCGGCCGAGGCGCTGGGCCTGGGACGGTGGCAGCGGTTCCGTCACATCGTCTGGCCACAGGCGCTGCGCACGATCCTGCCGCCGCTGGGCAATGATTTCGTGGCCATGGTCAAGGATTCCTCGCTGGTGTCGGTCGTGGGCGTGGCCGACATTACCCAGCTGGGCAAGATTACGGCGGCGGGCAATTTCAGATACTTCGAGACCTATAACGTTGTCGCATTGATCTATCTGACGATGACCATTGGGTTGTCCATTGCGCTGCGCCGGTTTGAACGTGGACTGCGCCGCTGACGCGGCTGGTTGAGTATTTTCAGCAAGATGATGCAGGGGGGTGTGAGCCGTGGCACCCAATCCTTATGTTGATGGCAAAGGAGAATGACATGACCAATCCGCTACTGACCGCTTGGGACACGCCCTTTGGACTGCCGCCGTTCGATGCGATCGAGGACGATCATTTTGCACCCGCGGTGGAAAAGGCATTGGGGGAGGCACGTGCGGCGATCAACGCGATTGCGACCTCTGATGAGGAACCCAGCTTTGCCAACACCATTGAAGCGATGGCATTGGCTGAGGGCGATCTCGACCGGGTTCTGGGTGCGTTCTACGGTGTTGCTGGGGCGGACAGCACGCCCGCGCGCGAGGCGTTGCAGCGCGATTTTGCGCCGCTGCTGTCGGCCTTTGGGTCGGAAGTGTCCAGCAACAAGGACCTGTTCGCGCGGATCGAGACCCTGTGGCAGGCCCGCGATACGCTGGATCTGACCGACGAACAGGCCATGGTGCTGAAACTGACGCACCGGTCCTTTGTGCGTCAGGGGGCAGAGCTGGAAGGCTATGCCAGTGACCGGCTGCGCGACGTGACCGCGCGGCTGTCGGTGCTGGGCACGCAGTTCAGTCAGAACCTGCTGGCGGATGAACGCAGCTGGTTCATGCCATTGTCAGAGGATGAATTGGCCGCGCTGCCTGATTTCGTGGCCGACGCTGCCCGTGCGGCGGGTGAGGCTGGCGATCATGGTGGCCCCGTCGTGACCCTGTCGCGTTCGCTCATTGTGCCTTTCCTGCAATTCTCGCCCAACCGCGCCCTGCGTGAACGCGCGTATAACGCATGGACGTCGCGCGGGATGAACGGTGGTGACACGGACAACCGCGATCTGGCGGCGGAGACGCTGGCGCTGCGGGCCGAACGCGCCAATCTGCTGGGCTACGACAGCTTTGCCGATTTCAAGCTGGAAACCGAGATGGCCAAAACCCCGCAAGCGGTGCGCGATTTGCTGATGCAGGTGTGGGAGCCTGCGCGCACAAGCGCGGAGGCCGATCAGACCAAATTGCAGGCGATGATGCACAACGATGGCGCGACCGGTCCGCTGGAACCCTGGGACTGGCGTTACTATTCGGAAAAGCGCCGGCAGGCCGAACATGATCTGGACGAGTCCGTGATCAAGCCATACCTGCAACTGGGCCGCATGATCGACGCGGCGTTCGACTGTGCCAACCGCCTGTTCGGCCTGGAATTTTCACCGATCGACGCACCGACCTACCACGCGGACGTGCGTTTGTGGGAGGTCACGCGCGATGGTCAGCACGTCGCCGTGTTCATGGGGGATTATTTCGCACGGGCCTCGAAACGGTCGGGCGCATGGTGCATGGCAATGCGCAGTCAGCAGCGGCTGGCGGGCGACATTCGCCCCATCGTCATCAACGTCTGCAACTTTGCCAAGCCTGCCGCCGGAAAACCTGCGCTGCTGTCCTATGACGACGCGCGCACGCTGTTTCATGAATTCGGCCACGCGCTGCATCAGATGCTGTCGGATGTGACCTATGCGTCGGTCAGCGGCACATCCGTCGCGCGCGACTTCGTCGAGCTGCCGAGCCAGTTGTTCGAACACTGGCTGGAGGTGCCAGAGGTGCTGACCAAATACGCGACGCATGCCGACACAGGGGACGCGATGCCAGCCGAGATGTTGGATCGCCTGCTGGCCGCCAGCACCTATGACATGGGGTTCCAGACGGTTGAATATGTCGCCAGCGCCCTGGTCGATCTGGAATTTCACGCAACAGATGACGCGCCGCGTGACCCGATGCAGCGACAGGCCGAAATCCTGGAAGAGATTGGGATGCCGCATGCCATTGGCATGCGCCATGCGACGCCGCATTTTGCCCATGTGTTTTCCGGCGACGGCTATTCCAGCGGCTACTATAGCTACATGTGGTCCGAGGTGATGGACGCCGATGCATTCGATGCCTTTACCGAAGCGGGTGACGCGTTTGATCCCGCGCTTGCAAAGCGGCTGGAAGACACGGTGCTGTCATCGGGCGGATCGGTCGAACCCGACGTTCTGTATACCGCGTTCCGGGGGCGGATGCCGGGGGTCGATGCGCTGTTGCGCGGGCGGGGTCTTGCCGCCTGACGGTCAGTCCAGACGTTCGACAGCCGACAGGATCAGCCGCATTTCGTCGGCCAGGGCCGCCTCGATCGCGAATGCGGGGTCGGGGCCATCGGCGCTTGGGTCCTCTTCGGGGATGCTGACCGTGGACCGGTCCCGCAAAAAGCCGCGCATTGCATCGCCATGGGCGTGGATCAACCGTGCGAGGATCTGGCGCTGCGCGATCAGGCGGCCTTCGATGGATTCGGGCGACATGGTGATGTCCTCTCTGGGGTGTTCAACTGCGGGGATCGTCGGGATGGGGTTGGACGCCGCGCGGGTCCTTGTGGATCAGCACGTCGGCGCGCGGATAGGCCGCGATGATCGCGCGGCGCAGGGCCGCCCCGATGGCATGCGCCTCGTGCAGGGTCTGATCGCCGTCCAGTTCGATGTGCAGATTGACGAAAACGCGGCTGCCCGCGCGGCGCGTCTTGAGGTCGTGAAACCCGTGCACGCCGTCAAAATTGCGCGCAATCTCTGAAATGCCCGCGATCATGTCGGGATCGGCTTGCCTGTCCATCAGGGCATCCCACGCCTCTTTGCCGATGCGGATGGCACCGATGACGAGGATCAGTGCCGCGCCAAGGGCCACGACACTATCGACCTGTGCAAGACCCAGCGCTGACGAGGCCCAGAGTGCGACAAGGGCACCGACATTGGGGATCAAGTCACCGAGGTAGTGCAGGGAATCCGCCTTGACCACGGCGTTGCCGGTCCGTGCCGCGACCCTGCGTTGCCACAACACCAATGCCAGCGTCAGCACGATGGACAGTGCGATGATTGCCATGCCCGACCCTTCGTTTTCGGGCATCTGCGCGTCGCCGCGCACCAGGCGCAGGATCGCAACCGTGGCGATCACGCCAGCCGAGGCGATGATGATCAGCGACTGACCCAGCGCTGCCAGATCCTCGGCCGAGGAATGACCGAAATTATGGTCGTCGTCGGCAGGTTTGGCCGCATAGGCAATCGCGGCCAGCGCGCCCAGCGACATC
This sequence comes from Loktanella gaetbuli, assembly GCF_020531945.1. Lineage (NCBI taxonomy): Bacteria > Pseudomonadati > Pseudomonadota > Alphaproteobacteria > Rhodobacterales > Roseobacteraceae > Loktanella > Loktanella gaetbuli. The sequence continues at coordinate 134,513 of NZ_JAJATZ010000007.1, forward strand.
ATGAGGTCCATCGCGGAATCGGCCAGCGTGGCGGCCACCGCCAATGACCCGGTTTCCCCAAGCGCCCAGAGTTTTGCGACAACCAGCGTGAGTGCGACGGCAGAGGACATCAGCCCTGCGGACAGGTTCAGGCGTGTGTCGCTGCGGCTCATGGTTGATTACTCTTTGGTCTCATCGGGATCGACACCCCAGATTGCGGCTTGTGGTGCCCAACCGCGATAGCCATCGGCATTCAGTTCGCACCAGTTTTGGTCACAGGCGCCCAGTCTCGCGACGACGCCTTGTTCCAGATAGGCACGTTCGGATGCATTTGCATCGGGCTGGCTGTGCAGGGTCAGGACCTGTTCGGTCACAAGCGCGGTGCGCACGCCTGACAGCATCGTGTAGTGGACCCAGCCACCCTGGCCATCGCGATCTATGACACGACGCCAGTGGCCGTATTCCGCGACGACCTGCAACGGCATGCCGCGCCGCTGGAACACCCAGTCGATCCGGTGGGTCAAAGATGGGCCGCGGCGCACATTGGCCTCGGACGCCTTGAGGCTGACGTAACGCGGCAAGGGCAGGTTCGTGACGGGTCCGGTCTGTGCCGCAGCGGCGGGGGCCGAGACAGGCACCACGTCTTGTGCCGCACCCTGCGTTGCCAGACATACTGCCAATGCGCTGGCCACGCCGCGCAACCACCCCGAGGTTCCCATATCCGCTATCCGCCTGCTGTCATTCGCTCTGTAGGCGCATCGGTTCTTGTGCCGCGCGTCCCTGACTGGCAACCTGCCACCGATGCGGTGCATTTGAAAGTGGGCAGGGGGGTCCGATGCCGGGTAAGAAGCTGAGTGTTGTCGTCACGCGACGGTTGCCCGAACCGGTCGAGACCCGGATGAAGGAACTGTTTGACGTCACCCTGCGCGAAAGTGACGAACCGATGACCCGCGAGGCGCTGGCCGCCGCCATGCAGGGGGCCGATGTCATCGTGCCGACCATTACGGACCAGATCGACGCGGCCCTGCTGGCGCAGGCCGGGGAACGGCTGAAACTGATCGCGAACTATGGGGCAGGGGTCGACAATATCGACGTCGCCACGGCCCGCCAGCGCGGCATTCTGGTGTCGAACACCCCCGGCGTGCTGACCGATGATACCGCTGACATGACGCTTGCGCTGATGCTGTCCGTCGTGCGGCGCATTCCCGAGGGCATGCGCATTGCCCAGGGCGAAAGCTGGGAAGGCTGGTCGCCGACCGCCAATCTGGGTGCGCGACTGGGCGGTCGCAGGCTGGGCATCCTCGGCATGGGGCGCATCGGTCAGGCCGTCGCGCAGCGTGCGCGCGCCTTTGGCATGCAGATCCACTATAACAACCGCAAACGCCTGCGCCCCGAGGTCGAGAACCCTCTCGAGGCGACCTATTGGGAAAGCCTCGACCAGATGGTCGCGCGGATGGATGTGGTATCGGTGAATTGTCCGCATACGCCGTCCACATTTCACCTGCTGAACGCGCGGCGGCTGAAACTGATGAAACCCAATGCCGTGATCGTGAATACTTCGCGGGGCGAGGTCATCGACGAAAACGCGCTGACCCGCGCGCTGCGTGCGGGCGAACTGGGCGGCGCGGGACTGGATGTGTTCGAACGCGGCCATGCGATCAATCCCCGGCTCAAGGCGCTACCGAACGTGATCCTGTTGCCGCACATGGGATCCGCCACGATCGAGGGGCGGATCGAGATGGGCGAAAAGGTCCTGATCAACGTCAAGACGTTCGCCGACGGCCATCGTCCGCCCGACCTCGTCGTGCCGGGCCTGATGTGATAGACCTGTTCTGCAACCACCGGAGAAAACCATGTATCGCATGATGTCGGCCATTGGCCTGCTTGCATTGACCACCGCCTGCGCAGAGGTGCCGCCGACCCCGTTTGACGGACGTCAGATCAACCCTTCACGCCCGGCACCCGTACAACCCATCTTGACCGCACCGCCCGTCTCGGCGATCCCGGAACCCGACCGGATCACCACCGGCCCCATCGGCGCGCCTGCCGTGCCGCGCCCCAGCACGAACGGCATGGCACCACCGCCCGTGGAAATCGGTGTGGTCGGCGCGCCGCCACCGCCACCACCGCCGCCCGCAGAAGACACGTCCGAGGACGCCTGACACAAGAAGGGACCGCCCAGCGGTCCCTTTTTCATTGGCCGAAGGGCCGCCGTATTTTTGAAAATGAGGTTACTGCACGCCTTCGGTGATGGCGACGTAGTTGCGCGTCGAAAACCGCAACATGTCGTTGTCGGCGCGACTGTTCACAGGCAGCGGCTGCGCACAGGCGGTCAGGCCCATCACGGCAGCCACCGCAATCAGGGTGGTGCGTTTCATACTGCTCTCCTCAGCCCGCCTCTGACGTGCGGTGCTGTGGATAAAGTTAGCATCAGACTGCGGCGGAAATAAGGCAAGCCGCCAAAAATTGGCCACATTTGCCTCCTGTACGCCGATGCGCAGATCGCAACATTCCAGCAGGGCAGGGGTTTGCGGACCTGACCCCCCGATCACTGTGGCAGCTGCGCCTCAGCGATAGACCTCTTCTTCCGTCGGAAAGGCGCGGCTTTTCACGTCCTCGGCGTAGCGCCGGACGGAATCCTCGATCATCGGACCCAGCTGGCCGTAGACCTTGACGAACTTGGGTGTCCAGGGGTTCAGGCCCAGCATATCTTCCAGCACCAGGATCTGGCCATCGCAATCCTTGCTGGCCCCGATTCCGATGGTGGGAATGTCGATTTCGGTGGTGATCTTGGCGGCCAGCGGTTCGACCATGCCCTCCAGCACCACGGCGAATGCGCCGGCCTCTGCTACGGCGCGGGCGTCCTCGCGGTGCGCGTCCCAGCTGGATTCGTCGCGCCCCTGCGTCTTGAACCCGCCCATCACATGCGACGACTGCGGTGTCAGGCCGGTGTGCGCCATCACGGGAATGCCGCGTTCCACGAGAAAGTGGATGGTTTCGGCCATGCGCGCGCCACCTTCCAGCTTGACCGCACCGCAGCCGGTTTCCTTCATGATCTTGGCGGCATTGCGGAACGCGACCTGCGGCGATTCCTCGTAGGTGCCGAATGGCATATCGACCACGATCAGCGCCTTTTGCGTGCCGCGCACCACGGCCTTGCCGTGCATGATCATCAGGTCCAGCGGCACGCCCACCGTGCTCTCCATGCCGTGCATCACCATGCCCAGACTGTCACCGACCAGAATGAAATCCGCGAATTTGTCCACGATGGCGGCCGTATGCGCGTGGTAGCTGGTCAGCGATACGATCGGTTCGCCGCCCTTGCGCTTGGCGATCTGCGGCACGGTGGTCCGGCGGATTTGGGCTTGGGTGCTCATGGTGTCGTCTCCTTTTGGTCAATCAGCAGGACATCCCCGAACTGGGCGCTGATCATGATGCCAAGTGTATCTGTGGCCCGTCCGGACACGGGGGTAAAGGTCCGGGCGTCCACGACGTCGAGTCCAACCAGCGTGGCCTGCGGCACATCCGCGATCATCGCGCGGATCGCGTCTGTCGCATCCTCGATGGTACCGCCAGCCTGGATGACCTGTTCTGCCGCCAGTAGCGCTCGGTGCAGCACGGGTGCCGCTGCGCGATCATCCGGCGTCAGCCGCACGTTGCGCGACGACATCGCAAGGCCGTCCGCCTCGCGCACGGTGGGCACACCGTGCACGGTGGTCGGCATCGACAGATCATGGGCCATGCGGCGGATCACGGCGAGCTGCTGATAATCCTTTTCACCGAAATAGGCGGCGTCCGCCCCGATGATGTTGAAAAGCTTGGTCACGATGGTCGCCACACCGCGAAAATGGCCGGGGCGGACGGCCCCGTGCAGGATGTTGGCCAGATGTGTGGTTTCGACGATTGTTTCGGACCCCGCCGGATACATCGTATCCACGTCCGGCATGAACACCGCCGCCACCCCGGCGGCCTGCAACATCGCAAGGTCGGCCTGTTCGGTGCGGGGGTATTTTTCCAGATCGGACGGGTCGCCAAACTGCGTGGGATTCACGAAAATCGTCGCAATCACGTTGGCATGGTCCGCCTGCGCTGCCGCGACCAGTGCCATGTGCCCCGCATGCAATGCACCCATCGTGGTGACCAGACCGACACTGCCTGCATCGCGCAATGCCGCAGCGGCGCTGCGCATCTCGGCAATCGTTTTGCAGATCAACATCCCGTGGCCCCCCATCCGTGCCGCGTTTCTAGGCGGCGGCGGTCAGCGGGGCAAGCGGGTCAACCGACAACGGACAGCACATCGGGATCGACGAGCATTGCCAGCAGGTCGTCGCGCGGCAGATCACAGGTCAGGCTGACCTCCGACACGCTGTCGCTGCTCTTGCGCAACCCGCGCCGGACGCGGTTCCCGCGAAAACGGTCGACGGTTCCGGTGACGGGGCTGTAGATCCACAGCCCCCTTGCGGCGGGTTTGCGCCGCGCGGCACCGGTGTTGATCGGCGCAAGAAACAGGTGATCGGCGCAGGCATCGAATATCCGACCACTGTCGATCCGCAACAGCGTCAGATCACCCATCTGCGACAGGCTGCCGACAAAGGCGGTGGGTGCCTTGCGCGGCCAAAAGAAGATCCGTTCGTCCAGTTGCAGCGCCCAGTCCTGCAGGGTTCCACCGGTCAGAAAATCCTTGTCGCGGCCCGCCAGCAGGGGACGCTGGTGGTTCAGGGTCATAGGGCCGTGCCCCAACACGATCGTTTCGGGGTCGCGCCGCAGCGCCAGATCAACCGGGTTCAGCCCCACCGCACGCGCCACGGCGGCAGGCCGCATCAGCCCTGCGGCGGCGATGCCGGGCAGGTTGCTGGTCAGCGTGGCGTGAAACAGCACTGGTCCAGCCAATTTGATGAATGCATCGCGGTCCATCTGGTCAGTCTAACGCAGCCCGCACGCACCACCTACAGCCATTGTGCGACGCAGGTCGGTTTCCTGCTATAATCTGTCGGATGGTTCCCGCACAGCCTGACCGTCTGGGGCATATGTGACGGGAATATCGTGCAAGGAATACTGCCATGAAAACGTCTGTCAAAGCTCTGGTCGTCGGTGGCGGTGCTGTCGGCACTTCGATCGCCTATCACCTGGCCGCTGCGGGCTGGGACGACGTGATGTTGCTGGAACGGGACGAACTGACGTCGGGGTCGACATGGCACGCCGCCGGTCTGTTGCCCTATTTCAACATGAGCTATGCGACGACCCACATTCACGACTATTCGATCAAGTTCTACAAGACGCTGGAGGAAGAGACCGGCCTGAACGCCGGTTTTGCCGTCGTAGGCAACCTGCGCATGGCCCAGACCCAAGAGCGGATGGAGGAATACCAGCTTTATGCCTCGACCGCCGAAACGGTGGGCGTGCCATATGTTTTCATGACCCCCGACGAGATCAAGGCGAAATGGCCGCTCATCGAAACATCCGACCTCAAGGGGGCGCTGTATCACACCCAGGACGGCTACATTAATCCTGCCGATGTGACGATGGCGATGGCCAAGGGCGCGCGCCAGCGTGGGGTCGAGATCGTGCGCAAGTGGCAGGCCGATGGGTTCAACTGGAACGGCACCGCGTGGGAGGTCACCTGCACCAAGATGGTGGAAAAGGGCGGCAACCTGATTCCGTCAGACGAACAGATCGTCATCACCGCCGAACATGTGGTCACCGCATCAGGCAACCACGCGCAGCGCACGGCGAAAATGCTGGGCATCAAGATTCCCGCCATCCCCGTCGAACACCAGTTCATCGTGATGGATACGGACCCGGCGCTGGTCGATTTCCGCAAGGACAATCCCGAACACCCCGTCATCCGCGACGCTGACGCCCAATCCTATGTGCGCGAGGAACGCGGCGGCTGGATTCTGGGTGTCTATGAACCCAATGCGCCGGCGCGTTTTGAATACGGCGTCCCCGACAGTTTCCGCGCCGATCTGTTCGAACTCGACCTCGAACGGATCGAGGAACAGTACATGGCGATGATACACCGGATTCCATCCTGCGAGGAATCGGGCCTGAAGAACGATTTCAATGGTCCCATCTGCTATACCCCGGACGGCAATCCGCTGGTCGGCCCGGCCCCCGGTCTGCACAACATGTGGCTGGCCGAAGGCTTCAGCTTTGGCATCACGGCGGCGGGTGGCACGGGCTACTACCTTGCGCAGATGATGGTGCAGGGCGAGGCAGAGATCGACATGGCGTCGCTGGATCCCAAACGCTACGGCGACTGGATGACGACCGAATGGGCCGCCCGTAAGAACGAGGAAGCCTACGAACACGTCTATATCCTGCACCACCCGGACGAGGAACGGCCCGCATGCCGTCCGCTGCGGACCACGCCCGCCTATGACCGGCAAAAGGCGCGCGGCGCGCAATTCGGTTGGGTCAATGGCTGGGAACGCCCGAACTATTTCGGCCCCGTCGATGCGCCGGAACATTTTGACCACGACGCGCGGTCGTTCCGCCGTGGCGGCTGGTGGCAGCACGCCGTGGACGAGGCCCGCGCGATCCGCGAAGGCGTCGGCCTGATCGACGCATCCGCCTTTACCAAGCACCGCATCAGCGGGCCGGGCGCGACCGCGTTTCTGGATTGGTTCACAACCAACAAACTGCCCAGCGTGGGCCGCATCAACCTGACCTACGCGCTGACCGACCACGGCACCACGCGCACCGAATACACCATCGCCCGGATCGCAGAGGATGATTATTACCTGATCTCTGCCGGGGCATGGACCGCCTATGATCAGGATTACCTGTACAAGGCTGTGGCACGCAAAGAGGCCGACTTTGGCCGGATCAATGCACAAGAGGTGACGACGCAGTGGGGTGTCTTTGCCATCGCTGGCCCGCAATCCCGCGACGTGCTGCAATCCATCATCAAGGACGCGGACCCCGCAACCGTTCTGTCAAACAAGCGTTTCCCATGGCTGTCCGTGCGCGACATCGAACTGGGCATGTGCCCAGTCCGCGCCATCCGCGTCGCCTATACGGGCGAGTTGGGCTGGGAATTGCACCACCCGATCGAAATGCAGAACTATCTGTTTGACCTGCTGGAAAAGGCAGGCGCGGATCACGGCATGAAACTGGTCGGCGCGCGGGCGCAGAACTGGCTGCGGCAGGAAAAATCCTATCGCGCCTTCGGCAACGAGTTGGGTCGCGACGCCACCCCGCTGGAGGCTGATTTGCCGCGCTTTGTCGATCTGAACAAGGATTTCAACGGCAAGCAGGCGATGCTGGACAAGGGCATCCGGTCCAAATGCGTCACGCTGCTGATCGACGGCCCCGACGATGCCGACCCTTGGGGCCGCGAGGTGCTCTATGCTGGTGACACCCGCGTGGGGCGTCTGACGTCGGGCGGCTATTCGGTGCATTTCAACAAGAGCATCGGCATGGGCTACGTCCACCCTGACCATGCAACCGTGGGCACGCGTTTGCAGGTCAAGATGTTCGACCGGCTGTGGCCCTGCGAAATCGTCGAGGACAGCCCCTACGACCCCGAGAACAAGACGATCCGCAAGAATATCGCGGATTGATCCGCAAAGGTTCATGAGGGGTTAAATCGACCCCGACCCTTTGGAATCGCCTCATTTTAGCCCTGATTGCCAGTTGGCAATCAGGGTTTTTTGCGGTTTTTCCAGCGTTCGGCCCGCCTGCGCATGGCGATCAGGAATCCCGCCACGGGCCTGCGCAGCCGTGGCACATCGACCGACAGCAACAGCAGGCCGACCGGGATCATCCACAGCCCGAAAATCGGCAGGATGGCGAGGAATCCGCCCAGAATGAACAGGATGCCGACCGGCACGCGCACCAGCGTCCAGCCCGGTCGGCTGAGGGTCTGCACGATACGGCCAAGGACGGGGCTATAGCGGCGCAGCCAGGCGAACTGCCGTTCGAGACGCGCGCGCTCTCTTTTCACCGGTGACAGGAATCGGATCTGTCTGGGTGGCTTTTGCGATGGGGGACGGTCGGACACGCTGCCTTATTCTTTCCCAATACGGAACAATGATGAGCCATGCCGGGCATAGATGATGCAGATCGAACCAAATCTGGGGAGTGGCATCATGGCATTCATTTCGGCGATCACATATCCCAAGACCGTGCCAATGGCGACACCCGCCGTGGGCCAGGTGCAGATCACCGCCGCACCCGCCGACCTTGCCCGTCTGGACGCATTGTCACTGGCGATTTACCGCGACGACGGGACGCTGGCTGCCGAACTGTCCCTGTCGCGGCAGGACGGCGTGATCGACCCCGACACAGATTGGACTGCATACGATATCGCAGCACCACTACAGGTGCCCGGTGATGCGGCACGGGCTGTTGCGCTGATTGACGCAGGCAACACAAATCCGGTGCTATCCTTTTATGCGCCCCATGGTCCCGTGACAGCCGTGGATGGTCCTGCTGCAGGCACCGATGCGATGGTGCTTCAGCCAGCGACAGATGAAAAAATCACCTTTGACGGGTACGGCAACCGTCTGGATATCCCGCATGATGATGCCAGCGCACCAGTTTCCCTGACCAGCGGCACGATGATCGACACCCCCGAGGGTCCAAGGCTGATCGACGATCTGGCCGTCGGTGACCTTGTGTTGACCTGGGACGGGATGGCAAAGCCCATTCGGTTGATTCAAAAGCGCCGCATCGCCGGTGACGATCTGCGCAACCGCCGGACATTCTGGCCTGTCTGCATTCAGGCCGGTGCGTTGGGGTTCGGGTTACCGCATCGCAATCTGTGGGTCAGCCCGCAGCACCGGATGCTGTTTCAGAACATCAAGGTGTCACTGATGTTCGGCGAGGATGCGGTTTTTGTCCGGGCCAAATCCATGGCGGCCACGTTCGAGCAGATCTACGTTGACAGCGGACTGACCGAGGTCACGTATTTCAACCTGATTTTCGATCGCCACGAGGTCATTTTTGCCGAAGGGGCGGCGACAGAAAGCTTTCATCCCGGATCAGAGAGTCTCGCGACACTGTCGCCCGATGCGCGGCAAGAACTGTTCGCCGTCTTTCCCGAATTGCGGATCGGCAGGGGCAATCAGGATGCCGATTTCACCACGTTGCGCAGTTGGGAACTGATGGCCTGCGTGGCCTGAGCAAAGCCATTTGCACTTATCGGCTGAACCGCGCGGGCGACAACTGTGCTGCGACCTCTGCCCCGATGGCGGGCGTGCGTTCGGCTACGACATCCGCGATGTGCTGTCCCGCGGCAGGTGACGATTGCACGCCGTAACCGCCCTGACCCGCGCACCAGATGAATGATGGGTCCGCCGTATCGCGCCCCAGCACCAGTGACCGGTCGGGGGCAAAGGTCCGCAGTCCGGCCCATGTCGCGATCGGGCGTGTGACCTCGCCCGTGACAGCGTCCTGATACCGCGCGAGGCCTTCTGCCAGCACCATGTCATCGGGCCAGGCGTCCATCGGCGCGACCGGGTCTTCCTCTGCCGGGGACACCAACAATGCGCCCGCGTCGGGTTTGGCGTACCAGCTTTCGCCGGGGCCAAAGATCATCGGCCAATGGCGTACGTCGTGGCCGCCGGGTGCGGCCAGCCGCGCCATGGACCGTCGTAGCGGCGTCAGGCCCAGCGGAGCAATCCCGGCAATCTGCGCGATCTGGTCGGCCCAGGCACCGGCTGCGTTCACGATAACGGGGGCTGTCAGCACATCACTGCCGATCTCCACGCGCCAGCCAGCGGAGGTCTTCGTGATCTTTGACACCTCTGCGCCGGTTTGGACCGTGCCGCCGTTGGCGCGAATTTGCTTGATCCATGTCTGCATCAGCAGATCGGTGTCGATGTCCTGCGCCCCGTCAAAATGTGCGGCGCGGGTGATGGCTGGCGACAGGATCGGCACAAGGGCACGGGCGTCGTCCATCGAGATTTCCGACAGGTTCATGTCGAGGATATCGGCGGAAAATTGATCGGCCTCGTGGTCCTGTGCAACGATCATCAGACCGCGCGGGGATAACACGCCAAGCGCTGCGTGGGCCTCACGGCTGGCGCGGTTCAGCGCGCGGGTCGTGGGTTTGCCGTAGTTCTCCTCGAACAGCGCGGCAGAACGGCCAGAGCTGTGATAGCCCGTCTGCTTTTCCCGTTCCAGCAACGTCACTTTGACCGTTTCAGACAGGGCAGCGGCAGCGGACAGGCCAGCGACTCCGCCGCCGATTACGATCACATCGGTCATCGCACTTCCTCCAGTCGGTCAGTTGCGGGCGGCGGTGTCGGTGATAATGCGGTAATGCGGTCATACAGCACGTCATCCATGACAAAATGCTGTGCCGCCAGCGAGGGAGCCAGTTGTTCTGTCGATTTCGCCGAAATGATGGGTGAAACGCCGGTCCGGCGTGCGACCCAGGCCACGGCCAGTGTGGCGGGATCGGTGCCGATGTCGCGTGCGATGTCCGACAGACCCGCGGCGGTGCTGTGCATCCAGTCTTGTCCGTAGCGTGCGGCATACATCTGGTCGGTGCTCAGGCGTCCAGTTTCCCCGCGGGCGTATTTTCCCGTCAGCAAACCACCGCCAAGGGGGGAATAGGTGCAGGCCAACATCCCCTGATCGGTTGCCATGGGCAGGATTTCGACCTCTGCCTGACGCTTCACAATGTTGTACATGGGTTGAAGCACATCAATCCGCGTGCCCAGCTGTGCACAAACGGCCTGTGCCTTCATCACTTGCCAGGCGGCGTAATTGGAAACGCCGATGTGACGGATCACGCCGTTTTGTTGCAGCTCGGCCAAGGTGGCAAAAGTTTCGGCCAGATCGGTGTCGGGGTCCCAGCGATGCAGATACAACAGGTCGACACTGTCGAGGTTCAGTTGGCTGCGGCTGATGTCCATCTGACGCAGAATATTGGACCGGCCGCATCCGCCTGTGTAACCTACTTTGGTTGCTAGGAAAATTGCGTCTCGTTCAGCGCTGACCATGGGTCCCAGCAGCGTTTCCGAGGCCCCGTCGGTGTAGCGGACGGCGGTGTCAAAGTGGTTCACGCCTGCGTCGCGGGCGGCATCATACATGCCGCGGCTGGCGGGCGGATCGGCCCTGCCACCAAATTGCATTGTTCCGAACGTCAGTGCGGAAAGTGGCGTTCCATCACGTGTTTGTAAGGCTGTCATGGGTTTTGTGTGACATGCCTGTGTCACAAAAAACAGGGGTTTTGTTCCGTTCATTTTTGCACACAAGGCTGTCTAGTACTGATGGGTATCGTATTTTTGATAGGCACCCTAATTGCCTTTCACAACGACGGCCTACCCGCCGCCGACCAATTCAAATTAGGAGAAGACCATGAAAAACGTAATCAAATCCGCCCTGATCGTCGCAACCGTTGCGCTGTCCGCAACTGCTGCATCCGCCGCATCCACACCGCTGCTGCCGGTCGAGCGTTTCGTCGTGTCCAACGAGAACCGCGCGAACTTTGACGCCAACCTGTCCACGCTGGGTATCGAACTGCGCCCCGGCCAGGTGCTGACTGGCGAAGAGCGTGACG
>NZ_JAJATZ010000008.1:0-131318 GCF_020531945.1 Loktanella gaetbuli
GGAAGCGGAGCGGAAGCGGAGCGGAAGCGGAGCGGAAGCGGAGCGGAAGCGGAGCTGAAGCGGAGCTGAAGCGGAGCTGAAGCGGAGCTGAAGATTGACGGCTTCTACCGCTGGTCGCGAAACCCGCAATACGTCGCCGACATGGGCATACTGCTCGGATGGGCGATCCTGTCCGCTGCTCCGTCTGCATGGATCATCGCATTAGGCGGCGTAGTTGCCTTCGCACTCGCCCCCTTCGCGGAGGAACCTTGGCTCGAAGATGTCTACGGTGCGCTTTACCGTAAATACCGCACCCGAGCTCCACGTTTCTTTGGCATACCGAGATAACTATGGCTTCATCAACAGCGGACATACGGCCAATGTCGGCTTCGTCCGCATGCCGGACTTCCCCGGCCTCACCGCGCATGCATCCTGACTGACCAATCTTCGGCCGCTGGCCCCGCGCGACAACGGTCAAAGCTGGCCACCCTCATCGCAAAGGGGCGGCCAGATGGCCGCCCCTTTGAAACTTCACTGCGCCTTGTATTCCAGACGGCGGGCATGCAGCACGGGTTCTGTGTAGCCCGATGGTTGCGTGCGGCCCTCGAACACCAGATCACACGCAGCCTTGAACGCGATGCCGTCGAATGACGGGGCCATCGGCGTGTACAACGGGTCACCCGCGTTCTGGCCGTCCACGACCTGCGCCATGCGTTTCATCGTCTCCATCACCTGATCGCGGCTGACCACATCATGCCGTAGCCAGTTCGCGATATGCTGGGCCGAGATACGGCAGGTGGCGCGGTCCTCCATCAGGGCGACGTCGTTGATGTCGGGCACCTTCGAACAGCCGATGCCCTGATCGATCCAGCGCACCACGTAGCCAAGGATACCCTGCGCGTTGTTTTCAACCTCGCGCTGGATCTGGTCGTCGGTCCAGCGACGATAGCTTGCGGTCGGAATGTCCAGCAGCGCCTCGACGTAGGCGCGTCTGCCACCCTTGCGCAGACGGTCCTGTACGGCGGCCACGTTCACCTTGTGGTAATGCAGCGCGTGCAGCGTCGCGGCGGTCGGGCTGGGCACCCATGCACAGTTCGCACCGGCCAGCGGGTGTTCGACCTTGGCATCCAGCATCGCGGCCATGTTGTCGGGGGCGGCCCACATGCCCTTGCCGATCTGTGCCTTGCCCGACAATCCGCATTCCAGACCGATATCGACGTTCTGGTTTTCGTAGGCGGTAATCCAGCCCTTGCGCTTGATGAAATCCTTGCGGCTGAACGGTCCCGCCTCCATCGAGGTGTGGATTTCGTCGCCGGTCCGGTCAAGGAACCCGGTGTTGATGAAACAGACCCGGTGCCGGGCGGCGCGAATACATTCCTTGAGGTTCACAGAGGTGCGGCGTTCCTCGTCCATGATCCCCAGCTTGACCGTGTGTTCGGGCAGGCCCAGCACCCGTTCGACATGGGCAAAGATATCGTTGGTGAATGCGACCTCTGCGGGGCCGTGCATTTTCGGCTTCACCACGTAGACCGACCCGGTGGTCGAATTGCGAATGCCAGCGTCCTTTTTCAGATCATGCATCGCGATCAGGGTGGTGATCATCGCGTCCATCAGACCCTCGAACACCTCTGCGCCCTGCGCGTCCAGGATCGCGGGGTTGGTCATCAGATGGCCCACGTTGCGCACCAACAGCAGCGCGCGGCCCTTGAGCGTCAGGTCGCCGCCGTCCGCTGCGGTGAACATCTGATCGGCGTGCAACGCGCGGGTGATCGTCCGCCCGCCCTTGTCGAATGTTTCGGACAGATCGCCCTGCATCAGGCCCAGCCAGTTGCCATAGGCCAGCACCTTGTCCTCGGCGTCCACACAGGCAACCGAATCCTCGCAATCGACAATCGCGGACAGGGCCGATTCCAGCGCAACGTCAGCCAGCCCAGAGGCCGCGGTCTTGCCGATCGGATGGCTGCGATCAAAGACCAGTTTCACGTGCAGGCCGTTGTTGCGCAAAACGATCGCATCGGGGCTGTCGGGGTCACCCTGATAGCCTGCGAATTTTTCGGGCTGCATCAGCGGCGTGCCGTCGACCAGCAACGCGCCATCCGCGATCCGGTAGCTGGCGGCCCCCGCATGGCTGCCACCCTCGACCGGGAATACATCATCAAGGAACACGGCAGATCGTGACACAACACGCGCACCACGGCCTGCGTTATAGCCTCCGCCGACCGGGGCCGCGCCCATCGCATCGGTACCGTAGAACGCATCATAGAGGCTGCCCCAGCGCGCGTTCGCCGCGTTCAGCACGAAACGCGCATTGGTGACGGGCACCACCAGCTGCGGGCCCGCCACGGTCGCGATTTCAGGGTCGGTATTGGTCGTCTGGATTTCGAAATCGTCCCCTTCGGGCACGAGATAGCCGATCTCTTGCAGAAACGCCTTATAGGCGACGGAGTCATGCGGCTGGCCTGCACGGGCCTGATGCCAATCGTCGATCTGGGTTTGCAGCGCGTCGCGCGTGGCAAGCAGTTCGCGGTTGCGCGGACCGAAATCATTGATCAGCGCTGCAAAACCATCCCAGAACGCGGATGCGTCGACGCCTGTGCCCGGCAGGGCGCGGTCCTCGACAAAGGCGGCAAAGACCTCTGATACCTGTAGGCCCGCGCGTTCCACCCGGCTCTCTGAACGATCTTTCATCTGCTGTCCCCCCGTTGATATGCATGGCGCGCCTGCGCGCGCGTCTGGCGCAACTTAGGCCAAACCGCGCGGGGGCAAACCCCCAAAACGACAGTGCCGTGTGCTACTCGGCGGGCAGACCCTGCGGCACACGCCGCTGGGCGCGGCGTTCGCCCAGCATCAGCATCGCAGGGGTTACGACCAGCGTCAGGACGGTCGCGACCACCAGACCGCCCACGATGGCGGACGACAATTCGGTCCACCACTGCGTTGACGGCGCGCCCAGCACGATTTCGCGGGTGAAAAAGTTAATGTTCATCCCGATCACCATGGGCATCAGGCCCAGCGCAGTGGTGATCGAGGTCAGGAACACCGGCCGCAGACGCTGTGCGCCGGTGCGCAACGCGGCCTCCAGTGGGGACTGGCCCGCCTTTTTCAGATCGTTGTAGGTATCGATCAAAACGATGTTGTTGTTCACCACGATCCCCGCCAGGGCGATGACACCAATGCCGCCCATGACGATCCCGAAGGGCCGCCCGGTGATCAGCAGCCCCAGCAACACACCCGCGATGGAAAAGATGATCGCGCTCATCACCACAAAGGCCTGATAGAAGTTGTTGAACTGGATGAGCAGGATCACGAACATCAGCAAAATGGCCGTGGCGAATGCGCTTAGCAGGAATATCATGCTCTCGGCCTGATCCTCGGCCTCGCCGCCGAAACTGAATTCGACGCCCTCGGGCAGATCGGCGCTGTTCAGGCGGGCGGTCAATGCAGTGACCTGATCGTTGACCAGCACGCCGGGGGCCACGTTGGCCTCGATGGTCATCACACGCTTTTCGTCGATCCGGCGGATGACCCCGGTGCGGTCCGTTGGGGCAAAGGTCACAAAGTTCGAGATCGGCACGAGACCGGATGTGGTCGGCACTCGCAGGCCCGCCAATTCCGCAAGTGACCGTTCCTCGCGCGGGAAACGCACGCGGATATCCAGCGACCCGTCCACGTCATCGGGGCGGTAATCCGCAACCGTGATGCCTTGGGTCAGCAGCTGCACCGCCTGCCCCAGCAGACTGACATCGGCCCCGAAACGTGCGGCCTCGGCCCGGTCCACGAGGATCGAAACCTCGACCCCCGGCACGGCACGGGTGTCGGTGACATCGGTGAAACCGCCCATTTCTTCCATGATGTCGCGGATTTGCTGCACGGCTGCCGGTTGCAGGTCAGGGTTGCGCGACGTGATTTCGATATTCACGGGCTTGCCTGCGGCGGGGCCTTCGCTCTCGGTCTGGACCTGCACGTCGATGCCGGCGATATCGGCCACGCTGGCGCGGATATCCTCGCCGATCTGGGCCGCAGGACGGCGGGTGTCCCAAGGGGTCAGGTCCAGCTGGATAACACCAATCGTTTCTTCGTCACCCTGCCCCGCGCTCATCATCGAACGGGCGTAGATGCTGGCGATTTCCTCGTAATCCACCAGACGATCCTCGACCGCGCGCACCAGTGCGTCGCGTTCAAAGATCGAGAAATTGTCGCGTGCACGGATCTGGACCTGCATGAAATCTGGTTCCACCGAAGGAAAGAACGTCACCCCGCGCCCGAACTGACCGTACAGCCCGAAACCGCCCAGCAGCAGCGCGACCGCCAGCAACAGCGTCGCACCTGGCCGCAGGATCGCCCATTCCAGAACGCGCACATATAGACCCGTCAGACCGCCGATATCGCGCGGATCACCCAGTTCGGCTGCGTGCAATGCCGCCTTGGCCTTGGCCGTCTGCGGCTGGCGTTTGCCGATCAGCCCGCCAACCACGGGGATGAACACCAGCGCCATGAACAATGACGCCGAGAGTGTCAGGATCACGGTGATCGGCATGAATTTCATGAACTCACCGACCATCCCCGACCAGAACAGCAAGGGAAAGAAAACGCATAGCGTCGTCGCCGTGGACGCAAGTATCGGCCAGGCCATACGTTTCGCGGCAAAGGCATAGGCCTCTTTGGCGGGTGCGCCCTCTTGCAGTTTGCGGTCGGCCAGTTCGGTCGTGACGATCGCGCCGTCCACGAGCATGCCCACCACCAGGATCAGCGAGAACAGCACCACGATGTTCATGGTGAACCCGAACGCCCACAGCGCGATCACACCCACCAGAAATGCGCCGGGGATCGACAGGCCAACCAGCACGGATGACCGGAACCCAAGCGCCAGCACGATGACGATCATCACCAGGATCACGGCGGCGATCACGTTCGCCTCGAGGTCGCTAAGCAGGTCCTTGACCTGTTTGGACTGATCCTGAAGGTAGGTGACGTTGACGCTGTCGGGCCAGTCGACGCGCATTTCCTCTACCGTGGCTTTGACCTCATCGACAGTCTCGATGATGTTGGCTCCCGAACGTTTGGTGATTTCCAGCGCCAGCGCGGGCTGCCCGTTGATGCGGGCGAATGAATCGGGGTCCTCGAACGTGCGGCGGATGGTGGCCACGTCGCCAAAGGTCACGACCGCGTCGCCGCGCACCTTGACCGGCATCGCCATCACGTCCTCGAGGTCCTCGATCAGGCCCGGCACCTTGAGGACGATGCGCCCCGAACCGGTTTCGATCGCGCCTGCCGCGACCAGCCGATTGTTGCGCTGAATCTGCCCGATCAGTTCATCGAACGAAAGGTTATAGGTCTGGAACACCGTGGGGTCGATCAGGACCTCCAGGAATTCGAAACGCTGGCCACCGATATCGGCCTCCAACACGCCGGACAGACCTTCCAATTCGGTTTGCAGGTCCTCTGCGATGCTGTTCAGCGTGCGTTCCGGCACCGGACCGGACAACACTGCCGTGATGATCGGGAACAGGGCCGTGTTGATCTCGGTGATGATGATGTCATTCGCGTCATCGGGCAATTCGCCCTGCGCGCGGTCGGCGGCCTCGCGAACCTTGTCCAGCGCCTCCTGGTTGTCGCCACCGGCGGTGAATTCCAGCTGGATGCTGGCAAAGCCTTCGGTTGCGTCCGACTTCATGCTGTCGAGTCCGGTGATCGAGGCGAATTCCGTTTCCATCGGTTCCAGCAGCAGGCGTTCGGCGTCGCCCGGACTGATGCCGTCCAGCCCCGTGGACACATAGAACAGCGGCAGCGGAATTTCCGGGTTGGCCTCCTTTGGGATCGCCGTATAGGCGTAGGCCCCGATCCCCATGATCATCAACAGCGCCAGGACGATGACCCGCGACCGCGAAAATGCTGCGTCAATGATGGCGTTCATTTGGTGATGTCCTGTTCACTGGGGATCACTGTTTCACCTGCGTTGACGAACCCCTGACCGACAGTGATGACGGCGGCATCATCCGGCAGACCTGTCACCCAGATTCCGTCGATCTGCGCACTGACCACCTCGATGGGATAGAACGCGACAGTATCATCTTCGGCCACGGTTTTCACCCCCAAGGTGCCATCGGTATCCAGCGACACGACCGAGGCCGACAGGAAATGCGCCGTGACATCGCCTGTGGGGATACTGACTTCGGCGGAAATACCCGCGGGAATGGCACCGTCATCATTCGCGATTTCGACTTCGGCCAGAAAGGTACGTGTTTCAGCCGCAGCCGAGGTGCCGACAAAGGTCAATGTGCCTTCGCGTTCTTCACCGGTGATGAAACGCACGGTGGCCGATTGCCCGACGGTCAGGCGGGTCAGAGACTGTTGCGGCACCTGAATGGCGACGGTCAGCGGCCTGATATCGACCAGACGGCCAACGGCTGTTCCGGCCGTGACGAATTCACCGGCATCCAGATCCAGCGTTTCGATTCGCCCGTCAAAGGGGGCAGTGATCGCCAGCGCATTCGCGGCCTGTTCGGCGGCGGTGACCTGCGCCTGTGCTGCCGCAAGTGCGGCACGCGCATCCGTGACCCGGTCGGTCGTCGCCACGCCGCGATCCAGCAACTGCTGTGCGTTGTCGAATTCGCGCTGCGCACTGGCCAGCTGTTCGGCGGCGCGGTTGGTGTCGGCGTCACTGTTGGACGGGTCGAACCGGGCGATCACGTCACCGGCGGATACGTCCTGACCCTTGCGGACCAGTACCTCGGCGATATCGCCAGAGGTTTCGGCGACCAGCATCGTGTCACGGTCGGGCAATGCCTGACCTTCGGCCTGAAAGAACTGAGTCACCGTTTCCGCCACGGATGGCGTGACGGCAACGGCGACGGGTTCAGGGGTCGTACGCCTGACCACCGGCTCTGGATCTTCGGAGGGGACCACGAAACCGCTGCCCATCCAGCCCACGATCAGCACGACGAACAGGCCCGCGATCCATGTGGATTTCGAGGCTCCCTTGTCGTCGGAAAAACGCAGACTGCGACGGGGCTCTGCCGCGCTGTCTGGCTGTGGTGCTGCGGATTGTGCCTGTGGCTTGGTCATCGAATGGGTCTCCGCTGCGCCAAACGCGCAGATTTGGGCCTATTTGGGGTGCAAGGCAGGGGTGAAGCAAGCCCAGAGCCCCAAATTACCCTGCTACGCCGCGCACATAGAGATGTCAGTCGCGCACAGATCACGATTTGCACAACTTTGCGGCCAATTGAATTGCGCAACGGCCACGCCTAGGGTGACACGGCGCATTGCGGGGGGAAATACGATGAAACGGTCCAGAATCAACGACATCATGGCAGCTGCGGATGACATGATCCGGCAGTATGGTTTTGTCCTGCCCCCCTTTGCCTATTGGACTCCGGACACATTCAAGGCACGGGCACAGGACGCCGCCCATGTGATCGATGCGCGTTGCGGCTGGGACATTACCGACTACGGACGTGGCCGATTTGACGACATGGGACTGTTTCTGTTCACCCTGCGCAACGGTCTGCTGTCAGACCTGCAAGGCGGTGGCGGCATGTGCTATGCTGAAAAACTGCTGATCTCGCGGCAGGATCAGCTGTCACCGATGCACACCCACATCATCAAGGCCGAGGACATCATCAACCGTGGAGGGGCCACGCTGGTTGTGAAACTCTACGGGTCCGACGATCAGGGCGGCTTTGCCGAGGATCGCGGCGGTGTGGTCATGTGCGACGGGATCGCGCGGCCCTATGCACCGGGTGAAAAACTGCGTCTTGCGCCGGGCGAAAGCGTGACACTGCGCCCCGGAGACTGGCACGCGTTCTGGGGCGAAGGCGGCGACGTCCTGATCGGCGAGGTCAGCACCGTCAACGACGATGAGACCGACAACGTGTTTCAGGCACCGCTGGGCCGGTTCGCCCAGATCGAAGAAGACACCGACCCCACCCATCTGCTGGTCAGCGACTACCCGGTCTGGCTGTCCTGACCCAGGCACCGCGCGCATGGCCAGGCTGTCGGTGCGGCATCGCCAGCGATGACAGACCAAACTCCCGACGGCGCTAGATCGATTCACGAAGTTGACGTGAATTTCGCCACGGCACGCAGTTCACATCGGCGTTATGCTTCGAGAACTGCGTGAAAATGCGGCATGCGACGTCTGCCTTGCGCGGAAAAAAGGCACCCCCGACCACCTGACGGCCAAGCTGTGAAAAAATCTGGCGCCGATGCTGCAGCTGCGAACAGGTTACACAGTGCCATCTCGGCACCATCGCCGCGCGGCGGGCTAACCCTGGCAGATCAAGCCCCACCACGCGACGACCACAACATCACTGCTGCGCGTCCTGCATAATCGGCACCGCGTTTTCACGAAAGCATTTTTCGTCCGGGACAAGCAGCGGAACATGGGGACTGAACATGAAAAAAACACTTAGAACAACTGCAGTATCCGTTGCTGCCCTGCTGTCGACCGCGTCGGTTGCATGGGCACAGGATTGCGCTGATCCGATCAAGGTCGGCGTGCTGCATTCGCTGTCGGGTTCGATGGCGATTTCGGAAACGACGCTCAAGGACGTGATGCTGATGCTGGTCGAAGGCCAGAACGCCAAGGGCGGCCTGCTGGGTTGCGAACTGGAGGCCGTCGTGGTCGATCCGGCATCCGACTGGCCGCTGTTCGCCGAAAAGGCCCGCGAACTGCTGACCGTGAACGAGGTCGACGTGATCTTTGGCAACTGGACGTCGGTGTCGCGCAAATCCGTGCTGCCGGTGATCGAAGAGTTGAACGGCCTCTTGTTCTACCCGGTTCAGTACGAGGGCGAGGAATCCTCGAAAAACGTCTTTTACACCGGGGCCGCGCCAAACCAGCAGGCAATCCCTGCCGTCGATTATTTCCTCGAAGAGCTGGGCGTGGAAAAGTTCGCGCTGCTGGGCACCGACTATGTCTATCCGCGCACGACCAACAACATCCTTCAAGCCTATCTGATGGACAAGGGGATCGCCGAAGAGGACATCTTTGTGAACTACACCCCCTTTGGCCAGTCCGACTGGGCAACCATCGTGGGTGACGTCGTGGCCCTGGGCGAGGACGGCAAACAGGTCGGCGTGATTTCCACGATCAACGGTGACGCCAACATCGGTTTCTACAAGGAACTGGCCGCCGCCGATGTCAGCGCCGATGACATCCCCGTCGTCGCCTTTTCCGTGGGCGAGGAAGAACTGTCCGGCCTGGACACCTCGAACCTGGTCGGTCACCTGGCGGCCTGGAACTACTTCATGTCCGCCGAAACGCCGGAAAACGCCGAATTCATCGCCGCCTGGCATGACTTCATTGGCGACGAGGCCCGCGTGACCAACGACCCGATGGAGGCGCATTACATCGGTTTCAACATGTGGGTGCAAGCGGTCGAACAGGCCGGCACCACGGATGTGGACGCCGTGTCAGAGGCGATGATCGGCCAGACCTTTCCGAACCTGACCGGCACGATGGCCGAAATGCTGCCGAACCACCACCTGACGAAGCCCGTGCTGATCGGTGAAATCCGCGCAGACGGCCAGTTCGACATCATCAGCCAGACCGAACCGGTTCCCGGCGACGCCTGGACCGATTTTCTGCCTGAAAGCGCGGTCCTGATCTCTGATTGGAAAGAGCTGGGGTGCGGCATGTACAATACCGAAACCGAAACCTGCGTTCAGTTGACTTCGAACTACTGAACCATTTGCCGGGGCGCGCAACCACCTGCGCCCCGGCACCTCCTCCCCATGCCCCAGGAAAAACCAGCCATGCTTCGCACATTGGCGTGCCTCTTGATCATCTGTGCCGTGGCCAATGGTGCCGCGGCCCAGACGCTGCAACCCATCCTGCAGACCCATGCCGCAGAGGTCGCCGACCCATCCCGCGGCAGTGTCTCGGTTGTGCTCGATGATCTTGTGGCCTCCGGTCTGCCGCAGGTGCCGACCTTTCTGGAACGCTGGTCGGACAAGGGCGTCTGGCAGAACACGGCTGACGGGCAGTTCTACTATGGCCGCACCGACGGCGATGACCTGGCCCTGACGGATATCGACACAGGCACACAGACCACCGTGGACCGCGCCGGATACACCGAATTGCGCCCCAACGGCGGTGTGCGCCGTGTCATCGGCACGGCCCTGGTGCAATTCCAGCTCAGCGATCCGGACCTGGGCCGCCGTCAAAGCGCCATCGATTCCATCGCACGCCGCCCCGACGCCGACCAACTTGCCCCGCTGCTGGCTTCGATCGACGGCGAACCCGACACGGCACTCCGGGCGCGCAAGATCCAGCTTGCCAACTTTCTCTCGGCCAGTTTTGCAGGTGACCCCGGCGACCGCATTGCCGCGATCGACAGCCTGTCGCGCGATACCTCGATCGAGGCGCGCGCCGTGCTGAACCAGATACTGACTACCCGTGACGTGGTGGCCACCGATGCGCCGGATGGAAATATCGCCCGGATCCTGACGGTCGGCACCGATATCACGGCGGACCAGGCCTACGACCGGCTGGTCGCCGCAGACCTGGCCCCCGCGGCGATCCCCTCTGCCGCCGTGCGCGATGCGCTGGCCGCCAATATCACAGATGGCCGCGTGGGCGGCATTCCCACCGCACAACTGAACACCGAGGCCACCCGCGCGCAGGCCTATGCGGCGCTGGCCGACCGCGGCCTCGTCCCGCCCCGCCTGACCGAAGAGGGACGCGCCGCCGCCATCGCGGCCCATGTCTTTGCCGAAGTTTACACCGAAGATGACCCCGCCATCACCGATGCGGCGCGCGCCGCGCTTTCGTCGGTGGAAACCCGTGTGGCCGCCGCCGGTTTCGCGGATCTGACGCTCGACGCCATGTCGCTGGCGTCGATCTACTTCCTCGCCGCCATCGGCCTTGCCATTACCTTCGGTGTTATGGGCGTGATCAACATGGCCCACGGCGAATTCATCATGATGGGGGCCTATACCGGCTACGTCGTGCAGCAATTCGTGCCGGATTACACGGTGTCGCTCATCCTGGCCCTGCCGCTGGCATTTGCCGTGACCTTTGCCGCTGGGGTCGCGATGGAACGGCTTGTCATCCGCCACCTGTATCACCGCCCGCTGGAAACACTGCTGGCGACATTCGGCATCTCCATCGCATTGCAGCAACTGGCCAAGAACATCTTTGGCACGCAGGCGCGTCCGCTGACCTCCCCCGGCTGGCTGGACGGTGCCTGGGTGATGTCAGACGTGATCCAGATCAGCTACATCCGTATCGCGATCTTCGTGCTGGCCCTGCTGTTTCTCGGCCTGATCCTCTACATCCTCAAACGCACCCGCCTTGGGCTCGAGGTCCGGGCCGTCACTCAGAACCCAGGCATGGCGGCTTCCATGGGGATCGACCCCGACCGCATCAACATGCTGACCTTCGGCCTTGGCTCCGGCATCGCGGGTATCGCGGGGGTGGCGATCGGCCTTTATGCGCAGGTCACATCCGAAATGGGCGCAAACTACATCGTGCAGTCGTTCATGACCGTGGTCGTGGGCGGGGTCGGCAACGTATGGGGCACGCTCGCAGGTGCCTCACTCATCGGCAGCCTGCAAAAAGGGATCGAGTTCCTGAACCCCTCGAACACGCTCGCCGCGCAAACCTACATGGTGCTGTTCATCATTCTGTTTATCCAGTTCAGACCCAAGGGCATCGTCGCCCAAAAGGGTCGGGCGGCGGCAGACTGATGCGCCGTCATCCGCAACACCCGTCCCCCCTTCTTCTGGTGGAAAATATCCCGGGGGGTGCGGGGGGCTGGCCCCCCGCCCAGGCGCCGCGCCCCGCGCGGCGCAAAACGATCAAAGGCACCATCGCATGACCCAGGGCTTCATCATCCACAACCGTTCCGTGATGTGGTTCATCGGGCTTCTCGGATTGTTCACCCTCCTCGTGACCCTGGGGTCAGAGGCGATGGGTACGGGCGTCATCTCGACCTCGTTGGTCAAGACATTGGGCAAGACGCTGTGCCTGTGCCTGATCGCCATCGCGATGGATGTGGTCTGGGGCTATTGCGGCATCCTCAGCCTGGGACATTTCGCATTCTTCGGCATCGGCGGCTATGCCATAGGCATGTGGCTGATGTATGCCCGCACCGAAACCATCGTGACCGAAAGCCTCGCACGTCAGGTCATCCCCCCTACCCCGGCAGAGGTTACGGACGCCATCGGCGCGCAGATTTTCGGTGTGGTCGGCAGCTCTGATTTTCCGGTGATCTGGTCCTTTGCCGACAGTCTGATCCTGCAATTGCTGATGGTCGTGCTGGTGCCCGGACTGCTGGCACTGGTGTTCGGCTGGCTGGCATTCCGCAGCCGGGTCACGGGCGTCTATCTGTCGATCCTGACGCAGGCGATGACGCTGGCGCTGTCGCTTTATCTGTTCCAGAACGATTCCGGTCTGCGCGGCAACAACGGCCTGTCGGGCCTGCAGAACATTCCGGGGTTCGAGTCCACGTCACAGGCCACGATCAGCCTCGTCTTTTTCTGGGGCTCGGCGCTGGCGCTTGGTCTGGGTTATATGCTGTTTGCCTTTGTCGTCGGGGGCAAAATGGGCAGCATCGTGCAGGGGATCCGCGATAACGAGGCCCGTGTTCGGTTCCTGGGCTACCGGGTCGAGGGCTACAAACTATTCGTCTTTACACTGACCGCCGTTGTGTCCGGTATCGCGGGCGCGCTGTATTATCCGCAGGCAGGCATCATCAACCCGGCAGAAATCGCACCCATCGCATCGATCTATCTGGCGGTCTGGGTCGCCATCGGCGGGCGCGGGCGGCTTTATGGCGCAGTCATCGGGGCAGCGCTGGTGTCGCTGTTGTCCAGCTGGTTCACGGGCGGCGGTGCGCCGGACGTGAACCTGGGGTTCTACACGGTGCAATGGACCGACTGGTGGCTGGTGCTCTTGGGCGTGTCGTTTGTCTGTGTCACGCTCTTTGCACCCAAGGGCATCGGCGGGCTGTTCGACTATCTGATAAGGAAACCGCGATGATCAGCCTGCTCGAAGTCTCTGGCGTCAGCAAAACATTCGACGGGTTCCGCGCGATCAACAACCTGTCGATCCAGATCAACGAACCCGAACTGCGCGCCATCATCGGCCCCAATGGTGCGGGCAAGACGACGTTCATGGATATCGTCACCGGCAAGACGCGGCCCGACACCGGTCAGGTCCTTTGGGGTGAGCGCAACGAAAGCCTGACCGGCCTGTCAGAGGCCGAAATCGCCAATCGTGGGATCGGGCGCAAGTTCCAGAAACCGACGGTTTTTGAAAACCAGACCGTGCGCCAGAACCTCGCCATGGCGCTGAAAAATCCACGCGGCCCGCTGGCCGCATTGTTTTTCAAGGAACCGCAGACCGATGCAGACCGGATCAACGAAATCGCTGGCGAAATCGGGCTGGCCGATCAACTGCCCCGGCCCGCCGGCGAATTGAGCCACGGGCAAAAACAATGGCTGGAGATCGGAATGCTGCTGGCGCAGGACCCGCGTCTGTTGCTGGTCGATGAACCTGCCGCCGGCATGACCGCCGAAGAACGCGAAAAAACCACCGACATTCTGAAACGCGCGGCACGGACCCGTGCGGTCGTGGTGGTGGAACACGACATGGAATTTGTGCGCCGCCTGAATTGCAAGGTCACGGTGCTGCACGAAGGGCATGTGCTAGCCGAAGGGTCGCTGGATCACGTGACCGCCGATCCCACCGTGATTGATGTCTATCTGGGGCGCTCCGATGCTTGATGTTGCCGACCTGTCACTGAAATACGGGCAAAGCCAGATCCTGTATGACATCTCGCTGACAGCCCCCGCAGGTCAGGTCACGACCGTGATGGGCACCAATGGCGTGGGCAAGACCAGCCTGCTGCGCGCCCTGTCCGGGCGGCATCCCTACAGTGCGGGCACGATCCGGCTGGACGGCGATCCGCTGGTGCATCCCAGTGCGGCACAGGCCGCACGCGCAGGTATCGCCTATGTCCCGCAAGGGCGCGAAGTGTTTTCGATGCTGAGCGTGGCGGAAAATCTGGAAACCGGGTTTGCCTGTCTGCCGCGCAGCGATCATCACGTGCCTGACTGGATCTATGACCTGTTCCCGGTTCTGCGCGACATGCGGCACCGTCGCGGCGGCGACCTGTCGGGGGGACAGCAACAGCAGCTGGCGATCGCGCGGGCGTTGATCACCAAACCCCGTGTCCTGCTGCTGGACGAACCGACCGAAGGCATCCAGCCCAACGTCATCCAGCAGATCGGCCGGGCCATCGTGCAGTTGCGCGATCGTGGCGACCTGGCAATCATCCTGGTGGAACAAAACGTCGATTTTGCGTGGTCGGTCGCGGACAGCTTTGTGATGATCAAACGCGGGGCCGTGTTCCGCAAGCTGTCAAAGTCAGACAGCACCCGCACTGATATCGTCGACTGTCTGTCCCTGTCGTAACGCTCACTGATCCTCGGGCATGAAAAAGGCGGCACCTGATACCAGATGCCGCCCAATCCCGTTGTATGCGATCAGAACCGGATCGTCAGACCGACACCGGCCCGCAGGGCATTGACGTCGTCACCCACGCTACCGCCAAGATTCACGAAACCTTCGACGGCGTCCTCGATCTCGTAGGTCATGTTCATGTCAAGCGACAGCAGATCGTCGGCACCGGATTTCACCGCTGTGTCGAACGCGCCCTCGACACCCGTGATCGTGCCGATCGCATTCGTGTCCTCGCCGGAAATCATGGTGTCGTAGACCATCGTCACGCTGGGGCGCAGGGTCGTGCCCAGCGCATCATAGACGGCCCCGTAGCGCAGACCGATACCGGCATAGACCGCGTCAGAGTCCAGTTCCGCCACGTTGAGGTTCTGCAAACCCGCACCGGTTTCGCTATAGCCGTCGACAGTCGCCTGATAGCCGCGCAGACGCACCAGCGGTGCAAGACGCGCGCCGCTGGTCAGGCCCATTTGCGGTGCCACATCATATGAGGCCTCGACCAGCCCGGACACCGTTTTCACATCCGTTGTGGCCGTCGCGACTGCGGCACCAACGCGGCGCGACAGATCGAACTCAGACGCCGAATAGCCCAGCGCACCCGACAGGCGCAGCGCACCCTGCGCATAGGACCCCGACAGACCAAAGTGCAGATCATCGGAGTCGGCCGCACCCTCTGCGGTGTCCACATTCGTCTGGCTATACCCCAGCCCCAGGTTCAACTGATAGGACGCGGCATCACCGAAGCTGTTGTAGAAACTGACACCCGCCGCGATACCGGTCGACTGCACGTCATAGCCAGACAGCCCGCCGGCATCCTCGACATCGGATTTCTCGGCAAAGGTCGAAAAGAACGTGCTCATGTCGATATCGGTCAGACCGGAGATGCCGGTGGGTTCGGATTTCGTGCTGATGAATTCCGACGTGGCAACGTTCCGGGTCGATGCCGTGCCTTCCACGGCACCGGAACCGACCGTTGGCAGATTAGCCATGGCATCCGAGAATTTCAGACCGGAAAACCCAGCCGATGCACCAGAGGCCGGGCCGTTGGTCTTGTCGGACGCGCCGGGGGCCGCAGGCGCGGGGCCGGCACCGCCGCCCGGCGCTGCCTCTGCGACCGTTGCCGTCAGAACGACACTGCTGCCGTCGTAGACATCCTTGAAATCGACATCGACCAGATTGTCGGTCACGGTGCCAAAGGTGCCGTCGACCCCCTCGTCCGCGACAAGGACCGTCCACGCCAGATCGTCGCCGTTATAGTCGCCAGCCGCTGCCGTCACAGCCAGGGTCGCCGCGTTGCTGATGCGCGCGGCATCGCCTACATCGATCAGGTCGCTGGTGCCATCCGCACGCAGGTTCACCGCAAAGGTGCTGCCAGCCTCGAACGTCACATTGCTGCTAGACGTCAGGGTACCGATCCCGGTGCCTGATCCGGGCGAGACGACCGTGCCGCTGCGGGCGATCAGACTGCCAAAGCCGCCAGCGCCTGTCAGGCGTCCACCGATCAGGTCGATGGCCATTCTGTTGGCAAGCGTCTTGTCCAACTGCACGGTGCCTTCGCGAACGGTCAGATTATCGATTAATTTGCTACTTCCGGTCAGTGTCGCCGTGCCGCTGCCAATCTTTTCAAAAGCGTCAAAACCAAAGAACTGCTCCGACGTCCCTTCTTCGGGTGTGATCATCACCATGTCGTTCATGGCAAACGGTTCCGGTGGGACGGTCTGCAGGTTGATTTCCTTACTGAAATCTTCGCCCACCGGTTTCGGCGAAACCAGCAGGCCCTCGTAGTCGCCACCGATCTTGCCGATGTCAAAGCTCAGATCGCCGTCACCACCCAAGGCCAATACATCGTCCGTGCGCGGACCCGAGACATAGACATTGCCGGTGATGTCATAACCGGACTGAAGTTCGACACGGTTCGCCGGCAGCGTCAAATCTCTTCGGTCGTCAATGATGGCAATGGCAGCGCCTGCTTCGATGTCACTTCCGACGACCCGTCCTGCCACTGTGATATCGGATGCATTCTGAAGGGATACGATGGCGGCAATGCCTTGGCTCGCGTCGACCGAACCGCTTTGCGTGATGCGGATCGTGTTGGTGCCGTCGGCCGTCGGCAATTCGGCGACTTTTGCCTCAGAGCCGGAATTGGAAAAAGCGGGAATATTCTTGCCGACCAGAATGCCATACGGCCCGGAATATGTTGGCGCTCTGCTGGCAGGCCGCGCAACGATATCCCCGGAAATCTCGATATCATGGGACGCGCCATTACTGCGAATACCGGTGGCAGCCGTGATGTTGCTGCCTTCGACGACAGTGATCGTGACGGTTTCAGCACCGTAATTGTCCCGGCTTGATCCCTGACCGGGCCTGTTCAAGATACCATATTTCATCGTCCCCTCGGGCACGGCGATTTCGACGTCTTCCGGCTCCGCTGAACGGGCAACCGTCGGCACCTGGTCCCCGCCTTGGTATCCAATCCCGCCGGTGCCAACCGTGATGTCCACGGACCCACCGGTCGTATAGGTCTGAATGCCGTACTTGCTTGCAGCCAATTGACCTGATCCGGTTTCGATGGCGATGCGGCCACCACGGCTTGTTTCGAGGTTGTAGCTACGATTGTCGACGTTGATGGCATAATCGCCACCGATCACGTTGCCGCTACCCGTCGTGATGCTGACGTCCCCCGTGCGTGTGATCGCGACGGGTTTCTCGATAGACAAATCCAGCGTGTTGGGTTGGAGTATCTCGACGTCGGCCCTCCGTGTCACCGCAATCGCAGATGCTCCGGGAGAGTTCGACCGGATTTCGCCATCGCCTGTCACAATCCGTATATCGCCGGCCACTGCCGCTGCGCTGATCGCGCTGTTGAAGAGTTCGCTGCCAAGGATCGCGCCGTCGACATTGATATCAATAACCGGATCCGAACCCGGAGTATCGGTCACTGCGGTGGCATTTATCGTGCCGTTCAGATTCGATCCCGGCAAGGCGTCGATCTTGACCGTCGATCCCGTCACCCTGATGGCAGTTCCGTTCCCCGGGAAATTGGCACTCGGTTCGACGATGACGTTTACATCTGCCCCTGACTTATCAAGGACCAACGGCTCTCCAAGGTCACCCGCACATGTGTAGGTGCCCGTTGCCGCGTCGAAATCGCAGCCGGCTACCTGCGCCTCGGCCTGTCGCCCGTAGGACACCAGCCCCATTGCCACAACCGACACGGACAGCAGCAGCTGTCCTCGGGTCATTGACGTTCGCGTCTTGAATTCTGACATATGAAATCCTTCTGAAAACACGTCTGAGAGGCCACGCCAGCTGGTTTTTCGAACCGCAGTGCGGCTGGCCCCCGATCAATACAGTGTGACGCTAGCCGCCAGTGCGGACGAAATGGGATGTATCTGTCGGTTTACAGAGGAAATTTTTTCCACGTTGCCCAAGTGACACGTTCAGCGCATCCTCAGGCTGTGCAAGCGATGTGGTCCGTTAATCGGGTTACGAGCGGCCAAACGCGCGCTAGGCTGCAGGCGAAAAGGATAAAACCAGTTTATGGCAGACTTTCGCGCCTTGGCACGCCAGCAACCAGTGGTGCGCCAATACATCAAGCATCGCAAATGGGTCGATCGGGCGGGCGTCATCGCCTATGCGCCCATGCTGCGGACGCCGGTTTTCACGACCGATGTCGCCGGGTTCCGACGTGGGATGCTGAATGGTGCACCTTATGATCTGAACGCGGCGTTTTCCGGAAATCCCTATGCCTTGGTCATGGGATCCAGCCACGTTTTCGGGTTCGGGCTGGACGGTGATGCCCTGACCATTCCGTCACAGGTGGCGGCGCACAGGGGGTTGCCCTGCCTGAATATTTCCTTCCCCGAGGCGCAGCTGCACACGCTGTATGCCGTGGCACTGCGGATCTGCGCGCAGGCCCCCCGCCCGCCTGCGTTCATCGCCCTGATGCCGGGTGGGGCGCTGACACGGTTCGAATTTGTCCGCAGTTGCGACCCCCTGTTCGGGGTGCCTGATTTCCAGACCGTCAAGGCAGACGGTCCCCCGCCCGGCAGCGATCAAGAGACAGCTGCCTATAACGCGCTCAGGGCCTATTCGGCGTTCTGGATCGGCGAATTCGAAATGCTGGCAGCAAGGCACGGTTTCACATTTGTCCTGCACCCCGAATTCACGGCCTTTGAAAAACCGGACCTGTCGGAACATGAAAGCGCCTGCGGTGTGACTGTCGCCCAATCGGATGCCGACCATCTGCGGTTTCAGACCCACCGCCTGCGTTGCGCGGATTACAGGGCATTCGTGATCGGTTTGTTGCGCCCTGCTACACGAGTTGCGCTGTGCGGGGCCGCTGAACTGACCTATCTGGATGAATATCACTATACCGCCGACGGGGCCGCCGTCATCGCGGCAGCGATCGCCCGAGCCTAGGACAGTGCTTTGTCCACCGTGATCAGATGAACGATGTCGGGTGCCGTGAACCCCAGCGACATCGCGCATGACGTCCCCCCGACCACGGCGGTGTCATAAAGCTCGGTCACGGCCCCGTCGATCCGGAACCAGTGGTCAACCTTGCCGGTGCGCAGATCCACGACCTGTACGCCGCACCATGCGTCGCTGTCGGCCTCTTGCAATCGACGATCCAACGCCAGTCCCTCGAACCTTTCGTGGCGGGGTTTCGACAGGCCGATCACCGCATGATGGCCATGAAAGGATAGACCGCGTGCAAACCCGGGCAGGAACTTGATCGGCTGAAATGCCTGATCGGCGGGTGCATCGGTATCGACCCAGCCCAATTCACCCGTGCCGGAGTTCAGCACATACAGACGCCCGTCATGCAGACGCGGCGAATGGGGCATGGACAGGCCGGAACAGACCACGGCACCGCTGTCCACGTCGATCACCACACCGCCGTCCTGCCGCCTGTCGCGCCAGCCGTCGATCGTATCCGATCGGGAACAGGCCGTGACATAGCGCACGCGCCCCGCCTCTGGCGTGCCTGCCTCGCCCATCGCGAGGCCGTTCAGGTGACAGCGGTCCTCTTGCACCAGATCGGACACGAACCCTGGCCGCCAATAGGGGGTGAACGAATGACGATCCGACACCGTTGCCAGACAATTGTAGGACGTATTGGCAAACACGATGCGCCCGTCGTCCAGCATGCCCACGTCATGCACGTCCAGTTCGCCCGTCGTATGCAGCACCCGCGGCACGAACAGACCGTCGAACACGGTATCGGCGACCTCGCCCGGGTGCAGGACATTTTCAAACCGGGTGATCTGAAACAACGTCGCAAGCAGGATCGTGCCGGGTCGCGGCGTCGCCAGCCCCATCGCCTTTTGATAGACACGCTCGTTCACCATCAGGCCACCCGTTTCGGAATTCCGCCCGAGCAGGTAAAATCGGCCCGACTGATAGGATGTGATTGCAACGCAGATGTGCTGGCCTGCACACCAATCCGCAAATCCCGGCGACACCGAATATTGCGTTTCCGGCTGGGTCCCGGGTTCGGTGGCTTGGGCCTGATCCATCGTGTTGCATCCTGTTGCGTCCGGGGAACAGCCTGCGGCATGCGTCCGTGTTCAACAACCCGATTTACGATGACAGCGCAGCATTGCGTCAGGGCCAATCGGCGTAGCTGCGCATCTGGACCGCCGACTTTTTGCCAGCCTGCTGCATCAGCGCCTTGCGAAACGCCCCCGGCGGCATGCCGACCTCACCTTTGAAAAAGGTGCTGAACTGTGGCGTGCTGCGAAATCCCAGGTGATCCGCGATCTGATCCAGCGTCAGGTGCGACCGTTGCAGCAGGGCCTGTGCCTCGAATGTCAGACGGTCCCGGATCAACCGCTGCGGTGACTTGCCCAGCTTGCGTTTGCAGATATCGTGCAACCTGTCCGGCGAAATCCCAAGTTCCGTGGCAAAGCGCGCAACCGGCCACCGTTCGCGCAGGTGCGCCTCGACCAGATGGCGGAACCGTTCCAGCGTCAGGTTCGTCGTTCTGTAGGGGTGATCCTCGATTATCTCGTTCACGCCGGCACGCCATAGCGACACCAGCAAAATACGGATCTGCGCCTCGATAACGGTCTCCATGCCGGTCTGGGCGGCGTCCAGCTCGCGAAAGATCGCGTCGAAACAGGTGGACAAGGTTTGCAGAATGTCAGGCTTGGCCCCGAGCTCCAGTGTAAAGGCCCGCGCCGACATCAGGCGCAGGGCCGCGGCCTCTGGCTTGTGACCGATGGCATTGCTCAGCATGGAATCACCCAGCGTCATGATGACGCCGCTGCTGCCCGCCCGTGCCTTGATCCGCGTCTCGGGCTGTTTGGGGGTCCAGTTGATTGCGGGCCCTGTAATGACCTCTTCCTGATCGGGCGTCATGCGGACCGCCGACCCGGACAATACCATGATGCATTGCACCGGGCGGCCCGGAAAATCCACCAGACCACCCAGGAATCGGTCGGCCAGGCCGCCGCGAAAAACATCGGCATGAACCGTGGCGTGACGCGCCGACAGTGGGGTGCCGCCCCTGAATCCAGAAATCATGACCAGATCATGACATGAAAAGACCGGATATCAATATTTTTTAGCTGCCCCGTTCCAGTAAGCTGTTCGAGCCGCCTTGGGAGGGGCGTGCGCGCAAACCGATGGAGGTCCGTTTGCGCGTCAGGGCAGATTGGGAGGGATACGTGCGGCATCAGGCGTCACAATTCAGTCTGATCACAGGGTCGGATGCCATCGCTGTCGCGGTGGACGGGGCCGTGAACGCAGCTGCCGCCGCCTTTCCGCTGTGGTCGCGCAGATCACCCGCCGACCGTGCAAAGGTGCTGCTGGACATGCGTGCCGCACTCGATGCCAATCGCGACACATTCTACGCGCTGGCCGCCGAAGAGGTGGGGGCCGCACACCCCTGGACCGCCTTCAATATTGACCTGGCCATTGCGCAGTTGACTCATGTGGCAGGACTGGCCCCCGCATTGGCCGACCAGCGCATAGACGATCCGGTCTCGGGCAAACAGTCGATCATCCGCAGGCAGGCCGCTGGCGTCGTGCTGGGCATGGTGCCGTGGAATGCACCGATCACGCTGGGCGTGCGCGCGGTCGCCGGTGCGCTGATGTGCGGCAACACCGTCGTGATGAAAGGGTCGGAACGCTGTCCTAAAACGCATCGGCACCTTGTCGATGTCCTGAACAGTGTCGATCTGCCCGCGGGTGCGCTGACCTGTGTTGTCGGAGAGGCGGAACAGGCCCACGACACCATGGCGCAACTGATCGCGCATCCCTGCATCCGCCGTATCAATTTCACCGGATCGACCCGCGTCGGCCGTGATGTGGCCCTCGCCGCCGCGCGCGACATGAAACCCGTCCTGCTGGAACTGTCCGGCAAGGCCCCGCTGATCGTGCTCGAGGACGCGGATCTGGATGCCGCTGTCGAAGCAGCCTGTTTCGGGGCCTATTTCAACCAGGGTCAGATCTGCATGTCGACGGACTGGATCATTGTCGTCAAAGCCATCGCAGATGAATTCGTCGCGAAGCTTTGTACCCGCGCCGCAGACATCCGCGCAGCAGACCCGGTCAAGGAAACAGCCACGCTGGGCCGCATGATTTCCGCCGATGCCGCCCAGCGCATCCACGGCCTGATCGAGGACGCCGTGTCCAAGGGCGCGCGTCTGCTGGTGGGCGGTCAAATCGACGGTTGCGTGATGCAGCCTGCGCTGCTGGACGGGATCGCGGCCAACATGCGCATTTTCCACGAGGAAACATTCGGCCCCCTGGCCAGCATCATGCGGGTCCAAGACGCCGAAGAGGCCATCTCGATCGCCAATGATTCCGATTTCGGGCTCAATGCCGCCGTCTATTCCCGGGATCAGGACCGCGCAAGCCGCATGGCCGACCGGCTGGAATACGGGGTGGTCCAGATCAATGGGCCAACCGTGCACGATGATCCGGCCATGCCATTCGGGGGCATGAAACACAGCGGCTACGGCCGGTTCGGTGGCCTTGAGGCCATCCACGAATTTACCGAATTGCGCTGGATCGCGACACACAGCGCGGGTCAGACGCCGACACTTTGAAACAACGACGGGCATCCGCCCACACGATCAATTGCAAATGGAGGATACGCAATGAACCGCAGACCATTTCTGAAACTCGTCAGTGCGCTGACCATCGCAAGTGCGCTGGCCGCATCTGCCGCCACGGCCGAAACCATCCGCATCGGTGCTGTGGCCCCCAAAACCGGACCGCTGGCCGGTGGTGCGACCGTCACACAGTGGCCTTCGATCTATCTGTGGGTGGAACAGGTGAACGCTGCTGGCGGCCTGACCGTCGACGGCGAACAGATGATGATCGAACTGATCGAATACGACGACCAGACCAACCCCGGCGAGACGATCAAGGCCGTGCAACGTCTGGCCACGCAGGACGACGCGCATTTCATCATCGCCCCCTATGGCACGGGCCTGAACCTGGCCGCTGCACCGCTGTTCGACCGCTACGGCTATCCGCAGATCGCGGTTTCTGCGATTACCGACCAGCAACCGGAATTGTCCGCGCAGTTCCCCAACATGTTCTTTACCCTGGGCACCACCACCGCGCTGGCCGCCGACGTGGTCAAGGTGCTGACCGACATGCGTGACGCAGGCCAGATGGGCGACCGCGTCGCCATGGTCAACGTGGCCGATGCCTTTGGGATCGAACTGGCCACTGCCGCCAAACCGCTGTTCGAAGAGGCCGGGTTTGAGCTGGTGTACGAGACATCCTACCCGCTGGGCACGCAGGATCTGTCGCCGGTAATCAAGGGGGCCGCAGCCGCTGAACCCGATGCCTTTGTCGCATGGTCCTACCCACCGGACACATTCGGTCTGACCGAACAGGCGATGATCGAAAACCTGGACGTCAAGGCGTTCTACACCGCAGTCGCCACCCCGTTCCCCGGCTATGGCGCACGTTTCGGGGCCGCCGCAGAGGGCGTTCTGGGGGCCGGTGGTGTGAACCCCGAAAGCCCGGCCTTCATGGAATATGCCGCAGCGCACGAAGAAGTCACCGGCGAAAAGCCCGATTACTGGGCCTCGGCCACGACTTATGCCTCGCTGGAAATCCTGGCCCAAGCGATCGAGGCCGTCGGTCTGGACCGCGCTGCCGTCACCGCACATCTGCGCGAAAGCACCTACGAGACCATCCTTGGCCCCATCAGCTTTGACGAGAACAACTCCAACCCTGACTTCTGGACCGTCGGCCAGTGGCAGGGCGGCGTGTTCAAGGGCGTTGCATCGCGTGGCCGCGACGGCACCGTCCCCGTCATCCTGAAGGACGGCTGGGAATAATCCTGCACACCAAATGGGGCGGCGTCCGCGCCGTCCCGCACCGATCAACAGGGGAACACCACTTTGGACATTCTGATCACAGGTATTCTGCTGGGCGGCACCTATGCGCTGATCGCGATGGGCCTGAACCTGCAATACGGCGTTGCCCGGATCATGAATCTGGCCAACGGTGAAATCCTTGTTGCCGGGGGCTATTTCGCGTTCATCGCATACACGGCCACGCAACTCAGCCCGATCCTGACGATCTTTCTGGTGGCACCGCTCGCCTTTGCGCTGAACTGGCTGATCTACCGCCTGATGCTGCAACCGCTGGTCAACCGCGCGAAAAACCGTGGCCAGCTGGAAACCGACAGCATCCTTGCCACCTTTGGCCTGTCGTTCATCGGCGTGGGTCTGATGCTCAGCTTTTTTGGCGGCGATTATTTTTCCTACAGCTTCATGGCTTTCCCGGTCGAGCTGTTGGGCAATACCTACGGGGCCAACCGCGTGCTGTCGTTCGTGATGGCGGTGCTGATCTGTGGCGCCCTGTATCTGTGGCTGAACCGGTCCCGCGCCGGTCTGTCGATCCGCGCGATTGCGACGGCCCCCGCCTCTGCCCGGCTGGTGGGCATTGATGTAAAACACCTGTCGGCGCTGGCCTTTGCGCTGGGCGGCGCTGTCACGGCGGTGGGTGGTGCGCTGATTTCAACCTACCTCACGCTCGATGCCTCGACCGGGGTCGTGTTCACACTCAAGGCGCTGATCATCGTGATCATGGGCGGCGTGGGTGACGTACGCGGCACCATCGTCGCGGCCCTGCTGCTGGGCATCCTGGAAACACTCGTGGCCAGCCTGCTGGACCCCGGCCTGACGCTCGCCGCCGCATACGTGATGTTCCTGGGCATCCTTTTGTTCCGGCCGCAGGGCCTGTTCGGAAAGAAACCGACATGAGCCTGACCGCGACCGATATCCGCAATCTGTGCCTTGCAAGCCTCGTCTTTGCCATCTGCGCGCTGCTGCCCTTGGGCGATCAGGGCTATTGGCTGGGGCTGGGCGTCACCATCGCGATGTTCACAGCCCTCGCGACATCGTGGGCACTGTTTTCAGGGCCGACGCATTACATCAGCCTTGCGACAGCCGCGTTTTTCGGCGTCGGCACCTATGTCACGGGCCTTGGCATCGACACGCTTCCGTTCTGGTCACTGGTGGGGCTGGCCGGGGTCATCGGTGCAGTACTCGCCGCACTCGTAGGCCTTGCGACGCTGCGCCTGTCGGGCGTCTACTTCGTGATCTTCACCCTCGGACTGGCCGAACTGGTGCGGCAGGTCATCACTTGGGTGCAGAACAATTCGGGGCAAAAGGGCCTCTATGTGTTGACCGACCTCGACGAGGCGGGAATCTACTGGTGGCTGCTGGGTCTGTCGGCGGCGGTGTTCCTCACGGGCTGGCTGATCGGGCGGTCGCGGCTGGGGTTCGCGCTGCGGATCATCGGCGATGACGAAACCGTCGCGGCCCATTCCGGCATCAACACGGCGCGCGCCAAGGTGCTGCTGTTCATGGTGCCCGGTGCCGTGGCCGCCATGACCGGTGCGATCCTGGCCCCGCGTTATGTCTATATCGAACCGTCGCTGGCATTCGCGCCGATCCTGTCGTTTCAGGTGGTCATCATGGCGCTGCTGGGCGGTGCATCCCGCCTGTGGGGGCCAGTGCTGGGCGTCATTCCGTTCACGTTCCTGCTCGAGGCCGTGTCGTCCAATTTCCCCAACCAGACCACGCTGGTCATCGGTGTGGCATTCCTGGTGATCGTCTATCTGCTGCCCGGCGGTTTCGTCGGCCTGATGGGGCGGATCAATCGCCACCTGAACACGCGGGAGGGCACATAGCATGAGCACCCCTGTCCTGTCCCTGCGCGGCGTGACCAAACGCTTTGGCGGGCTGGTCGCCGTGAACGCGATGGATTTCGATGTGGCAGAGCGTGAGGTCGTGGGCCTGCTTGGCCCCAACGGGTCCGGCAAATCCACGACCCTGAACCTGATTTCGGGCGCGCTGCCGCTGACGTCGGGCAACGTCTCGCTGTGGGGGAGTCGCATATCCGGCCTGCCCGCGCAGACCATCACCCGCAAGGGCGTCAGTCGCACGTTCCAGCTTGTGCGCCTGTTGCCATCCATGAACGTGCGCGAAAACGTGGTCGCCGGAGCCGTCTTTGGCCATCGCAGGCGCTGGGGACAAGATGCCTGGGACCACGCCGATCAACTGCTGGACAAGGTGGGCCTTGGCGGCAAGGGCGACATGGCGCTGGGGCAGCTGACCTATATCGACACCAAGCGGGTGGAACTGGCGCGCACGCTGGCCAGCGACCCCAAGGTGCTGTTGCTGGATGAATGGCTGGCGGGCCTGAACCCGACCGAACTGCAAATCGGAATCACGCTGATCAAATCGCTGCGCGACGAAGGCCGCACGATCATCCTCGTGGAACACGTCATGGATGCGATCCGGTCGCTGTGTGACCGCTGCGTCGTCATGGCATCGGGCACCAAGATTGCAGAGGGCACACCGACGCAGGTCTTGTCCGACAAGGAAGTCATTCGCGCCTATCTGGGGGACGACGATGCTTGAGATGTCAAACGTCACGGTGCGCTATGGCCAGCACCGGGCGCTGGAAAACGCGCATGTCACCGTGGGCAAAGGCGAGATTGTCGTCATCCTCGGGGCCAATGGCGCTGGCAAATCGACCCTGCTCAAGGCTGCAAGCGGGATTTGCGAAGGTGCCGTGACCGGCGATATTCGCCTTGATGGCACGGCGCTGAACGGGCTGAGCGCGAACCGGATCGTCGATGCGGGACTTGCACTTGTGCCAGAGGGGCGCGGCGTGTTCCCCGACCTGACGGTGCGCGAAAACCTGACGCTGGGGGCCTATGCGCCACGCGCACGCGACGACGAGAAAATGACGCTGGACCGTGTCTACAGCCTGTTTCCGAAACTGGCGGAACGGAGCAGGCAGATCGTCGGCACCATGTCGGGAGGCGAACAGCAGATGGTCGCGATTGGCCGCGCCATGATGTCGAACCCCACCATTCTGACGCTGGACGAACCATCGCTGGGCCTGTCGCCGCTGCTGTCCAAGGAGCTGTTCCAGAACCTCGCCCGGGTGCGCGAACTGGGCATCGGCGTGCTGATGGTTGAACAGAACGCCAAACAATCGCTGGC
Organism: Loktanella gaetbuli; assembly: GCF_020531945.1. NCBI lineage: Bacteria > Pseudomonadati > Pseudomonadota > Alphaproteobacteria > Rhodobacterales > Roseobacteraceae > Loktanella > Loktanella gaetbuli. The sequence goes on from NZ_JAJATZ010000008.1 coordinate 26,944, forward strand.
CATCGCGGATCGCGGATATCTGATCGAAAACGCCCATGTCGTGCATCAGGACAGCGCCGCCAACCTGATGAATGATCCTGCCGTGCAGGCGGCCTACCTGGGCGTCGGCAGCGGCGACGAAAGCGCCGCGACACCGCCCGCGCCCGAGATGCCGGAAACCGTGTCAGAGGCCTTTGCCCTGCGCCCACGCAGCCAGAAAACCATCTCGGCGGACAGTATCCTTGGCCGTTCGGTCGATGATCTGGTCGCGGCGGCGGGACGTCAAAGCGTGGCCGCCACAATACAAAAGCGGCCTGACCAAAAGCAGGCACAAACAGCAACGGTGCCGACGGATCGGCTGGCTGCCGCCCTCGCCGACATCGAACGCAGCGCACGGGCCGCCCGCAACCGTCCCAAGCCGCAGCCACGACCTGACCGCTATGCGCCGTCGCCGCCCCCTGCCCCACCGACCGAGGCGAAGCCACGCCCCGTGATCGAAGTGTACCGCGCCCCGCGCGTCGAAGTGTACCGCCGCCAACCCGACGGCAGCGGATTTGAAAGGAAATAGGATGCGCGATTCACAGACCCAGATCAAAGGCATGTTCATCGGCGGCAACTGGGTGTCCTCGAACACCACGTTCGATGACATCAACCCGTCCACGGGCGCTGTCTGGGCGCAGATCCCCGACGGCGGTCGCGCCGAGGCACGCGATGCGATCAATGCAGCACAAGCAGCCTTTCCAGCTTGGGCAGGCCTGCATTTTCAGGACCGCGCCCGCATCCTGCTGCGCGCCGCCGACGTCTGGGAGGCACGCAAGGCCGATTTCGTTGCCGCCGCACAGGCCGAAGGCGGCGGTTGGTTCGGCAAGGGCATGTTCGAGGCGGGCTATGTCCCAGAAGTATTCCGCGCCGCAGCCGCCATGTGCTATAACGCGGTGGGTGAAATGCTGCCGTCGCAACACGGCAAGGTGTCGATGGTCGAACGGACCCCGATGGGCGTGATCAGCGTCATCAGCCCGTGGAACATGCCCGGCATCCTGACCTCGCGCGGATTTGCCTTTCCGCTCGCAGCTGGCAACACGATCGTGCTGAAACCGTCAGAGGACACGCCCTATGCGGGCGGTCTGTTCTTTGCCGAAATCATGCAAGAGGCGGGCATCCCCAAGGGCGTGTTCAACGTCGTGACTTGTTCGCGCGAACGCGTGGGGGAAATGGGCGACGAGTTGGTGGAAAACCCTTTGGTCAAGGGAATCTCTTTCACCGGTTCCACCCCGGTGGGTCGCCAGATCGCGGCCAAGGCGGGCGCGCACCTGAAAAAGGCCTGTGTCGAACTGGGTGGCAAGGACAGCCTGATCGTGCTGGAAGACGCCGACATGGATCGTGCGACCTCTGCCGCGAGTTTCGGCAGCTTCATGCATCAGGGCCAGATCTGCATGTCGGTCGAAAAGGTGCTGGTTCACGAAAGCATCTACGCCGATTTCCTGCGCCAGTTCGTCGCCCGCGCGGCCAAGCTGAAAACCGGCGACACGGCGGACAAGGCCAATGTGATCGGTCCCCTGATCAACGACCGCCAGGTCGAACGGGTGAAATTCCAGATCGAGGATGCGCTTGCCAAGGGGGCCAAGGCGGTTCTGGGCGGTCGCGTCTGGGACAGGTTCGTGGAACCCACGATCCTGACCAACGTGACCCCGGATATGGCGGTCTGGCAGGACGAAACCTTTGGTCCCGTGGCGGTCGTCGTCCCGTTCAGCACGGACGCAGAGGCCATCGCCCTAAACAATGACACCGAATACGGACTGAGCTCGGGCATCATCACTGCCGACGAAAACCGCGCGCTGGACATGTCGCGCAAGCTGGAAACCGGGATGTGCCATGTGAACTGTTCGTCGGTGAATGACGAACCGCACGTGCCGTTCGGCGGCAGCAAGGCGTCGGGTGTGGGCAAACACGGGGGGAAATGGTCGATGGAAACCTTTACCGAAACGCGCTGGATCACGCTTGATCGCGGCGGCCGTCCGTTCCCGCCGGTGTTCTGATGGGCTGGGAACGCGCACCCCTGCTGCGGGGCAAAACGATTGTCGTCACCGGATCGGCGTCCGGTATCGGGCTGGAAACCGCACGGGTCTGCACGGCGATGGGGGCCCGCGTGCTGGGGATCGACGTGACAAAACGGTTCGACCATGTCGAGGAATTCTACCGGGCCGATCTGTCTGACGGGGCCACCATCGACGCGCTGATCGACGCCCTGCCGGACGGCATCGACGGGCTGGCCAATATCGCGGGCCTGCCGCCCACCGCCCCGGCGGACAAGGTGCTGGCGGTCAACCTTTTTGGCCTGAAACACCTGACACAGGGTCTGATCGCGAAAATGAACGACGGGGCCAGTATCGTGAACCTTGCCTCGCTCGCGGGCTTCGGATGGGCTGACGCGATCCCCGCGATCCGTGCCAGCGAGGGCGTGCATGTGGACGATGCGGCGCGCTTTGCCGAGGCGCATCAGATCAGCAACGCAGGCGGGCGCAGCTACTTTTTCTCCAAGGAAGCGCTGATCGCCTGGACGTTGCAGAACCGCTGGACCTGGCGCGAGCGCGGCATCCGCATGAACACGGTCAGCCCCGGCCCGGTCGATACGCCGATCCTGGGGGATTTTCTGGAAACCCTGGGTGCCCGCGCCGAGGAAGACGCCCGCATCATGGACCGGCCCGGCACGCCGGCCGACCTCGCGCCCATCATCGCATTTCTGCTGTCGGACATGACCACCTGGATCCGCGGCACCAACATCCCCGCCGACGGCGGCATGTCATCAAACATCCTGTGCGACATGCACGGGCTGTCATCATAAGGGAGGCCACATCATGTCTGCACTGGCTTGGATCATCATCATCCTCATCGTGGCGGCGATCATCATTGCGCTGGCCGCGTCATTCTACCAGCGCGCCACGAACGAGGTCGCACTGGTGCGCACCGGTCTTGGTGGCCGCCGCGTCGTGATCGACGGCGGCACATTGGCGATCCCCTATTTTCATGAAATCAACCGCGTCAACATGCAGACCCTGCGCATGGACGTGGCCAGGTCCGGTGAATCGTCGCTGATCACCAAGGACCGCCTGCGCGTTGACGTCGGCGCTGAATTCTATGCCAGCGTCTCGCCCAACGACGACGCGGTCACACGGGCGGCACAGACGCTGGGCAACCGCGTTTTCCAGCCAGACCAGCTCAAGGGTCTGATCGACGGCATGATGATCGACGCGCTGCGGTCGGTGGCCGCACAGATGACGATGGACGAACTGCATGAAAACCGCGCCAGTTTCGTCAAACAGGTGCGCGAGGCGCTGACCGATACGCTGGCGAACTACGGTTTGCAGCTGGATTCCGTGTCGTTGACCGCGCTCGACCAGACCCCGTTTGCAGCGCTGGATGAAAACAACGCCTTCAATGCGGTCGGCATGCGAAAGCTGGCCGAAGTCATCGCCAAGTCAAAGAAGGAACGCGCCGAGATCGAAGGCGACAGCCAGGTCAGCGTCGCCCGCGCCGCAATGGAATCCGAACGGCGCAAACTGGAAATCAACCTTGACCAGCGCCGGGCCGAAATCGCGCAGACGCAGGAAATCGAAACCCTGATCGCGGCGCAACTGTCCGAAATCGCTGCGCGCAAGGCCGACAGCGAACGCAGCGCAGCACAGGCCCGGATTCAGATGGAACAGGACATCGCCGCCGCCGATATCGCCAAGGAACAGGCCCTGCGCCAGGCGGAAATCGCCCAGGCGCTGGCACTCGACATGGCCGAGCAGGACAGCCACATTTCGCGCGCCGCCAAATCCCAGGAAGAAAGCCGCGCCCAGACCGAGGCCGACACGGCGCGGATCGCAGCCGTCGAGGCGGCAGAGGCGCTGTTGACCGCCCGGCAGATGGCCGAGGCTGAACGCCGCAAGGCCTTGGCCCTGATTGCAGCACAGGAACAAGCCGAGGCGACAGCCGCCCGCGCCCGGATCATGGCCGCAAGCGACAAGGCCACCGCCGCGGACAAGACGGCTGCCAAACGCGAAGAGGCCGAGGCGATCAAGGCCGTCAGACTGGCCGAGACAGAGGCGCATCTGGCTCAGATCAATGCCGAAAATGCGCGTTCAGAGGCGCAGGTCGCCATGGAACTGGAACTGGCCAGACTGGGTGCCTTGCCAAAGATCCTGTCCGAAATGGTCAAACCGGCAGAAAAGATCACCGGTATTTCGATCAACCAGATGACCGGTCTTGATCGCAGCACCGGCAATTCAGCGTCGTCGCCAATCAATCAGACGGTCGACGCGATCATGGATATGGCCGTGTCTCTGCCCGCGCTGCAAAAACTGGGGGAATCCATCGGCGTCAACGTCGATGCGACCCTGACAAGGCCGCAGTCATCTACGGGCAAAAGATCGCCAGAGACTGGCGCGACCTGATGCACAAGTGGACTGCACGCGCGGGAATGGCCCGATCATGACACCTCTAGCGCACTGTCGTTGAATGCGGTGGGCGAAAACAATACGGCCTTATGCGGTCGAATTGCCGTATTCCCCCAGAAATATCGTGTCAGGGCAGATGTCGTCATAGCTTTGCCCCTGCTGTCTCAGCCAGTCGGCCAAAGGGGACAGCATATCCGCCGCACGGTACAGAACCGGGCGATGCCGTGGGTTCCAAGTGTTGCCAGACCAGGCGTCCCAAGGTGAGGCAGCGTCGATATGACCCGCGATCCTGGAATGCAGGATCACGCATTTTCCGACGGCATTGAGGGTCGCCAGACTGATCGTCCCGACGGGTGCATGGTAGGCAGAGGTCGGACCGATCGTGACCCTGTACCCCGAAATATCGGGCAAGCCGAAAGGTGTGGCGCGGACGCCCTCGAACCATTGCCGTCCCAGGTGGAACTGGCCCGGTCGGGCATGTCCGTCATGCGTGAAATGGCAGTCGTGGAACACGAACCCAAACCGCGTTCGGATGTCGGTGCTGGGTGCCGTGGCCCATGATTTCGCAGCACGGCTGGTCAGCGTTCGGATCGTGCAGCGCGCGAACCATGCCGTCGACTGGCCAAAGATGAAATCGACGTCGCCTTCGATATCGCAGTCGGTGAAACACGATCGAACGGTCTCGCCCCGGGTGGGCGATTGCAGATACAGCGTGTCCTGAAAACTTTTGAGCGCAACATTCTGCACCTGCACCCGATCCGCGCCCGCGACGAGCAAGGCCACCGCCTGATGCTGGCCGGTGGTGAATTGCCCGGCGGCGTTCCTGTCATCGGACCCACCTTGTGCGCGGTCGCAATTGTAGGTGTTGCGCACTGTCAGATTGACCAGTTGCGTGCCGTCCGCCTCGACCCTGATGACCGATGCGTTGGCGGTGGTGATCGTGTCCAGCGCCGCGATCCGATCGTGGATCGAACGCACCGAGGCATGCGCCTGCGCGAACGACTGGCCGAACTTTGCGCTGTATTCCGTGCCGGACATTTCCGCGTCGATGTTTTCGGACAGCACGACATCTGCGGGATGATCGCCCAGCCCGACCAGTGTAAAACGGGCAGCACCCCGTGGCAGATAAACCAGCCCTGCGTGTGTGCCGGCGGCAATCCCGATCACGACGCGACCTGTGCGGCCCTCGGCGATGGCCAGATTGACGGCCGTCTGCACGCCGTCGGCGTCACAGCCAGAACCCACGACATAATCCGGCACCAATCTTGCGGGGTCCAGCGGTTCTGGCGTCCACGGGTCATCGCGCTCTGCACCGGCGGAGCCGACGTAGCGCAGCACCTGTGATCGGGTATACCCGGCGGCCTGCGCAGGTGTCAGTTGCGGGCGCATCAGCGCTGCATCAGCGCAGTTGCCATCATCAGCGGACCGACGCCTTTGATATCGTCCGCGACGCGCGCTTCGGTCAGGTAGTACGCGGCGCTGCCGTCCCGGAACCGGTTTTCGTACCAGCCAAGGCCCGCGACCTCGCAGATGTCGACCATCTCTTGCCCCCCGCCCGCTCTGGGACGCAAGCACCGGGTCACGAGCGTTGTGACCAACCCGTCGGGCACGACGTTCAGACCCAGATCGGCACCGCGCAGCAGCGCGTAGGTGAACATCGCCGATGCAGAGGTTTCGGAATAATTGCCATCCAGATCAGGCTGATCCATGACCTGCCACCAGATGCCGTCCGCCGTGCGCAAGGCAGCGATCCGGTCCAGCAAGGTGATCGTGCGATCCCTGAGCGGCGCGAAATCATCCCCCACAAGGTCGGCCACATCGACCAGCGCCATGGCAAGCCAGCCAATCGCCCTAGCCCAGAATGCCCGATTGAATCCCGTCGCGGGGTCCGCCCAGGGCTGTTCGCGTGCTTCGTCGTAGGCATGCCAGTACAAACCGCTTGCAGGGTCGCGCAGGGTTTCCAGTGCGGTATCCAATTGCGCCAGACTGTCGGAGACACCACCTGCATCGCCCCTTGCCTGTGCATGGGCGATCCGGAACGGCTGCCCCATATACAGACCATCCAGCCATATCTGCCAAGGGTAGCGCAGCTTGTGCCAGTAAACGCCGCTTTGGGTGCGCGGCTGGGTCTGTAACTGCCGCGCCAGCAGGTCGGCCGCTTTCATATAGTGCGAGTCCCCGGTCAGCCCGTGCAGATACAACAATGTCCGGCCCGGCAGGATGTTGTCGATGTTGTAATCGGACAAACCATAGCCCTTCAGACTTCCATCCTGGCCAATCTGCGGATCCGTGAGGCGTCGCAGATGGTCCAGCCAACGCGCCTCGCCCGTCTGGTGATGCCAGGCCTCCAGACCGCGATAGAGCAAGCCATCCTCATAGCACCAGCTTCCACCCTTGTAGGGTTGGTAGCGCCGTGCGTAGTCGTCGAAATAATCAGCCAACATCGTTCAAGTCCTCGAGTATCTCAGTCAACGCGGCCTCTGCCTGGATCATGGCAAAGCGGTGCAACAGCCCAGCGTGTCGTGCAGGGGGCAAATGACAGGCCATCAGCGTTTCGCCCGCCTCGGCTGTCGCATCATAGTCAATCGTGATCCCTGACAGCCGCAGGCCGCGCACTGGTGCCTCTGGCAGGCCCAGAAACGCTCCCGCCGCGTGACGCACGCCGCGCAGTCGCAGGTTGGAGATGGTGATGTCAGACACCTGCGGTGTCGTGTCATCCACGGGTGCAGGATCACGCGACTGCACCGCCGCAGACTTTCCATCTGCATCACAAAAGTAAAAGGCATTTATGGCCAGTGCCGTTCCCACGCCGTCCATGACCACATCATCCATGGTGATGCGGGATACCTGCCCACCACGGCCACGGCGGGTCTTGATCCGCAGGCCACGGTCCGTGCCCTTGAACGCGCAACGGGTGATATCGACGTCGGTGATGTCGCCACTCATCTCGGACCCCATGACGACCGCGCCGTGGCCGTCCTCCATCAGGCAATTCGCAATCGTCAGATGACGGGTGGGGGCGATGTGATCCACGCGGGTATCGTCACCCGTGCCGCGCTTGCCTGCCTTGACGGCGATGCAGTCGTCACCAACGCTGATGTGCAGCCCGCGTAGCTGCACCTGTGTGCAGCTTTCGGGATCGAACCCGTCGGTGTTGGGACTGTCGGCAGGATTCCGGATATGCAGCGCGGCCGCCGTCAGCCGGTCGCAGCGGAACGGATGGACCGTCCATGACGGTGAATTGCGGACAGTGATGCCGGACAGCACCGTGTCCGTGCAATGGGCCAGAAACAGCGTGCGGGGTCGACGCGCGCCGTCGCGGGTTTCCTTGGGCCAGTGCCACCAGTCGCCACGGTCGCCACCACCATCCAGCGTGCCGCGGCCCGTGATCGCCAGATTGGCGCAGCCGATGGCTGTCACGGGTGAGGCAAAACTGGCAGCGGGAAGCCCTTCCCACGTACCGATCACGCGCCCAGTATCGTCGTGTTCCGGCAGGATCGGCCAGCCGCCGCGGTCTGCAACAGCCTCCAGTATTGCCCCGTCGGCCAGCCAGAATGTCATGTCGGATTTCAGGAACAACGGGCCACTCGCAAATCGCCCTGCGGGCACAAGCAGCGTGCCACCCGTGGGCACTGCATCAATGGCCCGTGCAAATGCATCGGCGTTGTTCGCCGCACCGGCCGCGACGCCGAAATCGGTGGCATCAATCAGACCGGCGCAGGGTTTGGTCGTAAAACGGACCGCCTCTTCGGCGGTGGCAAATGTATAGGAAGTATCGGGAGCAAGCCCTTCGATGAACACGGGAACGGTATGTGAGACGCCGCCTTGGTCAGCGCCCTCCAACCGCCAGCTGACCGGCGCATCCAGATGGTAGCGGGCCTTGTCTGCGTGGATGAGAATGGTTGCGGTGTAAGGTGTGATTGCGAGGACGTTGAGCACGAAACGGCGCTTTCCAGGGGAATTGTTCTGCTGGCGCCGGTGCAGACCGACGCCAGCATGCAGTTACTTGTCTTCGAGTGCTTCGCTCACGAGCATCAGGATTTCTTCGGATGCTTCGGCACTGTCCAACTCGCCATAGGCGAACAGTTCCAGCGTGTCCTCGATGCCCGCACGTACGTCGGGATCCTCGTTGTAGGGGCTGATCGCGGGTGCGACCGCTTGCATCACCATGTCCTGCGCATCGACCTGGATCTGTTCGATCCCCCCGTTTTCCAGCAGCTGGGCCGCGGCCACGTCGGACGACGGCACACCACGGGCGGACCCCATGGCCGCGATCCCGTCGGGCTGCGTCAGCAGGCAGTTCAGCACCTCTGCCGCGGCCTGCTGATTGGGCGAATTGGCCGAGATCGAAAACACCATGGACGGCTTGCGGTAGACACCGTCGTTCTGCGCGCCTTCTACGCGCAACAGTCCAGCCGGCACCAGTTCCTGCCCCTCGGCCAAGGGATCAGAAATCTTGAAGAACGTCGTGTCCCACTGATAGCTGCCCGCGATCTGACCAGAGGTCCAATCCGCGTTTTCATGCAACGCGATGTTGCCCTGCGCCGCGCGGTCCTGCCAGCCCTTGATGACATGGTTGTCGACCATCGCCTGATACATGTCGATGCCCGCTTGCAGTTCGGCGGCGGACCACTGAACCGCGTTGGTTTCGGGATTGATAAAGGATTTGCCAGTCTGCTGGGTCACGATCATCTGGATCAGCAGGGACGCGTCCAGACCGATGCCTTCAAGCGGGTAATAATTGTCGCCCAGCTTTTCGGCGAACACCGGACCGGCAGCCATCAACTCGTCGAACGTGGTCGGCAGAGGCAGACCGGCCTTGTCAAAGGTGGTCTTGTTGAAAAAGAAGATGCGACCTGACACCGACGCGGGAAGGCCGTTCAACGCGCCATTGCGGGTGGATGCCTCAAGTTCTTCGTCGGACCATTGGGACAGGTCGATCGTATCCGCGAACTGACGCAGATCGGCAAAACCGTCACCGTTTTCGGAAAAGATCGGCAGCCACGGCCAGTTGATCTGCATGATGTCGGCCTCTGTGCCGCCTGCCAGTTGGGTGGCGACCTTTTCAAAATGGCCGGACCAGCCCGTGAACTCTGGCTTGATCGTATGGCCAAGCGCCTCGCCACAGACCTCAAGCGCGGCTTGCGTCGCCTCGTGACGGCTGTCGCCGCCCCACCAGCTCATCCTTAGGTCTTCGGCCTTGGCTGTCCCGGCCAGGGTCGTGGTGGCCAACGCAGCCCCCAAAATCGTTTTGAAATATGTCATGTTTTCCTCCCTATGACAGTGATTTGGTTTGGTCCGCGAGCGAGATGTTCGCCCCGCTTTCCCGGTCGAACAGATGGATTCGCGCGCCGTGGGGGCGCATCGAAACCGCGTCACCGCGCCGGATGCCGGTGTCGAATTTGTCGTTCGGGATCACGGCGATAAAGGTGCTGTCCCCGATGTTCATGTGCAGATTGACCTCGTGGCCCATGAACTCGATGTTGTGGACCGTGCCGGCAAAGGCATCGGGCGTGCCTGCCGCCACGATGTCCATGTTTTGCGGCCGGATGCCGAATGTGACCGGCCCCTCCTGCGCGGTTAGCCGCGCGGCCAATTCCGGTGGCACAGCAATGGACTGGCCAGCCAGCGTGATTTTCAGACCGCCGTCATCGGCCAGCACCGCCGGGGCCAGGTTCATTTCGGGCATCCCGATGAACCCGGCCACGAACGCATTGGCAGGCCGTTCATACAGCGTCACCGGATCGGCCACCTGCATGATGTGGCCTTCTTTCATAACGCAGATGCGGTCGCCCATGGTCATCGCCTCGACCTGATCGTGGGTCACGTAAACCACGGTCGCGGGCCGCCCTTCGTCGCGCAGACGCTTGTGCAGATCGGTGATCCGAATGCGCATCGACGCGCGCAGCTTGGCGTCCAGGTTCGACAATGGCTCGTCGAACAGAAAGACTTCGGGCGATTTGATCAGCGCGCGGCCCACGGCAACCCGTTGGGCCTGACCGCCCGAGAGTTGCTTTGGCAGACGGTCGAGCAGTTCCTCGATCTCGAGAATGCCCGACACCTCTTGCGTCGCACTTTCGATCCTGGCCGCAGGTTCACGTTTGAGCTTTAGCCCGAACGACAGGTTCCGCCGCACTTTCATATGCGGATAAAGCGCGTAATTCTGGAACACCATCGCGATGCCCCGCTTGCCCGGAACCAGGTCGTTCACGACGTTTTCCCCGATGCGGATTTCGCCGCCGGTGATGGTTTCCAGTCCCGCGATCATCCGCAGGGTGGTGGATTTCGCACAGCCCGACGGCCCCACAAGCACCATGAATTCGCCGTCCGCGACATGCAGATCAATGCCATGCACCGCCTTGAAGCCGCCGCCATAGACCTTTTCGACGGATGTAAGTTGCAGATCAGCCATCAGCCTTTGACCCCTCCGGTTGAGATACCTTCGATGAAGTATTTTTGAGCGATGAAGAACACGATCAGCGACGGGGCCAGCGCAAGCACGGTCATCGCGAGGATCTGGTTCCAGTTGAACGCCTCGGTCGTGTCGATGCTGAGTTTCAGCGCAAGCGACACCGGATAGTTTTCGACCGAAGAGATGTAGATCAGCGGCCCGAGGAAATCGTTCATGGTCCACATGAACTGAAACAGACAGACCGAGATGATGGCCGGCATCAGCATCGGCACGACCACATACCAAAGCACCTGGAACGTGTTCGCCCCGTCGACCCTTGCTGCCTCTTCCATGTCACGCGGGATCGACCGCATGAACTGGATCAGCATGAAAACGAAAAACGCCTCGAGTGCGAACCACTGCGGCACGAACAGCGGCAGGTAGGTATCCAGCCAGCCCAATTCCCGAAACAGCAGGTACTGCGGGATGCGCGTGACCACGTCGGGCAGCAGCAATGTTGCGATCAGGATGCCGAAAAGGATCTTCTTGCCCGGAAAATCGAACCGCGCGAACCCGTAGGCCACGATCACCGATGAAAACGCCGTGCCCAGCATTTTCGGGATCACGATATAAAGCGAGTTCATGAAGAACCGCGCAAAGGTATAGGGCGTCGAGGTTTGCCAGCCATCGATATAGCCTTGGATCGTAGGGTCCTTGGGCCAGAACGCGGCAGAGCTGAATATCTCTTCGTTGGTTTTGAACGATGCGCCCACCAGCCAGATCAGCGGATAGAGCATCAACAAGCCAAATGCAGTCAGCACCACATAGCGGATGATCGCGCCGCGCCTTTGTTCGCGCTGAATCTTGAGTTCCTGCGGCGACCGCGTGCGTTCGGACTGCGGCATCGGTTTGAGATCGGGGATCGTGGTCATGGCCTCAGCTCCTCTTGTCGCCGGCGTAGTAGACCCACTTTTTCGACGACCAGAAGGCAATCAGGGTCAGCACCATGATGATGACGAAAAGGACCCAGGCGATGGCAGAGGCATAGCCCATGTCAAAGCTCTTGAAGGCCTTGTCGTAGATATAAAGCGGCAGCAGATAGGTGGATTTCAGCGGACCACCATTGGTGATGATGTAGGGGCCGTTGAATTCCTGAAACGCCTGCACCGTCTGCATGATCAGGTTGAAAAAGATCACCGGCGTGATCAGTGGCACGGTGATATAGCGGAACTGCTGCCATTTGCCCGCGCCGTCGATGCTGGACGCCTCATACAGCGATTTGTCCACGGATTGCAGTGCCGCGAGAAAGATCACCATCGCCGATCCGAATTGCCAGCAGCGCAGCAGCGTCAGCGTGAACAGCGCATTCTGCGGGTCGCCGAACCAGTTGACCGGTTCCATCCCGATGGCCGTCAGGCCCATGTTCACCAAGCCTGCTTCGGCAAAGATGTAGCGCCACAGCACGGCAATCGCGATCGACCCGCCCAGAACCGACGGCACATAATAGGCCGTGCGGAAAAACCCGATCGCCTTGAGCTTGTAGTTCAGCACCACCGCCACCAGCAGCGCAAAGGCCAGCTTCAGCGGGACGGTCATGAACACGTACAGCAGCGTGACGTTCAATGATTTGGAAAACGTCCGGTCACGGGTAAACAGCCGTTCGTAGTTGTCGAGGCCCACCCATTCCGGCGTCGACAGCAGATCGTAATCCGTGAACGACAGATAGAGCGAGGCCAGGAACGGAAAGGCCGTGAACAGAAACAACCCGAAGATGTAGGGGGACACATAAGCGATCCCCAGAAACTTGCTGTCACCACCCATTACGAAGCCTCCCTCAATAGATCACGGGGCAAATGGTGCGATGTGGCCTGCACCATTTCATGAAACATCAGCCGCGCCGTATCCGTAGGCAACGGCGCAACCAGAGGATCGGTGCGGAACAGGCCGAACAGATCGTCCCAGCGGTTTTCGACCACTGCAGCCAGCAGGTCTGTCTGCCGTGCCGCATGGTCCCGTACGATGTCGTGCAGCGCATCGGGCAGACGCCCGGCTACCAGTGGTGTCACGCCCAGCGATGAAAACAGCGCGTTCGTTTCCACAATCGTGCCCATGGGCAGGCCGTCCATCTGGCCGCGATTGGGCAGGTTTACGTTGCTGACAAAATCACCTAGCCCCATCAGCCCCTTGATCTGATCGACCAAGGCCTCGTCCGAACGGTCAGCATGCGGCGCGCCCTCCCCTGCGGCAAGCGCACTTGCCCGCGCGCGTTTTTCGGTGCGGTCCCGGATCCGGTAGGACACCGGCGTCAGCGCGAAATCCCAGTCCTGTGCGGTATCGAGGTATTCGGCCTGCGGCACGAATTCTGCCAGGTGGCGATCCCCGGCAGCGGCGGGAATGCCAAAGCGGCGATACATGTCAAACTTCACACGACTGCGGTCCATGAAATACAGATCGTGCTCGTCGCCCGGATCGACCGCGCGCGGGGACCAACCGCTGTTGCCGTGCTGATCGGCAAAGGCGCGATAGGCGGGCAGCATGTCGCGCCCGTCCAGCCCGATGGCATCGACAAAGGTAAAGTGATTGATGCCCAGCACGTTGACCTGCACATCGCGGTGGCTGTGGTGCTGGGCACCCGCCTGCTGATTGGCGATCCAGGCAACCTGATGGCGCAGCTTTGTCACCTCGTGGCACTCTCCCCACAGGCGGATGCCCGGAAACGCGTGATACATGGCAGCCGTCAGCACGCTCATCGGGTTGGTCAGGTTGCAGACCCAGGCCTTTGGCGCATGATCGCGGATGGCCTCGGCAATCGGCAACATCATCGGGATCGACCGCAGCGCCCGCACGAAGCCGCCTGGACCGACCGTATCGCCCACCGCCTGCTTGATCCCATATCGCGCGGGAATATCCACGTCGTGGGCCATGTCATCGAATTCACCGGGCAGGATCGACACGACCACCACGTCAGCACCGGTCAGGGCGTCCTGCAACGATGGCACCGCCCGATAGACCGCGGGCGTCCCCTTCGACACCTCGGCGAACCGTGTGCCGATCCTGGCGTTCCGCTCTGCCGCGGCATGGTCGATGTCATAAAGCCTGACATGGGCTGCCAGCGCCGTGTCATGGGCCAGATCAGCCATCAGCTTGGTCGCCCAATTCAACGATCCACCGCCGATATATGCGATTGTTACAGGTCTCCGGGTCACATCACCGCTCCGATTTGCCAGGGTACGAATTCGTTGTCGCCCAGGCCCAGCGCCTCGGACTTGGTCGTCTGCCCCGATGCGGTGGCGCGGATCAGGTCAAAGATTTCGCGCCCCTTGTCGGACATCGTGATCCCACCGGACAGGATATCGCCGGTGTTCAGGTCCATGTCGTCGGGCATCTGGTTGAACAGACGGTCCGACGTGGCCAGCTTGATCGTGGGGGCGGGTTTCGATCCAAAGGCCGAACCGCGACCCGTCGTGAACACCACGATCTGCGCACCACCCGCGATCTGCCCCGTGGCGGACACCGGATCATAGCCCGGCGTGTCCATGAAGACGAAACCGGGCTGCACGACCTGTTCGGCATAATCATAGACCGCCATCAACGGGGTCGCCCCGGCCTTGGCCGCAGCGCCCAACGACTTTTCAAGGATCGTGGTAATGCCGCCCTGCTTGTTACCGGGGCTTGGGTTGTTGTCCATCGAACCGCCGTTCTGCGCGGCGTAACCTTCCCACCACTTGATCTGCGCGATCAGCTTGTCGGCCACGGCCTGGCTGTTCGCACGACGCAACAGCAGTTGTTCGGCACCGTAGATTTCGGGCGTCTCTGACAGGATCGCGGTGCCGCCCTGGGCCACGATCAGATCGCTGGCGATGCCAAGCGCGGGGTTTGCAGTTATGCTGGAAAATCCATCGGACCCGCCGCACTGCAATGCGACACGCAGCGCGCTCATAGGCTGGGGGGTGCGGTTGATGTCGTTCACCGCAGGCAGGATCAGCGCCACATGCGCCTTGATCGCGTCCACTGTGGCGCGGGTGCCGCCAGTGTCCTGAATGGTCAGCGCATGGAACCGGTCGGTGCCCGCATCGCCGAAATGCGATTGCATCCGCGCGATCTGCATGACCTCGCATCCAAGACCGACAAAGACCGTGGCACCCACGTTCGGGTGGGTTGCGTGACCCCACAGAACCCGGTCCAGAATGTCATAGCCACGCCCGCTGTTAGCCATGCCGCAACCGGTGCCGTGGGCCAGTGCGACGATGCCGTCGACATTCCCGTAGCCGTCAAGCAGGCCGCTTGCCTCGATCTCGGCGGCGGCACGCCGGATCACCGTGGCCGAGCAGTTCACCGTCGCCACAAGGGCGATGTAATTGCGCGTGCCCACGCGGCCATCGGCGCGGGCATATCCGTCAAAGGTCAGGGCATCGGTTTGCGGGATTGCCGCTTGGGCCGACGCCAGATCGGCCCCGATGGCGTAATCCTGTTCGGGATTGGCAAAGGTGCAGTTGTGCGTATGGACATGCGCACCCGCCGCAATCGCCTCGGTCGCCTGGCCGATGAACTGTCCGAACTTGATGACCGACGCACCCGCAGGCATCGCAACGCGTGCAACCTTGTGACCCGACGGGACCGGTGCCACCAGCGGCGCACCAAGGCCCAGCGGATCGGCACCCGCCCCGGCACGTTCCGTCAGGACGGCGACCGTATCACCGGGGTGGAGGACCAGCGGATCAGTCATGGGCCAACGCCTTGATCACGCCGCGCAGCTCTGCCAATCCGCGCAGCCGACCGATCAGCGGATAGCCGGGGATCAGGTCGCGGGTCAGGTCCGACAGCATGTGGTGGCCGTGGTCGGGCCGGAACGGGATCGCATGGTCGGCACGGCCCGCATCGCGGCGGCGCGCCTGTTCCGTCAAGAGCACGCGGATCAGCGCGACCATATCCGTGTCGCCCTCCAGGTGATCCGATTCCTCGAACGATCCATCGGGGTCCTTTCGGACGTTGCGCAAGTGCGCGAAATGAATCCGGTCGGCCACTTGGGCCGCAATCGCGGGCACGTCATTTGCGGGATTCGCCCCGAGAGAGCCGGAACACAGCGTGATTCCGTTGGCAGGACTTTCGTGCGCCTTCAGCACCCAATCAAGATCAGCACCATCCGACACGATGCGCGGCAGACCCAGAATGTCACGGGGCGGATCATCGGGATGCACGCACAGCCGCAGCCCCAGATCTTCTGCGGTCGGCACCACCTCGTCCAGAAACCGTTTGTAGTTGCTGCGTAAGGCGTCGCGGTCGATGCCATCGTATCCCGCGAGGGCCGTTTTCAGACCAGCTATATCGTAACGGTCGAACGCCCCCGGCAATCCCGCCATGATCGCAGACAGCAAACCAGCGCGGTCGTCCTCTGTCGCCGCCTGAAACCAAGCCGCCGCCTTGGCCAGTACCGCGTGGCTATAGTCGTCCTCTGCCGCGCGACGCCCCAGCATGTAAATTTCAAACGCGGCCATGCGCACGGCATCGAACCGCAGACAGGTGGCACCGCCGTCAACGGGGGCCGCCAGATCGGTCCGCGTCCAGTCCAGCAACGGCATGAAGTTGTAGCAGATCGTGGTGACGCCCTCGGCCGCGAGATTGGCCATGGACTGACGGTAGTTGGCAAAGAAGGTGGTCAGATCGCCCTCGCCCTTTTTGATCCGCTCGTGGACCGGCAGGCTTTCGACCACGACCCAATTGAAACCCGCATCCACGATCTGACGCTTGCGCGCGGCAATCGCGTCTTGCGGCCAGACCTCGCCGTAGGGGATACCGTGCAGCGCGGTGACAATGCCCCGCGCGCCGGTCTGCGCCACGTCACCCAAGGAAATGCTGTCGAATTCTCCGTACCAGCGCCAACTCTCGATCATCGGATGGCCCTCTTGATGGCGGCACGGACACCGTCCTGCCAGATGACCGACGCGGCCTGTGACACAGGCCCCTGCAAGCGGTCAGCCAGATCGCGGGGAAAGATTTCCGCCACCGACAACAAGGATGCGACGATGCCGGCAGGGTCGTCCTGTGACTGTGCCAGTGCATGCAGACGGTCGGCCATGGGATCGCGCACGTCGATGGGCTGTCCGGCCGCATCCGTGCCGGTGACATAGCGCATCCATGCGGCAATGGCCGTGCAAAGTCCCTCGACGGGTCGTCCCGCATCGAGGTTGTCGCGCACCGTACCCAGAATGCGTTGCGGCAGTTTCTGGCTGCCGTCCATCGCGATCTGCCATGTCCGGTGGCGGATGGCGGGGTTGGCGTAGCGGTCCATCAGGGCATCGGCATATTCGGTCAGGCTTACCCCCTGTGGCGCAGTCACGGCGGGCGAGATTTCGGACCAAAGGGCATGGACGTACGCGGCGAAATCGGGGTCCGCGACGGTGTCCGCGATGGTCTCGTGCCCGGCCAGATAGCCGGTATAGGCCAGCGCGGAATGGGTGCCGTTCAGCATCCGCAGCTTCATGTCCTCGTGCGCGGTGACGTCCGCGACAAGTTCGACACCCGCAGCCCTCAGGTCGGGGCGGGTGCCGCCGACGAAATCATCCTCGACGGCCCATTGGGAAAACGGCTCGTGCAGCACTGGTGCGGCATCGGGGATGCCGGTCAGGGCAGTCACCCGCGCGATGTCGGCCTGGGTGGTTGCGGGGGTGATCCGGTCCACCATCGTTGACGGAAACCTGCCCTCGGCTGCAATCCAGTCGGCAAGCGGCGGATCAATCTGCCGCGCGAGTTGCAACACCATTTCACGCACGAGCCTGCCGTTGTTTGGCAGATTGTCACAGGTCAGCACCGTAAAGGGGGGCGTTCCCGCAGCCCGGCGGCGCGCCAGCGCCCGCACCAGAAAACCCGGTGCCGACACGGGCAGGTCATGCGACAGATCGTGCCGGATATCAGGATGATCGAGGTTCAGTTTCCCGGTCGCGGGATTGTGGCAATATCCCTTTTCCGTGACGGTCAACGTGACGATCCGGACGCCGGGATCGGTCATTGTCGCCAGTACCGCTTCGGGGTTTTCTGGCGCGACGAGCACGTCATTGAGCAGCGTGATATCGCGCGTCTGCTCGCCTTCGGGGGCCAGCGTGACAGAGGTGTAGTGCCAGTCACGCAGGCGCAGCGCGTCGCGTGTGTCGGGGCTGCGCAGGGACACGCCCACGATGCCCCAATCGCCGCCCGACGCGGCCATTGCGTCGGCGATATAGACGCAACCGAATGCGCGAAAGAACGCGCCAAGTCCCAGATGGACGATGCCGGTTGCTGGACGCGCCACCGCGTCATTCATTTGACCGTCAGCGGGCAAGCCAGCCTCCATCCACATTGAGGACCGCGCCATGGACATATCCGGCCGCAGGCGTGCACAGGTAAACAGCAGCCCCGGCGATGTCCGACGCCGCGCCCCAGCGGCCCGCCGGAATCCGTTCCAGGATCGCCCTGTTCCGGTCGGGATCGGCGCGCAGGGCCTCGGTGTTATTGGTCTCGATGTACCCGGGGGCCACGGCGTTCACGTTGATGCCCTTGGCCGCCCATTCATTGGCCAAGAGCTTGGTCAGGCCGGCGACGCCGTGCTTGGACGCGGTGTAGCTTGGCACGCGGATGCCACCCTGAAACGACAACAGCGACGCGATGTTGACGACACGGCCAGTGCCCCCGCGCGCCAGGACCGCCCTGGCAAAGGCCTGTGTCGTAAAGAACAGCGCCTTGAGGTTCACATCCATCACCGCGTCCCAGTCGGCTTCGGTGAAATCGACCGCGTCGTTGCGCCGGATGATGCCGGCGTTGTTGATCAGAATGTCGATGGGCTGGTCGTCGAACAGCCCCTGCCCCGCCATCGGATCGGTGAAATCCACCAGCATGGATGATGCCGTCCCGCCCACATCCGCGATCATCGCAACTGTCTCGTCGCAGGCGCGGCGGCCCGCGCAGATCACCTCTGCGCCGGCCTGCGCCAGACCGACCGCAATGGCTTGTCCGATGCCGGTGTTGGCCCCGGTGACCAGCGCACGGCGGCCTGTCAGATCGAACGGCGTGCTCACCGCAAATCCCCCATGGCGACCATGTCCATATCCGTGAAATCAACGTTGTCGCCCGCCATCGCCCAGCAGAACGTATAGGACGACGTGCCCGCGCCCGCGTGGATCGACCAAGGCGGAGAGATCACGGCCTCTTCGTTGGCCATGACGATGTGACGGGTCTGGTCCGGCTCGCCCATCAGGTGAAAGACGCGCTGGTCTTCGGGCATCTTGAAGTAAAGATAGGCTTCCATACGGCGGTCGTGCAGGTGCGCGGGCATCGTGTTCCAGACCGACCCTTCGGCGAACTGCGTGTAGCCCATCAAAAGCTGGCAGGATTTGCAGACCTCTGGGTGCAGAAATTGGATGATCACCCGCTCGTTCGCGGTCTCGCGCGCGCCCATCTCGACACGGCGGGCGTCCTTGAGCTTGATCAGCGTCGTCGGATAGGTCTGGTGCGCCGGTGCCGACAGCACATAGAACCGCCCCGCGCCGCTGAATTCGACCGGACCCGCGCCCATGCCGATATACAGAACCTCGCCGTTCTCCAGCTCATAGCTCTCGCCGCCTACCGACACCGTGCCGGTGTCACCGATGTTGAGCACGCCCATCTCGCGGCGTTCCAGGATCGTCGCGGTGCCGGTGGCCTCGACCTTGTCCAGCGTCAGGGTGCCGCCCGCGGGCACAGCAGAGCCGAGGATCAGGCGATCATAATGGCTGTAGACCAGATTGATCTCGCCGTCCGCGAACAAGCCACCGACGTGAAAATGGTCGCGCAACTGATCTGTGTCCAGCGTCCGGGACGTGGCGGGATCGATCGCGTGGCGTGTTTGGGTTTTCAGCATGGTCATGTCTTTCTGGTTCAAAGGAAATCGTCGCGACGAGGTGTAAAGGTGTCGATCAACGTGCCCGCCTCGTGGCAGGTGCAGCCGTGCCGGGCACCAGACGGGATCATCAGACTGTCGCCCGGCCCCAGATCATGTGCCGTGCCATCGACGGTAAAGGTGAAACGCCCGCTTTCGACATAGGTGGCCTGCACGTGCGGATGATCGTGCAGCGCGCCCTGGGCGTCCGTGTCGAACCTGAAGGCGACGAGCATCATTGCGGGATTTTCGGCTAGAACCTGACGGGTCACGCCGGGGTCTGTCGGAACGACGGGATAGGACATGGCGGACCTCATCTGAACAGTGCCGGCAGCCACAGGGACAGCGCGGGGATATAGGTGACAAGCATCAGGGTCAGGAACGCGGCCCCATAGAATGGCCAGATGGTGCGCACCGCGTCCCAGACGGGAATCCGGCCAACAGCGCAGCCCACGAACAACACGGCCCCTACCGGCGGGGTGCACAGCCCGATGCCAAGGTTCAGGATCAGGATCACGCCAAAGTGGACAGGATCGACACCAAAGGCCACGGCCACCGGCAGAAAGATCGGTGTCGTGATGACGATCAGCGGCGACATGTCCATGAAAGTGCCCAGGATCAGCAGGATCACGTTCAGCAGCAGCAGGATGACGATCGGGTTGTCAGACACGTTCTGCAGCAGGGCGACCATGGACGCGGGCACCTTGGTGTAGGCCAGCAGCCAACCAAAGGAGGCTGCGCACCCGATCACCAGCAGCACCATGGCCGTTGTGCGCACGGCGGCGAATGTCGCTTCCTTGAAATCGTGCCAGCTGAGGCTGCGATAGACGAACAGCGTCACGACCAGGGCATAGACAACGGCGATGTTCGACGATTCCGATGCGGTAAAGATGCCCGAACGCACGCCACCGAAAATGATCGCCACAAGGATCAAGCCCGGTGCGGCAGAGGCAAAGAGGGTTCCGATCACGCGAAATCCTTGGAATGGCTGGACGGGATAGCCCTTGCGCTTGGCGACCCACCAGGCGGCCAGCATCAGCAACAGCGCCAGCGTGAAACCGGGGATGATCCCTGCGGTGAACAGATCGGCGATGGAAATGCGCCCGCCCGCCGCGATGGAATAGATGATCATGTTGTGCGACGGGGGCAGCATCAGGGCGATGATCGAACTGACGACCGTGATGTTCACCGCATAGTCGACATCGTAGCCGCGTTCCTTCATCTGGGGGACCATCAGACCGCCCACCGCGCTGGCATCCGCCGCGGCAGAGCCGGAGACACCGCCGAACATGACCGACGACAGCACGTTGACCTGTCCCAGACCGCCGCGAAAATGCCCGACAAAACCGCTGGCCAGCGCCACCAGACGCCGCGCGATATCGCCACGCACCATCAGATCGCCAGCGTAGATAAAGAAGGGGATCGCCATCAGCGCAAAGACGGACACGCCGGAATTCAGGCGTTGAAAAACCACGACCGGGGGCAGGCCCAGATAGGCGATGGTCGCAAAACTGGACAGACCCAGGCAGAACGCCACCGGCGTCCCGATCAGCAGCAAAAAGACGAATGTCCCGAACAGAACGTAAAGTTCCATGCTACGCGGCCTCCGGGTCTTCGCCGAACCGCGCCGTGGGCAGGCCCGCAGCACGGCGCAACACGCGTTCGATGGAAAACAGGACGATCAGGATGCCGCCCGCGACAAGCGGCGCGAAATCGAATGCGCCAGAAATACCAAGGCTGGGCAGGACATTGCCCGCTGTGCGCGCAGCCAGCTGCCAGCCGAACCAGATCATGCCGATCCCAAAGGCCGTGACTGCGATGTCTGAAATTGAATAAAGCACCAGTTTCGCCCGCAACGGCAGCATGTACAGCAGCACGTCAAAGGACAGGTGGTAGCCTTCGCGGATACCCACGGCGGCCCCCAGAAAGATGAACCAGCCCATGATCATGACCGATGCGGGTTCGGTCCAGATGATGCTGTCATTGAGGATGTAGCGCCAGACCACCTGGGCCGCGATCAGTACGGTCATCAGGACCAACCCGGTTCCGGCCGACCACAGGGCCAGCCGGGCCAGATGCCCCGTCCAGATCGCCGCTTTTTCCATCGTCTGCCGCATATGTCCCCCGCAAAAATCGACCCGCCGCATCAGCGCGGCGGGCCGAAGGCGTTTTTATTCAGTGGCCTGAATGTCGGCGACTATCTGCTGCAACACCGCAGAGGTGACGTATTTGTCGTACACGGGCCCCATCGCTTCGATGAACGGAGTCTTGTCGATGTCGCTGATGACCTCGACGCCAGCCTCACGCACACGCGCCTCGGATTCGGCTTCGCGGGCGGCCCAAAGTTCACGCATGACCGGCACCGAATCCCGGGCGGCCTGACGCACGATCTCCTGATCCTCGGCGCTGAGGCCATCAAAGGTCGATTTCGCCATCACCAGCACCTCGGGCACGATCAGATGCTGATCGAGGGTGTAGTATTTCGCCACTTCGAAATGGCCAGAGCTGTCGTAGGACGGCCAGTTATTTTCTGCCCCGTCGATGACGCCGGTCTGGATCGAGGAATAGACCTCGCCATAGGGCATCGGGGTCGCGTTCGCGCCCAGCGCATCGACCATGTCCACGAACATGTCAGACTGCATGACGCGGAATTTCATGCCGGCCAGATCGTCGATTGATGCGATCGGCTTTTCAGAGTTGTAGAAACTGCGCGATCCGCCGTCGTAGAATGCCAGGCCAACCAGATCGTGATCGCTGAACGCATCCAGAATCTGCTGTCCGACAGGACCGTCCATGACTTTGTGCATGTGGTCGGTCGAGCGGAAGATATAGGGCAGCGACGGGACCTGCGTTTCTTCGATGATGTTGTTGAACGGCCCGAGCGAGACACGGTTCATGTCGATCACACCGAACTGCGTCTGTTCGATGGTGTCCTTTTCCTCACCCAATTGGGCTGAATGAAAGACTTCGACGCACAGGCGGCCGTCGGTCCGCTCTTCCAATAGGCGGCCCATTTCCTCGACTGCCGCCACCGTCGGATACCCTTCGGGATGCGTGTCGGACGACCGGAACGTCGTTTCGCAGGCGGATGCGGCAGTGACGGTTGCGACGCTCGCCAACAGGGCCGCACCAAGTGTTTTCGTGTAAGTCATTTTTCCCTCCCAGAAAATGCTCGTCAGAGCTTGTAGGCCTGTTTTGCAAGCCGGTAGCTGAGGTCATGCGCGACCTCGGGTGCCTCGTCCCTGTCCAGCCGGCCAGTCGCGACCAGCGTGGCAAGAAACGTGCAATCGACCCGGCGCGCCACGTCGTGGCGGGCGGGAATGGAACAGAATGCGCGTGTGTCGTCGTTGAAACCGACGGTGTTGTAGAAACCAGCAGTTTCCGTCGCCATTTCGCGGAAACGCATCATGCCTTCGTAGCTGTCATGGAACCACCATGGCGGGCCAAGTCGCAGCGCAGGATAGACCCCGGCCAGGGGGGCCAGTTCGCGCGCGTAGGACGACTCGTCCAGGGTGAACAGGATGATCGTCAGTCCGGCGTCACCGCCGACCGCGTTCAGCAAGGGGCGCAACGCTGTGACATAGTCGGTGCGCATCGGGATATCGTACCCCTTGTCACGACCAAAACGGGCCATGATGTCCGCCGAATGATTGCGTGCAGCGCCCGGATGGATCTGCATCACCAACCCGTCGTCGCGTGACATCCGCGCCATTTCGGTCAGCATGTGCCCGCGAAAACGGTCTGCCTCCTCGCTACTGCACTTGCCCTGAAGTGCGCGATCAAACAGTGCAGCTGCCTCGTCTTGCGGCAGATCCTCTGTCCGGGCGGTCAGGTGGCCGTGGTCCGAGGACGTGGCACCGAAAGATTTGAAAAATGCACGGCGGTTGCGATGGGCAGCCAGATACCCGCCCCACGTGGTGGCATCCTCGCCGGCCAATTCGCCCATTTTTGCCACGTTATCCGCGAACCCGTCGCATTCCGGATCGATGACCGTATCAGGACGATAGGCTGTGATGACGCGGCCGTCCCAGCCGCTGTCGCGGATCATCTTGTGCCATTTGAGGTCATCAATCGCGCTCTCGGTTGTCGAAATCGCCTCGATGTTGAAACGCTCAAACAGAGAACGGGGACGAAACGCATCGGTTTTCAGGCTGGCGTCGATATGATCGTATATCGCGTCCGCCGAGGCCGCGGACAGACGTTCGTCTACGCCGAACACCTCTTGCAGGGCGTGATCCACCCAGATGCGCGACGGCGTGCCGCGAAACAGATGATAGTTGGACGCAAACAGGTTCCAGATTTTGCGGCTGTCGGTTTCTGTGGCACCGCCATCGACACGCGGCACGCCCAGATCCTCTAGCGCGATCCCCTGACTGTGCAGCATCCGGAAAACATAGTGATCCGGCGTGACGAAAAGCGTCGCAGGGTCCGGAAATGCCCCGTTTTCGGCAAACCAGCGCGGATCGGTATGGCCGTGAGGGCTGATGATCGGCAGGTCCTTGACGCCATCATAGAGATCCCGCGCCAGTGTCCGAACGGCCGGATCTGTGGCGAACAGGCGATCCTCATCAAGTAACGGCATTCATCCCCCTTCACTGTCGGCAACCTGCCCGACTCTCCCTACTGATATCCTAGTTATCCAGAAACGCCTGTCAACTAATATCCTAGTTGCAAGGAGACGCTTTCTGCGGGATAACTGAAGCAACGTGCGATAATTGGGGAAACAGCCATGAAGATAAGCGGCACACTGTCGTCGGGGGGATCGGATATAACGCTGCCCCTGCTGCGACAGACTCCCCAACCGACAGTCGCAGATCAGGTGTTCGACACTCTTCAGCAGCGCATTCTCAAACTGGAGCTTCCGCCGCAGACCAAGATTTCCGAAGCCGAAGTGTCAAAGCTGATGGGCGTTTCCCGGCAACCCGTCCGAGAGGCGTTCAAGCGTCTGGCCAAGCTGGGGTTTCTGCATATCCGTCCGCAAAGCAGCACGACCGTCAGCCTGATTTCAGAAGAAGCCGTGTTGCGCGCCCAGTTCATCCGAACCGCGCTCGAGGTCAAAACCTGCCGGACAGCCTGCGAGACATCCACACCCCAGACGCTGGCCCCACTGCATGCGCTGATCGCACGTCAGAAAGAGGCGATCGAGGCACAGGACAGAGACCTGTTTCACGCCCTGGACGAAGAATTTCATATCGCGATCTGCGTCCTGGCCGACGTCCGGTTCGTCTGGGACCTGATACAGGACAGCAAGGCGCATATGGACCGCATCCGCATGCTGTCTTTGAATACGACGTCACAGAAACTGGCGTTGCAGGAACATGTCGCAATTTTGGATGCCATTTCGGCGCGCGACCCGGATACGGCCGAGGCCGCGATGACTGCACATCTGTCGCGCATTGTCGTGCTGATCGACGAGGTCAAGAAACAGCAGCACAGCTTTTTTCAGGAAACGGACACGTGACACGGACTGTTTGCATCGGCGAGTGCATGATCGAAATGGCACCGACAGACACCGAGGGCGCGTTCCGGATGGGCTTTGCCGGCGACACCATGAATACCGCCTGGTATCTGCGCAGACTACTCGGGGCGGATCATCAGGTCGATTACCTTACAGCCATCGGGACCGATTCCGCCTCGCAACAGATGTCTGCATTCCTGCAACAGGCCGGACTTGGCGTGGACAGCATCTTGCGCCGCAGCGACCGCACTGTGGGCCTTTACGTCATTCGGCTGGACAACGGCGAGCGCAGTTTCAGCTATTGGCGCGGGCAAAGTGCGGCGCGGACGCTGGCGCAGGACAAGGCAGCGCTGAACGCTGCCCTGAGTGGCGCGGATTACGCCTATTTTTCGGGGATTACGCTTGCGATTCTGCCGCCTGAGGATCGGGCGCGGTTGCGCGATGCCCTTGCGGTGTTTCGTGCAAATGGGGGTCAGGTTGTGTTCGATCCCAATTTGCGCCCTGCCTTGTGGTCTGATCCACAAGAGATGCGGGATGAAATCATGGCAGGTGCGGCGGTCAGCACGATCATTCTGCCATCACACGAGGACGAAGCCACCTGGTTCGACGATCGCGATCCCGCAGCGACGGCGTCGCGCTATGCCGCCTGCGGCGTGCAAACTGTTGTCGTCAAAAACGGCTCTGGACCGATGTTGACCTGCGTGGACGGGGTCATGACATCGCACGACCCCGTCACGGTACAACAGGTGATCGATACGACAGCCGCAGGTGACAGTTTCAACGCAGGCTTTCTGGCATCCATCATCCGGGGTGCTGCACTTTCCGGGGCCGTGCAAAACGGTGCGCAGGTCGCCGCACAGGTCATTCAATCGCGCGGTGCATTGGTGGACCTGACCTGACGCACTGATCCCGTCAAACAATGGACCCAAACACACAGGCACACGGTCACCGGTCCCATACGCAACCCGCTAGAGCCGCGACAACACCTCTTCCAAGAGGCGCTGCGCGATCGGGGACAAATGGCGATCAGCACGGTAGAGGACCAAAAAGGGTGAAACAGCGATCTCTTCCGCGATGTCGATGACGCTCAGTTCCGAATTGCCGTGGGACAGGACCTCTGCGACCTCTTGGGTTTGCGGGGAAATCGCGTCCGAACTGGTGATGACACTCAAGGCTATCAGCAAGGAAGAGCTGTTGATCACGTGCTTGGGCGTGGCCAGACCGCTTTGCAGGAATTGCCGTTCGACTGCCGTCCTGATCGGCGACCCGGTCTCTTGGATGACGAATGCATAGTCCAGCGTATCCGCAAGTCCGACCTGCTGCCGCCCGGCAAGCGGGTGATTGGCGCCCACCAGCAGCCTGACCCGTTCGCTGCGTCCGGGGTGCGCGCGCAGGTTGGCAACGTCGCTCTTGACCCCGACCCGCGCGAGGACGAAATCAAAATGCCCCTCTTCGAGCCCCTTCAACAGATCGACCGAGGGGGCGACCTCGATCGTGGGCTGCATGTCGGGCGCGGTATCGCGGACCGCGAGGAGCGCCGGCACCAGCGCGCTGACGGCAGGCCCGGTGACCGAACCGACCCGCACTGCCCCGGCCTGACCGTTCTGCAACCTTGCGATGTTGTCCGACAGGGCATCGACCTCTGACAGGATGACGCGCGCATGACGCAAGAACGCCTCACCCAAGGCGGTCGCTGCCATGCCACGCGGCAGCCGGTCGAACAATGCGCCGCCGATTTCGGTTTCGATTTCCGCCAGCAGTCGGGACGCGGCTGGTTGTGACATAGCCACGGAATCGGCAGCCAACTGCAGTTTTCCGCTTTCCTCTATGGCGCGTATGAGGCGCAGGTGGGCGGGCTTCAGGCGGTTTGCAAAGGGAAATGACATGCATAATCATACCAATTTTGATATGTTCGTCCATGTAAATTGCATTAGATTGGTATGACAGGATCGGCTAGGCAACACGAGGAAGGCTGCCGCGGAGGACGCGCAGACCTCGGGAGGAGAAAATCATGACCCTTAAGTCCATACTTGTCAGCACTGCACTCGTCACGACCCTCGCCACCGGCGCATTCGCCGAAGGCCTTGTCGGTATCGCCATGCCGACCAAATCATCCGCACGCTGGATTTCGGATGGCGAATCCATGGTTCAGCAATTCGAGGAAGCCGGCTACGACACCATCCTGCAATACGCCGAGGATGATATCCCCAACCAGCTGGCGCAGATCGAAAACATGATCACCAATGGCGTCGACGTTCTGGTCATCGCCGCGATCGACGGCACGACACTGTCGAACGCGCTGGAAAACGCGAGCTTTGCCGGGATCGAGGTCATCGCCTACGACCGCCTGATCCGCGACAGCGAGCATGTCAGCTACTATGCGACCTTCGACAACTTTCAGGTCGGCGTGCAGCAGGCTGAAACGCTTGTTGCCGGCCTCGAAGAACGGTTCCCAGACGCCGAGACTTGGAACGTGGAATTGTTCGGCGGCTCGCCCGACGACAACAACGCCTATTTCTTCTACGATGGCGCGATGTCGGTCCTGCAACCGATGATCGACGATGGCCGCGTCACGATCGTATCCGGCCAGATGGGCATGGACACTGTCGGCACCCTGCGCTGGGACGGTGCTGTCGCGCAATCCCGCATGGATAACCTGCTGTCCGCCCATTACACCAACGCACAGGTCCACGGCGTTCTGTCGCCCTACGACGGCCTGTCCATCGGCATCCTGTCGTCGCTCAAGGGTGTTGGATACGGGTCCGGCGATACACCGATGCCGATCGTCACCGGTCAGGACGCAGAAGTCCCGTCGGTCAAGTCGATCATCGCCGGTGAGCAATATTCGACGATCTTCAAGGACACCCGCGAACTGGCCCGTGTGACCGTGGGCATGGTCGAGGCTGTGCTGGAAGGCGGCGAGCCGGAAATCAATGACACGGAAACATATGACAACGGCGTCAAGGTGGTGCCCTCCTATCTGCTGGAACCGCTGAAGGTGACTGCCGACAACTGGGAAGAGCGTGTGATCGAGTCCGGTTACTACACCATGGACCAGATCCAGTAAGACACGGCCACGGCGTCAGCTGACGCCAGCCAAACAGGCGGGCCGGTCCGGATGACGGACACCGGCCCGCCACACCACGGCGGTAGCGCCGCCCAATCATTTAACTGACAGGATGTTGCCGTGCAGGACACTCTGCTGGAAATGCGTTCGATCACCAAAACCTTTCCGGGCGTCAAGGCGCTGGACGAGGTGTCGCTCAAGGTGAAGCGCGGCGAAATTCATGCCATCTGCGGCGAAAACGGCGCTGGCAAATCCACGCTGATGAAGGTGCTGTCCGGCGTCTATCCGGCGGGCACCTATGACGGCGAAATACACTATGACGGCGCGCTTGCGACCTTTCGCGACATCTCGGACAGCGAGAAGCGTGGAATCATCATCATTCACCAGGAACTCGCGCTGATCCCGCTGCTGTCGATCGCCGAGAACCTGTTCCTGGGCAACGAAAACGCCAACCGTGGCGTGATCGACTGGCACGGCACCAACCAGCGGACAGAAACCCTGCTGCGCAAGGTCGGGCTGAGCGATGCACCCAGCACGTTGGTCGACAAATTGGGTGTTGGTAAACAGCAGCTGGTCGAAATCGCCAAGGCCTTGGCCAAGGATGTGCGCCTGCTGATCCTGGACGAACCGACCGCTGCCCTGTCGGAAAGCGACAGCCAGACCCTGCTGGACCTGATGCTGGAGCTCAAGGCGCAGGGCATGACCCAGATCATCATCAGCCACAAGCTGAACGAAATTCGCAAGATCGCGGATACCGTGACCGTCATCCGCGACGGCCAGTCGGTGTCCAGCTTTGACACCAAGGGTGACGGCATCACCGAGGACCGGATCGTGCGCGACATGGTCGGGCGATCGATGGAAAACCGCTATCCCGCCCGCACGCCGAAGATCGGCGACCGGATCATGAAGGTATCGAACTGGTCCGTTCATCATCCCGAACATGCCAATCGCAAGGTGATCCACGATGTGGATTTCGACGTGCGCGCAGGCGAGGTGGTCGGCATCGCCGGGCTGATGGGTGCAGGCCGGACCGAACTGGCCATGTCCATTTTCGGCAGATCGTGGGGACAGGGCATTAGCGGCCAGGTCGAAATGCGTGGCCAGCCTGTCGACGTCTCGACGGTCAGCCGCGCCATCGCCAATGGCCTTGCCTATGTGACCGAGGACCGCAAGAGCCTTGGTTTGATCCTCGACGACACGATCCAGCGCAACATCACCCTCGCGAACCTGCGACAAGTGTCCAACGGCGTCGTGCTGAACAAGCATCGCGAAACCGAAGTTGCCGAAAAATATCGCGACGATCTGGCGATCCGCACGCCCGGCGTGTTCCAGAAGGTCGGCAATCTGTCGGGGGGCAACCAGCAAAAGGTTGTCCTGTCGAAATGGCTGTTCACCGCGCCCGAGGTGCTGATTCTGGACGAGCCGACGCGCGGCATAGACGTCGGCGCGAAATACGAAATCTACGGTCTGATCAACGATCTGGCCGCTGCCGGCAAAGGCGTCGTCATGATTTCATCGGAAATGCCGGAACTGCTGGGCATGTGCGACAGGATTTTCGTCATGAACGAAGGGGCCTTTGTCGGTGAAATGCCGGCGGCAGAGGCCAGCCAAGAGCGGATCATGTCGCTCATTGTCAATCACTAGGGAGAGGCCACAGGCATGACCATCGCCGAAGAAAAACTGGAAAAACCGCAGGGTCGTGGCGGCGTCGGGGCCTATCTGGCCGCAAACCTGCGTGAATACGGCCTGCTGTTCGCCCTGATAGCCATCATGGCGTTCTTTCAGATCGTGACGGGCGGCACGCTGCTGCGTCCGATCAACGTGACCAACCTGCTGCTGCAGAACAGTTATATCGTCATCATGGCGCTGGGGATGCTGATCGTCATCGTGGCGGGTCACATCGACCTGTCCGTGGGGTCCGTGATGGGTTTTGTCGGTGCCTTGGCCGCCGTGATGATCGTGAACATGGATGTCTCCATGGGTGTCACGATGATCACCTGCATCATTGTCGGCGCGATCATCGGCGGTGCCCAGGGGTACTGGATCGCATACTGGAAAATCCCGTCCTTCATCGTGACGCTGGCGGGGATGCTGGTGTTCCGGGGTCTGTCGTTGTGGCTTCTCGAAGGCCAGTCCGTCGGCCCGTTTCCGCGTGAATTTCAGGTCATCGCCACCGGTTTTGTCCCCGATGTGCTGCCCGGCGGAGAGGCGCTGGCCGGACTGCTGGACGTACGAAACGTCAACGTCCTGGCCTTGTGCACGGGTGTGATCGCCGCCGCCTGGGTCGTCTGGTCAGGCATGAAACAACGCGCGACCAATAAATCCTACGGAATCGAGGACGAACCGCGCGCGTTTTTCGTCGCACGCATCGCGATCATTTCGCTGACGCTGGTGTTCATTCTATACAAACTGTCGACCTTTCGCGGCCTGCCGAACGTGCTGATCACGATGGGCGTGCTGACCGTCATCTACGCCTTTTTGACGGAACGCACCGTGCTGGGCCGCCGCATCTATGCGCTGGGTGGCAATGAAAAGGCCGCGAAACTGTCGGGCATCAAAACCGAACGCCTGACGTTCCTCGCCTTTGTCAACATGGGCATCCTTGCGGCCATCGCGGGTCTGGTCTTTGCCGCACGTCTGAACACCGCCACACCCAAGGCCGGTTTCGCACTGGAACTGGACGTGATCGCGGCCGTGTTCATCGGCGGGGCATCCATGTCCGGCGGGGTCGGCAAAATCGTCGGGGCCGTCGTCGGTGCCTTTTTGATGGGGGTGCTGAACAACGGCATGTCGATCATGGGGATCGGCATCGACTATCAGCAAATGATCAAGGGCCTCGTGCTTCTCGCTGCCGTGATCTTTGACGTTTACAACAAGCAAAAGGGCTGATCGCATGACCTTTGAACCCGCTGCATGGCCGCGTCGCCTGCGGTCTCAGGACTGGTATTCGGGATCCAGCCGCGACGTGATCTACCATCGTGGCTGGATGAAAAATCAGGGCTATCCGCACGACATGTTCGACGGACGTCCCATCATCGGCATCCTGAACACCTGGTCTGATTTCACCCCCTGCAACGGGCACCTGCGCGAACTGGCCGAAAAGGTAAAGACAGGCATCCTCGAGGCCGGAGGCTTTCCGGTCGAGGTACCGGTGTTTTCGGCATCCGAAAATACGTTCCGCCCCACCGCGATGATGTTCCGCAACCTCGCTGCCATGGCGACCGAAGAGGCAATCCGCGGCCAGCCGATGGATGGCTGCGTGCTGCTGGTCGGCTGCGACAAGACCACGCCGTCGCTGATGATGGCCGCCGCATCCTGCGACCTGCCCTCCATCGTCGTGACCGGTGGTCCGATGCTGAACGGTTATTTCCGGGGCGAACGCGTCGGGTCCGGCACGCACCTGTGGAAATTCTCCGAAGCCGTGAAGGCCGGCGAGATGAGCCAGGAGGATTTTCTGGAGGCCGAGGCGTCCATGTCCCGGTCCACGGGCACCTGCAATACGATGGGTACCGCCAGCACGATGGCCAGCATGGCCGAGGCGCTGGGCATGTCCCTGTCAGGCAATGCCGCGATCCCCGCCGTCGACAGCCGCCGCCGTGTCATGGCGCAGATGTCAGGCCGCCGTATCGTGCAGATGGTCAAGGACGACCTGAAACCTTCTGACGTGATGACCAGACAGGCATTTGAAAACGCGATCCGGACCAATGCCGCGATTGGCGGGTCCACGAACGCGGTGATCCACATGCTTGCCATGGCGGGCCGTGTCGGTGTCGATATCACGCTGGACGACTGGGACCGCTGCGGGCGTGATGTGCCGACCATCGTGAACCTGATGCCATCGGGCAAATACCTGATGGAGGAATTCTTTTACGCGGGCGGCCTGCCCGTCGTTCTGAAACGTCTGGGCGACGCGGACCTGCTGCACAAGGATGCGCTGACGGTGTCAGGCGGACCGATCTGGGACGAGGTCAAACACGTCCAGAACCATAACGAAGACGTGATCCTGCCCGCCGACAAGGCGTTGACCCAATCGGGTGGCATCGTCGTGGTGCGTGGCAATCTGGCCCCGAACGGCGCCGTGCTGAAACCCTCTGCCGCGACGCCTGCGCTGATGCAGCACAGGGGCCGCGCCGTCGTGTTCGAGGATATCGACGACTACAAGGCGCGCATCAACGATGACGCGCTGGATATTGACGAGACCTGCATCATGGTTCTGAAAAACTGCGGACCACGG
This sequence comes from Loktanella gaetbuli, assembly GCF_020531945.1. Classification (NCBI taxonomy): domain Bacteria; kingdom Pseudomonadati; phylum Pseudomonadota; class Alphaproteobacteria; order Rhodobacterales; family Roseobacteraceae; genus Loktanella; species Loktanella gaetbuli. Next base: position 59,399 of record NZ_JAJATZ010000008.1, read on the forward strand.
GGATATCCCGGGATGGCAGAGGTCGGCAACATGGGCCTGCCGCCCAAGGTGCTGAAAAAAGGGATCACCGACATGATCCGCATCTCGGACGCCCGCATGTCGGGCACAGCCTACGGCACCGTCGTGCTGCACACCTCTCCCGAGGCGGCAGCCGGTGGCCCGCTGGCTGTCGTCAGGTCCGGCGACATGATCGAACTGGACGTGCAAAACCGCCGTTTGCATCTGGACATCCCCGACGCGGAACTGGCCGACCGGCTGGCCGCATGGACCCCCGCCCACGAAGTCGCGACCTCGGGTTACCTGATGCTGCATCAGACCCACGTCGAAGGCGCCGACACCGGTGCCGATCTGGATTTCCTCAAGGGATGCCGGGGCGCGCCGGTCGGAAAGGACAGTCATTGATGAAGATTGCATTAGTCGGCATCGGCAAGATCGCGGTTGATCAACATATCCCTGCGATCAACGATAGCCCCGATTGGGAATTGGCCGCGACCGTCAGCCGGCACGGGTCCGTGGACGGGGTCGATGCCTTTACCGATCTGGGCGACATGCTGGACGCGCGCCCCGACATCCGCGTGGTGTCGCTGTGCCTGCCCCCTGTCCCGCGATTTGCCTACGCCATGCAGGCGCTGGCAGCGGGCCGTCACGTGATGCTGGAGAAGCCGCCGGGTGCGACACTGGCCGAATGCCACGCGCTGACGGCCAAGGCGCAGGCGGACGGCCTGTCTCTTTATGCAACGTGGCATTCGCGTCAGGCGGATATGGTCGCAGCAGCCAAGGAATGGCTGACGGACAAGCGGCTGACGCGGTTGCATGTGACCTGGAAAGAGGACGTGCGCCGTTGGCATCCGGGTCAGGACTGGATCTGGGAACCGGGCGGGCTGGGCGTTTTTGATCCCGGCATCAACGCGTTGTCCATCGTGACGGACATCCTGCCCCATCCGATCCACGTGACCGGTGCCACGTTGAAGGTGCCCGAAAACCGCCAGACCCCCATCGCGGTCAATTTGGAATTTCATCACCCGCAGGGTGCACAGGTCACAGCCGATTTCGACTGGCGCCAGGAGGGCGACCAGATCTGGATGATCGAAGCCGAAACCGAAGCAGGCACACTGACCCTGACCGACGGTGGTGCGACCCTGAAGATCAACGGCGAACGCTCTGGCACCGCCGCGCCGCTGGGCGGCGAATATCCCCGCCTCTATGCACAAATGGCGCAACTGATCGCAGACGGCGGCATCGACATGGACCTGCGCCCAATGACGCTGGTCGCCGACGCCTACACGCTGGGACGCCGCGAAACCGTCGCACCATTCCACGACTGACAGACCGGCGCCATCGCGCCGCAAGGAGAGATGATGAAAACCCCTTTGACCGGAATCCTGCCCGTCGCACCCACCCCGTTTCATGATAACGGCGCGGTCGACGAGGACGGCATGCGCCGCGTGCTGGATTGCATGATCGACCAAGGCGTGGACGCAATCTGCATCCTCGCCAATTATTCCGAACAATTCGTGCTTTCGGATGCGGAACGCGAGACACTGACGCGGCTGTCGTTGGAACATGTCGCGGGCCGCGTGCCCGTCATCGTGACCACCAGCCATTTCAGCACGCAGATCGCGGTGGATCGTGGTCGCATGGCGCAGGACATGGGCGCGTCGATGCTGATGATGATGCCGCCCTACCACGGCGTGGGCCTCGCACCGCCGGAGCAGGGCATCTTTGAACATTTCGCCGCCGTGTCGGACGCGATCGACATCCCGATCATGGTGCAGGACGCCCCGCTGTCGGGTGTGACGCTATCGGTGCCGTTGCTCGCGCGGATGGCGAAAGAAATCGAGAACGTCAGCTATTTCAAGATGGAATCCCCCTTTGCCGCAGATAAACTGGCGCTGCTGATCGAGGCGGCAGGCGACCATATCGCCGGCCCCTTCGACGGCGAAGAAGCAGCGACACTGCTGGCCGATCTGGACGCAGGCTGCACCGGGACCATGACCTCGGCGCTGCAACCGGAACTGATCCGGCCCATCGTCGTTGACTACCTGGCAGGTAACATCGAGGCGGCACAGACAGGCTGGCGCGATGCGTTGCCGCTGATCAACCACGAAAACCGCCAGTGCGGCCTGCGGGCCGCCAAGGTGGTGATGAAGGAAGGCGGCGTGATCGGGTCCGACCATGTGCGCCATCCGTTGAAACCCATGACACAACGCACCCGCGAACGGCTGCTGCAACTGGCGACCGAGCGTGATGTGATCGCGCTGCGCTGGGGCAAATAAAGGAAATCCGATGACATACGAACCACACGGCAAGCACCTGATCGCAGGCGAATGGGTGACCAGCGACGCGACCTTTACCTCGCAACCCGTGACGGGGGATGGCCAGACCTATGCCTCTGGCGGCAAGACCGAAGTTGACCGCGCGGTGCAGGCAGCGGAAGACGCATTCGTGACCTACGGCTGGACCACACGCGAGGACCGCGCCACGTTTCTGGAAACCATCGCCGACGAAATCGAGGCACGCGGCGCGGACATCACCCGTCTGGGCGTGTCCGAGACCGGCCTGCCAGAGGGCCGTTTGCAAGGTGAAAGGGGCCGCACCACGGGCCAGTTGCGCCTGTTTGCAGACCATATCCGCAAAGGTGCCTACCTTGACCGTCGCCATGATGCAGCATTGCCCGACCGCGCGCCCCTGCCCCGGCCTGACCTGAAAATGGTGCAGCGTCCCATCGGGCCTGTCGCCGTCTTTGGCGCATCGAACTTTCCGCTCGCGTTTTCGACAGCCGGCGGTGACACCGCATCGGCACTGGCAGCTGGTTGCCCGGTCGTGGTCAAGGGCCACCCCGCGCACCCCGCAACCGGTGAAATCGTGGCCGATGCGATCAAGGCAGCGATTGAAAAATGCGGCATGCCCGCAGGCACGTTTTCACTGATCCAGGGCACCAGCCACGAATTGGGCGGCGCATTGGTGCAGCATCCGCTGATCCAGGCCGTCGGATTTACCGGGTCGCTGGGTGCCGGTCGCGCGCTTTATGATCTGTGTGCCGCACGTCCCACGCCGATCCCGTTTTTCGGTGAGCTCGGTTCGATCAACCCGGTGTTCATCATGCCTGCGGCACTGTCTGCGCGTGCGTCTGATCTGGGCGCAGCCTGGGCCGGATCGCTGACCATGGGCGTGGGGCAGTTCTGCACCAACCCTGGCATCGTCGTGGCCCCTGCCGGCGCCGACCTCGACGCATTTTGCGCCGCTGCAACCGACGCGCTGACCGGGGCCGACGCCGCAGTCATGCTGACGGCAGGTATTGCCAGCGCTTACCGTAGCGGGGTGTCCAAGGTCGCCGCGGCCAGCGGTGTCGCGGAACTGGTGTCCGGCACGGGCGAAGGTCGCACCGCAACCCCTGCCGTCTACCGCGTCAGCGCAGAGGACTGGCTGGGCAACGAAGATCTGGCCGAAGAAGTCTTTGGCCCGCTGGGCATCGTCGTCACGACGACCGGACCCGAACAAATGCTGGAAGTCGCGCGCAGCCTGCAAGGGCAGTTGACAGTGACGCTACAGATGGACGACGGCGACACCGACATGGCGAAACCCTTTGTCCCCGTGCTGGAACGCAAGGCGGGTCGTTTGCTGGTCAATGGCTTCCCCACGGGGGTCGAGGTCGCGGACGCCATGGTGCACGGCGGCCCCTATCCTGCGTCCACCAACTTTGGCGCGACATCGGTTGGCACGCTGGCAATCCGCCGGTTCACGCGTCCGGTCAGCTATCAGAACATGCCCGACGCGCTGCTGCCCGCCGATTTCCAAGGTCAGGATTCATAGCAAGTCGGTCACTTCCGCGGCGATCGCTGCGCGGGTCGCAGCGATCTTGCGCTGAAACAGCACGACGCCCTGCTGGTCCGCGACGCCCTGCGCGCGGTCCAGAATGGCCCGCACCTGTTCGGGATCGCGGTTTTCGTGGTGGGCAATCAGACCGTCAATGCGACCGAATTCCGCCGATAGCCAGGTTTTCTGTTGCAGCAGCGTGGGGCCGGTCGCCTGAAAGCGTTTTCTGGCCTGTGGGATCAGCCCGGCCCTGACGCAGGCCTCGGCGTGCAAGGCCATGCAGAAATCGAGGAATACACCGATGTGGCCGATGCGTGAGATACTCGCATCGGCCAGGGCACACCCTTTATCCAGTTGGCCCTGCGACATCAGCGCGGTGCCCTGAAACAGATCCGCGTAGATTTCCCAAGTTTCCAACTGATGCGCCCGCGCGATGCGACGCAACTGGTCGGCGTGGACCTGCACCACCTCGTATTCATCAAGCAATAGCGGCAGAACGCAGCCCAAAAAGAACGTGCAGTGGCACAGATCATGGGCCTGCCCGCTGAGGTCTGACAGGTTTCTTGCCATATCCGACCAGTGCTGCGATTCCGCTCCGTCGCATGCCAAAACAGCCAGTTCGGCCAGACCGACCGCCGACATCGCCCCGTGATGCGAACTGCCGAACCTGTCCAGCCAAACGTCATGGGTGCCGGCGTCATAGGTTTCAAAGAACGCGCGCAGATGTCTGTCAGCCTCCTTGAGATTGCCGCAAAACAGATGCGAGGTGCCAAGACAGCGGTTGGCCAGCAGGTCGCCTGCCTCGCCGTTGTCCCGCGTCAGTTGCTCGATCTGGCGGGCTACCTCGAGCGAGGCGGAAAACTGACTGCTGGCACCGGCAAAGACCCATTTCGAAATCAGCAGCGGCAGCATCTGTCCCGTGCTCTTGAGTGCAGCGCCCAGCGCCTCGACCCGTGGCATTTCCGTGTGGACCGCGGCCGAGTTGAACCCGTAAGCCGACACGAGTGCGGCAACCAGATGGATACGCACCGCCAGTTCCGCCTCTTCGAGGTCCGTCCCGGCGGGGGCCTTGGCGCAGTCTTCGATGGCGCGGCGGAAATGGACGATCGCTTCGGAATAGGCGGATCGTCCGGCGGCAAGCGAACCAGCGCGGTCCCAGAATGTGACGGCACCTTCCAGATCACCACCGCAGGACAGATGGTGTGCCACGATCTGCGGCACCGTCGCGGCAAGTTCCGGAAAACGCCGTGTCATCGTGCGGGCGATCCGGGCATGCAGGTTGATCCGGTCGCGGCGCAGCAATGTCAGATAGGCCGCATCCTTGAGCAGCATGTGACGAAATCCGACTGCCGGACCGAACGGGCTGTGACCGCGGCGCAGGACACCCGCCTCGATCAGGCTGGACACCCCGCGCAACACCTCTGATTTTGGCAGGTCGGACACGTCAATCAGCAGATCGACGGGAAATTCGCTGCCGATCACCGCCGACAGCTGTGCCAGTTCGCGCCCGGTCTCCAACCGGTCCAAGCGTGACAGGAGTGAGTCTGCCAGCGTCGCCGGAAGCGGATGGTCGGCGGCACCCGGATGATCTGCCGCACGATCCAGGGCAAAGCGCGTCAGTTCTTCGGCAAAAACCGGGCTGCCGTCACAGCGGATTGCAATTTCCGCGATCTGATCGTCGCTCAGTGACACATGTGGTGCATTGGCGCGTGCGATGGCGCGCACCAGTTCATTGAAATCCGCGGGTGGCAGCCGGTCCAAAACCAGCACCTGCGCGCGGGCCTGTTCGCACCATTGCGGCACCTCGCCCGTGCGCATGGTCGCCAGCAGATGGGCCGCCAGGCCGTCGAGCCTGGTTGCGACCCGCGACAGCACTTCGATGGTAGAGGCGTCGATCCATTGCATGTCTTCGAGGATGATCGTGCCTGCCTGTTGGGCCATTGCACACAACAGATCGGTCAACATCGTGATCTGCGCATTGCGCTGTTCCAGCGCACGGCGTGCATTGACCTGGTCATGCGCAGGAGAGCCCAACACATCCGACAGCAAGGCGACCTGTTCGGGATCCGTCATTCCGAATTGGGCCAGAAAATCAGCGACTGGCAGGTGCGGCCTGTCCGAAGTCGGTTCAGTCAGGCGAATGATGGATCGCCGGATCGGATGAAACGGCGTACCGCGATGGTAGGGTGTGCATTGCATGAACAGGCGCAGGGCCGATGGTCTGCGCATCTTGTCCAGCAGTTCGCGGGCCAGCCGGGATTTCCCCATGCCCGCGTCCCCCATGATCAGTGATACTTGGCCCTGACCAGCGGCTGCGCGCCCGGCTGTTTCCATCAGTTGCGCCATTTCCGACGCGCGACCGACGAAACCGGTCGCCGGGGCCTTTGATCGCAGGGCGTCAAACCGGCTGTCCGCCTCGGCGTGATCGATCGCACGCCATGCCTGAACGCCGCCCGCGATGCCCTTGAGCGTCAGCAGGCCGAAATCCTCGAAACGAAAGAGGTCACCCAACCGGTCGCGGGTTGCCTGCGACACCAACACCGTATCCGGAGCCGCCGCCGCCTGCAGCCGGGCCGCAAGGTTCGGAATTTCACCGACGATCGTATCGTCGATCTGGATCTGATCGCCGTCGGGATTCTGACCGTTCACGATGGTCAGCCCGGTCGCGATGCCGATGCGCACCCGCGCCCTGCGATCATCTGCCCGGTCGTTGCGCGCAATTCGCTGGATGATGTCCAGTGCCGCAGCAACGGCGTTTTCGGCGGAATGGTCCTGCGCCCGGGCCAGCCCAAAGAACACCACGATTCCATCACCCAGAAACCGGGCCACATGGCCGTCATAGGGCACCAGCGCATCCGAAATGATCTGCCTGAACCGTGCAATCAGATCGCGATATTCCTCGGGGTCGACCAGCGTCGAAAGCCGCGTGGACCCGACCAGATCACAGAACATCGCAGTGATGATGCGCTGTTCGGCACCGTCGCCAAGCTCGACTGCCTTCGCCGTATCGGGCAAGGGGTGGTTGCTGGCCCCGGTCGTGCGTGTGGGGGCGTCGCACATCGCCTTGGCCGCGGACAGCAATCTGCGACGGTGACCGATTGACCTGACGCCGATTTCGGTCAGGTCCTCGGCCGTCAGTTCAGGCACGATGTCCAGCGTGACATCCTGATCCGCAAAAGCCTGCGCATATTGCCCCAGACCCAGTTGATCGAGCCAGTGAACCAGTGGATCTGCGGTTTCGGAGGTCATGGAATCCTAATGAAGCGTTGCGGTCACGGGGCGTTGCAGGGCGGCGATCACACTGGGGGGCACGCCGGGATCCTTGACCGGGGCATTGGTCGGGTCGGCCCAGATCTGCTGCGGAAAGGCAAAGGCGTTGTCGGGGTCGTATTTCGCCTTGACCGCCTGCAGCACGGGATAAGCCGCGCCCCAGAACCGTTCGATGAACGCGGGGTCAGCGGCACTGGGATAGTTTTGATAGGATTCCCCGTTCGACAGCGGCGCGACCGCCGCATTCCAGTCCGCCAGAAAGGTTTCGCATGTCTCTCGGTCGGCGTTCAGAAGCCAATAGACATCCATGACCATGTTCAGCGACACGTCACGGTGGATGAAAGCGGTGTCGTAAGTGCCCACGCTGGTGATCGCACCACTGTAAAGTTCGCCATATCCGTAGGCCATGTTGTTGGGCGCACTGGCAAAGAGCGCAAAGAGGCTTTCCCATTCCTGCGCGGACAGATTGCGTGCGATGTAGCTGCTCGATTTGTCCTCGAATGGCATCTGATCCAGCACCGGCATCCCTTGGGGATAGTTCAGCAGCTTGTCGTTGAGGCTGCGGAAAGATCCTTGTGCGATCCACTGCGTGATGCACCCCGGCATGGCGGCAATGGCGGCGAATGTCTGTGTCACGGCACCTGGGTCCTGATCCGACATGCCCCGGATCATGAAATAGGGGCTCAACGGCGTGCCGGCTGGTGGCGGGGGCTGCATGGGGTCGATGTGGTTCTGAAAACACAAGGAGGTCTGCACCGTCATGTGCGTGTCAGTGACCCCGGGCCCGGAAAACCCCGCTTGCAGCACCGCCATCGCCGCCGCAGCGTTGCTGATGCCCGCGGCACTGGTCAGGGGCCAGGCATAGGCAAAGCCGGTCATCTGACCCACAGGTCGCACCTTCAGGTCGACAGACAACAAGATGCCGAAATTGCCGCCAGTGCCGCCACGCAGTGCCCAGAACAGGTCCGCATTGGTCTGCGCGTCGGCGCGGATGATCGTGCCGTCGGCCAGCATCACCCGAAACCCCACGGCGTTGTCGCAGTTCAAACCATACATGCCAGAGGTAAACCCGTAGCCGCCGCCTTGCACGAAACCGCCGATGCAGACATCGGGACATTCGCCGCCCGGCACATTCAACCCCTTTGAATCAAGGTCTTGGAACAGCTGGCCAAAGTTCACCCCGGTCCCGACGGTAATCTGCGTGCCCGATGGATCATAGACGATCTGGTTCAGCGCAGAGACATCGATCAACATGCCGTTGGTCGTGGAATATCCCGCGGTCGAATGCCCGCCGGACCGCAGGCAGAAACCCAGTGGCATTTGCCGTGCCAGCGCGAGCGCGATGCCGACATCCGCCTCTGTCTGGCATTTGACGATGACGCCGGGATAGGCATTGAACATCGGATTGAAGATCTGCCGCGCCTGATCGTAGGTTGGATCGCCTTTGAAGATGATATTGCCCGACAGACTGGCCTGCGCCTGTTTCAGTTGGTCGCGCGTCAGGCCAAGGCCCTTGAACTCTGCATCGGGGACTGCGTGCCATGCGGCAAAAGTCTCTGCATCTGCGATACGTTTGGATGAAAAATTTGCAGGCATGAAAAATCCTTTGGTGAAATAAGGCGTCCTTTAAATTGCGACTCGCGCAAGCGTGATGACATGTTAACCTATTGATCATCATTTTGAAAAAATTCGGCACCGATGATGTGCGTCCCCTGTCTGAAAGCGTTGAGACCATGACCGCAAGTTCAAGGATTGAAACGCAAGAGGCGCTCGATCTGGCGGCCAGCGATCTGTTTTCCGGCATCGCTGACGATGATTTGCAGGGTATCGCGGACAGGATGACGGTGATGACCGTGCCAAAGGGTCGCCTGATCATGCAGCACGGGGATCTGGCAACCGACGTTTTCTTTGTCCTGTCGGGCACGGTGATCGGGCAGCTTGTCGCGCAAAGCGGACGGCAGATATTATTCACGGAATTCGACGCCGGCGCGCATTTCGGCGAAATGGCCGCGCTGGACGGTGCCGCCCGGTCGATCACGATTTCGGCCAGTTCCGATTGCCGGATCGCGCGTTTGACAAAGGCCGATTTCACCGAGCTGATGATGACCTTTCCCCGGATCGCGATCAATTTGGCGCGCGAACTGGGCAAACGCCTGCGCAGCATGAATGACCGTCTGTTCGGTTTGGTGATGCATGACGTTGAAACGCGGGTGGTCATCCGCATCATGCAACTGGCGCAGGATCAGGAACAATTGGTGCAGGGCGGCACCATCACCGATGTACCGACCCACGAGGCGCTGGCCAGCTTTGTCGGATCCAACCGTGAGGCCGTAAGCCGGTCCGTTGCGCGACTGGCAAAATCGGGGGTCATCGCGACGGACCGCGGGCGTATCAGCATCCGTGACCTCGACCGGCTGATGGATGCCGCCGATCCCTAGATCCTGTGCCGCAGCGCACATCACGCGATCCCTTGACCTGTCAGGGTCTCGACATCTCCTGATACCTCTGGCGGTGGGGGCCTGACCGGCCTTCACCGCATTTTTTGCCCCGCATGAATAATTGCCGCCGCGCGGGCGATCCCGGCGGCGACAATCAAAGTACTGAAATAATTTGGTCATTGAATGCGATCTTGGTACATGGCCCGCCGAAACGGTTCTGTGTCCCAAGGCACAGGATGTCATTTTCGTTGCCAGTCTGGGCGCAAGATCGTCAATCCGGGCAGGTCAAAGCAGTTTTATTTTGATGCATGGCGCGATGCGGTTCTATACCGACAGGGTTACGTCCAGAACGGGTGGCGCGGTGGATATCTCTTACCTCTTTACGGCCGGCATTTTCGTGCAGATTGCGCTATTGTTCTACGTGTTGGGCCTGCTGGTGCGGAACGAACTGCTGCTGCGCGGTCTGCTGCTGATCGGCACGATGTTCTACATCTTGTATTACTATTTTGTTTCGGATGTCCCGCTGTGGGATGCCATATTCGCCAGCGCGATGATCGGCCTTGCGAATGTCATCATGATACTGGTCATCCTGCGCGAAAAATCCACGCTGGGCATGTCGGACGACATGCTGGCCCTGTACGGCACATTCACGACCCTCAACCCTGGCCAATTTCGCAAGATCATGCGGCACGCGGATTGGATTACGGCCCCCGAGGACCTGCCGATCTGCACCAGGGGTGTTCGGTCGGACTATCTGTATCTGGTGTCAAAGGGGCAGGTGATCCTGCGCGACGACGGGCGGAACGTGGCGGTCGGCAGCGGCAATTTCATCGGGGAAATTTCGTTTCTGCTGGACTGCCCGGCGACCGCCGACGTCATCGCAATGCAGGGAACAGAGCTGGTCCGGTGGGATCGCCAGAAACTGATGTCGTTGATGCATAAATCAGTGCGGCTGTCGAATGCGATCGGCGCGTTGTTCAACGCGGACATCGCGCGCAAACTCTCGGTGAGTTGGCCCAAGGACCAGGCACACCGAGAGTGATGCGCGCATGACAGGCGGGCGCGCGGCCCGGCCTAGTTCTGGATGATGAGTGCGCGGTTGCGCGAACCGAATTGACTGATTCCCGCGGTTGCGTTGGAACTGGCCTGAATGACGGCCGCGCGGTTCATGGTGCCGCCGGTCTGCGTGATCGTGGCCATGTGCCCCATGCCTGTTTGCTGGATCATCGCCGCATGCAGCCCGCCTTGTGTGATGGATGCACTGTGGTTGGTGCCGTTCTGTGCAACGTTTGCATAGGGCCGGGCATCTGCAACGGCAGGCAGCAGGCTGTCGTCGAAACCTACCGCGATCCCTGTGCGGTCAGGCATCACCGCCGGAAGCGAGGCCTGAATGCTGGCCACGGTAATCTGCTGGGAAACGGGTGCGGTGGTGCTGACGCGCAGGTCACCGACCTGTGCCACGAAAGCGTCCTGTGCGGCCAGAAATTGCGGAAACAACGACATGCCGACAGCGAAAATAACTGCTTTTTTCATGAATATAGCCTCGTCCTGAAAATGGGACAGAGGCCGCGCGGTCCGGCTGCGCGACATGGCCCAAAGGTGAAAAACCTGCGCAGCATGGGCTGCACAGGTCAGGGCTAGTCATGAAAGACAGTTATATTGTGGCGCGCATTGGGTCATTGCTGGGCGCGCGCCACCCTCTTTTAGCGAAGCGCGAAACGCTGTTCTTCGAGCCGCTTGAAGGAATTCAGGATCTCTTGACCTTGCTGCGGATTGGCAAACGCCCATTCGCCCGACTCGACGCCGTCCAGGATCAGGGACAGGACACCCAGCTCCAACGCCTCCTTCACGGCAAAGATTTCGGGTTCGTTGCGGGAATAACCGCTCTCGATTTCCAGAAACTTGTCGACAGAGGTGAACTGGAACAATCCGTTGCGCACCAGCGCGGAATACACCGTTTTTGTCGTTGTGGTCGACGCCAGCACCCGTCCGTTCGATACGCTGACAGCGCGCATCGACACCGTGACGACATCGCGCCGGTATTCGACCGATGACCCGATCCCGAGAAAGCTGGCCCCGACGCCACCGGTGATGTCGTTGCTGTCGTATCCGACGATGGCCCCTTCGATCAGGGTGCCGGCGAACCGCAGCGGCGGCAATGTCGAAACACCCTGGTACGCATTCTGGGTCTGTTCGATGATCTGGCGTTCACGCAGCAAGTTGTCGACGCCCGTGCGTTCCGAGATCGCGAACCAGCGTCCGTTCCCGACATCCGACAGGACGTCGACCAGCAGATGTGCGCCACCCTGTGTCACGGCCCGTGACAGGCTGGCAAAATCCTCGACCGGTTCGTTCGCGCCCGACAGGTCGGGGAATGCGTAAACCGCGACGTCGATCGGGCGACGGGGGGGCGGCAGGTTTTCAACCGTAAAGCCGGTTCTGGTCATGGGCGCCAGCTCGGCCGGTTGGGTCATCACGTCTGCAACAGGCGGAAGCGTATTACATCCAGCCAGCACGAGGCAGACTGCAATCATTGGTGCGATGCGCATCTTGATACTCTTTTTCTGCTCGGTTCTTACTGGCCGGGGATCGTGTTGGTCACATCACCGGGCGAAGGCACGCTGTTGCTGATCGGAATGATGATCGTCGGCCCGCCGATGTTGCCACCCGTGACGGCTGGTGCCCCACCGATCCCACCGGTTGGCGCGCCTTCGAGCGAATCGCGATTGGTCGCCGACTGCTGCGCCTGCGCGACGCCGAACAGAAAAACACCGTTGTTCGGATTTCCACCAAAGCTGGGGCTAAGGAAATTGAAATTCCGATCCTCGGAAAAAGAAACGCTTGGTATGGCGGCCGCAATTACTGCGGCAAAGGCCATTTTTAATGCCATGTTCATAATAAATCTCTTCTTGAAAATCAAAAATATGACCCACTTGAAACCAAGAAACAAAATTAAGATAGGGCCTCATTTCACAAAAAATTATGAAGTGTCGTTATCGCAACGAAATTTTACCTTCGATCATTATAGTACATTCACAAAAATCCGGCTCTCGCCGGAATTTCGGTGGAAATGGCTGCACTATTGTATTTTCAGCGGCGCTGTCGCCGATGAAATTGGGTTAGCCCGACAGCCGCAAAACGGTTGTTGCCGTGCCCGGCTGGATCATCAGCGTGCCGGCTGCGTCACGCATGATGCGAACGTTGACCGGATCTTGTCCCATGGACTGATTGACACGCACCGCCAGGGGATCCGCAGCGGCAGAACGTGCGGTCATGCCATCGATCAACGCGACGTTGCTGTTCAGTCCGGCACCGTTCTGGGTGACGTAGGTTTCGGTGTGATTGCCGTCGACCTGAACACGCGAGGCATTCGCGAAACCGAATTGCAATGTCGCAACCCTGTTGAAATTCCCTAACACGATGGCCTGCGCCACATGGTTGCGCCCTGACTGGAACGTGCCGGTGATATTCTTGCGTCCTTGGGTCATTGACAGGTTCTGGTTGGATTGCCCGACCTGAACCGACGCCAACTGGTTGTCGCGACCGCCCAGCGTCATCTGGACTGACGTATTCCGGTTTCCGATCTGCGCGATGACCGATGACGATTGCCCCGTCAGATCAAGGTTGGCACCTCGGTTCGCATCACCGACCTGTGCGACAAAGGCATCCTGAGCAAGAGAAGGCGCAGCACTCAGAAGCAGAAAGACACAGATCGCGGCGGGGTGGTTAAAGGTTTTGGTGATGGAAAACATGTCCAATCCCAATGCGTTATAAATAAAATAAAAACGTGAAAATGGTATCGGTGGCCCGTCTGGCCCACCGATCTCTTGAAGTTTTCGGCGCAGGGTCGAAAAGCGACCGAGGCTATCGAAAACGTATCAGTTCGAGTTTACGGAGACGGAACCGAAACCGCTGACAGTCGCCATTCCGCCCGGAACCGGGTTCGGAATGGACGTCAAGGCCAGCATCGGCATCGCGAGGGTCGGCGACCCCGTTGCGACGGCGTTGCCGCCTTCTTCGATCCAGTTGATAGCGACGTTGTCGTCACCATACTGAAGCGTCTGCGCGGTAAAGTCGTCGGCGCTGCCGTTCGCCATCACGTTGATCGCCATGTTGTTGCTGGCGACGTTGTTGCCTGTTTCCTCGGTCTGCAGGATCAACGACGCGTTCGACGAACGGGTCGTTTCCTGGTAGGTAAAGGCATTGTTGTCAGCGCCACGCTGCAACTGGACAGCCGTGTTGTCACCCTGCGGACCCAGGAATCCAAAGAACCCTCCAGGCACATTGTTGACCTGTTGCACGACAGCCAGATTGCCGCCGCCCAGGGAAGTCTGGATGTTTGCGGCAGCGTTGTCATCGCCAAGCTGTGTGATGAAAGCATCCTGTGCAAAAGCGCCGGACGCAATGATCGTGGCTGCGGTAGCCAAGAATAGAGTTTTCATGTCAAAGTCCTATCAAAAAGTTTTCGCAAGATAAGGCCCCTCGAAAAAAATGAGGGTCGCCATTGGTTAAAGAAGCAGTTCTTTTCCCGACTTGCACAAACATGTTAACACGACGGCCTCTTTGTTGACACATTTTTCACAAATTTTGCAACTACCTGAAAGATATAGGTATTTAATTCTGTTACACACGCTTAACGTGTCTTTTAGCCTCGCCACTACACCTTTGGGGTTATTCAATTTGGTAGAGGGACCCGTATTCGACAGATGATTCTCTCGTAGCTTGGAAACAAAGACAGTTTTCCACATTTGACCGCAGACGCATCCCGCGAAAACCCCACTATCTGGTTCAGATATTGTTTGAAAGCTGTGCGCGCCCGACGCACGAATTGACCCTGGCGGCCACTGAAATCAGTAATTTCACAAACCGCATGAAACAGCGCCCACTCATTCAAATGGGCGCTGTCGATGTAGTGGGATAGACTCATGCGCCGTCGGTGCATCGCGCCAGACTTCGGCTTCTACGCATCACAGGTGCCGCCTGACATACCGTGCCTGCGGCAAAGGTCGTCATCGACTGGCATATTGACGATAAGTGCAAGGTTGGGAAACCGCCCCGGGGACCGTCGGATTGAACCAAGTGAGCTCCGGCGTCCAAACGGTTTTCAATCAGAACGACATCGATTTCGCCCCGAGCGCAACTCTTCAGGCATTGGGCTATCTTTCGAATACCCGAGGCAGACCAATGGAAAGGGGGCGCATTAATCATGCTGACGTATCTGGGTGCACAGGACGCCAAAGCAAACGGTTCGGGCGGTCCACGACCTGGCACCTTCCGTGCAAACACGCGGCGCACGTAGGGCGACTTGGGGTTCCCGGTCGCCAAGAGTGTTGATTTATACGGTCTGCACGATAAGATAGGCCTTATTTTTTCGATTACAAGTCAGAACAATTATGAACGCCACGGTTTCATTTACAAAAAATGCTTATGACGACCTTTTGTCAGACTGCCGATTGCATAACAGGGTCGAGCGCGTCGGGCTGTTGATTGGACAGGCCAGCCACGTGTCGGTGATATTGCCCCGGGCAAACCATTGGCGCGGTCGAATGGGCGACGGATTTACGATGACACGGGCTGACCTGAAATCGGGCCACGATTTTGCCGTAGCGGCAGGGTTGGTCGTTCTGGGCCGATATCATACGCATCTGCATCACCCGCCGCTGCCTTCTCGGCTGGACCGGCTGTCGCTGCCCCCGGGCTGGATGGAGGTGATTGCGCGCATCGACGCCCCACCGGATCGGCGCAACGTCACTGAGGTCAGGGCCTATCGGAACGGCAGCCCATGCGCGATAACTGTCCGCGAGGAGTGTATCGCGTCATGAGCAATGGCGGTCCGATTCTCAATCCGCTGTTTCCGGCGAAT
Organism: Loktanella gaetbuli; assembly: GCF_020531945.1. Lineage (NCBI taxonomy): Bacteria > Pseudomonadati > Pseudomonadota > Alphaproteobacteria > Rhodobacterales > Roseobacteraceae > Loktanella > Loktanella gaetbuli. The sequence goes on from NZ_JAJATZ010000008.1 coordinate 74,786, forward strand.
TCGGTCCTGACCGCTCTGTCCCCCGCACCCTGGCCCTCGGAACCTGATACCCCTCCGGGCTGGGCTCAGGGCATGCTCGTCACGGCCACTGTGATGGCTATTTGCGATCATGTGATCCGCAGCCTTTCGTTTTGCGGTTTCCAACCGACTTTCGCGCACTTCACACCGACCAATGTGCCCGGCAGCGCGCGCGAATGGATCAGCGTCGATTTGGGCAGTCGGACCACGCAGACCACAGCCGATGATACGGTTGGTCTGCGCCAGGCGGCAAATACCGGCCCGCTTGTATTGATCGAGATGACACCTTTTGCCTCGAACAGCGGTGGACATCACGGGTTGAACATCACCGGATCCGGCGCAGGCTGGGTTGCCGGATATGACGAAGCTTCCGGAAAGTGGACTGTGGAACTTGTGGCAGGCAGCGGAACGGACGGCACGTTTCCTGCGGCTTTGTCCGCGATCATGCCGGGGCGTCAGGGCGTTCTTGGCGCGATGGAAACCGCATTGGCCGCCCAAGTCCATGGCACGGAATATGCGGGGCTCTTTTGGTTGTTGGATCCGACCGAATGGTTTGGAACGCATAAACCTCCCGCGGGCACCGATCCGTTCACCGCGCAGATCTTCGATATTGCAGATCGGATTTTTCCTCATGCGCCCGGCAGCTCGGAAGAAACTGCGCCTTTACCGTCACAAAGCAACACCGATGCCCGGACAGCCTTACTGGGGAGACAGTTCAACGATTCCATGTCCATCGTGGCCGAGTTTGACGCAAACCCGATTGCAAAATCCTATTGGAAATACAGCGAAAAAGGGTTGGACCAGCACCTTGCTGAGCTGACGGCAACAGAAGATGCCATGCTGCGCAACCTGGCAGAGGCTGCGGCCTCGGTCAGCTGGTTCGACCTTGTCTGTCTGCTATTGCATTGTGGTCTGATCAACCCGCCGCGGTTGCTGGCTTCGTCTCGTTTGTCGGCGATCCCTGAACTGTTCACCGATCCACCCGAAACGACCGAGCCGATGTCGGTCGAGGTGTTCAACACTTCTGTGGGCAGTCCCGGCCAGCAAACTTTGGTGTTTCGCATCGACGACGTGATTGTTGCAACGCTGATCCAGAACAGCCGCGGCGACAACGGCAACGGTCGCAAGGCCCCCTACATTCTGGACAATGTAGGCTGGGAGTATCTGGGCATCGTTGGTCCCGGCGAAACCCACGGCATTGCTCTGACCGTTGGCCGCGCTGTGCGGATTGAAACGGTCGAAGATGGTCCGATACCTTGTGCGTTCGACATCGTTTGGACCCAGATGCCCGAGTGTATTCCCCGCCCTGTCAACGCCCCTCTGAACCTGACACGCGCTGCAATCAAAGCGGATATGACCACCGCCCAGAAAGCAATCTTTGATAAGGACTACGCTGACGTTCAGACTGAAGATATCACGCTGAACGACGCCCAGACCCTTGCACATCTCAATGACATGCGTCCCGCTGTCTTTGAAGCGGATCTGGATCCAGATCTGCAGGCGATGGGCTTTAATCCCGAAAGCCCCCCGATGCTTGTGCACACGCCCTTGGGCAACGGGGGGGTGAAATTCGAATGGTTCAACCCCAAGGACGAAAAGACCAGTCAGGATATGACCGGCCAAGGCAAGGCCCCACCCGCTGAACCGCTTTTCACGGTGATCCTGAAGCCCAAGAACCCTAAATCAGGCGATTTCGCTTATAGCTTCAACATCGATTACATCGAAGCTGGGCCGAAAAACCCTTCCAACACTCCACCCCCGGTTCCATGGATGCATTTGGGCCTTTTCATGCTGTTGTCGATGACAACGGCAGACCGATTGCCAGTGATCTGTATTGTCAGTTTCCGATTGTGGTTCAGCGGCGACGTGGACATGGAAGTGCATAACCACATCACCACCCGCGTCAGCATCGTGCCTGAACTGATCCGCTTTGACGATCCGCTGGATCTGCCTCCTGCAGGCGATGTGCTGCCGATCAGGGCCTATGACCTGCCCTATCTGTCCAGATTGCCTGACGACAGTACCGAGTATGCCGCAAATTTCTATTGGAGAATGGCAGACAGCGATCAGAACTTGCTCCCACCGTGGGACGACACGCAGATAGACGGGGCATTCACGGCCCGGCCCATCGGTGTGGCTGATGAATTCCAGGTTGGCGATCTGTTCCCGGTTATTGACATCGCCGACTGGGTCGGAACAACGCGGCTGGATACCTATGGTGCGTATCTGATCAACTCGCATGAGGTTGAACGCTGGCGCCTTGCCAACCCGGCGTTGGCGAACGACGTCGATACCGGCGCATTACAGATCATCGAGGGCAAGGTGACGATCCAGGATCCGACATGGTTCTGGATCACGCTCACGGTCGATGTGGTGCTTGGCTTCACACCGATCGGCGACGCGGTCGATGTCTTCGATTTCTTTTATGCCTGCTATTACCACGAAGACAAATGGGGACGCCCGGTTTCAACCGCTGAAATTGTTTTTATGGGTGGGGTGGCCCTGTGCCCATTCGTATCCAGTGGCATGGCAAAGGCAGGGGTCTTGGGCGCTGGCGCGACTGCGGGCGGCACGACGTGGTATTTCTTTTCTGAAGATATGAGCGGCGGATTGCCACCTGTTCAAAGTCTTGGCGATGCCATGCCTCCCATGCGGGTTGTTGGCAACAACGCAGAAGAAGTCGCCGCGCTGGAGGCGATCGCGCAGCGCACCTCGGCCTTTCGGGATCTGTCGCCACGCCAACAGGCGGACCTGCTGGAAGAACTGAAGAACATCGAAGGCATGAGCGCGATGGTCTTGCGCCTTGCCGAAACCTTGGGCAACGGGATTGGCGCAGGGTTTCTGAAATTGGATGACCTGCTGGATGAGGCGGGAGAGTTTAAATTCCTTGAACTTCGTCTGGCCTATAATTTCTGGGCCGAAAACACCAAATTAGCCGACAAATCGGTCGAGGCGTTTCTGCGCAGCCGGAAGTTCACAAAGGGCCGCTTGCGCCGTGTGCTCGAGACGTTCGGCGGACCGAAAATGATCGGAAAAACGCTGGGTCGCACGGTGCAAGCAGGTTCGAGTCAGATGCGAGCAAGATGGCCGAGGCTGGCACATTTGACCTTTGAGGGCGCGACGAAGATTTCGCCCGCCGATCTTGTGACCGCGTTGCGCGGTCCAGGACGCGCCACCGCGCTTGCAGCAGATCTAGAGCCGGAACACGCAGCCTTTGTCTTGCGCTATGCGGAGCGACTGGATGCGTTTCTCGCGCGCACCGGCGACGCGGATCTGGACCTGGCGCTTGACGCGGAACTGGCCAAGATCGTCGGCGACAAGCATCGGTCGGTAGAGGAGGTCATCACCGTCATGGCTCATCTGATGGAGCTGGCCGAAGACGCCTGCCATAAAGCCGAACGCACATTGGATTCTATAGATGACGTGCAAGAGCTGCGTCCCATTCTGAACGAACTGATGCAAGCAGGCGTCACGCGTTCAGGGCATCAAAATGGCGCTGTGTTCGAGTTTTTCGGCAGTGCATATCGGGTCGCAAACGATGCCGGTATAGTTGCTTTCAAACTTCAGGTACGGTTTGACGACGATCTTCTGGGTCCCGACCTTATCGAGTTCCTCGAGGACGGATACCGGATCGTACAGTACAAATCCCTCTCGGATCTGGCCCGGGAGGTGGGGAAAGGGGCTTATCAAGACAACATGTTCCAATTCATCAAGGACATGGCGCGACTGGCTAACAACGAAGAACCATGGCGGTTGGGGGCCGATTTTGTTCCAGATGGTGCCCCTAACGCGTTCAATGGAGAGTACCTGTCCATCATTGATTTCGACCAGTTCCGCAAAGCCGGACAACACGGCCTGGAGGAGATGTGGCGACTGGCCGGGGACGAAGTATTCGTGACCCTGGACGAGTTTCCAGCATCCATGACACCCTTCATCATGGCTGTCGGCGACCAGCTCGACCAAGCGGTGGATGCCACCGGGAAAACGTTTCGCATCACAAAACTAGACGATTACCAAGAATTGGTTGAACGGTCTGGCGATGACACACTCAACGAACTTTGGCGGTACGTTTCTGGAGATCAGGCTAACGACATGGAAACGGTGCTCGAGAACATGGAAACGCTGGAAGACCTGAAAAGATTTCTTCAGGTTCCGAGCAATTTCCGCGGGCGATCGATCATGCGCAAGTTTGTGAAAATGGCCCTTCCCAAGGGCCAAACCGTCGATGCCATGGAACTGATGGCCGAAAACGGCGCACAGCGCGTGTTTGATGCCTTGGGATTGCAGGACGGTTGGATGAACCCGGCAAAAGCGGCCTTTCGAGAGGCTCAGGAAGCCGCATTACGCGCTCGGGGGGCGGATGATGCGGACATTGCCGAACACGGGCTCCAAGAATTTAGCGTCTTGGTCACTGTTCAGGCCTTGGGTCGAGAGATTTTAGACCTATGATCGCCTACACGCTCCAACGCCTTTTCGCGCCTCTAACGCTTGCGGTGACCAATCGGGACCGGGCGATGGTACTGCTGCGCGATCTGGATTGGACCCTGGATGATCAGTTCGATCTCGACGCACTTGCGCCCTTGTCGGCGGTGCACGTCGCGCTGACGCAACTGTCAGATCTCATCACCGACTACGAGGACGGCCAGACCGAGATTGGCTATGTCATCGAACAGGCCGTTCTCAGCGGTCAGGCAATCTATGGCGCGATTGATGCACTGCGCGATTTGACAGATGGCGACGCGGGTCTTGCAGGGCTGGCGGCCCCGGCGCATACGGCCAAATTCTGGGAAGATCTGGCAGTGGATCTGCCTGAATACCTGATCCTGACCTATCTTGAGACCTACATTCCCATCCTTCACGCTGCGATGGATTTCGGCGGTGTGATCGGGTCAAAGCCGCGCGATGATGGCCGCCCGCCGCGCCGCACGATCCTTTGGGATAAGCTGGGCGATTTGTTCACCGATCCTGCAGGCCAGATCGCAGAGACCTATAACTGGGGCGGCCCGCTGGAACATGCGTTGCTGATGGCACGGCTTCGCAGATTACTGCGCGCGGCTGGGTTGCAGATGAACCGCTACGCCCTGCCCGATGCGATTGTCGCCGATCGCTTTGCAGGCACGCCCCCGGCAGGAGCGACGGCCATCGGCGCACCCATTTTGTCATCGATACACGCCAAGGCCGGTGGTACCAGCACCGCGCGACTTGACGGAATTTTGATGCCTGTCCCGGCATCGGGCTCGGATCCGACGGGTGTGCTGTTGACGCTGCAGGCCCTTGGCGACGCGGCGATCAACCTTGCGCTGAATGACGACTGGAGCGTGACAACCACGGCCGCTGTGGACGCAAGCGGTCTGATCGGGCTTGAACTGCAACCCACGGGCCTGTCGATCCCGGCGGGTCAGCCGAATGCGAATGTCGAAATTGCCCTGTCCGCACTGCCGCAGACCCCGTTCGCGCTAATCGGCAACCCGGATGCGACGCGTATTGAATTGGCCCGTTTTTCTGCCGCCGCGCGTGCCGACATTTCGGCCGGGACACCCAGTTTCGCGGTCGAGGCGCTGCTTGACGGGCTTTCGCTCGTCATCGCCGCCGGGGATGGCGACAGCTTTTTGAGCGACATTCTGGGAAATGTCGAATTTGCCATTCCGCTTGAGCTGTCGATGCTCTGGACCAATCAGGACGGCCTGCGCCTGACCGGTGGCGCGGGCATCGAGGTGGAAATTCCAATTAACCGTAAAATCGGACCGCTGGAGGTGTTCTGGATCCGCCTCGGAGCTGCGGCCAGCACGTCAGGCGCCGAAATTTCTGCGGCAACGGCAGGGTCACTGACCCTTGGCCCCTTCACTGCCGTGATTGAAGAAGTCGGCTTTAAGCTGGAAGTTCAGCAAAATGATCGCTTGGCGCGGGGTGATGCGGGTGCGCTGACCGTTCTGCCCGGTTTCAAACCCCCGATTGGTGTTGGTTTGGACTTGCGCTCTCCGGTTGTATCTGGCGGCGGTTTTTTGCGCATTCAACCTGATGAAGGACGCTATGATGGCATCGTCAATCTCAAGCTTCTGGGATTGGAAATCACCGCGATCACACTGATTGCTACGCGCCTGCCCAGCGGTGATGAGGGCTGGTCGATGTACCTTTCCTTAACGCTTGAGCTGCAAACGGGTTTACAGCTTGGTTTCGGGTTGAAACTGACCGGGTTGGGCGGTCTTACCGGGATCAACCGCAGTATTGATATCGAGGCGCTAGGCAATGGTGTCCGGTCTGGATCCCTTGATGCGATCCTGTTCCCGGACGATCCTGTGGGCAACGCCCCGATGATCCTGGCGGCACTGGACGAAATCTTTCCGCCCGCGCAGGGGCAGTTTGTCTTTGGGCCGATGCTGCAGATGAGCTGGGGAACGCCGACCGTTGTGACATTGGAATTGGGCCTTGCGATCCAAATGCCCAGCCCCACGACCATCTCTCTCCTAGGCTCGATGCATGTGAAAATCGGGTTTGCGGGGTACGACATTATCTCAATCAAGGTCGATACTGCCGGTACCCTTTGGCCGACCGAAGGGCGGTTGGCCATCGACAGTTCGATCACCGAAGGAATTATTGGGCCCGTCAGTCTTGCCGGTGACATGGCTGTGCGCGCGGATGTGGGAAGCAGTCAACCCAGTTTCCTAGTCTCGCACGGGGGATATCACCCGCATTTCACTCCGCCGGAGGGCTTTCCGACGCTGGCGCGGATGTCCGTCAAGATCTTTGATGAAGACAAATTGCGCGTGGGCGTAGAGGCCTATTTTTCTGTCAGCTCCAACAGCCTTCAATTCGGAGTTGCCGCGTTTTTCTTCGCCAAGGCCGTCGGGCTTTCCGCCGAAGGGCGGTTTGAGTTTGACACGCTGATCCTCATGCGACCGTTTGGCTTGACGGCGTCTTTGGGCTTCCAGATCACCGTGAGCGCCGGATCAATGGAGTTGCTGACGGTCCGATTGCGCGGCACTTTGAAAGGGCCAAGTCCGTGGTTTGTTAGCGGATATGCAGAATTCAGGGCGCTTGGGGCGAAGAAGAAATTCAACGTCGAACTGACTGTCGGGCGCGCGGCATCAAACGGTCCGCATGCCATTGCGAACGTATTCGAAGAAGTGCGATCTGCTCTGCAACAAAGTGGCGCCTGGAACAGCGTATTGGCCGACGCCGCGCTGTCATCAGCTGTCCAGACAGATGTGCCAGAGGGAGAGCTGAGCGTACATCCCGCAGGCAAGGTCTCTTTGTCGCAAGGGATCGCGCCCATTGGTCTGACGTTGGAGAAATTCGGCGATGCGCAAGTGGACGAGGATAACAATTACCTGGAACTGACTAACGCTCGTCTCGGCGGCGCAACTGCTGTCACGGATCCGATGGTGGAGTGGTTCTCGCCCGGCAAATTCTTTGACCTGGTCGAAGACGAGCTGGTCAGTGCCCCGTCCTTTGAGGAATTGGACGCGGGCGTGGCCCTTGGCGAAGCTGCGCCCAGATTTGCAGAACCCGATCCTTATGATCTTGTTTATGAATCCAAGCGTGTCGATCCGGACATCGAAAAGATGCTTGCGCAGCGCGCATCCGGCCGTTCAGGCGCAGACAGAGGACGCCGCGGCGGCGTGCTCCCGCATCTGGGCCGGTTTGTGAATCCTGATCTATCGCTGAGCCTTAGGCCGAAGGGTGCCACCCCCTCCCCCCACTTTGGCGTAAGCACGTTTGCGATGGCGGTCGCCGATCCGGCCGCACCCTCTTCCGCACCGCAGCTTACGAAAAGCTGGTCCAAAGCAGCAGAGGCGCAGCGTGCCGCCCGCGCATCCGGTCAATCCCGCATTATTCTTCCGGCCTACGAGCTGGACCTGATGGAGCCCTGACATGACCCAAAGCGGCAGGCTGTTCTTTTTGTCACATATGCAGCGCGGCATCGGCCAACACCGCGATGAGACGGGTCAGATCACTGCCTCGGCAACGCTAAAGGCGGGACCAAACAGCGCCGATATTCAGTCCAGCCTGAAGGTTATGGGACCAGAGGCCGTCACCGGCATTGCCAAAACCCAGATTTTGCGACGCGTCCCCGATCCGGGCAGCCGCGATATGGAACCAAACCTGTTCGCGTCAATCGAATTTGCCCTGCCAGATCTGCCATGGCTGTTTTCGCCTGACCCCGTAGATATTGACGGCCATTTGCGGCCTTGGGTGGTTTTGGCCGTTGTTGAAGCGCAAACCGGCGTGGTGTTGCGGGAAAGCGTTGCGGGGAAAAATCTTCCAATCCTCGAAATCCGAGAACCTATCGAGATTACCCAAGAATTGCCCGATCTGAGCGAAAGTTGGGCCTGGGCGCATATCCAATGCGAGGCTGATCTGGACACCGATAATGCACGAAAGGCATTCAGTGATACGCCCGAGCTCTTTCGGTCGCGACTTGTCTGCCCCCGCCGCCTGAAGCCCTTCACCGATTATATAGCCTGCCTTGTTCCGGCTACGCTGGGTGGTGTTCAAAAAGGGCTTGGGCTTGGTCTCGGATCGACACCGCATGCGGATGCTTGGGGGCCCGCGACAACACGGATCGACCTGCCGGTTTACGATCACTGGACGTTTCGAACCACGGCGCGCGGTGATTTCGAAGATCTGGTGCGAAAACTGGCACCCGTTGAACTATCGGCAGGGTCCGTGCCGCTGGATCTGTCTGCACCCGGCGATCCCCGCCTGCCACAGGGCGGCGAAGACCAGGTGACGTTCCAGGGGGCGCTGGTTGGCACATCAGCAGACATCGCTCCCTGGGATCGAAATCACAGGGCTGAATACCAAAAGCGCATGTCCGAGATCCTGCGCACACATCGTCCCGCGCGCAGCGGTGGCACGGGCTATAATGCGTTGCGCGATGATCCCGTGGTCGCGCCACCCATCTGGGGATCCTACAAGACGGGCGCCACGACCGCCCCAGAACCGCCCTTCGACGCGCCCGCACAGGACGTCACCTGGGACGCGCAACTAAACTATTCCCCGGCGGAGCGCGCGGCAGCCGGGTTGGGTGCCGAGGCCGTTCGTCGCCATCAGGAAGAGTTGATGACCGAAGCTTGGCGCCAAGCAGAGGGCCTGCGCGAGGTCAATCGTGTTTTTCGTCAAACCCGTCTGTCTGCTGAAACCGGCAAAGCGCTGAAGACCGGCAAGATCGATAAACTGACTGCCGCCGATCAGCTGAGCCTTGCCGCGCCCGCCCGCACCCGCATTCCAACAGATGTGCCAGGCCAATCGCTGGATATGGCCCTGAGGCTTTCGCCTTCTCCAGATGCATTGTTCGGCAGTGCAATCGCACGTCTGACACGCAAGTCAGGACCAATTGGTAAACGTTTGTCTGGAGCGGCCCCTGTCCAGCCCGCGGTTCTGGAACAGTTCGCGCAAGACCCTGTGACCGCTTTATCATTTGCTGAATTCACGGTTCCCGCACAGATGAGCGATCAGGACCAGTTAAGGCAATTTCCGGCACCGTCTACGTCGAAAGGCTTACGTGACGTGCCGGAAACACGACCCTCCCCGCGCCTGAGAACTTTGAAATGGCGTTCCGCGTCCGCCTTGCGCAACACCAGACAAATACCCGCGCGGCAACTCGTTAAGATAACCAGCAGCCGTGCATCGCTGGCCCAGCGCGTCGTTGCATCAGGCCAGACGATTACAAGCGCGGCTAGAAGCGCAACAATGGGCTTTGATCCCGTGCCGGTTCTGTCCGCGCGCCTGAAGGCCAAGCTGAACGTACCTGACGGGCTACTCGTCCCGAATGCAATCCCATCTAAACACCTCATCGCACCCGAATTTGACATGCCTGGCTATACTCTCCTACGTGAAATCAGCCCAGATGCTGTCATGCCGGGCGTGTCTGATGTGCCGCTGAATTCCGTCGGCTTGGCGCAGGTCAACGCACGCTTCGTCGAAAGCTGGCTTGTGGGCGCCAATTCAGAAATGACGCGCGAGTTTCTGTGGCGTGAATACCCTGCCCTGTTATCGGCCACCTATTTTCGCAGATTTTGGGACACGCCCGGTGGCGAGGCGGATATCGAGCCGATCTCGGAATGGGGCATAAGCCCTTTGGGATCCAATCAGATCGGAGCTGGTTTGGACAACACCCTTGTCTTGTTGATCAAAGGTGAGGTTCTGGCGCGTTTCCCAAATCTGCGGATCTATGCAACTCAGGCGATGTGGGATGATCGGAACTTCCGTTTCGATCCCGCCGAATTGGGCATTCCACCCAATACCAAAGATCCGCTTTTTGGTGGTTGGCTGACAAAATCCACGGCTTTCTTTGCGTTTGATATAGGTCTGAGGGAGGCACGCGGGACACTTGAGATGATGGGCCCCGATCCGGGGTGGTTCTTTGTCTTCGAGCAGCCACCCGAAGGTCTGCAATTCGGCCTTGATGTTCCCGACCGCGAACAGCCGGGTCCACCCGACTATTGGTCAAACCTGCATTGGGGCCATGCATTGGATGACCCAAGTGGCCAAGGGCAAGACACTCATGTTTCCATCGCGCGCGGCGTCGGTGCAACGGAGTTGCGATCCAAACAAGACGGGTTCCTGGAAACCTGGGGTAGGTCGGCATCTGCGCAGGCTCGGATCACACTGCAACCCCCGGCGCGGGTCTTGATGCACGCCAGTGCAATGCTGCCATGAGGTTCCAATGAAGCGTCCCCGTTCAAAACCAAATGCCCCCAAGCGCAGGCCGTTAAAGAAGCCTGGCAAACTCGTGCGTCCAACACAGGCACAAAAGCCAAGCATCAAGCCGAAAACGAAAACCCAGGCGAACCCAGAGCCCGGTCAGGCTTCCAAGCCAAAGCCTGAAGCCAAACGAAAGCCCACACCCGGGCTCAAACCTAGGCGGAGAGCAAACGACGGACAGAAACCCGAGTTGACACCAAAGCCTCGGAGGAAACCGACACCAACGCCTCCGCCACGACCCAAGCCGAAACCCGGCCTGTTCCCTGGCGACCGTCCCGGTAACTTCATGCCAACAGATTTGGATCTCCTTCCGCCAGACATCCTGTTTGACCCGAAATTGCACCCACGCGGCGATGTCTTTGGGAATATGAAACCCGACTGTCCGCTTACCATGCTGCCGATCCGGATCGAAACCGTGTTTTCCGGTGGCAGCCCGCCGGCGACGCTGCACGTGCGGGTTTACCCTGACGACATCCACATGAATGACCACGACACCCGTCTAACACAGGACGAGGAGACCATTGGTCTGGAGTTCTGGAAAAGGTTCGAGGCGGCTGCCGGAGATGACAAGACCGAACAAGCGCTCAGGGCCTGGATTATTGATGCGTTATCTGAACGCCGTGCGGCCTATGTCATCGACGTCACACGTACCAATCCTGCAACCGACATTAAAAGGGCGAGAAAACCACGACCCGCCCTTGCTGCCTGTCTGCCCAAGTTTTGGCGGGTTGTCGGGTACCGGCGGCGCGCAGATGGCACCTTGGAGGAGATGGTTTCTGAGGATGGGGCACAAATTGAAAAAACGCTATGCCTTGATCCGCTTTATGGTGATGGCAAGGACCGCGATGCCCCGCCGCAGCGAAACATCGTATGGATGAAAGACTATTCCAAGGCCTTGGAATTTGGCATGGCCGTCGATGTCCCGCTTTTTGGAAAGAAATGGACGCAAGAAGATGGCATTGCGCTGCTGCTGGTCTATGGCGTCAACGCACCGGCTTCGCGTGAGCAAGCCCGGGAGTTGGAAACGTTGATGACGGCGCATCGCTTTTCTGGCGGGCTTGCGTTTCAGGCGCAGGGTGTTCCAACGAACTCGGTCGAGGATCGTCGGAGTCCGATTACAACAGACCCAACAGTGGAAGATGGCACGCTCGACACGGTCCTGTCTCCGCTGGATCTGACCGAAGCACCCGAGGCGAACGGACGCCGGTTGTCGCACCTGTTGGGGGGAACCGATGGGGGTCCGCTCGAACGTGTCGACGGTGCCGAACGCGAGGAAGACAGCGGTCAGCGCTGGATGAACGAAGCACTGTGGCCTGTTACTTGGGGGGCGTATTTCAACGCGCTGCTGGTTGACCCGTCCGGCAACCGATCCCTGCCTGATGGGGTGGTGAATACGGCCCGCGACGCGTTTCTCTACGATGTGCGGGGCGGCGGGCCATTACCGGCGTTGCGCGTCGGCACGCAACCCTATGGTATCCTGCCGGTGCGCGCACATCACGTCCCCACGGCCTGGAAAAGCCCCGATCCTTGGTTCGAAACCATCCTGCTGCGGCTGCGCGACGTATGGCTGGACGGCACACCGCTTGTGCCGAAACTGTCGGCTCGCGGCAACGGCCCGCCGGACGAAGAACTGACCGATGTCGTGCAGGTGCTTGGCGCGCAACCCCACCCATCACGGTTCCTTGTGCGCAAACTCAGGGATTGGCGCAACAACAGCTATGACGATGAATGGGCTTCCATCCTTGCGGCCTTCGGGTTGTTCTTTCTTGCCGGCAATGATCCCCATTACGGCCATCCCAGTCTGTCCGTGCTGGGCCAGTGGGGTTGGGGCCTTGCCATGATGGGCGATGAGGCACCCTTAGACGCGGGCGCAAACATGCCTCCGGACGCGTTTGCAGCGCTTATTGAGGGCGATTTTTCGTCGGCTGAGGCTCAGCTGGAATTCCTGATGAACTTGCGTGACAACGTCGCAGATTTGGTCGAGGATTCTGACAAGATTGACGGTGCCCGCGTCTGGCTGGATCGCAGCATTGCAATCTTGAACGCCTATTTCACCCGTCTGGAACCACTGCTGTCTGATTTGGGGAACCTTCCGTTGTCCAAGGTTGCGGGGGTTTTGCATGACGAGACCCAAGACCCGATTATTGGCATGCATATCTATGACAACAAGACCCGGGAATTTACCCGAAGTCTGGTAATGGGGGGCTTTTCCGGCGATGGACAATCCATTCCCGCGCAACCCAGCACATACCTCGCCAAAGCGCTTGCACAGGTGCCTAACGATTCGCGACGTGATCTGAGTGCCATGTTGGATTTGGTCAAGCCACCTGTGGGTACGACCGGCAATACCCTGAACCAACCGCGCATGCCGTCGCAATCAAGCGCACGCATCGAAGGATTGAGGGGCACAACAGCCTTGCGCCCTGCCCCATCGGTGGTGCAGCCCAATCCGGCAGACTTCTTCACCGAGAACACTCAACGCATCCCCTTTGACCGGCCAGATGAAAAACCTTTGCTACAGCAGCTGGTTGACGCCGCCGTGCCAGAATTGCGGGATGGAGAGCGCACCGGCTTTAGGGCAGCCCTCAAAGGTCTGCTGGGCCTTCCTGTCCCGACGCTGGAATGGCACCTGCGCGAAACTCTGGGGCTTGCGTCGCATCGGCTGGATGCTTGGTTAACGGCGCTGGCCACACGGCGTTTGCGTGACCTGCAGCCGAACGGTCGCGCGCAATACGGCGGATATGGGTTTGTGCTGGATCTGAAACCCGATGAAAAACTGCGCGACAGCGACGGCTATCAGCACGCGCCTTCAACGCAACAGGCCGTCACAGCAGGAATTCTGCGATCTGCCTGGCGCAATCACGGGCGCGATGATCAGGCGTCTCCATTGGCGGTCAACCTTCAATCGGACCGCATCCGAACGGCAGATCGATTGATCCAGGCTGTGGCTCAGGGCCGTGAACTGGGCGATGTGCTGGGCTATGACTTTGAACGCGGACTTCACGACAAGGGTCTGGACCGGTTGCTGAACGCAATCCGCGTCGCGGTGCTGCGAGCGGACGGCAAACCGCCGCGCGTAGATGGGCCGATGGATGGGCTGTCGTTGATCGAAGCCTTTGACCGCGGTGATCTGCAATCCACGCTGGACAGGATCAAACCCGATACGGACAAAACCGATGTCGAAACCCTGATCAAATCGGTCAAGGCAAGTTTTGATGCACTTGGCGATGCGGGCCTGACAGAGGCAGTTCATTACCTTGCGCAGGGCAATGCCACCCGTGCGGCCGCAATACTGGATGCAATCTCGCTGGGAGAAGCACCGCCAAGCGAATTACGTCACGCCCGCACCGACATCTCAAAATCTGAGCTTGCGCATACAGTCGCCCTTTCGTTGCCCTTGCCTGCCAAGGACGCGCCGCCCCAGACCGGGTTGGCGGCTAGCCATCCAAGCCTGAACGCGTTTATCGAGCCGCTTCTGCTCGGCTTCTCCCGACTGACGGTTCAGGTGATCACCAAAGATATCGTGCACGACGTTCCACTGAATGCCCTTGGGCTGAGCGCACTGGATCTTGTTCTCGAAGCTGCCCGCCCGGCCGCGCTGGGTCAGCGGGCGATGATCCATTTGGTCAACACCGGCGCAGAGCTGCCGCCTGATGCGTATTGTCCAACATCATTGACCGAAAAGCCGATAGGCAGCGTGTCGCCGGATCTGGAAGACTTTGAGGAGCTCTGCGTTGCACTTGCAGATCATCTCAGCTCTTTGCGACCTCTGATGCCCGATGCTTTGACGACAGGTCTTCCAAACCGATCGATCAGTCTAGATCAGACGGCGCTGAGCAAGAAACTGAAAAACGAATGCCAAAACATCAAAACAGCAGCCGATCATCTTGAACAGGTCATAGACGGAAGCCTAAACGGCGCCGAGGAGCAACTGCTGAACGCGCTGGCTGACCTCGCAAAACTGGGCTTCCCGGCGGCCCTTCCGGGCACCGAGCTTATTGCAGACCCGCATTCCCACGCTTTAAGGGTTTTTGCCAGATCGGCGGTGAAAGCGGCACGCAAGCGAAGCGAAGCGGCGAGCAGTATTCTGGAAAATGCTCCATCGCTGGATCAGTGTCTTGCCCTTGCGAAAAAGCTAAGCGGCAATCGCTTGCCGGCAGAAGTGAAACTGAACGGCGGAACATTCGGTCCTCGCAATGGGATACAGATGTCCCCCTTGGCGGTCGAGTTAGCGGATTGGGCGGGCAAATACGCCCATATCCGCCCTGATTTGCGGCGCTGGACCCGTGCGGTTGATACCGCCCGCCTGTTGGCCCCCGACTTGACGTTCAATATAAAACTCCGCCAGCATAGCAGCAAAAAGCTTCCGCGATGGATGGGATTGCATCTGCCACCGGAAGGGTCGGATGGCGGGTCCAGCTGGGTGCTTGTCGATGGGGGCGGAGTGCCAAAATTGAAAAAGGGCTCAAGCAGTACCGGCTATATCATTGACCGATGGACCGAACGGCTGCCTGCGCCTGAGGCCACGACCGGTGTTGCATTTCATTTCGATGCACCTTCCTCCAAACCACCGCAAGCCATTCTGCTCGCTGTCACACCTGAAGAAGGGATGCCTTGGTCCGACGCGTTGCTGCGGCGCACGCTGATCGAAACCATCGAGAACGCTCAGTTGCGCGCCGTCACCGGCACCGAGCTGGGCAAACTTGGCCACCATCTACCCGCGATCTTTGCCAAGGGTGGGCTGGACGCCGGTCCCCAACCCCCGCCCCCAGCTGAGGAGAACACTGAATGAGTACGCGGTGGGACCGGTTAGAGCCGAACACAACTGATGAAACCTTGCGCGAAGGGGTGGAGGCGCGCGTGGCCGATCCGCTTTGGATGCTGGCACGACAATGGCAAACTGGGGAATTCGACGGCGAAGACGCCGCCTCTCCGGTCGCGACCTCGCTGACGACCGAACGCACACCCATCACCCAGTTTCATGCGCCGGACGGCACTGTTCAAGACCTGCGCAACAGCTCGGTGCCCCTGGAGGCCAAGGTCGAAGCCATTCTCCCTTCGACACACAGTGCCGAAGATATTGCTTCGCTGTGCAACGCTGCACTGCATGCTTGGACTTTGTCCGGCATCAAGTCTTCCGATTTACTGGTCAAGCTGCAAACAGCCTATCCTTTTGACGCCGAGGCCTATCGCACCGGGTATCCGCTGCGTCCAGCAGCCGAGCGCAGACTGCGTCTCTTGGCGCGGAACGCGTTTGATCCTTTTGCTTTGGTCGCAGACAAAGGAAAAAGCCTGCCTGCGAATTACTTTGACAGCGATTGGATCACTGCGGTCAAAGGCTTGTGCGATGGCCGCGGACGCGAAATCGCCGAGACCGCGTCAACATGGCAATCTGATCGCCTGTCCTACGAGGCGACCGTTTCAACAAAATCCGAATCCGGGCAGCTGGCCCTGAAAACCGACAATTACGGCGGCGGGCGGTTGGACTGGTACAGTTTCGACCATGATTTTATCGATACGGATGTGCTGACCGGCATTTCCAGCACTCAGACGAAAGAACCGATGCCCTCAGCCCTAAGCTATGTCGGGCAGCCAGTCCCACGGTTTTGGGAGTTTGAGGATGGCACAGTGCACTTTGGAGGGATTAGCGCAGGCCCCGGTGATACAGCCAGGATGATCGTTGCGGATTTCGCAGCCATTGGCGGGGATGACATGTTTGTCCTGTCGGTGGCAGCCCCCGTGGGATGTTTCACGCGGGTGACAGAATTGAAGGTTTTTGACAGTTTCAACCGCGAACACACGATCCCTCCTGCGCTGGTTGCAGATCGGTCGGGGTTGGACGATCCAACAGCAGGTTTTGCCCTGTTCACAGTTAAGGATGCCGTTCCCCAGAAAGACACATCCGACTGGTTGCCGATCCTGCCAGTCACTGCAGGTGCCATGAACGGACCCGCGATTGAAACGGTCGGGTTTCGCCGCGATGAAGAGGCAAACCTTGCCTGGGCCATCGAGGAAGAGATCGAAGGTCCTTTTGGTCTTCCGTTGCGACGCAGGCAAGCCTGGGAAATCCCGGACGAACCCGTTCTTGAGGACGATTCAGCATGGCCATATCGTCTTCAAACAGCGGTTCCACCCTGGTGGATCCCACTGGTGCCAGAGCGCATCGACAAGACAGATCAGATCCAGTTGCGGCGCGCACGGCTCGGCGTTTGGGAAACGATGGACCCTGCCAAAACCGGGCCCAAAAGCCGGATCATGGATCCCACTAAAGCGGTCATTTTGGCGGAACACGCCGTCCCGAAGGCCGGTCTGCAGCTGATCCGCCACTGGCAAATCGCTCGCGGCTATGACGGGCAAGTTGTGTTGTGGCAGTCTTGGAGTCGCAGCTTTGGGGCCAAGGAAAGAGCCAGCGGTCTGAAGTTCGACACGATTGACCGGAAATGGTGATCAGAGATCCAAGTGACTTTGCGCCCGGCGCAAAAAGAGAGGTCGCGCATTTAAAGGCCTGTGACGTTGCACACCTGATCACCATGACTGCGCGCTATGCCACATCGATACGCCCGGTGCAGACAGCAGCTCCATATCCATCCAGATCAAGGCGGGTATTGGAAACGGAGACCAACGCAGGTTCTACGGCCAGAAAGACGGATATTGTCGGAGGCCAAAGGTCCCAACGAACACGACGCATTTCCATGACATTTCGACAGATGAGATTCAAGAATTGAGTTCCAGAGTTTCAAACGAGCGCGACAGCCTCAAACGCGACGCAACACGATATTCGCGATAAAAGCATGAACATGAACTGCACACGACACCACTCTATCCATTGAAATATATTTGAAATATCTACCACCCATCAGCGGACAAACGCAAAAACCATCCTCGAATAACCGCTTCGCACCTGTTGTCGGACCTTGGTACGGGGCGCAGCATCCGGAAAAATGGGCTCGAAGCGGACATGCGGCAGCGCGGCGCGCCGGAGGGCTGACGGCAACAGTCAGCTGCCTTCGCTTCCTGCCCAAAGCTTCCGTTCGCGGGACACTCACCATGCTGCGTCTGCAACCCAGAGAGCGGACATTGGCTTCGTGCAAAAACTCTGGGGGGGGGAAGGATTCATATCCGTCTCCCCCCACTGCAGTGGTTCGATATTCAACACTCGATAGTTATGAGTGACCAGTCCCGTCACCCAATGAGAAGTCATCGTCGCTGAGTTATTCGTTTGCGCAGTGAACGCGACTGGAAAAATAGAATCAACATTGCAACGCACGTGCATCTACGGTCAGGACCCATTGATTTCCACCTGACGGGGCGATTCACCGCTGAAAAATGGGGGTGAACACGTCTGCTCTTTTCTGGCTGACGGATGCGCAGATGGCGCGCCTCGAGCCCTTCTTCCCGAAATCCCACGGCAAACCGCGCGTCGATGACCGGCGCGTGTTGAGCGGGATTATATTCATCAATCGAAATGGCTTACGCTGGCGTGATGCGCCGGCAGCCTACGGCCCCCACAAGACGCCTACATTCGCTGGAAGCGGTGGAGGTGAGTAGCAAGCGCCACCGGTCCGAGCGCGGCCACGAACAGGGCGTCTTCGCCCGGATCATGGCGGGTCTGGCGGCCGGGCACGGCGAGAAGAAGACCGTCATGATCGACGCGACCTATCTCAAGGCCAACCGGACAGCGACCAGCATGGGCGTTAAAAAGGGGGGGCGCGGTCGCCTGATTGGTCGCACCAAGGGCGCCATGAACACCAAGCTGCACGCCATCTGCGACAGCGAGGGACGCCCGCTCGACTTCTTCGTCACCGTTGGACAGGTCAGTGACTATATCGGCGCGCGGGCTTTGCCGGATGGTTTGCCAAAGGTCGAATGGCTGCTTGGAGACCGAGGCTACGACGCCGATTGGTATAGAGATGCCTTGCAAGAGAAAGGAATACGCGCCTGCATCTCTGGACAAAAACAGCGCAAGAAGACGGTGAAATACGACAAACGCCGCTACAAACGTCGCAACCGCATTGAGATCATGTTTGGCAGGCTCAAGGATTGGCGGCGCGTTGCAACCCGCTACGACAGGTGTCCAAAGACATTCCTCTCGGCCATCGCGCTCGCAGCCGTCGTCATCTACTGGTTACGAGTCATGACCCTAGTCCACTGACATCAGACGACTTATACTTCAAAATACTGGGTGAAAATGGCGGACTGGGGATCAGTCTACTTCTCACGCACAGCTCTCTTTCAATAAATAAATCAATGATTTAATAAACCTTCTCGCTAAGGTATGGGTAGCAATCTGTGTAGCAGATATATTATTCTGAGCTGCTGCCGGTTCTGTGGACACGAGGTTAGGTTTGCATAGCGCGGTCCTCGAACGCCATAGGGCTGAGATAGCCCAGCTTTGAGTGGCGTCGTCTCGGATTGTAGAAGCGCTCGATGTAGTCAAACACATCGGCGCGTGCCGCATCGCGTGTGCGGTAGACTTTGCGGGCTGTCCGCTCGATCTTTAGCGACGAGAAGAAGCTCTCCATCACCGAGTTCTCCCAGACATTGGGCCAATATTTCTCGGCGAGACTTCCGGCTGGGATGAACCCATGCCGGGGGACGAGTTCTTTCTGGACTTCGCCGGTTCCGGTCTGCATCTGATCGACGCGAAATGGTAGGCTTGTCGTCTGGAACCCAAACTCGCCTGTATGTCTGTATTTTTTCAGGAAGGACTTGGTGCGTTGCGGAACAGGCCCGCCCCCGGCGCGAGGTCACTTTGACCCAAGCCCAATGACTTGCCCGCCGCTATGAAACATTGCGGCGGGCAAGTCATGTTGAGTAATCCCATCACATGCCAATATGACCTGTGCGGCTTTTATCACAGCGACGAGACTTGTGCGCGGGCGACCATTTAGGATCAGATGTCGCGCGCAGCCCAGCCGATCATATTGCAGAATAATCTGTCATAGCCATCCCATTCAAGGAATGCGGGAGGCAGCCAGTGCTCGCTCATGTCGGACATCCATGCAACGGTGCGGCCCTCTCCAAACTGTCCGGTTGCAAGCAACGGCAGGCCACGCTGGGTCTCAGGTAGGGACAAAATCAGCTTAACCTCGGGCGCGTCTTTGAGTTTTACCTCGTTCACACCAAGCAGGTAAGGCCATTCCCCCGTGATGCCGTCAAGGATCGGATGATCGGCCATGTTCACGACGGGTGCGCATCCCTCGGGTATTTCCATGCGGTCGTCTGACGACATGCACTCGACCGGCAGTGCAGCCTCGACAGAAGTCTTATGCCAGCGCGCCTTGCCGTCGATCCCTTGGAACGAGAAGTAGCCACCTATCATGATCAGACCGCCACCCTGTGCAGTCCAGTCGGCCAGCAGGTTGATCCGGTTCGCGACACGTTTGCCGCGCAACCAGACATCAGGATGCAGAAGCAGGGTGTTGGCGCCGATATCGGACAAAATAATGACGTCGTAGTCCGAGAGGCCGTCCGGTGTCGTTGGGAAATCGGCTGCGGCGTCGTGGGCCGGCATATGCGTGACGTCATAGCCGCCCGTTTTCATGCCCTCCATGAAACGCTTGTGCCCCGTGTGAAAGGTGACGCTGCCAAACTGGTCGAAACCCTTGTAATGCGTCGAGGAGCTGACCCAGCTTTCGCCAACCAGAAGCACTTTTTTCATGTCGTTTGTCCTGTCGTTATTTTGCGGGCAAGGGCGTGTCGTGGGTTGTCCACCATCAGTTTCAGCAGATCCCCCTCCGTCAGGCCGTGGCGCAGGAGCCTGGGCAAAAAATGTCGCTGCACATGGGCGTAGCCGTTACCCCCATAGGCGCAGAGCATCATCTTAATGAAGACGTCTTGCGACAACAGGATATGGTTGCCGTAGCCAAGATCGAAAAGATTGACGATGGCGGCGGCATTTTCTTCATCGGATGGGCATTGCACGGCCTGATCGGCATACCAGAAATCCATGCCGATCATGTCGTATTCCAGAAACGCTCCGCGGTCGGCCAGGCTGCGTTGATAGGCCAGATCCTTGCCCGATGGATTCATGTGGCACAGGATCACCCTGTCAGTGGGCAGACCGCTTCTTTCGACCAGATCAAGAACGTCGTGGGCCAGCCTGAACCAGCCCGGAAGATGGACCATCAGGGGCAACCCCGTTGACGCAGCGGCCGTAGCCGAAGCCGCCAGAACCTTTCGTTCGGCAGTTGTGAAATCGGAACTGACGCCGATTTCACCGATCAGTCCGATCTTCGTCTGGTCCGGACCAATGCCGACCCGTGCCTCATGGATTAGCTCGTCCGTGATATCGGCCTCGCTCATCCCGGACAGATAGTCCGGATGCGAGGTATGAAGATAATATCCTGCGCCCATGATGATGTTGAGCCCTGTCTTGCGCGCGATACGGGTCAGAGCTTCGGGATCCCGACCGATGCCCTTGCAGGTCGGATCGACGATGGTGGCCCCGCCTTCGGCAGCGAACAGCATCAGTTCGCGCACCGCCAGATCCTCATCATCCAGCGCGCAGTTCTCTCGATTGGCGAAAGGGTCGTGTCGCAACTGCGACAGAATCTCCGGCGTGATCGGAACATCCAGAATGTCGGACGAAAAATCCGGTTCATGTCCGCGCCACCAGCAGCGGCAGTCATTCAGGATATGCTCGTGCATCAGGGTGACGCCAAGAGTGTCCCGGGGCACCGGCCCCAGCACCGTCATGACGGTTTGGGAAAATTCCGTGTCCATGCCTAGCTTCCCTCAATCTGTGCTGTGTCTCGGTAGGCCGCCGTGTGGAAATCGATCTCCAGCTGCGTCACCTGATCGAAGATCGCGCAAAGTCGGTCTCCGTCCGTCTCCGCGCCATAGGTGTCGATCGCCTGCTTGAGCCAAAGCGCCTGATCGGCAAAGCCAGTGGCGGTATGCATATCCACCCAGGCGCGCAGATCAAGATCGGTGATCTGTGCGCTGTTCGTGTTCCGGCACCACGTCCAGTACATCCACTCTGCCGCGAACATGGCGGTCAGCACATCAAGGAAGCTGCCCGCGCGCGCAATGTCCAGCATGCCTGCATCGAAGGCGGTCACGGCAAGGGGCATGCTGTCCGCCACAACGATCCCGCGGCGGGCAAATATCTCCTCGAAGTATGGCACCTGAGTGTTGGCCAAGGCATCCTGCACACCAATCAACCAGCGCCTTGCCGTGATGTCGGGCGCCTTGATCGTCGCGAATGCAAAGATAGAAATTGCCGTTTCCACGAATTGGCCTTCGTAAGCCAGATAGCGATGGAAAACCTCCTTATCCAGCCCGCCGACCTGGATGTCGGCGACGAAGCGATGCTTCAGCATCCGGTTCAGAACGGCATCATTGGCCGACAGGATCCTGTCCGAAAGCAACATGGCTCAATCACCTAGCGCGGGTGCTGCGGCGGCCACAAATGACCGCACGCGCGCGGCTTCTACCGGGTTCCACCAGACACCGCCTTCTTTCAGTGAGGACGCAACGATGACGGCACTTGCGATCGACAGGATGTCGGAGATGTTGCCTTCGGTCACGCCCGAGCCGACCAGAACCGGTAGGTCCGTCGCATCCGCAACTTCGGCGATCTCTTCCATCGTGGCGCTGTTTCCGGTCCGCTGACCGGTAGCGATGACGGCATCCACGTCGAAGAAGGCCAGATCCCGTGTCAGCTCTGCAACGCTGCGATCTGCCGTGATCGAATGGCTTCCGTGTTTGACGTGGCTATCGGCGAATACTCTGATCCCCTCTCCGCGCAGGGCAGACCGGTAGCGCATCGCCTCTGCCGCGCGGCCTTCCATGAAGCCTTCGTTGGCGACATAGGCATTTGCCCATTGATTCACCCGGATGAACGCTGCCCCCGTTGCCCGCGCGATGGCGAATGCGGGAAGGGGCGCATTTGCCAGCACGTTGATCCCGATGGGGACATCAAACTCGCGCTTGATGCGGTCGACGACGACGGACATGAACGCCGGTGTCTCTGGGCCGATGTCGTCCGGTTTGGCAAAAGGTACGTCGCCGTGGTTTTCAACGACCAGCCCGTGCAATCCGTTGCTGATCAACCGGTCCGCATCGCGCATGCAGGCGTCATAGATTTGGTCCAGCGTTTCGCCGCGATAGCGCGGCGAACCGGGAAAGGGCGGACAGTGGATCATGCCGATCAAGGCTTTTGGCCGGCCGAATAACTGCGTGATGGCGTTGCCTGCGTTGTCAGAGATAGATTGCATTTCAGTCCTATTTTTTGCGCCGTGACCTGTCCGATTGGGACAAGCCACGGCAGAGTCCGACCGTTCAGGCCTTGCGCTTGAACTTGAAGTTCGCGGTGAATATCCGGGTATTGAGCCAGATCGCGATCAGGATGATCGTGCCGGTCACGATTTGAGTGAAAAACGGCGACACATGAAGCAATATCAGACCGTTTCCGATGACCGCGATGGTCAACGTGCCAAGCAGTGTGCCCAGAATGGACCCGCGGCCGCCGAACAACGACGTTCCGCCCAAAACAACGGCAGCGATGACCTGTAGCTCGAAGCCGACCGCGGCATTCGAAGACCCTGATCCCAGCCGGGCCGCGATCAGAAGGCCGGCAATGGCGCAGGCAATTCCAGACAGCATGTAGACCGATGCGATTGTCCACTTCGCGGGCATCCCGACGCGACGTGCAGCTTCGGGGTTGGAGCCGACGGCAACAACCTGGCGGCCATACATCTGGCGTTGGATGATGACCGCGGCGAAAGCGGCGATCAGCAGCGCAATCACCGCCGGCACCGGTAGACCTAGGATCGTCCCACGACCCAAGGCAAAGAACCCGGGCACATCGTCGATCGGGATCGAGTACCCTTTCGTCATGTACAAGGCGAAGCCACGGAGGATCGAAAGGCCCGCCAGTGTCACGATGAAGGCTGGGATCCCTTGGTAGGCAATGAACCAGCCCTGCACCAGACCGATCATCGCGCCAAAAGCGAGCATCGCAAAGACAGCGAGGGGCCAAGGGATACCGAATGACAGGATCAGTGCGACCGATGCACTGATGATCGCCACCTGCGAGCCCACCGACAGATCGATGCCCGCCGTGATGATGACGAAGGTCATCGCGACCGCGACGATCAGGATCGGAGCCGCCTGCCGCAGGATGTTCAAAATGTTGCCGACGCTCAGAAAAACGTCGGTCGTGACTGAAAAGAAGATCACGCAAACCGCGAAGAAGAACGAGATGGACAGAACTTGTGCGTTCTCTGTCAGGAAATCAGCCAGTGCCGATCCTTGACCACGCTCTGTGTAGGCGTTGCTCATATTTCTTCTCCCTTGCCAACAATCAGCTTCACCAGATCCTCAAGGCTTGTGGTGCTGATGTCGCGTTCTGCCACCTTGGTGCCCTCGTACATGACCGCGATCTTGTCACAGACGCGGAACAGATCCTGCAGGCGGTGCGTAATTAGGATAACTGACACGCCCCGCGCTTTGACGCGGTTGATCAGCCGCAACACGGCCTCGACCTCGGCGACTGCCAATGCAGATGTCGGCTCGTCCATAATCAGGACACGCGGATTGAACGACGCAGCGCGGGCAATTGCGATGGCCTGGCGTTGTCCGCCGGACAGTTGTGCAACCTTGGCCGTCAGCTTCGGAATGCGGATGTCCAGATCATCCAGCATCTCGCGGGCTTTGGCGCGCATGCTGCTATTGTCCAGAAACGACATCTTTGTCATTTCGCGACCGAGGAACAAGTTCCCCATTACATCGATGTGGTCACACAGGCTCAGGTCCTGAAAAACCATCTCGATAGAACGATCCCTTGCATCAGCTGGATTGGCAAATCGAACGACCTCGCCATCGATGCTGATGGTTCCTGCATCGGGGACATAGGTGCCGGAGATGACTTTCGTCAGCGTCGACTTGCCGGCTGCATTGTCGCCGATCAATCCGAGACATTCCCCTGGGGCAATATCCAGATCGACGCCTCTTAGCGCCTCGATGGATCCGAAGTTCTTCTTGATGCCGCGCAAAGAGATGCGCGGCACTATGCCCGTGCCGGAGGACGCAAGGCCCTCCGGCTCCCGGGCAATGCTCTGTGCTGGCCCTGCTTTCACTCGAAAATGCTCCGGAAGCTGTCGACGTTTTCGCTGGTCACGATCGTGACAGGCACGGCGATGGTCGCTTCAACCTCTCCGCCACTGCTCAGGGTCTTGAGCGCTTCGACCGCAGCCGCACCCATTCCCGCCGGATCCTGCTGGATCACCGCCGCGACATAGCCTTCATCGATGCCGCGAATGGCCTGCGCCGTAAGATCCCAGCCGAAGATCTGGATGCTGTCCTGCTTGCCTTGGCTTTCGACAGCAGCGACCGCACCCACAAGCGCCGGCTCTCCCGTTGCGTAGATCGCGGTCAGATCCGGATTCGCGGTAATCATGTTCTCAGCCGCGGCCAAGGCAAGATCCTGCACGTTCTGGCCATCTACTACCCCCGTCTCGGTAACACCCTCTGCACCTGAGATGACATTCACGAAACCGTCCTGCCGGATGTTCTGGATCGAAGAATTCAGGGCGCCTACGACGCCGATATTCGCCGTGCCACCCATATCGCTGACCATGTAGTCCAGAAAGAATGCGCCCATTTCAGCGCCAGCGCTTTCGTTGTTCACACCGACCTGCGCGGCATGCGGACCTTCCGGAAGAACGGCATCAACTGCGACGACAGGAATACCAGCGTCCGCGGCCTGCTGGACCGCTGGCATGATGCCATTGGTGTCGATTGCCACGACAATAATACCGTCTACACCCTGCTGGATGTAGGTTTCGATAGCACTGTTCTGCGCGGCGGGATCATTGTTGGCATTGAATACAACCAACTCGTCCCCAGACGCCTCTGCCGCCGCGACCGCGCCTGCGTTCATCTGATTGAAAAACAGTGCCTGCTGGTTGATCTGCACCATTGCAAAGGTTTCGGCGTTTGCAGAGGAAGCCATCACGCAAGCCGTAGCTGTGGCCGATAGTAATGCCGTCTTTATAAAGCGTGTCATATTTGTCTCCGTTGGGTTCAAGCTGTTTTTGTGCTTAGGTTTCGGTTCGTTTCTTGTTATTGGCCGGTGTCGAAACCGAACGGCGTTCGATCAAATTTACCGGCAGACGTTCTGTCAGCGCCTTGAAACCTGGTTGACCCCAAGAGTCGCTGAACAGGATTTCAACGGCGCGCGCGCCAAGCTGCTCGACGGGCTGACAAACCGCCGTGATCGCTGGCGCAAAAAGATGCAAAGATCGCGCGTCGTCGAAGCTGATGAGGGAAAAGTCTTCAGGCACGCGGATGCTCCGCGCCCGAAAGACCTCCAGAATTCCGACTGTCAGCTCGTCAGACCCCGAAAAGATGGCTGTTTCTTGATCGGCATCGCGCAGAAATGTTTCGGCAAGCACACGGCCCGAGGTTGGAGAATGGTCTCCGACGAACAGGGTCGGCTCGACGGACTGGGTGCCGTCCTGAGCCAATCCGCGGCGCAGGCCTGCCAGCCGCATCTGCGTGCTGTGCAGATCGAGCCCGCCGCCGAAATAGGCGACGTGGCGATGACCCGCAGCCTTCAGATGCTGCCCTGCCAGAACGCCACCGAGTTCGTTGTCGCACAGCACCCGCGGGATCTTTCCATCGGGCACGTCTTCGTCAAGGATGACGGCTCTCGCAAAGTCATTCAGTGCCCGCGCGACTTGCGCTTCGGGTGCGCGGTTGGTGATAAAGATTACGCCATCCACCTGGTTCTGGGCTGCACGTCGCAACGCCGCCATTTCGCGATCTCTTTTGTTGAAAGTCGCGTGAAGGAGCACCATGGAGCCGTGTTTTTCGGCAGCCCCTTCGATGGCCGCGGCCAGTTTTGCGAAAAACGGGTTCGCGATATCCGGCAGGATCAATGCGATCGAATCCGACCGCCCGAGGCTCAGGCGCCGGGCATGGGGGTTCGGGTGGTACTGAAGCTTGCACACGGCCGCGTCGATCCGGGCGCGCGTCGCATCCGGCAGGTCCAGTGATCCGTTTAGGTGGCGGGAAACAGTCGCCGTCGAAACGCCTGCCTCCTTCGCAACATCCTTGAGACTGGTCCGTAATTTCATGCGTCACTCTTCTTTAATCAGGTCGGCGAAGCGTAAGTTAAGCGGTTTAGTAAACCCATTAACAATTGCCTTTTTTGATTCTGTCAACCATTCTTGCGGGAAAGAATTGTAGTGGTAGCCGGCGTTGCCTGAAAATTAATCAGCTTCGCCGGTAAGAAAGCAGAGGGCGATGAAAGTTTTTGTAGTCGGAAACATAGCGTTGGATCAGACGCTGGCAGTGGACCGGATGCCGCTTGAAGGCGAATCGATTTTTGGGAGCAACATCTCCACCGATCTCGGCGGCAAGGGCACGAACCAAGCGATCGTCCTGGCGCGTTGCGGTATCACAACCATTCTGATCGCGGCAATCGGAGCCGATGCCCAAAGCCGGCAAATGCGTGATCGCTTATCCAGAGAGCCAGTCACGGCACGGCTGATCGAGAGGTCAAACATCTCGGGCGATACAACTATCGTACTTAAGGATGCCCACGGTGGAAACGTCAACATCACGACTGTCGACTGCGCGCGCAGTCTCGAAATCGACGACGTCAGACCGCTGATGGAAGATGCCGAACCGGGCGATCTGGTGGTCCTTCAGGGAAACCTGACCGTGGCGGCAACTGCGGACATAATGCGAGAGGCGCGCGCAAGGCAGTTGCGGCTTGCCCTGAACCCTTCGCCGCTTTCTCCAGGCATAGTGCCCCATATGAAAGGTCTGGATGCCATATTTCTCAACGAACACGAGGCGGAGGAGATTACGGGTCTGCGCACGCAGGCGGCGGTTCGCTATCTGCAGGACCTCAACATCGATGTCGTCGTTTTGACACTGGGTGCCTCCGGGGCACTTCTTGGCAGCAAAGACGGCGTGATTTCTGTCCCTGCGCAAAAGGTCAGCGTCGCGGATAGCACAGGTGCAGGTGACACATTCCAAAGCGTCGCTATCGGGAGTGCCTTGCGGAGAAAGGCATGGATCGATAGCGACGCGCTGTCAAAAGCAGCTAAGGCGTCGGCCATCACCGTGTCGCGCTTCGGGACGGCCGCCGCATTTCCATCGGCCGCGGAACTGGAGGGACTTCTTTGAGCCGGGCACGTTGACCCCAAGGTCGCCTTCGTAGATGGGCGGATTCCGGACATTCGCTGCGCCCATGATGAAACTAGGTGTTTGATCCCACGGTTTGATGGTGCGATCCTTTTTCAGGCGTGAAAGGAAGCACTATGGGACAAGTTCGTCACGGGAGCGCCACGACCACGTACGCCGTCAGAGCTGTAATATAGCGATCGCAAGCTTCGCTCGCGCAGCTAAGCAAGGAATTGGGTATCAACCCCAAGACAGTTACGAAGTGGCGCAAGCGTGCGACGGTCGAGGACTTGAAGACCGGGCCAAAAGAGCCGCGCTCGACCGTTCTCACTGTAGCTGAGGAGGCAATGATCGTCGCTTTCCGGCGCCACACGCTGCTACCGCTTGATGACTGTCTCTATGCCCTTCAGCCCTCGATACCGCACCTGACACGTTCAGCGCTGCATCGGTGTCTGCAGCGACATGGGGTTTCTCGCTTACCAAATGTCGAAGGCGACAATCCAAAGTGGCAGAAGTTCAAGCGATACCGCATCGGGTTCTTCCATATCGAAATCGCCGAGGTTCAAACGGTGGAAGGGCAAGCTATTTCTCTTCTTAGGCATCGACCGGACTAGCAGGTTTGCGGTCATGCAGCTGGTGGATAAGGCTGATCGCAAGACAGCATGGGAGTTCCTCGAGCACCTGCTGGAGTCCGTTCCCTACCGTATCCATATGATCCTGACGGACAACGGGATCCAGTTCGCCGAGCAACCCCGCAACCGCAATAACGCAGTATCCAGGCAAATGCGGTTCGACATGATCTGCGAGGCAAATGAGATTGAGCATAGGTTCACAAAGCCCAACAACCCGTGGAGTTTCGAGGATGAGAAAACAGTCCGGGGGACTGTTTTCTCGAGGGACGGCCAAATCGAACGAACCAACCGGACGAAAAAGGATGCTACCGTCGAACGATACCATCACGACAGCCACGACCAGCTGCGCACACACCTCGCAGACTTCATCTTGCGTCGGGGACGACAGTCCACTGGACTGTCGTCTGACCCCTCCTCACCTACAATTTTTCTCGCAGACTGAAGACCCTCAGCGGGCTCACGCCCTACGAATACATCTGCAAAATCTGGACATCAAAGCCAGACAGATTCATCATCGATCCGATCCACCAAATGCCGGGACTAAACACGAAAAAGCCCGTAGCGTTTTTTGAATAGGTCGAACTGCAGATGTGTGCTGCTGCTGATAGGCCTCGAACCGAGCGAGCCTTTCAACGCGACCAACTACAAGGGCCCCGTTTTGGGTGCCCGCCGGTATTGTCGCGGTGTCTGGCCTGTTACACGCTTAAAGGCGGCGACGAAGGCGCTCACCGATGCGTATCCGACGTCCCTCCCGATCTGCGCAACCGGCTGAGCGCCCCGGGTGAGCTGATCCGCAGCGAGACACATCCGCCATTCGGTAAGGTAAGCCATAGGCGTTACGCCCACCGTCTGCGCAAAGCGCGTGGCGAAGGCGGTGCGCGACAGACCAGCGTGGGCACCAAGTTCGGATACGCTCCAGTCCCGCGCCGGATCGTCGTGAAGCGCGCCTATTGCAATACATAACTGACGATCGGCAAGCGCCGCGAGCCAACCCGTCCCTGGCACGGCGGGCTTGGCGAGATGGTGCCGCAAAGCCTGCACGAGGACCAGGTGCGACAGATGCTCAATCGACACCGCTCTGCCGATCCGCGACGTCCGCACTTCTGACGCGATCCCGTCAAGCGCCCATCTCAAGGACGCCTGTTCAGGTCCGGCGCGGATGTGCATTACAGACGGAAGCGTTCGGAGCAGCCTGTCAGCGGGTAGCCCCGCGACCAAAAAGCGGCTGCCAATCATAAAGAAGTCGCCACCGCCGCCCAGCATCGCGGTGCCGCCATGCGAAACCGGGGCATAAATCGTCCCCGCGTCTTTGCCGTGACGGAGACGCTCCGCCGACATAACGAAAGCTCGCCCGTGAGGCAGGATGACGCAATCACCCTCTTCCAGACCGATCGGGTCGCACCCCTCTACAGTAAGCCAACACCGGCCCTTTAGAATTGCATTGCACTTCAGGCCGGCATGACTCTGGAAACGAATTGACCATGCACCGCCTGCATCGAGACCGGCTGCTACGCAATTGTGCGGCTTGAGATGCGATATCACCTGGGAAAGCGGGTCCATTTTAGTCCTTTTGAACGGAGGCGATAGTAATCGGGACGCTACACCATAGAGCGTTCGCCATCAGTTCGTAAATTGGGGGAATATATAACTCAGAAAGGCCTAGACCATGATCCTTGTCACGACCCCTAGCGGGGACATAGGGGCCCGCGTTCTGTCGCGCCTCGCGCAAAGCGTTCTTCCACTTCGCGTCGTCGTTCGCGATCCGGCAAAGATACCGCGCGATTTGATAGGTCGCGTCGACATTATTGAAGGCTCCCACGGCGATCCGTCCGTCATCGCACAAGCTCTCGCGAAGATCGAAAGCGTCTTCTGGCTGCCACCTGGGTCTCCTGCAAGCGCGAGCGCACATGAAGCCTACGTCGACTTCAGCCGCCCCTTCTGTGCGGCACTGGCTAGCTCGCAGGTGCGCCACGTGGTCGGCGTTTCGGCCTTTGGACGTGGTTGGCCGAAATCCGCAGGCCATGTCACCGCAAGCCTGCGCATGGACGACATGATTGCTGAGAGCGGGGTCGCCTATCGCGCGCTTGCCTGTGCGTCTCTGATGGACAACCTCTTGCGCCAGACGGACGTGATCCGTGATGGCGGCGCCTTCTATCAGCCTACCGCCGAGGGACTGGAGCTTCCGCACGTGGCAAAAGCAGATATTGCCGATGTCGCCGCGCACCTCTTGATAAATACCGACTGGTCTGGCGTTGATGCCATTCCGCTGCTCGGGCCGGAAAACCTGTCGTTTGCGGAAATGGCGGACGTTATGACGTCCGTTCTGGGCCGCCCCATTCGGTTTCAGGAGATGAGCATGGATGACTTTGGCGGGATGATGCAGGCAGTCGGTGCTTCCGAAGGTATGGCGGCGGCAATGGTAGAAATGTTTACGGCCAAGAATGAGGGTATGGACAACATGGTAGAGCCGCCTTCGCGCGCCAACACGCCCACGACCTTCCGGCAATGGTGCGAAGAAGAGCTGCGTCCTGTCCTCACAAATAGTTTGCCGAAATAGTTTCGAAGCGCGAGGCATTCCTCGAATGACTAGTGCAGAACCGGCCAGCCCCCCGCTGTATGGTCCTGCACCATCTTTTTTGAGTTGCTCCGCGCTTCGGCCAAACCGGTTGAACTCTGCCTACGTCAGGGGGTGCTGGACCTCAGCGTGTGACGGAGTCAATCCGGAACCTGAACGATCATCTCGATCTCGATTTTCAGATCCGGCCCAGCCAGCGCCGCAACACCTATCCCCGTCAGACTGGGCTTTGCCCCGTCAAGAAACCCCATGATAGGCGGCATCGCGATAGCAATGGCGTCATCGTCCAAATGCGTCACGTAAATGCGCATCTGAACGATGTCTTGGGGGCTTGCGCCCACGGCCCTTAACGCTTCGGCAAGGTTCGCGACGACCTGACTCGTCTGCGCGGCAAGCCCGTCCGGCACGGCGGATCCGTCTGCGGTTTGCGCAACCTGACCGGACACAAAGGCCAAGGTGCCCGGATTCACAACCACAATCTGCGAGTAGCCCATACTGCCCGTATTCGGTAGCGTTGCGGGGTTCATTCTTTTCAGTGAGGTCTGCATCGTGTTTGTCCCTTGATTGCACTTGAATATCCGCCGCATATGGCAAAACACTGGCGAATGGATTCCGCATCTGAGGCGAACAAGGTTCGACAATTGGCACGGCATGGCTGACTCGAAAGTAAACGACATCCTTCTGTTCATGTCGGTCGCCGCAGCCGGGAACTTCGCGTCGGCGGGTCGGGCCTTCGGCCTCTCACGCTCGACTGCGGGAAAGGCCGTGACACGGCTGGAGGACAGATACGGTGTCCGCCTTTTGAACCGCACGACTCGCGCCGTCAGCCTGACCGAGGCGGGCCAAAGGTTGTTCGCGCAGGGCGAAGCCATTCAAGCGGCCATTGCCGAAGCCGATGCGTGCCTTGATACTGTCGACGGCATCCCCAAGGGCACGCTGCGGATCACCGCACCGGATGCGCTTGGCCGGCGCATTATTCTTCCTGTCGTTGCGAGATTTCAGAAGACCTGGCCCGACGTCCGATTTGAAATCAGTTTTTCTGACACCGTCAGCCGTATCATTGAGGATGGTTTCGATCTGGCCATTCGGGTCGGCGTAACGACCCCGGATGCCACGCTGATCTCACGAACTTTGATGGTAGAGAAAACCGTCTTGTGCGCGTCGCCCGTATATCTCACGAACCGCGATGCGCCCCGAAACGTCGATCAGCTTAGCAGTCATGACCTTTTGCAATTTTCGAGTGTCGCGAAGCGTCAGGCTTGGTCCCTGCAGGATCCCAGCAGCTTTCCGGGCAATGTGTCGGGTCGCGTGCCTCTGCGCATGGACAGCGCAGAGGGTCTGCGGGCGGCGGCACTCGCAGGGATGGGGATCGCTCTACTGCCCATGGTCCTCGTGAAGGATGACCTGCAAGCAGGACGCCTTTTGCGGGTCTTGCCGGATGTCGACTGTGGGGAGGTGCCGATCATCGCGCTTTATCCGCACAAAAAATTTCTCGAACCGCGCGTGCGGCGTTTCATTGATGCTTTAGTGTCGGACCTTGCGCCCCCAAGTGCCGACGCGGCGCCTCATTGACGCGATCATGCCGGGGCCGCGGTCGTCATGCCGCCCGTGATGCGGCATGACGATGCAGACGCCAGCGGTCACCGGATCTGGCCGTTTTTAGTTTCGCATCACCGAAATTACAGCGCTGCCGACCTGCTGAAGTGCAACGTTGCGCGTCTCGAAATCTGCATCGACGTCGGAGACGAAAATGTTGACGATCCAGGGGGCGCGGCATTCGGGCACGACCACCCCAATGATGCTGCGCGTGTGACTCCCGCTGCCCGACTTGTCCAAGACAAGCCAACCGTCCGGCGCATCGGCGCGCAGCAAGTTACCTGTCACACCACCGATGCTCATCCAGTCCGCGAGTTGATCGCGTGCAGCGCGCGAGAGCGCGTCGCGCAGATATACCAAGAGACCGGCAACCGGCGGGCGGTGCAACTCCTCCTTGGACACACGAAGATGGACAGCACGGTGCATTTCTTGGGAGTCGAGCTGAAAGATGCGCTCGCGATTGCCGATGCGGTGGAAATCTGACCCGAACGGGCCGGCTGTCGCGGCCGACCCATTGCCGACTTTGAGACTGGGTGACAAAGCTGCGGTGCAGCTTAATCGAAGCGGTCGTTCTTGCGTCGTGCAGCATTTTCTAAGGGCCAAGGTCCGGTGTGCGGACTAAGCTGCCGAACGACGATTTATCTCGATTGTCGGCTTCCCGACTCGAAGCCGTCGCTCGAAACCGCCTAACACGTGGCTTTGCAGCATATTCAGCCGCGGCCGGCGATACTGCCTTGGTATCGGTTGAGGTTCGAGACCAGAGATTGGCCTGACGGGACATCCATTCGGTCGCAGAACTCGGTCCAGACGGTTGCGTAGGGCAAGTCTTTGATCTCCTCGGTCACAACCAGACGAGATGTGTAGTCGAGGTTGTTTTCCGCTGACTTCAACCCATCCCACGGGGCCAGTAGCGCGCGCAAAAGTGCTTTTTGCATGTTGCGCGTTCCGATGACCCAAGCTGCGGTCCTGCTGATGGTTGCGTCAAAGAAATCAAGCCCGATATGGGTGCGCCCCAGCAGGTCTGCACTCACCAGTTCTTGCGCCATCTGCAGGATTGCGTCGTCCAACAGGATCACATGGTCACTGTCCCAACGCATGGGGCGGCTGACGTGGAGAAGGATTTTGTCAACCGATAAGGCCACTGAACTCAGTTTGTCAGCGACGTTTTCGGTCGGGTGGAAATGCCCCATGTCGAGGCACAGCAAGGTGCCTTTGCGGATCGCATAGCCCATGTAGAATTCGTGGCTGCCGACAGTGCAGGCCTCTACGCCGATGCCGAACAGTTTGCTTTCGACAGCATCAAGCATTTGCGCCTTATCCTGCGACGCGGCCATCATCGCGTTGAGCGAGTTTTCCAAACGCTGGCGCGGGGCCATACGATCGACGGGCGTGTCTTTATAACCATCTGGCACCCAGATATTGTTGACACATGGACTGCCAAGGGCCGCCCCCATTTGCGCCGCAATATCACGTGACCGTTTGCCGTGCTCGATCCAGAAATCGCGAATACCCTGATCCGGGTGGCTGAGGGTCAGGTTGTCATCTGCCTTTTCATGGGCAAAGAACGTCGGGTTGAAATCAAGGCCAAGCCCCTGATCCTTGGCCCAATCGACCCAAGGTTCGAAGTGGCTGAATTCGATCTCGTCGCGGTCAGGGTTCTGGTCGGTGTCAAGGTAGAAAGCATGCAGGTTCAACCGGTGCTTGCCGGGGATCATTGAGTAGGAGAACTCAAGATCGGCGCGCAGCTCGTCAGGTGTGCGGGCGCGGCCGGGGTGGTTACCCGTGGCTTGAATGCCCCCGCCAGAGTTGCCGGTTTTGGCCTCGAACCCAACAACGTCATCGCCCTGCCAGCAGTGCATCGAAATCGGGATATCGGCCAACCGGTTCAGGGCCGCTTCCGTGTCCACGCCCCAGTCGGCAAAGGCGGCTTTTGCGCTCTCATAACTCATCGTCTGTCCTCCCTGCGCCGCTTATCGCGTGAACGCTTCTTTGTTGCCCGCATCGACGTTGATGATGTTGCCTGTCGATTTGGCCGAAAGATCGGATGCAAGGAAATAGGCAGCCTCTGCGATATCTTCGGGAAGCACGGAACGTTTCAGCATGGAGCGATCGCGATACATCTCTTCCAATCCGTCCTTGTCGGTGCCGTAAGTGCCCGCACGCTGGTCGAGCCATTCACCCTGCCAGATTTTGGACCCCTTCAGCACGGCATCAGGGTTTACGACATTCACCCGCACCCCCATTGGCGCACCCTCAAGGGCCAGACACCGCGCGAGGTGGATCTCAGACGCTTTGGCGGTGCAATAGGCCGACGCATTAGGCGAGGCCGCAAGACCATTCTTGGAAGCCACAAACACAACCGCGCCGCCCATGTCTTGAACCTTGAAGAGCTTGAACGCTTCGCGGCTCACAAGGAAGTAGCCCGTGGAGAGGATCGACATGTTCTTGTTCCACAGATCGAGGCTGGTTTCTTCGATTGGGGCAGAGCTCGCGATGCCTGCGTTGGAGACGAGAATGTCGACACCGCCAAACTCTGCGGCGATATCATCGTAGGCAGATGCGACGGCAGCTTCATCGGTGACGTTCATGTTTACGGTGCGCACAACGTCAGCGGAGTATTTGGTGCTGAGACTCTCAAAGATTTCGGCAAGGGCCGCGTCATCAATATCGGCCAACATCACACAGGCGCCTTCGCACAAGTATCGTTCAGCCGTCGCCGCCCCGATCCCGCCAGCCCCGCCAGTGACCAAAGCCACGCGGCCCGCCATGGATTTCGGCGCGGGCATGCGCTGCAACTTGGCCTCCTCAAGCAGCCAGTATTCGATGTCAAACGCCTCTTGTTCGGGAAGGCCTTGGTATTCAGAAACAGCGTCTGCACCGCGCATCACGTTGATGGCGTTGACGTAGAATTCACCTGAAATGCGGGCTGTCGCCTTATCCTTGGCGAAGGTGATCATGCCGACGCCGGGGATCAGATAGACGACCGCGCTGGGGTCACGAATGGCCGGACTGTCATCGCGTTTACAACGGTCATAATAAGCCTGATAGCCGACGCGGTATTCGGCGATGGCTTCGTCGAGGCCAGCAATCGTGGCGTCTACGTCCGGCTTGGCGGGGTCAAAATCCACCACAAGCGGACAGATTTTGGTGCGCAAAAAGTGGTCGGGGCAAGACGTGCCCAGCGCGGCCAGACGCTCCATATCCTTGGCGTTAACGAATTCCAGCACCGCATCGCTGTCGGTGAAATGGCCTACCATGTGCTGCTGGCCGGATACATATCCGCGAATGGCTGGCATCAGGCGTGCAGCGGTGGCACGGCGGTCCTCGGCGCTCAGGCTGGTGTGAACCGCCCCGCCGAACGCATCTTTGCCGGCGGTTTCCCTGGCAAACCAATCCACCGCCGTTTGGATAACATCTAGCGTCAGCTCATAGCAGTCTTTCGCGTCATCCGCCCAAGTGAACAACCCGTGGCTTTCAAGGACAACGCCCTTGGCATCCGGGTTTTTCTCGCAGAAATCCGACAGCCACAGGCCCAGCTCAAAGCCCGGCTTTTTCCACGGCAACCAGCCGATGCTGTCACCGAATATCTGTTGCGTCAGCGCCTTGCTGTCCTTTGCGGCGGCAATTGCGATGATAGCATCCGGGTGCATGTGATCGACGTGCTTGGCAGGCACATAGGCATGAAGCGGCGTGTCGATCGACGCTGCGCGCGGGTTCAAGTTGAACGTGCAATGGGGGAGGTATGCGACCATCTCGTCCTCGAACTCGACACCGCGATAAAGCCCGCGCAGCGCGTTCAGTTTCTCCATATAGAGCGTTGAGAACCCATCCATTTTGATTGAACCAACGTCCCCGCCCGACCCTTTGACCCACAAAACATCCGTGACGTTCTTGGTCAGCGGGTCCATCTGCGTGACCTTGGCAGATGTATTGCCGCCGCCGTAGTTCGTGATTCTCTTGTCCGACCCAAGCAGGTTGGAGCGATACAGCAACTTCTCCGGCTCGCTCATCTTTCTGGTGTGGGCGTCATCCCATTTGTTTTCAAGACGTTGACTATTTTTGGAAGAGGTCATGTGTGTCTCCGTGGACGACGGGTTAAGACGAATTATTCAGAATCAACGTGACGGCAGGTTGCAGGCGAGTCAATCATTTTCAATCACAAACAATCATGCTGCAGTGCAGAATGATTGAATATGACAAATAGTGATTGACAAACTGTCGCGATTCGCCTCACGTTCAGAGCAATCAAAGGGACATCCCATGCACGAAAACGATCGCCACAGAGTCATCCTATCCGCCGTTCAAGACCGGTCGCTCGTAACCGTTATTGACCTGTGTGCATTGACTGGCGCCTCTGAGGCGACCGTGCGCCGCGACATCAATACGTTGGACGAACAGAAGAAATTGCGCCGCGTCCGTGGCGGCGCCGAGGCCCTGACGACGACGCCGTTCGTTGGCCTTTCGGGCCGTCCATTTTCCATCAACGAGACGATGAACATTGCCGAAAAGCAGGCCATTGCTGCAGCTGCAGTAGAACTTTGCGCGGACGGTGAGCCAATCATCATCAACGGCGGCACGACAACGTTCCAGATGGTTCACCCGCTGGCCTCGCGCCGGATGCAGGTTTTCACCAACTCCTTCCCGATCGCCGAACATCTGCTGAAGAACACCCAAAACACTGTGATGCTGTCTGGCGGAATTATCTACCGCGAACAAAACATAATCCTGTCGCCCTTCGACAATGACGTGACCCGCAATTTCTATGCCAAACGCATGTTCATGGGCGCGCAGGGCATCGGTCCACTGGGCCTGATGGAGGGCGATCCATTGCTGATCCAGGCCGAACAAAAGCTGATCGGCCAAGCCGAGGAACTGATCGTTCTGGTGGACAGCTCCAAATTTGAAAATCGCTCCAGCCTTGTGCTTTGCCCGCTTGAGCGGGTCGACACAATCATCACCGACGACCAGATCGATGACCGCACGGCGGCCATGCTGGAATCGGCGGATGTCACACTGATCGTGGTGCCTTCGGGTGCTGCGCAGAAAGAGGGGGTGGCGCACCTGCCAGCCTGACCGCAACCACTCCAGGGAGGAAACCATGAGTGTACTGAAGAAACTGGCAGCATCTGCTGCAATGGCCGCCGCGATGATCGCCACGCCAGCATTCGCACAAGACGACGTTCGAATCGCCATTGTCGTCAAAGCGCTTGGCATCGGGTTCTTTGAGGCCGCTGCAGAAGGTGCAGAAGAAGCCGCAGAAGAGCTTGGCAATGTGGAGATCATTTATACCGGCCCAACAGACACAACGGCCGAAGGCCAGATCGAAGTCATCAACGCATTGATCGCGCAGCAGGTCGACGCGATTGCGATTTCCGCAAATGACACCGACGCATTGGTTCCCGCCCTTCAACGCGCCATGCAGCGTGGCATCACGGTTATCAGCTGGGATTCCGGCGTGGCCCCCGAAGGGCGCCAATTGCACCTGAACCCGTCCTCCAACCCGCTGATCGGTAACATGATTATCAAGCTGGCTGCCGATCACCTGCCAGACGGCGGCGAAGTGGCCCTGCTTTCGGCCACCACCACCTCCACAAACCAGAACATCTGGATCGAAGAGATGATGGCCGTCATGGGCGACTATCCTGGCATCGACGTGGTTGCGACTGTGTATGGCGACGACCTCGCCGACAAATCCTACCGTGAAGCAACAGGCCTGATGCAGTCCTACCCCGATCTTGATGCGATAATCGCGCCGACGTCCGTTGGTATCGTGGCCGCCGCACAGGCCGTCGTGGATGCTGACAAAGTCGGTCAGGTGAACGTCACGGGTCTTGGTTTGCCGTCCGAAATGGCCGGTGCCATCGAATCCGGTGCGTCTCAGTCCTTCGCGATCTGGAACCCCATAGATCTGGGCTACTCCGCAACGATGCTGGCCTATGAACTGAGCCAGAACGGAGCCGAAGAAGCACCCGGTGCGGAAATCCCAATGGGCCGCATGGGCACGCTGACGCTGGATGAAAATAACGAAGGCGCCATGGCCGATCCGTTTGTTTACGACGCCAGCAACATCGACGATTTTAAGTCGATCTTCTAAGACGTCTCGCCGCTTCGGTCCGGTGCATCACGTGCGCCGGGCCAACTTATCCCACCCATCCTGAGAGAGTATCGGCATGTCGACTCGCCCCGCGCCCGCCATATCGCCTGACGTGTCCCCGATGGTCTCGATGGACATGATCACCAAAACCTTTCCCGGCGTGAAAGCGCTGGATCAGGTCAAGCTGGACCTTTACCCCGGCCAAGTGACCGCCCTTGTCGGTGAGAATGGCGCTGGTAAATCCACGACTGTGAAAATCCTGACAGGCATCTACCAACCCAACGGTGGCACGATCCGGATCGACGGTGACCCAATTGCCTTTGCGTTCCCGAATGACGCGGCAAAAGCGGGCATCACGGCCATCCACCAAGAGACTGTGCTGTTTGATGAGCTGTCCGTGGCCGAGAATATCTTCATCGGGCATGCGCCCCGCACGCGGTTCGGCCTGATTGATACCGCGCAAATGCACCGCAACGCGGCCAAGCTTCTGGCTGACATCGGCGCGCCCTTCAGTTCCCACACCCAATTGCGCGATCTCGGCATTGCCAACAAACACCTCGTGGCAATTGCCCGCGCCTTGTCCGTCGATGCCCGTGTTGTCATCATGGACGAACCGACCGCAGCCCTGTCCCACAAAGAAATCCAAGAGCTGTATGAGCTGGTCGAAACCCTGAAATCACAGGGCAAAGCGATCCTGTTTATCAGCCACAAGTTTGATGAAATCTTCCGCATCGCTGACCGCTACACCGTGTTTCGTGATGGTGCCTTTGTCGGCGATGGCAAGATCGATGATATCTCCGAAGGCGATCTTGTGACGATGATGGTCGGACGATCCGTCGATCAGATTTTCCCGCAAAGGGACCATGCAATTGGTGACGAGGTCCTGAAAGTCGTGGGATATGAACACCCAACCGAATTTGCCGACATTAATTTTACCCTCAACAAGGGCGAAATCCTTGGCTTCTATGGCCTCGTTGGCGCTGGTCGATCTGAGTTCATGCAAGCCCTGTTCGGGATCACCAAACCCTCCAAAGGCGTGTGCCGGGTCAATGGCGACATCAAGGTGATCCGCTCGCCCGCCGATGCGGTCTTCAACGGGATCGTCTATGTCCCCGAGGATCGCGGCAAGCAGGGCGCGATTATCGGCCTGCCGATATTTCAGAACGTCACCCTGCCGTCCTTGGGCAAAACATCCCGCAGCGGGTTCCTGAAGCTCGCCGAGGAATTCAAACTGGCACGCGAGTATTCACAGCGGTTGGACCTTCGTGCGGCGGCACTTGATCAAGACGTGGGCAATCTGTCGGGCGGCAATCAGCAAAAGGTTGTCATTGCCAAATGGTTGGCGACCCAGCCGCAGGTGATCATTTTGGATGAACCCACCAAGGGCATCGATATCGGATCCAAGGCGGCCGTGCATGAATTTATGTCCGAACTGGCCGCGCAAGGGCTGTCCGTTATTATGGTCAGTTCTGAAATTCCTGAAATCATTGGCATGTCGGACCGCGTGATCGTTATGCGGGACGGTCGTATCGCTGCGGAATTGTCAAAAGACGAATTAACCCCAGAGACCCTCGTGCGCCACGCAGCGGGCATTACAACTGACGGAGCGGCTGCATGACCCGTTTTATTCCCGTGCGCGAAACAATTTTGGCAGGTGCCATTCTGGTGCTCCTGCTTTTGACCGCGTCCCGCTTCGCCGGCTTCGTTGCGCCCTCTAATTTGGCCAATGTGTTCAACGACACGGCCCCGCTGATTATCCTCGCGCTTGGGCAGATGGTCGTGATCCTGACCCGCTGTATTGATCTGTCGGTCGCCGCAAACCTTGCGCTGACAGGTATGGCGGTCGCGATGATCAATGTCGCAATGCCGGGTCTGCCGATCCTCGTGATTATCGCGATTGCGATCCTGCTGGGCGCGATCATGGGTGCGATCAACGGCGTTCTGGTCTGGAAACTGGCGATCCCGCCGATCGTTGTAACCCTTGGCACCATGACTATCTTTCGCGGCATTATCTTCCTGATTTCTGACGGCAAATGGGTGAATTCCCACGAGATGTCGCCCGCCTTCACTGCGTTCCCGCGCATGGAGCTGCTTGGGCTGCCGGTATTGTCATGGACCGCGATCATCACGATTGTCCTGTTCGGGATCATGATGGCGCGCGCGCAGTTCGGGCGGTCTATTTTCGCCGTGGGCGGTAACCCCCACGCCGCTGTCTACACGGGCATCAATGTGGGCAAGACACAGTTCTGGGCTTTTGTGGTCTCGGGCGCGTTGGCGGGGCTGACGGGATACCTTTGG
Organism: Loktanella gaetbuli; assembly: GCF_020531945.1. NCBI lineage: Bacteria > Pseudomonadati > Pseudomonadota > Alphaproteobacteria > Rhodobacterales > Roseobacteraceae > Loktanella > Loktanella gaetbuli. Next base: position 115,848 of record NZ_JAJATZ010000008.1, read on the forward strand.
GTGTCGCGCTTTGCTGTCGCTTACGTGGATATCGCGGGCGGGTTCGAGCTTGAGGTCGTGGCCGCCTGTGTCATCGGTGGCATCTCCATCGCGGGGGGCGTCGGTTCTGTCAGCGGTGCGGTGCTCGGTGCGATCTTCCTTGGGGTCGTCAAGAACGCGCTTCCGGTGGTGAACATCTCGCCCTTCTGGCAGCTCGCCATTTCCGGCAGCGCGATCCTGATTGCCGTGGCCTTCAATGCCCGCGCGGGCCGAACCAAAGGCCGCATTATCCTTAAATCGGCGGAGACCACACAATGATGGACGCAATCCAAACCCGCCACATCCCCGACCGCCTCAACAGCCGCGCCGCCCGCATCTTCAAGAGCTGGGAAGCCCTGCTGCTGGCCGTCGCCATCGCAATCTTTGTGATCAACAGTTTCTCCTCGCCCTATTTCCTGAGCGCGTGGAATCTCAGCGATGCGACCTTCAACTTCACCGAAAAGGCGATGATCGCTTTCGCAATGGCGCTGCTGATCATCTCCGGTGAAATCGACCTCTCCGTCGCATCCATCATAGCCCTTGCCAGCACTTCGATGGGGCTGGTGCTGCAATACGGTGCCGGCACGCCGGAGCTTGTCATCATCGGCCTGACCGTCGGCTTGCTTTGCGGGGCGTTCAACGGGTTCTTCGTGACGGTGCTCGGCCTGCCCTCCATCGTAGTAACCATCGGCACCATGAGCCTGTTTCGCGGCATCAGCTTCATCATCCTTGGGGATGACGCATTCCGCGGCTATCCCGCCAGCTTTTCGTGGTTCGGGCAGGGCTATATCTATTGGGTCTTCACGGTTGAGATGCTGTTATTCGTCGTCATCGCCGTCATCTACGGCATCCTGCTCCATAAAACCAACTTCGGCCGCGCCGTCTATGCCATCGGCAACAACCCCACGGGCGCATTGTTCAGTGGTATTCGCGTGGCCCGCGTCAAGTTCATCCTGTTCCTGCTCACCGGTCTGATGTCGGGCATCGCGGCCGTCTGTTTGACCTCCCGCCTTGGCTCAACGCGGCCCAGCATCGCGACGGGTATGGAACTTGAGGTGGTGACGATGGTCGTCCTTGGTGGCGTCAACATCCTTGGCGGGGCCGGCACGATCCCCGGTGTCGTGATCGCAGCCTTTGTCATGGGGCTCGTGACCTTCGGCCTTGGCCTGTTGAACGTCCCGGGTATCGTCATGTCGATTTTCATCGGTCTTTTGCTGATAGGTGTCATTGCCCTGCCGCGCCTTTGGGCGATGGCTGCCGCGCGGCGCAAACCATGAGCGAACGTCACGTCTTTCGCATGCGGCTGAACGATGGGATGGCCGAAGAATACAAACGGCGCCACGATGCCATCTGGGCCGAATTGGTCGACTTGCTGCACGACGCTGGCGTCAGCGACTATTCGATCCATCTGGACGCGGAAACGGGCCATCTGATTGGCGTCCTGACCCGCACAACAGATCACGGCATGGACGCATTGCCAGACCATCCCGTGATGCAAAAATGGTGGTCCTACATGGGGGACATCATGGAAACGAACGCGGATAGCTCGCCCGTCGCCGTGCCCCTCTCTCCACTGTTTTATATGCCATGACCACACCGAGCCACATCGCTGTCATCGACATCGGCAAGACCAACGTAAAACTCGCGCTGGTCAATTTAGCGGACCTGACAGAAATGGCCGTGATCACGCGCCCGAACATTATAAAACAAAGCCCGCCCTATCCGCATTACGATGTAGAAGGGCACTGGGCGTTCCTTCTGGATGCTCTGGCGCAATTCCACCGCGATCACCGCGTTGATGCCATTTCCGTAACCACCCACGGCGCCTGTGCCGCGTTACTCGAATCTACAGGTGCGCTGGCCACCCCCATTCTGGACTATGAACACACCTATCCCGCTGACAGTTTGGCGGCCTACGATGCGATCAAACCCGATTTCGCTCAAACCGGATCGCCAAAACTTGCAGGTGGCCTGAACATCGGCGCGCAGCTGCACTGGCTTTTTGCAAGTGATCCGACCCTTAAGAATCGCACCGCCCAAATCGTGACTTATCCGCAATATTGGGGGCATCGCCTGACGGGCGTAACCGCAACCGATGTGACATCCATCGGCTGCCACACGGACCTGTGGAATCCCTATGAGGGGACGTTTTCCGATCTACCGGAAAAGCTCGGAATTCGCGATATAATCGCACCCGTGCGCCGACCCAGCGACATCTTGGGTCCGATTTTGCCAGAAATTGCACAAGCCACTGGCCTGGCGCCCGAAACCCCCGTTTGCGTCGGTATCCACGACTCCAACGCCTCGCTCTATCCGCAAGTCGTGTCGCAGGACGGGCCTGTCTCAGTCGTCTCCAGCGGGACCTGGGTTATAGTTATGTCGATGAAACCGGACGGCCCTCCAACGCTCGACCCGTCTCGCGATACCCTCGTCAACGTCAACGCGCGCGAACAAGCTGTCGCCAGTGCGCGCTTTATGGGGGGACGTGAATTCGAAGTGATCCAACAGGGCGGGCGAGTCGAACCAACGAAGCAAGACGTGTCGGCGGTGCTGGACAGACATTGCGTGTTATTGCCATCAGTCGAACCCGGGTCTGGCCCGTTCCAGGGCCAACAGATGCAATGGCTCGGCGATGAACCAGATGCTGGTTCGGGCCAACGCTCGGCCGTGCTCTCGTTTTATCTGGCCTTGATGACAAGCACCTGTCTGAACCTTGTTGGCGGTGCCGGCCCCACGATAGTGGAAGGCCCCTTTGCCAGAAATCCCGAATACCTCGCTATGCTGCTTGCCGTCACAGCTCGCCCGGTCCTGACAAACGCAGCCGTCACAGGAACAAGTATCGGCGCGGCCATGTTGTTCGGCGATGGTGCATTTCCACCTGAGCTTGAGAAATTTGAAACCGCTTTACCCGTGGACGCGCTAAGGGCTTATGGCGATCTGTGGTTTAAGTTGGCCAACGTCGGGTAGCCGCCCGACTGACTGCGTGACAGTATGCAGTTGGATGGAAGGTAATTTGTCCACAGCAGCCAAGGACCGCCGCCCCACCGAAGCAGCCATTTCGGCGCTACGCAGCATCTAACACATCGGGCTCGAAGCCGACCTCGGATGCGTGCGTTGCAGCAATTTATGATATGCTGCCTCGGTCAACGTCGGGTTGTCGATGTGGGAGGGATTGGTGGATTGGAGGACCAGTCATGGAAACCCCAAATTTAGCTGCCATTCGCGCGCTTCGTCCAGCTTGGAACAAGGGGCGCATTGTCGGTCAGAAGCGCCCGCTGAAACCCAAGCATGTGTGGGCAATCAGGGTTAGACTTGAGCTTGCCGAGAACCACCGTGATCTGGCGCTGTTCAACCTTGCCATCGACAGCAAGCTGCGCGGCTGCGATTTGGTCAAAATGAAAGTGGTCGATGTTATGGCATCAGGCCAGATCAAGGAGCGAGCTTCGGTGCTTCAAAGCAAGACACAGAAACCTGTGCGGTTTGAGATTTCCGAAGGAACCAGAGCCTCGCTTGCGAAGTGGATGGAATATCCGTTGATGGTCGGGTCCGAATATCTCTGGCCGGGCCGTTTTCACGAGCGTTTGCACATCTCAACCCGCCAATATGCCCGCATTGTGCGAGACTGGGTGTCATCGATCGGTTTAGAAGTGACAGCCTACGGGACCCATTCGATGCGACGCACGAAAGTCACGCAGATCTAAAAGAAAACGGGCAACTTGCGCGCGGTTCAGCTATTGTTGGGCCATACCAAGATGGACAGCACAGTGCGCTATCTCGGTGTTGAGCTCGAAGATGCGCTTGCTATCGCGGAAGCCATTGAAATTTAAACGTTCGGGCCGTCTTTAGGGACGGCCCTGAGCTGCCGGTCAGGAGGTCCTTTGCGGCGAGATACAGCTTCCGCAAACCGGTCAGTCAGGGGGGCCGCAGCATTACTGACATCGGGCGTCAGCTATGTGGAACGGAGCGGACGGTCCTCGCATTGGCGCAAGAACCGCGCGCATGTGCTGCATCGCAGACGCCCCGGGCAGCGCTTAGACTGCCGCAAGCGCCACGCTGTAGCGTTGGTGCAGCATGCGCAACAGCCGCGCAATGAGCTTTGCGTGACGGCCTGAAACCAACTGTGCTGTCCAAATACCTTCCGCTCCGTTGAAGACAAGGACCGGGCGATACCGCCAGCATGCCTGTGTATAGGCTACGCCATTCACCCTTGCAGGTTTGCTCCAGTAATCCTTGCCAAAAACCGGGGACGGGACAAACCGAAATGTTTTGTCATCGCACTCTGCGACGGTTTCCAATGCATCAGCCACAGGCAAAATATGGGTCACGGGCAGATATACTATCATATCCGGGCCTTCGGGGCTGACCTAGGTAAAAGCGAGCCAGAACCCCTCGGCATCTTTGCAAAGCGTGATCGCGCGCAACCAGGATTGGTTAGAAAAACATATCTTGCGCCACTTTCGCAAAACCTTCAAACGCGCACCTCCTAATGATCCTTCGGCTGAATATGCTTTGCCAAAAGCTGAAGCCAATGCAAGCGCCTGAGCGTTGCCCTGTGATCGGCCGACCGCTCTTGCGACATCATGGGCCAAGACGACCGTCCGCAAAGGGATCTTTGCGGCCGGTCAGCCTGAACCATGAGGTCAGCTCAGCACTGAAGGAGGCGAGATCGACGTGCTCGGCCCAGAGCCGACCTTGGGATTGGGTGACTACGCCGCGACGCGGCTTCACCAATCCAGACAATTGTGCTTCATCATTCTTGATTTTGTCGCAAATGACGGGGTAGCTTCCGACCTTATTCGAGAAGCACCGCTATTTTTCCTTCTAAGACAAAGCATATCGCCAAAATCTGACTGGAGCGACGTTATGGAGGCCGCAACCCACCCCCAGCAACAGGCGCGCCTCGCTGCGCTCCGGTCGTTTGAGATCCTCGATACTGATCCCGAACGCGATTTCGACGACATCGTGGCCCTTGCGGCCGCCACCTGCGGCACGGCGATCTCCGTCGTCAACTTCATCGACGCCGAACGGCAGTGGTTCAAGGCTGAAACCGGCCTCGGCGTCCGGGAAACACCACTCGCAACTTCGCTCTGTGCGCATGCAATCCTCGAGCAGGACTTCGTCGAAATTCGTGACACGCTCGAAGATCCGAGGATGTGCGACAATCCGCTTTGCCTGGGCCAATCGGGCCTGAGGTTCTATGCCGGTGCGCTGCTGAATACCTATGAGGGCCTGCCCCTCGGCACGCTGTGTGTGCTGGATCATCAACCGCGAGAGCTGACTCCGCTGCAACGGGACACGCTGCGCGTGTTGTCCCGACAGGTCATGGCCCTCCTTGACGCGCGACGCGCCCTTCGCACCGCCGATATTCTTCGCCGGGAGGTCGACCACAGGGTCAAGAACTCGCTTCAGTCTCTGTCATCCTTCACCCGGTTGCAGCAACGCGCGTTCGCATCGGAGGACGCCAAGCGGGCGTTGTCGATGGTGGGCCGTCGCATCGACGCCCTGACCAGCCTTCACGAGCAGCTGTATCAGACCGATGACCATCATTCGGTCGACCTTGGGGCATATATCGAGAGGATCTGCGCGCAATTGGCGGGCCTCGCGCCTCGGGGTGTGACGCTTGACGTCGACACCACGCAGATCACCGTCTCGCCCCAGCAGGCAGCAGCGGCCGGAACGTTCGTGAATGAATTTATCTCGAACTCCTACAAGCATGCCTTTCCGGACGGCAGGACGGGCACTGTTGCCATCCGCCTCACCGCGGTGGCTCCCGACCACATTGAACTGGTTTGCATGGATGACGGCATCGGTCTTTCGCGAGACATCTCGAAATCCACCGCCGGTCTGGGCATGAAGATCGCAGAGGTGGTCTGCTTGGAGCTCGAAAGCAAGCTTGATCTTCAGAACTGCGACGACGGGGTTATCGCAACTCTCGGGTTCGCACCGCGACCGTTGTAGTGGCGGTTTTGGCTCGTCGGTCCCAGAATATTTTAACCGGCTGCACGAAGTGTCCCGCAGTCCATGATGGCTTGATCTCTCACCGCTTACAAAAAGGGACCACCAAAAATATCGGCCCATGCCGACCTTGGGATCGGATGATGATTGTGCGGCTTAGCTTCCCCGAAGCGGCCGTCTGAGCGACGCGCAGCATTTCACGACGCATGAGGTCAGCTAGGCGGACTTTCCGACGGGCGATCGATGCCGCTTGGATCAAGGAGGTGGCAACGTTTAAAGGAACCTAATAATTCCGTGGTCGTTGGCTCGCATACACCTTTGCAGATGAGGTCACCCACCAGCTTTTTAAGGAAGCTAAATGCGTTGCATCGCTCGATACATTCTCATCACGAGCCTTTGGATCTCGACAGGGCTATTCAATGCCGCTGCTGCTCAGGACGCAGTTTTCGAGAGCAATGTGCTCAATGTTGGGCTGGGCGAGGTGCCAGATACAGTAGATCGGAGTTCTCCGCAGTCGACGCTGGAAGCTCTCTTGGATCTTGCCGAACTGCAGGATTTCAAATCCGCCGCTCACCTGCTGAACCTTTCACCAGTTCCGGTCTCGGAACAAGCTGAGAAGGGCCCGGAACTCGCCGAGAAGCTTTATGAGATCATCACCAGGAAGGTCGTGATCGACTGGACCGATTTAATTGATCGACCTGACGGTATGGATGCCAACGCCACCACAGATGGTGCGGTTGCCGGCCAAGCAAGACGGTCAATTCTTCTTTGGGTTCTAATCATCGACGATCGGCCATATCCTATCAGACTGGACCGAATTCAGGTTGGTGACACCCCGCCAGTCTGGGTGTTTTCCCAGAGGTCGGTCGCCAATATCGAGAAACTGCACGCGAAATTCCGCCCGTCCCGGCTGGAGGAGGCTCTACCGGGGTGGACACGCAAAATCGCATTCTGGCACCTCATGTGGTGGGAGGTGTTCGGAATTCCTCTTATGCTCGTGCTGGCAGGGTTGTCAGGCGTATTGACACACAAGGCGCTTTCTCGCGTGGCTGACAACGCACGGCGTAGTTTCAGAACAGAGATTGTTCAGTCGACCAGGATGCCCGCGATGATCTTCGTTATGACGACGATCATCGCAAGCATCAGCGCGATGTTCGTATTCTCTGGCGGGGTCTCGACATTCATCTCGCCGTTTCTAGCGCTAGGGTATGTCCTGACCGCCCTGATCTTGGTCATCAACGTTATCGACAGGATCATCGACCGGCTGGTTGATTTCGATGACGTGTCCTTAAAGAGTGCCCAACACGACGGGCGACGTTCGATGGCAACAAAAATATCGCTGGCGCGTCGTATCCTGATCGTCGCCATCTTTGTTATGGGTGCCGGTATTGTCATGACCGAAGCCAACCTTTTTCGGACTTTCGGGTTCTCCCTTCTGGCTTCGGCCGGCGCTCTGACTCTCATCCTCGGTTTCGCGGCACGCGAGGTGCTCTCAAATATCATGTCGTCCATGCAGATCGCTCTCAATCAGTCGGCGCGCATCGGAGACAAAGTGCTCTTCAAAGATCACGTTTGTCACGTTGAACGGATCAATTTCACTTTCGTCCAGTTGCGTGTTTGGACAGGTGTGCGGCTCGTTGTCCCCGTGACGGAGTTCGTGGCAGAGACTTTCGAGAATTGGACGCTTCAGGAAACAAACATGAAGCGCCTTATTGAGGTGAAGGTCGCACATACCGCGGATGTCGAAAAACTCCGTCAGATCTTTAATGATGTGATCGAAACCGTGGATGCCGAGGAGCTAGGTGATAAGGATGAGCATTTGGTTATGGTCACGGATCATGACGTATTTGGCCAAGAAGTCACGTTTGCGCTTTCTTGTGCAGATCCCAACACGTCGTTCGTCGTATCCTGCGATGTCCGCGAGAAACTTCTCAGTCGCATGCAAGGTCTAGAACGAACGGGTGTTGAAGTTTTCCCCGAGGCCGAACCCATCGAAGCCGTGTGAGACCATCCGCAAATCGAAAGCGCCTGAGATACCACATGAGAAAGAGGATGGGAGATCGTAAGGCATCGAGACCGTTTCAGTTGGCTGCGGTCAAGGTGCGATCACCCACTTCGTCGAGGAGGTGGACCTATCGCGGATTGATGCCGCTCCTTTCATTGCATTTACTGCTGAGGTGCCCCCCGAAAACTGGACACTTACGTAAGCTTTGAATTGCTGTCTGCTGATCTTCACCACGAAGGAGATCGAAGATGTCGAAACGAAAGCAGCATGCCCCCGAGTTCAAAGCGAAGGTGGCGCTGGAAGCGTTGAAAGGTGAGGCGACCGTGTCGGAACTGGCAAGCCGGTTCGGGGTGGACCTGTCGCACTCTCATGCCACCTAAAGTGTTCGATCAACCCACCTTCCGGAAAAAAGAGACAGCGCTCGACCATTGGTCAAGACAGCTGACGCACCACAACACTCCCTGTCTGGGGCACTTCGATTTTGAAGTGGTCCGCCTGCATCACGTTACGAACGAGCGATGGGCGAAAGCAGACCCAGTTCTCATGTCCCGGGTGACGGACGCTCTCATACCGAATGCCGGCGCACACACCTTCTGCTCGAATACGCTGCCCGAAAGCTTGAGGTGCGGGATAGCTCGCATCGTCGGGATCGTGAAATTCCGGATACGCCCCGAAGATGTCGACATAGTCGCCTGCAAGGTCCGCCTTATACTGCCGGTAGCTTTCTGATTTCTGCGTCAATGCGCTGACCGCGATTTCCTTGCGCAGTCCGTTGGCAACTTTCAGCATTGCAGAGGTAAGGTGGGTCGACCCATACCACGCCCCAAGGCTCGCGCCAGAAAAGCGTAATCCACCGGGCGATCCATGTAAAAACGCAGCCATAACCACACTGGCGTTCGGACGACCATACACCCACTCCTCTTGTGGGAGGCGATCCATTCGTGGCTTTACGAGACGATCGTTCGTCCAGCCCTCCAGATCCATAACGGCCGCCAGGTCATCATGGGTCGTGACTGCGTCAAAGGCCCGGATTGGCGGAAACCGCGAGGGAATAAGGCGTGTGGTCCCCGCTGGTGCGGGCACCACATCGTAATCTGAAATTTTCATGCAAAGACGAGATCGTCTTCGGTGACAGGCTCAAAGCTGCCCTCCGGTGCACCATACCCCATTTCGCCACCGCGCCATGCGTCAAGGTAGCGGCGCACGGACATAAGACCATCATGTCCGCCTTCCAGCATGTAAGCCATAGGTGAGGCTCCGGCGAAGAGCGTGCCTTGGTGGGGGCCCTTCAGCCAGACCAGCGCTTGGTTCTCATCTTCAAATAAAATTGTCAGTGCCTTGTATATTCCAAGTATGGCTGAAATCCGCAAAAGTGTATCAAGAGGCAGGGTCAGGGGCTGATGCTCCCGCGCCTTCTTCATCCATTGGTGATATGTAGAGCGACCCGGATCCCCGAGAACAGCGATCCGTTCCGCCTCAGTCAGTCCAAACCGGTCTGCAATCTCACGAAAAGTGCGTAAGCCGGGAGCGCTTGTCCGGACACGATCCTCCCTCGAAATGCTGTGAAATTCCATGGTCCCGGAGGAAGCTCCGGTGTTTGCAAAATTCGCAATCAACATGATCAGCCTCTTTTGTCTAGTTACAGACATATAGTCCACATATGGACAAGTCAACAACGGAGAGGAGTGTCATCCTGCGCGATAGACTTCATGCCCGTCTGATCGTATTCGGTGAGACCATGAACAACCTTGCTAACTCGGCGACGCCACGGCCTTCTTGATCGCGCATCCGTTGAACTTCAGCGCGGCGTTCCTGCGAGAGTGCAGGAGGGCGTCCACCAATGCGACCGCGTTTACGGGCCGCTGCTAATCCCTCTTTTGTCCGCTCCGCTATCCGTTCGCGCTCGAACTGGGCGATGGAAGCAAATACATGGAAGACCAGACGCCCAGCCGATGTCGTGGTGTCGATGTCTTCGGCCAAGGATCGAAAACCTGCACCCTTTTCGCGGATAGCCTCTACAATGGTCAGGAGATCCTGCAAAGATCGACTGAGGCGGTCATACTTGGTCACCACCACCACATCCCCTGCGCGCAACTGGTCGATCATTTTTGAGAGTTCAGGCCGGGTCTTCTTTGTTCCAGATATTTTCTCCGCAAAAACGCGCCCCGTTCCAACACTCTCCAGTGCAAAGATCTGTCCATCGAGGTGCTGGTCTTCAGTGGACACGCGGGCATAACCGATAATCATTGCCCAACCTCTCTCAAAAACCTTCAACAACTGCTTTAGTTTTGAACAGGGTTTTTGGCGGCGTCAATGGTGGTAGTTGGAGCATATGCCAAAAACAAGCGTTTTAGGAATGTTGTGTAAAACAGGTTAGGCAGCATCAACCTGCGGGAATTGTACGTCAGCGTCCTTGAGTTGCTGTGCGATGATCTCAGTGAACGTCATGGTCGGGTGAGACTCGGCCAACATGCCAATCTTGATCCAGAACTCCGCCTGCGCATTGATTGAACGACACATGACAGAGCTCGCCTTGCGCAGTTCCTCATGCAGTTCCTCGCCAATTTTTACGATACCCATTGATCTGCCTTTTCTTTGCTTGCATACGAAACATATACGAATCGTATATTTTAGCAATACCCTCTTAGGTCTGACGCGATCCGTCCAAAGAGGTGCAGGCAACGCGAGGGACGCCTTATGGACAGCTACATCGATGTGCCGATAGCGCCGCCTGCCCAGCAGGCAAGGCGGACCGAGAGCATTAAACTCTATGGCCTGGATGCCTTTGAGGGGATGCGCCGCGCTGGCCACCTGACGGCGAGGTGTCTGGACGGGGTGGCCGACATCATCCAAGACGGCATGCTCTTAGCTGAGATCAATACCTATGTCCTGGACTTCGCTGCTTCTCACGACGCCATGCCAGCGACGCTTGGCTACAAAGGGTATGCCTATGCCTGTTGCACCTCCGTCAATCATGTCGTGTGTCATGGCTTTCCAAACGAGAAAATCTTGCGCACCGGCGACATCGTCAACGTCGACGTGACGCTGATCCTTGATGGCTGGTTTGGCGATTCAAGTCGTATGTATGCCGTGGGTAAGCCGACACGGGCAGCCGAGCGGCTGATCCAGATCGCGCATGAAGCGATGAGGCGTGGAATTGAAGCTGTCCGTCCCGGCGCGCACCTTGGCGACATCGGGCATGCAATTGAGGCCTACGCACAGTCAGAACGGACGAACGCGGTGCGTGACTTCTGCGGTCACGGGATCGGGCAAGTCTTTCATGACTCCCCCAATATCCTCAATTTTGGCAAGTCGGGTGCCGGCCCAGAGTTGCGCGAGGGTATGATTTTCACGGTGGAGCCGATGATTAATCTGGGACGCGAAGACGTGAAGTTGCTTGCCGATGACTGGACCGTCGTCACCCGTGATCGATCGCTATCAGCGCAGTTCGAGCATTCGATCGGCGTGACAGCAACTGGGTACGAGATATTTACGCTATCGCCCACTGGCCGTCATGCACCGGGGGTCGAGGTCAACGCATTTCCCCTATAGCAGGAATATAAAGGCCTGCCAAAACGAGCGTTTTTGGAACGGTCATGAATGACTGCTGAGCGGGACTTTTCTGCCATTCGCTGCGATTGCAAACGTCGGGATAGCGCTGGCGTACAAGAACGTCGCGGTAGCAGGCGGTCTCCAGCACTTCGGGGTAGGCAGCAAGCCAGGCATGCGCGTGGCCTCAGGCTGCTATCACATCCAGAATGTGAACTCGCTTCACGACCGCTACAAAAGGTTCAGCAAGCACTTCTGCGGACCGGCTACGAAGAACCTCAACGGCTACGTCCGATGGCTGGAGGTGCGACTGGCTGGGGTGTCGCCTGCGGACATTTTCAGTTCGTCGTGTCTCGGGCCGCCCCTGGCCAATGTGATGTCGGCTTGTGCCGGCCCCGTGTCACACGGGGCCGGCGCGGACAGCTATTCGTAGGCACCAGCGGAATAGGTGAGCTCGTAACTGTGGCTGTAAAGCTCGAAGACAATGCCGAACGGGTCTTCGACATAGACCATCCTATAGGGTTTGGTCCCTGGGAAGTATTCGCGCACCGGCATCCGCTGTCGCCCGCCAGCTTCGATGATGCGTTGGGCCAAGCCTTCGACGTCTGGGTCCTGCACCGCAAAGTGGAAGGTGCCATGGCGCCTGTGCTCGAGCTTGTCCTCGGGCGCGTAGTTACCGGGGAACTCAAAGATCTCGATACCGATGCCGTCGGCGGTCGACAGGTGCGCGATCCTGAGCGAGCCCCATCCCGGGCCGAACACGTCCGTGCACATGACGCCGATGGCGCTGTCGTCCTCGACGGCTTCAGAGGGTTCCATCACGACGTAAAACCCAAGCACTTCTGAGTAGAATTTCACGGCAGCGTCGAGGTCCGGAACGGACAAGCCGATGTGGGAAAAGGTGCGTGGTGTCTGGGTCATGTCATATCTCCATTCGCGTTACGTTGAAGCCGATATGGACTTTGGATAGCGCTTTGTGAAATTATCGATTGAGATAGAAATAAGAACGCGGCGTTATCATCGGATGTTCAACGCAACTTGGCTCGAGACCTTCTCCACACTGTGCGAAATCGGGCACTTCACCCATGCGGCAGAGCGTCTGAACATGACACAACCCGGCGTGAGCCAACACCTCCGGAAGCTCGAACAGCAGGTCGGACAGGCGCTGATCAGCCGACTGGGAAAGAGCTTCACCCTCACTCCAGCGGGCGAGGCGGTATTCGCGCTCGGCTTATCCCGCCGGGCCGAAGAAAAGCGCCTGCGCGACGCCATAGAGGCAGACGACCGGAACGCGGGGCCGGTTCACATCGCCTGCTCTGGCAGCTTCGCGATGCTGCTCTACCCAATTTTGTTACCTTGGATGCGCGCGGGGCCCGATCTGAGTGTTCACCTCGAGGCGGCGCCGCAGGCCGAGATCCTGGCAGGGCTGCTGGACGGACGTTTTGACCTGGGTGTGCTGGGGGCTGACCCCGACCACGCGCGGCTGGAGGCCAAACACCTCGGGCGGGAAGAGCTGTGTCTCGTCGTTCCAGCGGACGCAGCCGACACGCCTCTGTCTTTCGCCGACCTCGAGGCGCGTGGTTTCATCGCGCACCCCGATGGTTACGGCTATGCCGATGACTTGCTGCGGCTGAATTTCCCAGACGACTACCCCGGTGCCGACCGGCTCAGCGTGCGCGGTTCGATCAACCAGATCGGCCAGATCCCTGCCCCTGTGGCCGCGGGGATCGGCTACACACTCCTGCCCCGGAGTGGCGTGGAGGCCTTCGCCAACAAGGCGAGCCTCTCCGTTTATCAACTTCCGAAGCGCCGTTGGCACGAACTTTGGCTCGTCATGCGCCGCGGCCGTTGCTTGTCGGCGAGGGCGCGCCATGCGCGGGACATCATCCAAGAAGCGGCTGGCCAACTCCGGTAAGCGAAGGCCCGTCCGTCTGAAGTGACGGGACCAAAACGAAATGCGGACACCCCCAAAATTTTTGCTGGTGCAAAATGCTGCAATTGCAGCGATTGAGTTTTTTGGGTTCGGAAGTGGACATTCGGAGCGCTTGCCTAATCCTTCCAAAAACGAGCGTTTTTGGCGCTTCTCTGAGATAAGCTGTGCGGACCAAGCTGCCATTTGTCGCTCTAATGGCAATGTAAAATTCATGAGCTGGAGCATGAGCGTTTTGCTGCGCGATCATCAGGAAATGCGATTTCGCATTTGAGCATCAACCAAATGCGCCATAAATCGCCAAAATCATAAAAACACGAACCACACTGAGGCAGAGATGAAGACTTTGAACCCCGCAGCGGCTGTGCTGGTGTCCCTTCCCACCACGCTTGTCGCGCAAGATCTGACTGACGCGCAGGTCACTGACATGGCGCGTGACAGCTTCGCGCCGGTGATCGCAGAGTTCGACATCCCCGGATTGGTGGTCGGCATCACCTTCCGCGGTCAACAGCATTTCTACGCGACCGGGTTAGCCGCGCGCGAGGGCGAGGTTGCGGCGTCGCCAGAGACGATCTTCGAGCTGGGATCGATAAGCAAGATTTTCACCGCATCCCTCGCGGCCTTGGCCGAACAGCAGGGCGTCATCGATCTGGAGTCCCCCGTGTCGGGGAGCCTGCCGGACCTAAAGGGCTCTGCCTTCGACGACATCAAGCTTGCCAATCTGGCCACACACGTCACCGGCGGTCTGCCACTCCAAGTTCCGGACGCGGTGCAGAATGTGCCTGCACTGGTGGATTGGCTGGCCGAATGGCAACCGCCGCAACCCGGGACCCGCAGCTATTCAAATGTCAGCATCGGGCTGCTTGGTTACATCACGGCGGAAGCATTAGGGATGCCCTATGCGCAGGCGGCCGAAGACATTCTGTTTCCCGCGATGGGCCTGACTAGCACCTTCGTGAACGTGCCTGATAACGAGATGGACCGTTACGCCTACGGATACGATCGCAACACCGACGCGCCTATCCGGGTGAATCCCGGAGTGCTGGCGGACGAGGCTTATGGCGTGAAATCTACGGCGCGCGACATGGTGCGCTTGCTTGATCTGGAACTGGGCCACGGCGATGCAGTCCCGGCGCTAATGGCAGCCCTTGAGCGCACCCGCGAGGGCCGTGCCGAGACGGCTTATTATACGCAGGACATGGTCTGGGAGCAGTATCCATGGCCCGCCGATGTGACCGCGATGGAAGCCGGCAACGGTTATGACTTCATCCTGTCACCCCAACACGCCACCGCGATCACTCCCCCCCTGCCGCCGCAGCAGAACGTCATCCTGAACAAGACCGGGGCCACCAACGGCTTCGGTGGGTATGTAACGCTGTTGCCCGGCGAGGACCTCGGGATCGTCGTCCTGGCTAACCGGAACTATCCGAACGAAACCCGTGTCCGCGCTACATACGACCTGATCGAGGACCTTCTGGCAGCTCAAGAGTAGTGGACGAGTAAAGGTTTTCGAACTTGAGACAGGAGGTCCGAAATAATTCGGATCTCCTCAATTTTTCCTGAGCGTCTTTACGGCGGAGACTCCCCGTCGGCCGCCGAATATTAGTCATTCGATTCACCGCAAAAATTCTCCAAAGTTGGACTCGAAGCTACCATTTGCTGCGCTTGCATGATCCTTCCAAAAACGACCGTTTTTGAAAAATTATTAAAAGGCTGAAGACTGCGTTCAACTTGCGTTGTTCGGATATTGCCTGAGGATACCCGTCCGGTGGGCCGCGTCTTAGGGTCAGGACTCATAACCAGTAGATGATAAGGGCGGCGAGGGTGATGGCCGAAAGGAATACCTTCGGGCATCGGTCATATCGGGTGGCCACACGCCTCCAGTCCTTGAGTCTTCCGAACATGATCTCGATGCGATTGCGCCGCTTGTATCTCCGCTTGTCGTATTTGACCGGCGTCTGAGGTGCCCCTAGTTTTCTAGACGCCTGCCTCGTTCATTTTCTGCTGTTTCATT
>NZ_JAJATZ010000009.1:0-116652 GCF_020531945.1 Loktanella gaetbuli
TCCTTGGTTCCAAAATTACCAAGCAAAGCGTCTACAAATCTAGGGGCACCTCAGTCGCCTCGGTGCATTCCTCGTCCCCCCTGTCGTGTAGAAGATCACATCTGACATTAGCTGCGCCGCGGCAATTTTGAAAGATGGGCTCGAAGCGGACATGCGGCAGCCCGGAGAGCTGACGGCAACCGTCAGCTGCCGTCGCTTCCAGCCCAAAGCGGCAGTTCTGCAATTGCGCAAGATACTGCCACTGCAGCCCGCATTGCGGACATTGGCTCCTGCAATCGGTGTCTTTAACATCCACTGAAAAATAGAAAGGTCCTCAGGTGGAATGTGAATCCAACCTCGTCATTTCCATCGCCTCGCAGCGAAGTTAGACAGGATTGCCGCGCACGTTTATTACAAAGTCGCAACAGCTTGACCTGACACATTCGAATCGGAGCCAAAAGACACCGCACATCTAGGGCGCATCTAACATAGGAAAAAACGAGTAGTGGCACTTGATCAGAACATTAAGCTCGAACCTAAAAGTCTTGAACAAGGTGAACATCGCCTGACCGGTGCTGAAACGGAACAGGCGCTTGGCCATACCTTGCCGCGGGCACTCATTGATCTTCTGGACCCGATTAAAGCACCCGCTTTTTTCAATGGCTCCGTGCGCATCAAAGTGGAGGAATGCAATCCCCTGACGGACAAAGAGGGTCGGCAAAATGTGCTGATGCTGTTCGGGTTGACCTTAGGAAAAGACGGTATCTTGGCAAAGTATCAAAACTATAACGGGCGTTTTGCCCGACGGTGCATACCCTTCGCCGAGGATGGTTTGGGCAATCTCTTTGTTATTGATGCGGTTTCAGGCCAAGTTAAATTTTGGTATCATGAATGTATAGATGGCGAAACCAGCCCAAAGGCGCTGACCTTGGTCGCTGAAGATTTCGATAGTTTCATATCCGGTTTGGAACCTTTCGAAGAGGCGCAAAATCCTGCTCCATCGAGTGGCATCAAGAGGTTTCGGTTCGATTTTTGACAGTTTGCGGGTACACTCATCCGATGAAGCTCGCAGAAATGAAAAACTATTTGGCCGCCCATAGCGTCGAAGATGGCACCGCCTACAGTCATGGCAGGCTTGGCGGCGGCGACATCCACGGCATCGAAGAAATCGATGGCGTCTGGCACACCTATTACAGCGAACGCGGATATCGCGCCTGGCCCAGCGAAGAAGAGGCTGTGGCCTTTGTTGTGAAAGATGCCGAAAAGTTTGCGCGCGCTTACAACTTTTGGAAAGATTGAATATGTCTATGCGCCCTGACAAGGTTCATGCCTATTTCGCGCACCATGGACTGGAAGAAACCAGAAATCATGTTTTGAAAAACTTTGCCGTCCGCGCGCGTTGCCCCTTTGAACAAGCTGCCGAATAGGTCATAGCGCAGGCCAGATTGGCGCGATCTCAAAGCGCCCTATCCAATGACATATATTTGCGAAATCAAAGGCCGCAGCGGTAAAGAGAGGTGGGTTGGGAAAACTGAACAGCCGGGATAAGTGGATTTTCCGCGCAACAGCAGCATGATGCTGCAAGCGAGGAGATGACCATGACAAGACGACCGCGCCGGAATCACAGCCCGGCTTTCAAGGCGAAAGTCGCTGTCGCCGCGATCAAGGGTGAACGAACTCTGATTGAGCTGGCGCAGCACTTTGACGTCCATCCGAACCAGATCAAGCAGTGGCGTGACCAATTGCTTGAAGGCGCGAAAAGTGTGTTTGGCGATGCCGCCAAGGTTGATCTGGCGCCGGTGATCAACTTGAAGACGCTGCATGCCTAGATCGGAGGTAAGCGTTCCATCTGACCCCTTCCGACGATTCTATCTTAAGCTCGATCAAGTCCCTATATTGGCGCATAGCGCCAATACAGAGCGGTATAATTATACGCTTTCGGCCCTTAGGAGACATGTAACTAACCGTCCAGCGCTGCGCTGCAGCTTCACCAGAGCGGCCCTTCATCAGCGGCGCATTCAGCAAGCCTAGAGTTTGGGAAAGACAAATTCTAACTGACTGTCCGAAATTGAGCCTACGTTCAGTGCGCCTCAGACCACTGCCCGTTTCGGCTCCAAGTGCGCTGATCGTCAGCCGTTCGAGGGGCACCGCCGTCGCTTCAAACTCTCGTGCGACTGATTTATTGACCGAGCATTCCTCGGTCCTTGGGCTGTTTCATGTGGCCTTGCATTGCTTGCGGATCGCGTTGGTATGGTCGGCGTCTGACGAAGCCATCAATTCGAGTAAAGCGGCATTCGCATCCCGCGTCTCCTCAATCGTCATCGAAGAATGCGAGACGAGATCATCGAGGCTGTCAGAGTGCGATTCCACCTGGATCAAGCGGTCTAAAGCCTGGATACGGACGTCGTCGATATCTGGACACTTCTTCGCTAGGGCTTCGAGCTTCTGTTGCAGGGAGTGGCTACCTGG
This sequence comes from Loktanella gaetbuli, assembly GCF_020531945.1. Classification (NCBI taxonomy): domain Bacteria; kingdom Pseudomonadati; phylum Pseudomonadota; class Alphaproteobacteria; order Rhodobacterales; family Roseobacteraceae; genus Loktanella; species Loktanella gaetbuli. The sequence continues at coordinate 2,449 of NZ_JAJATZ010000009.1, forward strand.
AACCTTGAAGGCGAGGAAAACGTCCAGAACCCGCCGGATCACATTGGGCATCATAAACCAGTACTCCGAGTATTTGCCTCCAGCTTCTTCGAATTGAAGCATCTTGTGGCAAAGGAAGTGGTATTCAGAGTCGTAGGCGCGCAGTTGGGACGGCAGTTCAACTATGCGGGCACTCCTGGCTTCTGTGCCCTCGGGCATTGAAACATCGAGAAATAGCAGCGCGGCTGTCGGCGGGTCTGCCTTACCCTGATTCCGCCAAGCTTTTTTGAACTCGTTCATGCAGTGCTGATTGTGGGTCAATATAAAAAGCTGGGCAGCCTTCGTCAGGCGCGATCGAATAAGCGAGCACGCATAGTTCATGGCCTTGGTGTCGAGGCTTGAGATGGGATCGTCGATGACGAGGATCAGGTCTTCAAGCGATTTCCCGTCGGCTTCCAGTGATGAGATGAAGTAGCAGAGCGCGATAGCAGTCTTCTCGCCTTCACTGGGCGGTCCTTTAACGATCTTGTTGTGACGACGTAGTTCATATCCTCCGTCGACCGCAAATATCGTCAGCTCACCGTGGCCCAGGTAGGCGCGAACAAGCTTCGTGATCTGGTCGGCGGCTGGGCCATGGATCCGCACCTTGGCGCTGAGTTCAGCAATCTCGCCTTCCAGCGTGCGAATCTCGTCTTCTAAGGAGTTCACCCGACCATTCGCTTCTGCCAGCGAATTTTTGAGCGCGGCGTAGGTCTCGTGCCCTTCGGCCAGATAGTGCTTTTTGATGGTCTCGCGGGCGTCGTCCTGGCGTTTAGCAAAATCAGCAGACGCTTCGTTATGCTCATTGATAACCGCATTTTGCACTGCGATGGCTTCTTTGAGGGCTTTATTCCTTGCCGCGATCTGATCGGGACTCGGTAGATTCTGCGCAATGGGTTTGGTTGGCTGTTCCACACGGGAAGAAAGAATTCGGCACGCTTCCTCCATGACAGGGACAAAGTCGTTCAGTATGCTGTCTGTGTCATGGCGAGCGGCAGTGTAACGCTCCGCAAACTGCAATTCGAGTTCGGCAGTCTTGGGCCAAGTGCTTGAAGCAGATCGGCTCTCGGTCAGAAGCGTTGAAGCCTTCGCGCCCGCTTCTTTAAGCTCTCCAAGCAGCTTTGAGAGCCGGTCGTCCAGTGCTTGAGCGAGCTTCTGTTTCCGAGCGTCGCTGATCGTGTTGCCGCAAAGCAGGCAATTTTCCAGGTCGTTTGCGCTGTGATAATCATGACCGGTCTTCAGCCAAGGAACCATAGCAGGGTGGCTTTCCATTTCTTCCAACGCAACCGTTCCAATACTCAGCTCGGCGAAGTGCCGTGCGCCTTCCACCGTTTTCCGTATGGCATCGACCTCTATTGCGACGACATTCAGAGCTGGCGGCGGCGCTGTGAGGCGGGTTACATCGACCAGAGCAGTGAGGGCTTCAGCCTTCAACCTAGCGCCTTTGTCGGACGGTAGCGTTTCGTAGTCCTTCTCCAGCTGTCTGGCTTCGTACCTGCGGTTGCCCAGATGCAGAGATGCCGCAACCAGCTTGGCCCGTTCTGTCCGGTAGTTCTTGAGCGCCTTTTCGCGCTCGTCAGCAATTCTTTTATCTGCCTCCCGTTTCCGCTCTTTGTCCGCGAGTGTCTGCTGAGCAGTACTGAGTTCGGCTGCAAGTTCGGACTGCTCTTCACTAATATAGAAAATTGAAGATGCGCGGCCCTCTTTCCACTGCAAATTTCGCGAGATGAAATCTTCATTGAATACGCGGACGTGGCTCTCAAGGCCTCCCAATGCGTTTGGTGCCTTGAACGTTGCGCCGCCATCGAGTGCAACCTCGAAGCTACAGCCTGTCGGAAGATTCTCCTGATGTTTCCCCTCCTCAAGGCAGGCAAATAACCTCGACAACGTACTCTTGCCGGATCCATTAAATCCGTAAACGAGATTAAGTTGGCGGAATGGAGGTATGTCTTCTCGTGCAGCTTTATTTGCCAGGACGCCGACGCCGCTCAGCGTCTTTATCGTTGCAATTGTAGCCATGCACGCCACCCCTTCTGCACATTTTGCCAAAGCCGCCTCTTTGCATTCGAGAGTAACAAAGTGCCTCGCGATTGAAATCCCCGTTGTAGCATAAAGAGGTGATTGGGGGTTCCGGTCTCGCCCTGAGGTCAAGACCGGCCGTTCGCGCACTAAGCAGCGAATGTCAGGTATCCGCCCATACTGTCCTACGTCTTGACCGCAGCAATCGAACATTTGCTGCTTTCACAAGATTTCCGTCCGCGTTGATCCAAGTGACCGGTGCTCAACCTGAATCCTTAAATTTCTGTCAGCCGGTTACGAAACTGCGAGTCTGCTCAAAGGTCGCCGCAGCACGGTGCTGTAGCTTACCTTCGCGGCTCCAGTTGCTCGAAAGCTCCGCTCTGCCTTGGTGGTGACATGAGACCAAATTCTGGGGTAAATCTGCGAGCTAAAATCTATCGACATAAAATTGAGATGGTCAGCCCTGAGCGTTTTTGTCGAACCAGTCTTCCATCATCCGCCGTATCATCTCTGGTCGCGATGGCTTGTCTGATTGAGCGTCGATCGCATCGTCCAGCCGTTTCAATGCATCCGGAGACACTCTTACCAGAACTGGTGTCGCGTCAGTTTTAGGGCGACCGATTTTTGCCATAATATCTCGGAACTTTCCAATATCGCCTATTGACTTTACAATATCGTATAGTAAGTTCGTGTAGACGCAAGGATTCAGCTTGCGCCTACACTAACCCCAACGATCCTGTGGAGATCATCATGGCTGACACTTTCCCTACCACGCTGAATAGCGTGTCTCAAACCCCGAATGCGGCGCTGGATTTGTCTTTGGCGAACGCCGCCGCCTTTTCGGAGTTTGATCGCTGCATGGCGCTGACGCGCGCTGCGATCGCGGCGGAGGCCTACGCCGATGCGGCAAATCAAGATCCCGCACTAGCGGGTTGCGACCAGGCCGCAGCCGATGCCTGGGCCATGGCCGACGAGGCGCTCTGGCGGTTCCACTCTGACCGGTCTGTGACCCTGTGGGATGTAAAGTATGCCGCATGGGTGCTTCTTCTGATGCTCGAAGACGACGGTGACGGCCTCGACACTCTGACGCAGCGTGCGCAAAGTCTGCGGTATCGGGCACAGCGGTTCGCCCGCAGTCCGTTGCCTGTCGAACTGCTCTCAGCACCGCGCATGGTCGTGGCCGCCGATCTTGTCGATGAGATTATCGCAGCTGCTCAAGAAGATCTGACCGCACGCGAGGCGCTCCGCGCGACGCCAGCTGTGAGCACCGATCTCGGGCTGTCATCGTCAAGGGTCGATGTGAAATGCGAAGAGATCGAGGACGGTTTGGACGTCAGTCCCGTCTGATCTGCCCCATTCCGATCTGATCGATTGCGGCATCCGAGCTTTCGGATGCCGCCGGTCTGCCTTTGCCTGCAGTTCATCCTTATTCAGGAGGTGCGTTCAATGAACGTTCATTCCCCCAAATCCGACACATTCATTATCGACGGCGATCCCTACCCTGCCCTCAACAAGCCGCTCAAGCCCGAGTGGGTGACATCAGCCGCGCACGCGGGCTTTGATCTGATCGGTCGCGCCCGTGACCGCTACCACGGCGTGTTGCGCTGTCGCACCTGCGCCACCGACGCGCTGGTGCGGATCAACGTCATTCGTGGCGCGACACCGCTGTGCCATGCCTGCATCCACGACCGGCGATCCCGTGCGGCCCAGGCTCTCGGCGCAGAGCTGATCGCCAAAAGTCCGAAGCATCGACACTACGGCCTGTTCCGCCTGTCCTGCGGCCATGTCGTGCGGCGTCAATACACACGTGTGGAGGCCGCCGCAGACGGCGGTCATGCTCTCGGATGCGAAGACTGCCGCGCCGCACGCGATGATGAGGCGGCGCGCGACTTTGGCTGGGTCTTGGTCGGTCCTGCCACGAGCGGACGCGCAGGGTATCGCGACTACCGCCACCATTGCGGCCACGTGCAATCCATCAGTGTCGGCAACATGCGCTGGGGGGACTGCACCTGTGCGGCCTGCGGTCAAGGATGGGCAGCCAAGCCGTCGTTCATCTACCTGTTCCGGATTGACCTGCCGGAGATGTCAGTCCTGAAGCTGGGCTATTCCGCCCGACCTGCCAAGCGCCTGCGCCACCAGCTTGGTCTGGACCGCAGCGTGTCGTCCGAAGTCATCCGGGTGCTCGCGCTCTCCTCCGGCAATCTCGCCGTGCGTGAAGAGAAAGCCTGTCATCGCCATATGCGCGACATGCATCCTGAACTGGCGTTGCCCAAGCGCGTGTTTGGCGACGCGATCAACACCCAAGGCGAGATCTATCATCTGCAGGCAGAACCCTTGCTGCAGGCCCTGATCGATGGCGTCACGGCGCGGGCCCGGTCCGCCGCAAACATCGCGCAGATATCCACCGCGCTGCAGGCAAACCGTCCGCGCCGCAAGACGCGCGCCACCTGACGCAGGCACTTGCGTCACTATCGCAAGATGAGACAGCGGTCCGCGACGGCCTTCGCCTGATCTCAGGCTTCGTCGCGGATCGCTGACACGTCAGAACATCGCCTACAGCACACCCACATCTCTGCCATTCACCGGTCGCCCCATCGGGCACCGAGCTCTTCTCTCATTCCGACAGATTGGATATCGCCATGACACATCCAAACACCGCACAAACAGACCTGAACACCCAAACGGCACCGTGCCTAACCCCGCCCGCCGCGGCTGCGACCACGCCTGACTGGCAACCGCTGGCCGACGCGGCCCTGCACCGGCTCTATCCGGATCGCCCGCGCGGGCTGCGGATCGGGGCGTTCCTGCGCAGCTTGCAAACCTCAGACGCAGAAGCCGACGCCTACGTTGATGCAACATGGAACGCGCATGCCAAGGATGATGCGCCATCGAACGCGGATGCGGTGTCACCCACGCCTGCTGACGGCCAAAGTAGCGCTGACGCGCTGCGGGCTTGGGAGATTGCCGAAGGTCTTGATGACGTGTTCGACCACGTTGTGGTCACAGATGACATCTCAGTGCCAAGCGGGATCCCCGCGGCAGTTGCCATGAGCGCTGGTGAGATCACCACAGCTTTTGCTGCGGGGGATGATCCATGGGCCACCGACAGCGTGACCCGGAACTGTCGCCCGCCCTACCCGGTTGCGGCCAGCACCGTGCTGGCCCTCGCGCAACTGGCCAAGACCTTTGGCGATCAGGCAGCGGTCAATGCGCTGCTGTCGGATGGGGCCGCCACCGTGCTGATCTGCGAGAGCACGGCGGAGGCGCAGCGCCTCAAAGATGCGCTGATGAAAGGGTTTCGCGCCAAGGGATCGCCCCCCGGTCAGCCGCCGTCGATGACCCCTCTCCGCCCGGAGGTCATCGTTCTTGATACGCGCACACCGTCCAAAATCTCGCTCGAACTGGCCCGCGCCGAGGACAAGCTGGCAGACCCCGCTCCGCTGGTGATCCTCGTTCCACCGGATCCGGAGCTGCCTGACGCGCTGTCGCTGCTGCCCGTCGTTCACATTGCCCGGCCCTGCGCCGAGGCGCTGATCTGGATCTTGCGGCTGACCCACAGTGCGACCGGCCAGATTGCCGAGGATGCGATGCACACGGCCCTGCCGCCTGACGCCGCGCTCGCAACGCTGCCGATGAGCACCGTCGACCTCGCCTTGCGCCAACCCAGCCCGTTACGTGTCGCGCGTAAGCTGGCAGAGCTGGCATTGCCGAAGACCATCGTCGCAGACGACGGGCCGACGCTCGATGATCTGCCGGGTCTTGGTGAGGCAGGCCAAACCCTGCGCCAGATCGCGGCTGATCTGAACGCCTACCGGGCGGGCACCCTGCCGTGGTCGGATGTCGCTAATGGCGTGCTGCTGACGGGCGCACCCGGCACCGGCAAGACCTTTGCAGCAGCGGCCCTCGCGCGTGCCGCTGGTGTGCCGCTGATTGCCACCTCATTGGGTGACTGGCAGACGGCGGAAGTAGGTCGCGGACACGAGATGATGCGCGCCATCGCCAAAAGCTTTGAGACCGCCATCGCGGCAGCATCGGGCCCGGCCAAGGGGGCCGTGCTGTTAATCGACGAGATTGACGCCATCCCCTCACGCGAAGGACCCTAGGATCACAATTCGAACTATTACCGCAATGTCACCAACATGCTGCTGGGACGGCTTGACGGGGCCATCGGTCGCGACGGCGTCATCGTCATCGGGGCCACAAACCATCCCGAACATCTCGACACCGCGATGGTCCGCCCCGGACGGCTGGGACTTCGGATCGATATGCAGCACCCCACGACCGCCGATCTGCCGGATGTGCTGCGTTATCATCTGCGCAATGATCTGCCGGACGCCGACCTGATCACCATCGCGCGCGCGGCCTCCGGTGCCACGATGGCGGACATCAAGGGGCTGGTGCAACGCGCACGCCAGACCGCCCGTGCCAATGGCCGCGATCTGGCGGTCAGTGATCTGATGACCGCCCTGCGGGATCAGCGCCCGCCGGTGCCGCAGGCGCTGCGTGCGCGTGTCGCCGTCGCCTGTGCCGCCAAGGCCGTCACAGCCCAGATCACCGGATACGCCCGCCCCGACCGGATCAGCCTGACAGTGGCACGGGAGGTCACGGCGCAAGTCGTGCTGACACCGCTGCCGGATGCGCGCACCCGCGCCGACATTCAGCGCGAGATGATCACCCTGTTGGCCGGGCGTGCCGCCGAAGAGGTGATCGTTGGATCCGTGTCCGGTCGCAGCGGCGGCGACGCGGCATCCGATCTGGCACGCGCCACCCGCCTGGCGATCGCCGCTGAACTCAGCTTCGGCCATGGGACGGGTCTGATCTGGTGCAGCGCCGACGCAGAGCCAGCCACGCTCTTCGCCCGGCACCGTGGATTGCGTGACCGCACCGCCCGCCGCCTCGACGCCGCCTACGCCCGCGCCTGCGATCTCGTCCGCACGCACCACACCCTGATCGCAGTGCTGGCCAGTGATCTGCTGGTCGATGGTATCGTGGAAAGTGAGGCTCTGCGTGATGTGATGGAAGTCGCAGCGCCGGAGAGCGATGGTGGCGGTGGGGGTGGGGGTGGGGATGATACGGCAGGGTTCTGGCCGAGGATGTAAATGATGCGCTCATCGCGGCACGGGCGGCGGGGATCGTCGCCCATGCCAGCCAAAAGCCTTTACGATTCCAGCTTGCGCCCGCCCGTCGCCAAATATCTTTTTTTAGATCGCGTGATCTGTGTCAGGACGATAGTCCGCCGGCTCCTCACTTTGGAGTTCGCCAGCATCCATCGAACGATGACGTGCTTCGCCTGATGGCGTCGCCATCCGCCCTGCCTGCGCGCGATCCGTTGCACATCTGGCAATGGTGCAGCGCTCCAATGCTTATCGAGGCGTGACGCCGGTGCGCAATGTTCTCTGTCGATAGGATCGCCCGGAGGCCTTTGAGGAGAACCATTGTTGGGTTAACCCAACGGCCAACGTCGTTTCCGGACATATAGACCGACCATCGTTGTCAGAACGACAATAGGTAAAGAAGGCCCGGCGGCAGGTAAAATGGGGGTGTTCAGTTAAAGGGTAAACGGCTCAGTTTTGCGAACAACGATCCACGGCTCAGTGGGTAACCCGTTCGAATTGTGGGGAACGAATAGGCGAGGTCAAACTCAGTCAAACCGGATTTTCACTTGTGATGTTCGTGTCGGCCCCAATTTATGAGTACAGCCTTTCATAAAGGAGCTGCATTTTTCTGAGTGGTGAACAGATGTTTGTTGGACGGCACCTTTTCAAAGAAACGGGTAGAGCGCGGCGCTATCCGACGAACGGCCTCATCGGGTTGCGCCGTCAAAATTGAAAGCAATCCACGAGACAAAAACGTTCACCATATAAAATAGGTACAATCATTTATTGATACTGATTGGCCAATATTCACGGCGGGCCTGTCACCTGCAAAGACGCAATCCATCAAACGGGGCTACCGTCATGTGCGCGTGTGACCCACAATTCAAAGTCTGCCTGTCGCTGTCGAACAAGTGTGGATCACAAACACTTTCCCGAAAGACAGACTGCCATCCCCTCAAGATCGGCTCCCTGCCAAAACCATCTCATTTCTTGCAGCCTGACAAAACCTACCCTTTCGTCGCGGGTCTGACAAAACCTGATTGATCTTCGGCCGTCTGACAGAACCTCCCTTATTGTCGTGCGTCTGACAAAACCGGTTCAAGTTCTGCGCCTCTGACAAAACCTTTCCTGAAGCCGTTCCCTGACAAAACCGGTCTGCATGCCGTGGCTCTGACACAACCTGTTTCTGTCTTGCCCCTCTGACAAGACCGTTTTGCAAATTCCGGGCCTGACAAAACCTGATGGGGTCGTGATGTTGGAAAGGGCGACCATCACTGCGGCATCATCGGCAGACCCTGGTCAGCGCCTGTCTTTGACAAGAACACCAGTCCGGCTGCGATCGTGATCTGTGATGCCCTCATCGACCGATCAACTTATCATCAACACCAGAACAAAGATGACCACTGATTGAACAGAACAGCACGTCAAGTCGGCGTTGATCACGCGCTGTAAGAAGCCCGTCCCCCCGAGTTGAGAACCGTTCCGTTCAAAAAGAAGCGTAAATCTCTTTGACGAGCGCATCTTGCGGTCAAAAGCGCCGCCGCACTGAGGCGCCCCGCGCGGTTTCAAGATCACCCAACATTATAAATCGACGAACACCTTCTTTCAGGCTGGCCCTGAATCCTCGTCCGGACCAATCCCCATCGTGCGATCCGTCGGCATCTTGTTCGATGTGCTCGTCCCATCATGTTCGATCTGCTCCTGCCCCGCGACCGCCCGCCGATAGGGCCGCAACGTCTCTGCATCCTGCGCGCGCTGCATCTGGCCGAACTGCCCTTCACGATAGGTTTGATAATCCACACGCTCGAGGGCAGCCCGGACCTCTTTGATCTTCTTGTCTGGGACGTCGGGCAACGCCTGCCTGATCCTGCGCAATAATCCACGCTCTGCGGCGGCGTCTTTCAGCAACAGTTTCAGAGGCCGCAAATAGTTTGCGATGATCGCTTCCAAATCAGCCACTCGCTTTTGCAGGCCGCTGACAGTCTCGGCGATGATCAGGTCCGCACGCGCGCGCTCCTGCGCACGGGCCTCCAGCACGGCCGCGTCTTTCAGATCAGCGATCTCGATAAAGGCTGCATCCAGTTCTGCATGTCGCGCTTTCAAACGGGCCGCTTCCTCGTTCACCCATTTGCGGGTCGTTTTTGGCTTGGGATCATCCTGCGTGCGAGGATAGCCCGGATGGATACCCAGCGCGGCAAAGGTCCGACCGAGCGCCTGGCGCAGCACCTCGAAGCTTCCCTCAAGCCGAAGCGTCGGATGCGACGCACGACCCACCGTGCGCACACCGGGCGAGGCCGCAACCTTGGCCTTGCGCGCCGCGAACGCGGCATCGGCCTCACCCTTTCTCCGACGGTCTACGGCACGCGGCTTGCGCAGATAGGTGGGTGCGACCAGCACATGCAGATGCGGCGTGTCCTCATCAAGATGAAGCGAGACATGCACCAGATCCGCGCCAAACTCTCGCTTCAGGGCCGTGGTTGCCACATCAAGCCAAGCCTCCAGTCGCGCCGCGTCCCATGTGCCGATCTGACCCGGCGCATCGGGCCGAAAGAAGTTTGCCGATGCCCCCAACACGATCCGCAAGTAGGGCAGACGCGCACGCCGGGACGGCATTTTGACCCCCGCTTTGTAGAAGTCCGCCAAGGCCGCCTTGGGACCTGCCGGATTGCCGAACAGCACCCGGTTCAAACAGGTGCGTGCGGGATCGATATTGGAGGAATCGGCCACGCGCTTGATCTCATGGATATCCATGTCCGTCACCATGTCGGCACTGGCAGGCTCACAATTGAACACCAAGAAAGATTGGTTGATCGTGTCTTTGGGCATGAGTTCATCTCGTAGGTTCGGCGCATTTTCTGCGGCATTCTTTTTCGAGGGTCAGGATTATCGTTCGGGCAGATCGGAGTTTCCTGTGGGCTCATAAGGAAACTCCGATCACCTGCTGGCCGTCCGGCGCGGTGTTGCCTGCAAAACCAGACAGCACGCGCCGGGATCACGCAGACATGTAAGGCCAGCTGACCTGCCAGGCCTGCAGCGACCGGCGCAACCTATTCCGGCTGCGGGGCCTGCCCCGACGGCCAGATCCGCGGGCTGATCGCAGCGCGCCGACTGGGCGCACCGCCCCGCGGCCCGCTGGGGGCCGCCTTCATCAGCCGCACAACATGTGCCCGCTGCAGCCAGGTCATCAGGTCCAAGAAGGCGTCACCTTTTTTGAACTTTTCAGGTGCCATGCGCTGCAATTCCCGCACGGGGATGGATGTAACCCTGTTGGCCTGCAACTTCTTGACGAGCTTGTAGGCCGCCAGTTCGGTCTCGCTGCACCCGTTCCGCCAGTAAACCGACCGTGCCATCGGCAGCAGGTAGTCGTCGAAGAGCCGACCCGCAGCGCGCACATCGTCGGCCTCGACAGTCTCCGGTGTATCGGGTCCGGTTGAGACCACGCGCATCAGAGCCAGCACCAACGCCAGCCGCGCGACCGTGCCGTCACTCTTGCCGATGAAGCGCATCAGCAATCCCTGACCTTGCGACTGCCGTGCGGCCGTGATGCGCGCAGCCATGAGCGCCCGCGCGTCATCAGTGAACGGCACCTCCTGCGGCGCGGGTCCGTGCATACCCTCATCCATCTGCAATGCCCTGAGACCGCGGAGCACATCCAGGATCGGACCATCATCGATGCGCGCATTCAGGTCGACGACCGACTCCGGAACACCCCACACCGGACAGAACCTGGCAAAAAGGCCGTCTGATGCGAGTTTGGGGACGTGCTTTTCGAGAACGTCAGGCTGGATACTGCCCACGATCGAAAGCAACACACCCGCAAGATCAGTATTCTCTTTGGCAGTATAACGCCGGAAAGGGGCACCATCGGCGCACTTGAGAAGCAGTGCGCGCAGGTCAGAAGGCATCGTCTTGACAAAGCCCGCGATCTCATCCGCCGTCATCAGCATACCGCGCCTGTGCTGCGCGAGCATCTCGATCAGCCCTGCATAGGTCATCATCTCGCACATCAGCAATGGTTTCGGACCGAGAGCGGCCTGAATATTCTCACCCCCGTCCGGCATCACTGCCTGCCGCCAGGCATGCGCGTCATCTTCCAAATCCGGCAGGCCAGCCGCCGCGTGCGCAGCCTGCTCTTCGGCCTCCAGCGTCCGGTATGGTTTGAGCGTCCGGCCCATGGCCGGACTTTTGGCGGCTGCCGGATCCCCGATCAGCAGGAACCACAAGATGCTGGGCACCGCCCACTCCGGACCGACACGCCCGACCCGCGCATTCCCGATCGCACCGGCCGCCATAGCCAAAAACGTTGCCACAACGTAACCCTCGGAGGCCCCGACCGCTTTCGCGACCGACCGAATGAAGTCAGCGATCATATCCGGAAAGATATCCAGCGGCACATCCACCTCAGGCAGCGCGCCAATCAGGTCCGGATCGACAGCCGGCTAATCCGCAAGATAGGCCCCGGCAGCGGTCTCGTCCGGAGCAAGTGCTGACGTCACGAACACAGGCTCTTCCGCAACCTGATCAGCAGACCCGAAGTCGTCAGCGTCGTCTTGCTGAGGCGCGTCCGGCGGCGGCAGTGGATCATCAACACTGTCAGCTGCAGGGGCCGGCGGATCGACGGAGTCAACATCGGCACCGCCCAGATCTTCAGCATCCATCGCAGGCTTGCCAGACTGCGACGTTGAACCATTGACCTGCGGCAGATCAGGTGTTGCAACCTCTTCATTTGCATCGGGCTCAGGCGTAGAGCTCTGCGCCGCTGGCGGGATCGCGACCGGCCCGTTGACGTTGTCATGCCGGATATCCTCTTCCGGAATGGAGGCGCGCATGACACCTGCCCCCACAATCGGCGAATTATCGGCGCTTGGTTCCGGATCATGGATTTTGGATTTGGAAAACATCGGAGATTTGGCCATTTGAAGTTCCTTTCAATGTTGAAGCCCCAATAATAGGAACTCAAAGCAGTATGGATACCCCTTGGCAAAGCTAATTGGACCGTTGTTTTGTCTTATTATACCCAAAAATGTGGACAAAAGTCGATGTCGGCGATTTTCGGCATGATGTGGCGCGAGCGCCGACAGATCTTCGAATCGGTGAATTATTCAAATGGCATATTTTTTTTTCGCATAAATATCGAATTCCAATTAATTTATTGGCCGACCAGCTTATCGTGTTCGAGGCGGCCGGAACTCGATTTTGGTGGCACGACATGACGGCAAACCAGCGTGTCAACGCAATCTCGTTCTCCACCCAGATTTAATTTCGATTTGTCCACCACTTTGTTCGCCGGACACGGTGCAATTCGTATTGACATCGGTTAGATTGCAATCACAGCGCCACCCGACACTCCCCCGTAATCGCAACCTTCAACAAACGCGCAGCCCGCGCACGGTATCACTTTGTCCAACGCACCGACATCAACGACAGCCAATGGCCCCGACCGCGCAAACGCGCGGGCGGACCGTCGGCGTGCGCTGCGTCAGGACAACGTCATCGATGCCGTACGCATCGAAAGGGCGCTGGAGACTGTCGCTCTGCTTCTGGAAGAGAACGAACGTTACCTGCCGATCTTCCTGCGGTTGGAATCCGAGCTCGAAGCGGCCCGTCGCTCGGCCAACGCACTGGCGCGGGCCAAGGCAATCGCGCGCAAGGCGCGCTGAGACCTCAGGCCAAGTGGTCCGGCACAGGCAGTGCGATGCGCGCGACAACATCGCGTCTCATCTGCAGCGCCATTTCGTCACCGTAGACCTCACGACCCCGGACTTCCTTGACGCTATGCCCCATGATCTCACCGCGATCGTCCATCGGCACTTGCGCGGCCTTCAACCGGCTTTCCCACGTATGCCGCACACCGCCAATGGTCACACCTGCCGGTAGCAAGCCGTTCTCGCGCAAAAACTTGTTCACGCCAGCCGAGTAGCTCCGTTTGTGGCGGTAGCGGGGAAAGCCCTCCGGATGGCGTTTCGCGGCCGCCAGCGCCAATCCGACAAGTGGCACCTGCCGTTCGGAATGCATGTTCTTGATTTCGCGCCTGTCGTCCGCGCTCTCGTCACCCTCCTCATTCGCGACCATCAAATGCGGGATCGGCGCGTCAAGTTTGAACGCCCGTGCGGGCAGATCCATGATTTCCGACTGACGGCACCCTGTCTCGATACTGATCAATAGGATATCGCGTGCCTCATCGTTCATTCCGTCCAGCGCACCTGGTGCCAACCATTTCTCCTTGATCAAATCGACTGGCACTTCTCGCTTGCGGGTCGGTTTGGCATGTCGGTCACGGATCGAGATACCGGCGTAAGGGTGTGGCGGTGCCGCTTGGCCGAGATCATCGTAAAACCGGCGCAGCATGCCTGCGATATAGTGGAAATCCTTGTTGGCAGAGGCGACCTTCAGTTTCCCGCTCTTCAGCCTGTCCTGCCACAGCCGACGATGCTGCAACGCTTCTGCCGCAGTCACGTCCACCACCCGACGATCTTCACCAATCGCCTCGATCAAATTGCGAACCGCGCGAATGCGCGGGTTCCGCCACAACCGCATCTGCTGCGCGCTTTTGAACCGGTTGTCATGCGATGCGATATCTTCGGTATGCGCGACAAGCCCGGACAGCATCAGGCCGGGCTCTTCAACGCCGCCCAACAGTGCCTCGGCTACCTCTGGCTGCACGTCATTGGACGGTGCTTGTGTCGCCTCAACACGGCGAAGCAAGTCAATCAGTTCCAGGTTCGCAACCGAGTCCGCAGATAGAAAAGCGTAACCCTGTCGCGCGGCCAGATCGCGCGCCGCCCGAAACCGGGCCTCCGCGTCGCCGTCACGCCCCGCAAGCCGCGCTTCCCATCCATCAAGGTATCCCGCCCAAACGCGCTCCACCTTCGACAGCGCGATCGCGCGCGAATCTGTTTTCAAGCTGTGCCAGATGACAGGCCGCGGCTCCACATCAGCAAACCGCGCAGGCACGCGCCGCTTCAGGTAAAACGTCTTGCCGCGTAAGGTGAGGTTGTCTGACATCGCACATCTCCGATACCCTCGGGTAGCAGAATGTGGTGCGAAATGGGTAGCAAATCAATAACATCAGAGTCAGCCCAGCCTCAGACTTTAGGCTAAATCACTGATAAAAAACGACATAAAACTTAAATTTTGGTTTGTTATGGCGGACTGGGGAGGATTCGAACCCCCGACCCCTTGATTCGTAGTCAAGTACTCTATCCAACTGAGCTACCAATCCGCGTAGGGCTGCATCTAGACCTAGCATCGGACCGATGCAAGCCCCCAAACCGGAAAATTCAGTCGTTCGTTGGGGAAAGTGCAAAATCCGCCTTGGGCAGTTTGATCTCGAACACGGTGCCGTTTTCGTTAGTCTGCGCCAGTGTCAGGCGGCCGCCGTGGCCTCGCACCAGATCGCCGGCGATCACCAGTCCCAGCCCGATCCCACCCTTGCGCGCGCCGCCCTGAAACGGCTGGAACAGGTGTTCGCGCGCCTTTGTGGGCAAGCCAGGCCCCGTGTCGGCCACGCGAATGCACCATGATGTGTCATCCTCGGCAGCCGTCACTGCGATTTCGCCAGCGCGGTGCGTCGCGGCGATGGCCTGCCGCGCGTTGCGCACAAGGTTGGTCAGCACCCGGTGCATCTGTTCCTCGTCGGCACGCAGCATCATCGTGGCCGGGATGTCTTCGGCAAAGGACACGGGATCATCGCCAGCGGCCAGACGTTCGCCCTCGATTACATCCGCCACGATGCGCGACAGGTTCACATGATCAAGGCGCGGCGCAGGTTCGTCCGCGCGACCGAACGCCAGGGTGCTTTCGCACAGGTGGACGGCACGGCTGATCGATCCGACCAGCTTGGGCGCCATCCGCTTGACCAGCGGGTCGTCGGATCCCTCGATCCGGTCGGTGAACAGCTGCGCAGCCGTCAGGATGTTGCGCAGGTCGTGACTGACCTTGGCCACAGCGCCCCCCAGTTGCGCAAGTCGGTCCTTTTGCTTGAGCGCGCCGGTCAACTGGGTCTGCATCGCCTGAAGCGCCACCTCGGCGTCACGCAATTCGCGCACCCCCGCGCTGGGTGCGATGATGCGGCGCGCGTCCTCTGGTGCGGCGGCATAGGCGGTCATGTGATCGACGACACCCTTGATCGGGCGCACCAGTAGCACGCGCACCGCCAGAAACAGCAAAAACGCGGTGATGACCGAAATCACCGCCGACAGCAGCAGCACGTTCAACCCGTATTCCAGCATCGCCGTGCGCAGCGGCACCTGCATCATCGTCACCTCGATCAGGCGCCCTGCCCCCTGGACCGGGTCACCGATCACGCGGATGATCCGCGGCTGGGTATCCAGCAAGGTCGCCATCGCATCGCGGATCAGCGTCGAGGCCGAGGGATCGCGCATGTCATAGGTGGCCGAGATCGGTGACGGAATCGGTGATGACAGCGCCAGCTGCCGCGCATCATCGCGCCGCAGCACGACGTTGAAGACGCCCGCGTTCTTCAGCAGTTCCGATTCCAGATCGGGCGAGATCATCGGCCCCGCCTCCACGGCGAGTGACGCGATCTGCGCCCGTTCCAGCCGGTCCAGCAGATAATCCTCGCGGAACCGCGCGACAGAGGGCACGAATATGAACACTTCTGCCAGCATCACAAAGATGACGGTCAGGATCAGGAAACGTCCTGAGAGTGTGTTCAGCATCGCCCCTCCTGAAAGGTCAGGGTAGCCAGCGCTGGACCAGACCGACCACCATTTTCACCGTATCGCTTTCGAACAGCTTGGGTGTGAAATAGGCGCCCGCCGCCCGTTTGTTAATCTCGTTATAGGTGGGATAGGGCAAAACGGTATTGGAAATCGCCGTCATCTTGAGTCCGTTGGCGATGGCCATGGACCACATGGCGATCAGCTCTCCGGCCATGTGTCCCGCGATGGATGCGCCGACCGGTTTGCCCTTGACCACCATGACCTTGATCAAGCCCTTGGTTTTCAGTTCCGTATTGGCGCGGTCGTTGTGTTCGAATTCGCTGCGCACCACGGTCAGCGCGGCCCCGTGTTTCTTGCGCGCCTGCGCCTCGGTCAGGCCGACCTGGGCCAGTTCGGGGTCGGTATAGGTGACCCAGGGGATATGATCGGTCCGCGCCTTGGCGGGCAGGCCGAACATCAGCGAACGGACCAACTGGCCGCCGTGATAGCCCGCAACATGGGTGAATTGCAGACCACCCGCCACGTCACCGGCGGCATAGACCCGCTTGTTCGTGACACTGCGCAGGTTGGCATCCACCTTCAGCCCGCCGCGGTCGTATTTCACCCGCCCTTTTTCCAGGTCCAGCCGGTCGACGTTGACCTTGCGACCAACCGCCATCAACAGATGCGAGCCGGTGAAATCACCCTGCGAGGTATGCACGGTGATCTGGCCCTCATCGCCGCTGACACGTTCGGCCTTGGCGTCCTCGATGATCTCGACGCCCTCGGCACGCAGATTGTCCAGCACCACGGCCGCCAGTTCGGGGTCATCCTTGCCCATGGCCTTGGCACCTTCGATCACGGTTACCTTGCATCCCAGCCGCCGATGCGCCTGCGCCATTTCCATGCCGATTGGACCACCGCCGATGACCAGCAGGTGATCGGGCCGTTCGCGCAGATCGAAAATCGTCTCGTTGGTATGCACCGTCACGCCGTCCAGCCCGTCGATCGGCGGCACGAGGGGGCTGGACCCCGTCGCCACGACAAATCGCCGGGCCGTGATGATCGTGTCACCCGCCTGCACCTCGGTGTCCGAGATGAATCGGGCGTTTTCACGGATCACGGTGCAGCCCAACCCCTCGAACCGCTCCTGACTGTCCACCGGCGCGATGGTGTCCACGACGCGTTGGACGTGGTCCTTGGCGGCGGCATAGTCCACGGCAGGCCAGACATCGGCCACGCCGTAGGGTTGGTTGTTGATGCCCGCATGGGCGTGCTTTGCGCTGGCGATCAGCGCCTTGGACGGGATGCAGCCGTAATTCAGGCAATCGCCACCCATCTTGTGCCCCTCGATCAGGACGACATCGGCCCCCATCTGTGCGGCCCCGGCCGCCACGGACAATCCGGCAGAACCAGCACCGATCACACAGAGATCCGTCTTGATGCGTTTGGTCATGTCAGACCCCTTTCTTGCCGCGCACGGCCTTGAGTACGATGGGCAGGGCGGCCAGCAGGCACAGACCCAGGATCGGCAACAGGATCGCCGGTTCAAAGATAATGCCCAGATCGGGTGTTTCACCCCTGTCAAAGACCTGGCTCAGCCCAGCACCGACCGAGGTATAGACGACCGCCCCCGGCATGATCCCGAAAAACGTGGACACCGCGAACCGGAACAGCGGCACACCGACCAGCGCCGGCACAAGGTTCGCCACGAAAAACGGCACCGCGGGCACCAGGCGAATCAGAAACAGCATCGACCACTGGTTTTCGTCGATCCCGTCCTTGATCCGTTTCACAACACCTTCGCCGGTGTCCATTTTGCGGGCCAGCGTGTCGCCCAACCCCCAGCGCGCTGCCAGAAACAGCGCAACCGCGCCCAGCGTCGCCCCGGTGACATTGTAGATGGCCCCCGGCAGCACGGGAAAGGCCTGCGGAAAACTGGCGAACAGGAACCCGCCCGTCAGGGTGGCGATCGTCGCCCCCGGCAGACTGAACGCCACGATGGCCGCATAGGCCCCGATGAACCCCAGCACGCACAGCAGGTAATTCGCGTCCCGAAACGCGATCAGCGTCTCGCGATTCTGGCGCAACGCATCAAAACTTAGGTAGTCGCGCAGCAGCCAAAAGCCCAGCAGAGCTGCAATTGCGATGCCGATCAGCGGCAAGCGCCGCAGGATAGGGTTGGCCGAATCTCGGGCATTGGGCGACATGGGTACTCTCTCTGTTTTGGCGCAGGTGACGGTTGTGACCCACAGTTGGCAGAATGTCGCAGCGGTGACAGGCCTCTCACAAGGGGTTGACCGATTTGACGCGATACCGTGCAACTGCGGCCGAATTGTAACATTTGTCACGCGTCGCATTTCGAAAATGTTTCAGCGCATTCCGGGCTTGTTTGCGTTGACAGCATGTATGGCACCGCCTAAAGGACGGGTCTGAATTGATACGGGCCTTGCATCCATCGGTGGATCGGCCCCCGAACCGGAGTTTTGCCATGAAGCGCACATTCCAGCCCAGCAACCGGGTCCGCAAGAACCGTCACGGTTTTCGCGCACGGATGGCGACCAAGGCAGGTCGCAACATCATCAACGCACGCCGCGCCAAGGGCCGGTCGAAGCTGAGCGCGTAAGCGCACAGGTTTTGAGCGACGTCAACATCAGGCCGCCGGAGGCACCCGACAGGGTTGCTCCGGCGGCCTTGTCGCGTTTGCCGGTCCTGAAAAAGCGGCGTGATTTCATTGCCGCGAGCCACGCACGCCGTCAGGGCACACCGGGCATCCATCTGCAGGGGCGCAACCGCGACGACGGCGATGACACCGTGCGCGTCGGTTTCACCTGTTCGAAAAAGGTCGGCAATGCCGTGGCGCGCAATCGCGCCAAGCGCCGCCTGCGCGAGGTGGCACGCCTGACCTTGCCGGAACACGCCCGCCCCGGCTGGGACTACGTTCTGGTCGGCCGCGCAGAACAGACAGCAAGCCTGCCGTTCACCCAGTTGCAATCCGACCTGATCCGCGCCCTGCGCAAGGTCCACGGGTGACGCCCGGCGCGCGATTTCTGGCGTTGCCAGTACGCGCCTACCGCTTGTTGCTGTCGCCCTGGGTCGGCCACGGCTGTCGCTATCACCCCACCTGTTCGGCCTATGCGCTCGAGGCGCTTGAACGACATGGCGCCATCAAGGGCGGTTGGCTGACCGTCCGCCGTATCGCGCGCTGTCACCCCTGGGGCGGCAGCGGTATCGACAACGTGCCGGATTAATCCGGTTTCTCGAACGAAATGCTGACATCACCGATATCGAACCCGTAGCGTTTGACATAGGCGCGGTTGAACAGCCGCGTGTCCGTCAGCAACCACATCCAGTCGTCAAAGGTCACGCGCAACGTCTCTGATGTGCCACCAGCCGCAGGGATCGGCAGGTCGATCTCGTAGCGCCAGTTGAAACGGTTGTCCTGTTCCTGTCCAACGGCCTGCCCGATCACGCCGGGCGCGGTGCCGACCCAGCTGTCCGGCCCGGTTTTCGTCAGCGACCAGATCCGCTGTTCGGTACTGCCGTCCTCATAGACGAAATCCTCGGTCAGGGTCAGCACCTCACCGTCCCATTCACCTGTGATATCCACCACAAAGCTGCGGCGCACTGTGCCTAGCACGTCCTGAAACTGACCGTAGGCCACCAGTTCGCCGTCGAAAAATTCCTCGAGGTTCAATTTCGGCCCACCAAGGGTTTCGTCATCGAACGACGGCTTGCCCGTGCAGGCTGCCAGTACCGCAAAAATCGCTACCGTGAAAAATCGCATGGGGTGACCTCCTGTTATGTAATGCAGGTAGCGCCACAGCATCGCGTGCCCAGCGCAATTTCACTTGGTCTCGGCCACCGATCGCAGTAGATGCAGCCCATGCTAGATGATCCAGAAATCCACCCGCTGTTTTACGGCGCACCCGACACGACCGAGTTTCGCAAGCTGCGCAAGCGGCTGGTGCGCGACACCCGCGAGGCGATCGACCGCTACGGCATGATCGAACCCGGCGCACGCTGGCTGGTGTGCCTGTCGGGCGG
This sequence comes from Loktanella gaetbuli, assembly GCF_020531945.1. Lineage (NCBI taxonomy): Bacteria > Pseudomonadati > Pseudomonadota > Alphaproteobacteria > Rhodobacterales > Roseobacteraceae > Loktanella > Loktanella gaetbuli. Next base: position 22,292 of record NZ_JAJATZ010000009.1, read on the forward strand.
CAAGGACAGCTATACCCTGCTTGCCGTGCTGCACGAACTCAAATGGCGCGGCCTGCTGCCGGTGGATCTGCTGGCCTGCAATCTGGATCAGGGGCAACCGGGTTTTCCCGCGACAGTCCTGCCTGAGTTTCTGGAAAAAATGGGCGTCCCGCACCGTATCGAATACCGCGACACCTATTCCATCGTGATGGAAAAAACCCCGCAGGGCCGCACCCTGTGCACCATGTGTTCGCGCCTGCGTCGCGCCAACCTCTATCGTGTCGCGCGCGAAGAAGGCTGCAGCGCCATCGTGCTGGGCCATCACCGCGACGACATTCTGGAAACGTTCTTCATGAACCTGTTTCACGGTGGCAAGCTGGCGACCATGCCGCCCAAGCTGCTGAATGACGAAGGCGATCTGTTCGTCTATCGCCCCCTCGCCCATGTGGCCGAGGCGGATTGCGACAAATTCGCCCGCGCCATGAACTATCCGATCATTCCCTGCGATCTGTGCGGGTCGCAGGACGGTTTGCAGCGCCAGCAGGTCAAACAGCTGCTGGACGGTTGGGAGGCAAACGCCCCCGGCCGGCGCGGCAAAATGTTCAGCGCGCTGATGAATACTCGCCCCAGTCACCTGCTGGACCCTGCTCTTTTCGACTTCATGGGACTGGCGCGCGATCACAAAGACCCTGAAACCCCTTGACCTTTGGGGCCTTGGGGGGTTGAACCAACCGGATTCTAAATCAGCGATGGATAGGCCCGGTTCATGGACGACCAAAACAAGAATCTGATCTTGGCGACAGCCCTCAGCTTTGGGGTTATCCTCGTCTGGTTCCTGCTGTTCCCGCCACCCGCGCAATCGCCCGCCGCGCTCGAGGATGCGACCGCCCAGATGGAAGAGGCGACGGTGCCCAACGCGGCGCTGACCGACAGCGGTGTGACGGCCCCCACCGACGCCAGCGCCGACGCGCCGCGCGTGCCGATCGCAACACCTGAAATGGATGGCTCCATCTCTTTGCTGGGTGGTCGCATCGACGACATCAAACTGGTCCGCTACCGCGAAGAGGTTGATCCTGAATCGCCCGAGGTCACGCTGCTGTCCCCCGCAGGCACGCCCGACGCCTATTTCGCCAGCTTTGGCTGGGCGGCTGTGACCGGTGTTGACGCCGCCAACGTACCCGGCCCCGACACGCTGTGGTCGTTGGAAAGCGGCGAGACATTGACCCCCGACAGCCCCGTCACACTGGCTTGGGACAATGGTGCAGGACAGATTTTCCGCACCGAAATCGCGGTCGATGACAAGTTCATGTTCGACGTGACCCAATCCGTCGAAAACACCGGCACTGCCGAAATCGCGATGCGCCCCTATGGTCTGATCCGCCAGTACGGTATTCCGTCCGACGTCGAAAATTTCTTTATCCTGCACGAAGGTCTGGTTCGCATGACCGACGGCGAGCTGGAAGAAACGAAATACGGCAATATCGAGGATTACAACGTCGACCCCGCCGAAGGTACAAACGCCGAACGGCTGGACGTCACGGGCAGCGGCTGGATCGGCTATACCGGCCACTACTGGATGACGACGCTGATCCCGCAGGACGGCACGCCGTTCCGGTCCACGTCTAAATACTTCCCCAGCCGCGACATCTATCAGGCCGAGGCGGTGCAGATGCCCGTCAACGTGGCCGCAGGCGCGTCGGCTACCGTCACCACCCAATTGTTCGCCGGGGCCAAGGAATGGGAGGCCATCCGCGACTATGAACGTGCTGGCGTGCTGAACTTTGTCGACAGCATCGACTGGGGCTGGTTCTTTTTCCTGACCAAGCCGATTTTCTGGGTTCTGCACCACATCAACATCGTGATCGGCAACATGGGTTGGTCGATCATCGGCCTGACCTTTGTGCTGAAACTGATCGTGCTGCCGCTGGCCTACAAATCCTACGTCAGCATGGCCAAGATGAAAGAACTGCAGCCCGAAATGGAAAAGCTGAAGGAAAAGGCCGGCGACGACCGCCAGCAGCTTCAGCAGGGCATGATGAAACTGTACAAGGACAACAAGGTGAACCCCGCCGCGGGTTGTTTGCCGATCCTGTTGCAGATCCCGATCTTCTTTTCGCTGTACAAGGTGATCTTTGTCACCATCGAACTGCGCCACGCCCCTTGGGTCGGCTGGATCAACGACCTGTCCGCGCCTGACCCATCGTCGATCCTGAACCTGTTCGGCCTGCTGCCCTGGGGCGTGCCGGATCCGGCTTCGATCTTTGCACTGCTCAGCCTCGGTATCCTGCCGATCCTGCTGGGTATCTCGATGTGGTTGCAGCAGAAACTGAACCCGACCCCCACCGACCCCACGCAAAAGATGATCTTTGCCTGGATGCCCTGGGTGTTCATGTTCATGCTCGGCAACTTTGCATCGGGTCTGGTGCTGTACTGGATCACCAACAACACGATCACATTCGTGCAGCAGTACATCATCATGCGGAGCCACGGGGCCAAGCCTGACGTTTTCGGCAACATCAAGGAATCGTTCCAGCGTCGCAAAGACGCCAAGGCAGCGGTGCCCGCCAACACGAACAAGGCCCCCAAGGCCAAATCCAACAAGGACAAGGCCAAGTAGATGGCACCGCAACGGATGGGGAGCGTCGCCGCCCTGTGGCGTCACCCCATCAAGAGCCATGGCCGCGAGGCGCTGAATAGCGTGACATTGACCAAGGGGCAGACGATGCCCTGGGATCGCCGCTGGGCCGTGACCCACGACCGCAGCCGTGACCGTGACGGCTGGGACGTTTGCCGCAACTTCATGATCGGGGCGATCACGCCGGGGCTTGCCGGACTGTGGGCGCGTCTCGACACGGCGACAGCGACCGTGACCCTATCGCACGTCGATCTGGGCGACCTGACATTCCGCCCCGACGATTCCGACGATATCGCGCGGTTCCTCGAATGGGTCGCGCCGCTGACCGGTGACGGCCCGCAGCCGCGGGGCATCGTCAGCGCAGGCGACCGCGGCATGACCGACAGCGATTTCCCCAGCCTCTCGCTGATGTCGACCGCCAGCCATGCCGCCGTCGCTGACGCATGCGGCGCTGCGCTGGAACAGACCCGCTGGCGTGGCAACGTCTGGCTGGACGGTTTTGCCGCATGGGACGAATTCAACTGGTATGGCCGCAGCCTGCGGATCGGTGACGTCGTCCTCGACATCGGCGACCCGATCGAACGTTGCGCCCATACCCGTGCAAACCCCGTGACGGGCCAGCGTGATCTGGATACTGTCGCAGTATTGCGCGATAGGTTCGGTCATACGGATTTTGGCGTTTACGCCACCGTCGCCCAAGGCGGCACAATCGCACTTGGCGACACGGCAGAGGTGATCTGATGCAACTACCCTTCCCCGAGGCAGAACGCCCCGACGACGCAGCCCTGGAAAAGGGCCGTCTGCTGTTCGCCGGTGAAACCGAATTCGTCAAAGGCGTCGTCGCCATGGACGGCCTGCCAGAAGCCGACCGGCTCGAGGTTTGCTTTGCCGGGCGGTCGAACGTGGGCAAATCGTCCCTCATCAACGCGCTGACGGGCCGCAAGGGGCTTGCCCGTGCATCCAATACGCCGGGCCGCACGCAGGAAATCAATTTTTTCACGGCTGGTGACCTCTATGTGGTCGACCTCCCCGGCTACGGTTTCGCCAATGCGCCTGTCGCCGTCGTCGCAAAATGGCAGGCCCTGCTGAAACAATACCTCTCGGGCCGTCCGACCCTGCGCCGGGTCTTTGTGCTGATCGACGCACGGCACGGGGCCAAGGCCGTGGACGAGGAAATCATGACGCTGTTGGACCGATCCGCGGTGACATTCCAGGTCGTGATGACCAAGATCGACAAGGTCCGAGGTGCGGCACTGGAAGAATCATTGGCCAAGACCCGCGCGGCGCTCGCCAAACACCCTGCCGCCTACCCGGAACTGATTTTGACCAGTTCTGACAAGGGTGATGGAATCGACGTGCTGCGCGCCATCATCGCGACCATCTGAAATAAAATCCGGTTTTTACGCGACACGGTGCGATCGTGGCCTAACTCAGACGTGTTGGGTCAGGAGCCTTTGTCATGTTTGATCAGTTTACGCGCGCTTTTTGGAAAAAGTTCTTTGCCGTGGTTGCCGCCGCAGGCGTCGTGGTGGGGATTTTGGGGGTCGCGGCCATCAGCCTCGGCTTGATGCCCATATCTGCCCGCACCCCGCACATGCAGGTGACGACGCAGCTTCTGCACTTTGTGTTCAAACGGTCCACCGCACGCACTGCCGAACAGTTCACCGCCCCCGATGACCTGATGTCCCCGGAACGCATCGCCCTTGGCATGCAGCACTACAACAACGTCTGTTCCAGCTGCCACGGTGGCCCGGAACTGGGACAATCGCCAATCGCCCTGTCACAACGCCCGCGCCCGCAGCACCTGCCCGCCGTCGTCGACCAGTTCTCTGACGAACAGCTCTATGTGATCCTGCGCAACGGGGTGAAATTCTCGGCCATGCCGTCCTGGCCTGCCGACAGCAATTTTGACGAAATCTGGTCTGTCGTGGCGTTCATCCGCAATCTGCCCAACATGACCGCCGAGGAATATATCGCCGGCACCACCCGCACCATGCCCGAAGGTGCGCCCGCGTTGCCGTTCGAGGCACCGGTCGCACTTAGCCCGATGGATCGCGGTCCCCAAGCCTACCCGATCGACGAATACCTCTACGCGGCCCCGGGCACAGGCTGGCACGAATACGCCAGCAACAACGATATCATCGCAACCTGCACCTCCTGCCACGGTGCCGACGGCAGCGGCAGCCCGACGCTGGGCCTGGCCCCGAACCTGACCGTGCAATCGGCCGACTATCTGGCCAAGGCGCTGCGCGAATACGCATCCGGTGCCCGGCCCTCTGGCATCATGATGACCGTCGCCGCCAGCCTGACGAACGACCAGATCGACGGCCTCGCCGCCTATTATGACAGCCTGCCCGACGTGCCGTCGCCGCAAGATCAGGCCTCTGCCGCCGATCTCGCCGCCGGTGAACAGATCGCGCTGATGGGCAAGCCGGACGCCGTCATCCCAGCCTGCTATACGTGCCACCAGAACATCGCAACACAGGCCAACATGGTCGTCCCCGGCATTTCCGGTCAATCAGAGGCCTACCTGCGCAACAAGCTGGACCAATTCGCCACAGGCACCTGGTATGGTGACGGCGCGTGGCAGCCGATGGGCCACATCAGCCAAGCGCTGACGCCCGAGGACCGCGCCAACCTCGCCGCCTACTTCGCAGCACAGCCGGCGGGTGAAACGGCACCAGCCCTGACCATGGCCACCGCCGATCTGGCGAATGCCGAAACGATCGTGGGACAGGTCTGCGCCGAATGTCACACCGAATCCGGCGTGGGCGTGGATTCGGGCGAATTTCCGAACCTGACGATCCAGACCGCCACGTATCTTGCCCAGCAGTTGCGCGCCTTTCATGCGCGCGAACGCGACAACGAAACGATGTCGATGGTGGCCGGGCGCTTGTCGGATCAGGACAAGACCGACCTTGCCCAATACTTTGGCAACGCCGTCGCGCAGCCATCACCTGCACCGTCCGCCCCCTTCGCGACCGCTGCCGAAATCACCAACGGCCAATTGATCGCGCAGAACGGCATCGCGGACAAAAATATCCCCGCCTGCCTGTCCTGCCACGGTGCCGAACCCACGGACGATCTGCCGATCGTGGCGCGCCTGCACGGTCAGGCCGGCCGTTATATCGAAAACCGCCTGCAGGCTCTCGGGTCCGACGCGAATACGGGTCTTTACAGTCTCAGCCCCATGCACGGCATCGCCCGCGACATGAACGTGCAGGAACGCCATGACGTTGCGGCCTGGTTTGCCGCGCAGGACCCGCTGCCCAAGTGATCCCCGCTTGAGGCCGCACGCGCCCTCGTCTACCGTCCGCCAAGTTTCGAACGGGAGCACAGGCGATGAGGGCGCAGAATATGGACCGGGACTGGATCAGCACGGCACGGACACTGTCTGAGGCAGTGCCATTCCTGCAGCGCTACGCAGGTGCTGTGGTCGTTGTCAAATTCGGCGGCAACGCCATGGGCGATGCCGAAGCAATGGCCAGCTTTGCCCGCGATATCGTGTTGATGAAACAGGTAGGCATGAACCCGGTCGTGGTTCACGGCGGCGGCCCGATGATCAACCAGATGCTGGACAAGCTGGGCATAAAATCCGAATTCATCCGCGGCAAACGCGTCACCGATCAGGCCACGGTCGAAGTGGTCGAAATGGTGCTGACCGGCCTTGTCAACAAACGCATCGTGCAGGCGATCATGGACGAAGGCGGCCGCGCTGTCGGCCTCTCGGGCAAGGACGACGACCTCATGGTCGCAGAGGCCGACGATCCCGAACTGGGGTTTGTGGGCCGCCCTGTCGAAATGAACGTGCAGGTGCTGCGCGACCTTTATGGTGCGGGCATCATCCCCGTCGTGGCCCCCGTCGCCACCGGCATGAACAGCTTGGAAACCTTCAACGTGAACGGCGACACGGCCGCTGGCGCGATTGCCGGGGCACTTCAGGCCGACCGCCTGCTGTTGCTGACCGATGTGTCAGGGGTCAAGGATGCGGATGGCAAGGTCGTCACCCAGCTGTCGCCCGAACAGGTCCGCCAGATGACGCAGGACGGCGTGATAGCGGGTGGCATGATCCCAAAAACCGAAACCGCGCTCAAGGCGATCGAGGATGGCGTGCGCGCCGTCGTGATCCTGGACGGACGCCTCCCCAATGCATCACTGCTGGAGCTGTTCACCGAACATGGCGCGGGTTCGATCATCCGCAGCTCTGAATCGCGTGTCAAAACCCGCGGCAACGCCACGTGACGCACAAGCTGATCCTGATCCGGCACGGGAAATCTGGCTGGGACGACGACGCGCTGGACGACTACGACCGTACCCTGACGGACCGCGGGCGCACCGACGCCGCCGCGATGGGCGCATGGCTGCGCGCACAGGGGCACGCCCCCGACGTCATCCTGTGCTCATCGGCGCAGCGCACACGCGAAACCGCCGCGGCCCTCGATTTGCCCGGCACACTGACGCTGGTGGATGCGCTTTATCTTGCGTCCAGCGACCAGCTGCTGCGGCACATCGCGAAACAGACGGACGCGACCATAGCCGTCATCGCCCATAACCCCGGGATTGGTGATCTGGCCACAAGACTCGCCCGCCAGCCCCCGACTGACCCGCGTTTTGGCAGCTATCCGACATCCGCAACCACGGTTCTGACCTTTGATGTGCCGGATTGGTCCAGCATCACCACGGGCATCTGCACCGCCTTCGTGACCCCACGTTCCCTGAACGCATAAGGGCCGCACCCCCGGTGCGACCCTCACTTCTTCTGGTCGAAAATATCCCCGCCGGAGGCATCGGTTTTGCCAGCGGCAAAGCCGACCCTAGTGTCCCAGGATCTGGCTCAGGAACAGCTTCGTCCGGTCCGACTGCGGGTTGTTAAAGAATTCCTTAGGCTCGTTCTGTTCGACGATCTGACCCTGATCCATGAAAATGACCCGGTTGGCGACGGCCTGCGCAAATCCCATTTCGTGCGTCACGCACAGCATGGTCATACCCTCTTCCGCCAGCTCGATCATCGTATCAAGCACTTCCTTGATCATCTCTGGATCCAGCGCCGAGGTCGGTTCGTCGAACAACATGATCCGCGGTTTCATGCACAGCGACCGCGCGATGGCGACGCGCTGCTGCTGACCACCGGACAGCTGGCCGGGATATTTGTGCGCCTGATCCGGAATCTTGACCTTTTCCAGGAAATGCATCGCCGTGGCTTCGGCCTCTTTCTTGGGCGTCTTGCGCACCCAGATCGGGGCCAGCGTGCAGTTCTCCAGGATCGTCAGATGCGGGAACAGGTTGAAGTGCTGAAAGCACATGCCGACCTCTGACCGGATCTTGTCGATGTTCTTCAGGTCGGACGACAGTTCAGTGCCGTCGACGATGATGCTGCCCTTCTGGTGTTCTTCCAGACGGTTGATGCAGCGGATCAGCGTCGATTTGCCGGACCCCGACGGGCCGCAGATCACGATACGCTCGCCGCGTTGCACGGTCAGGTTGATGTCGCGCAGCACGTGAAACGTGCCGTACCACTTGTTCATGTTGCTGATTTCGATCGCAACCTCGTCGCTGACCTTCATCTGGCTGCGGTTGATGGTGCGGTCCTGAACGGCTTCAGACATGTCTGGCCTCCCTTAGCGGTTTTCACGCTGAAGCTTGCGCTCCAGGTACATGGAATATCGGCCCATCGCGTAGCAGGCGACAAAGAACAGCAGACCGATAAAGACATAGAGTTCCCAATAGATCCCGTTCCAGTCGGTGCTGGCGCGGATCGAATTGGTCAGACCCAGCGGGTCCAGCAGGCCGATGAACACGACCAGCGTGGTATCCTTGAACAACCCGATAAAGGTGTTCACGATTCCAGGAATCGAAATTTTCAGCGCTTGCGGCAGCACGATCAGACGCATCGACTGCCAGTAATCCAGACCAAGGCTGTCCGCGCCTTCGTACTGGCCCTTGGGCACGGCGGCCAGACCACCGCGCACGACCTCGGCGATATAGGCCGCCGAAAACAGTGTCACCATAATGATGACGCGCAGTGTCAGGTCAAACGTGGTGCCCGGCGGCAGGAAATAGTTCAGCAGCAGCGATGCGGTGAACAGCCAGACGATCAGCGGCACACCCCGGATGACCTCGATGAAACCGACCGACAGCTTGTTCACGATGAACAGATCGGACGCGCGGCCCAGTGCAAGGATGATCCCCAGCGGCAGCGACAACACGATGGCAGCCACACCGATGACGATGGACAACATGAAACCGCCAAATTGCTTGGATTCGATGGCCATGATGCCGATGGGCAGAATACCTTGCAGGATGTTCACCAGCGGCATCATCACGACGAACCAATAGAGGATCGGCACGATAATCGCCCCCAGAACAGCGACAATCTGGTTTACCGATGCCAGCGCCCGCGCGACATAGAACCCGATGACGAAACCGACCGCAGTCATGATCGGCAGCCAGATCGACCCGCCCCACAGCAGGAAAAAGATGATGAACGGCGACGCCAGCGAAAATGCCATGAACCGGCGCGGGATCGACCCGAACAGCACCGGTGCCAGACCGGCCAGCAGGATCACCAGCGCCACAACGGGCCGCCAATAGGCCTCGGACGGGTAGAATCCGAACAACAGCTGCTGCCAGCGATCGCTGATCACGGCGAAACAGGCAGCAGAGGCATCCGGCCCCAGCGTTGCGTCGCGGATTTCGCGGCATTCCGACAGCGACGACGCGTTCCAGATCCCGTTCAGGAACCAGGGCGCAACATGGCTGAGGATGAAATAGATCACATACAGCGAAACCACGGTCCCGATGGCGTTCAGCCAGGTGGGAAACAGGTTTTCGCGCAACCACTTGATCGCCCCGGTTTCCGTCGCGGGTGGCGGTTGCTGGGCGATCATGGTTTCGCGGAAATAGGCGTTCGTGACGTGTGCGTCGGTATCGCTCATCTTAACGCTCCTCCAGCTTCATGGAATTGTTGATGATGTTCATCACGAAAGAGATGATCAGCGACAGCGCGAGGTAGAACAGGCCCAGCAGCAACATGCATTCCAGCGCGCGGCCCGTCTGGTTCAGCGTGATGCCGCCCAGCGTGGCGCGCACATCCGGGTAACCCACGGCAATCGCCAGCGAAGAGTTCTTGGTCAAGTTCAGATACTGCGACGTCAGCGGCGGGATGATGACCCGCATAGCCTGCGGCAGGATCACTAGGCTCATGGTGCGGTTGGCACGCATGCCCAGCGCCTCGGATGCCTCGGACTGCCCCTTGGACACGGCCAGGATACCGGCCCGGACGATTTCGGTGATGAACGCGCCCGTATACAGCGCCAACGCCAGCCACAGTGCGACCAGCGGCGTGCTGATCTGCAATCCGCCACTGAAATTGAAGCCACCCAGCGCGGGGTAATCCAGCGTCACCGGACGGCCCAAGATGAAATAGAACAGGATGGACGGCACGATCGCGATCAGGATCGCGGGCCAGACCAATGGCAGCAGGCGCCCTGTGTCGAACAACAGTTTCTTGGCCCAGCGGCGATAGAAAAAGGCACCGACCAGGGACGCGGCAAAGATGGCCACCAGAATACCGGAATTCGCCCCCCAGACCGGCCCGGGAACATAGACGCCGCGATTGGTGATCGCGATGGCGTCCCAGATCATCGAAGCGCCGCCACCTTCGCGGAAATCGCGCGGCTGCGGGGTTGATTCGCTCATCACCGCGTAGATCAGCACGATCCACAGCAGCAGCGGTACGTTGCGGAATGCCTCGACGTAGACGGCCATCAGACGGCTGACCAGCCAGTTTTTCGACAGGCGCAGGACCCCTGCGATCACGCCAAGCACGGTCGCGAGCACAATCCCGAGCGCCGCCACAAGCAATGTGTTCAGAATACCGACATAGGCCGCATCCAGATGCGAACTGGCCGAGGAATAGGGAATCAGCGTCATCCCGATGTCGTATCCGGCACGGCTGCTCAGAAAGCTGAAACTCGGCTCAATGCCCAGATCCGTGAGGTTGGCCAGCAGGTTGTCCACCAGCCACCAGATTCCGACGCACACCAGACCCAGTGTCACGACCTGAATCGTCATGGACCTGTAACGTGTGTCGTAGATAAGTTGGCTCAGGTGGAAACTGTTGCGCGGCGGGTTTTCCGACATCGATGACATAGGGTGTCTCCCGGTTGCAGTGCTAACGATCAAATAGGTGCACGGGTTTAGACCAGCGCACCACGGTCAGTTCTGCATTTTTTTGTTTTTGGGTCGCTGTGGCGAAAGGCCCGGCAATTTGCCGGGCCTTTGCCTAACGTTTTAGCGGAACGGAGGTGCGTACAGCAGGCCGCCGTCGGTCCACTGTGCGTTCAGACCACGCGCCAGACCGATCGGGGTGTTCTCACCGATGTTGCGCTCAAAGATCTCGCCGTAGTTGCCGCCGGCCATGATCGCGTTCTTGGCCCAGTCAGCCTCGAGGCCGATCATCGCGCCCAGCTCGCCTTCGGTGCCCAGGATACGGTTCACTTCAGGGTTGTTGGTCGGTGCAGCAGACATGTCAGCGATGTTTGCAGAGGTGATGCCCAGCTCTTCGGCAGCGATCAGTGCGTTCAGCACCCACATCGTCAGATCGCCCCACTCGTTGTCACCGTGACGGACCAGCGGACCCAGCGGTTCCTTGGAGATGATTTCGGGCAGCAGCACGTGGTCTGCGGGTGCCTCGAACGTCGCACGGGTTGCGGCCAGGCCGGATGCGTCCGTCGTATAGACGTCACATGCACCAGCCAGATACTGCTGCTGTGCTTCGGCGTTGGTCTGGATCGGAACCGGCTCATAGCTGATGTTGTTGGCGCGGAAGTAGTCGGCCAGGTTCAGCTCGGTCGTGGTGCCGGTCTGGATGCACACGGTGGCACCGTCCAGTTCCTTGGCAGAGGTCACACCCAGCTCGCGCGGGACCATGAAGCCCTGACCGTCGTAGTAGTTCACGCCGATGAAATCGAACTTCAGGTCGGTGTCACGGGACATGGTCCACGTGGTGTTACGCGCCAACAGGTCGATTTCGCCGGACGACAGCGCGGTGAAACGGGTTTCACCAGTTGTCGGGACGAATTCGACAGCGTTTTCGTCGCCAAAGATCGCGGCAGCGACGGCACGGCACACGTCGACGTCGAAACCTTCCCAGACGCCGTTTGCGTCGGGTGCTGCGAAACCGGTCAGACCAGTCGTCACACCACAGTTCAGATTGCCGCGTGCCTTGACGTCGTCAAGTGTTGCCGCACTTGCAGCGGCAGCACACAGACCGGCAACGGTCAGCGTTCCGAGAAAAATCGTCTTTTTCATGTATACCTCTTCCTGAGTTCCCGCCCCACATCGGGGGCAGCCAATTATTTCGTCCAGACGGACGTTAGCGGTAAGAAGGTTGATCCTTCACCTGCATACAAACTGGGCGATAAGCCGCCGAAAGGTCAAGGGCATGTTGCACAAGACAGCGTGTCAAATGCCCATTCATTCGACATCTGCTGCCCAAATGGGCGGGATTGACTGCTAAACGGACCGGGCCATGACCATGAATCGGGCACCGTCGGAAAACGCCTGCGCCTTGATCTCGGCCACATGGGTGGCCTCTTCGTCATCGCCCCACTGGCTGATCTGGAAATCCTCGTCAATCCGGCTCAGGGTCCAGGCTTCATCCGGGGTCAACTTGCCTGCGGCCACCGCCAGCGCCAGAACAAGCGATCCCGACAGCTGCACCAGGTCATGAAATCCTGTCAGCTCCCAGGCATCAAATGCGGCGACCCGGTCGTGCAGGCGCTGCAACGATTCAGCGGGCTGGTCGATCGGCATGATCCCCGCCGTCACATGAAGGGGGGCATCCAATGCCTGCGCCGCCCAGGACAGCCAGGGGTTCCACGCCGCATCCTGCTGCGCGATCAGCGCCTCGGGGGCGGTCGCGCGGTAGCATAGCAGATCGGTTTCGGCATAGGACGCCAGCATCGCGGCGACCTCGGCTCGTTGCGGCATCACCTTGTCTATCGCGGAATTGGCGGCACGGGTTACGGGCATGGTCTGGGGATCGATCAGCTCGACCTGGGCCTGCCATTCGGCCGCCACCGCCTCTGCCAGGGCGCGGGTCGGCATCACCAGAGGTGTCTTGTAAGGCGTCTTGACGGGGCGACCGTCCAGATCGACGGCGAATCCGCCTTCACGGGTCACGACCTCGGCCATGGTCCAGAATCGTTTCGGTGCCCAGTCACTCATGGGTGTCCTCCTGTCAGCGCATCGACAGCCGCGTCGAGCTGCGCGAAATCGGTGATGATCTGGTCGGCGTCCAGTGCCTCTGCCGGATGATAGCCCCAGCTGACACCGATGGTCGCGACGCCTGCCGCCCGTCCCATCTGCATGTCGAAACTGGTATCGCCCACCATGACCGCGCGTGCAGGGTCGACACCGGTATCTGACAGCACCTGATGGATCATGGACGGATGCGGCTTGGACGGATGATGGTCGGCGGTCTGCACGCTTTGGAAATAGCCCTCCAGCCCGTGATCCGCGATCATCGCCTGCATGCCGCGCAGCGATTTCCCTGTCGCCGCCGCCATCAAGAGCGTGTCCTGCGCGCGGAACCGGTCCAACGCGTCGCGGGCACCGTCGTAGAATGGTGCCATCGCCTCACTCCCAAGTGAGGCGCGGTGATCGTAATAGGCCTGCTGATAGGCACTGCGCAGTGCGACCAGTTCTGTGTCCGGTGCATCGGGCACGAGTGCGCGAAACATCACGTCGACCGACAGGCCGACGCCGCGCAGGCAGGCGGCGTCACCCGGATAATCGCGCCCCACGGCAGCAAAGCCTGCCCGCATGGCATGAACGATGGCGGCGCGGCTGTTTACCAGAGTGCCGTCCACGTCGAATATGACCAGCCGCAGGTCCATCAGTCAGGCATGTTGAACGGATCGACGGGCGCATGCGCCTCGACCCAGCCCACAAAGTCCCAGGTGCGTTTCATGTGGTCGGGCATCGGCGCGGTCAGATGCAGGATGGCACCGGTTTCGGGATGTTCGATCGTCAACGACCGGGCATGCAGGTGCATCTTGCGGCTGATATCGCCGCCCATGCCGGCGCCCCAGCCATCGCCCAGGTTTTCCTGGCTCGACCCGCCGTATTTGCCGTCACCGATAATCGGATGCCCCATCTCGGCCATATGGGCGCGCAGCTGGTGCGTGCGACCCGTGATCGGGACCAGCGCCACCCAGGACGCGCGACCACCCAAGGTATCCAGCACCGCATAATCGGTCGTCGCACGCTTGGCGCCCTCGGTGGTGTCGACATCGCGCGGGTGGATGCAGTGCATCTTTTCACCCTCGCCGTGGTGGCCGTGACCGCCTGCCTTGACCAGACCGTATTTGATCGTGCCGGCCCGCGGATGCGGGGTGCCGGCAACAGCGGCCCAATAAATCTTGCGCGTGGCGTGATGCTTGAGGTTTTCGGTCAGTGCCTTGGCCATCATGCGGGTACGCGCCAGCAGCAATACGCCGCTGGTGTCACGGTCCAGACGATGCACCAGACGCGGTTTTTCGTCGTATCCGAACATCAGCGCCTCGGCCATGCCGTCCACATGGCGCGTGGTTTTCGATCCGCCCTGCGTCGCCAGCCCCGCCGGTTTGTTGATCGCGATGATATGATCGTCGCGGTAGATCACACAGGACTGGATCAGCGCGGCATCCGCCTTGGTCACACCCTGTTTGAGCAGCGACCGTTCGGCGGCGACCTGTTCCTCGGTCGGCAGCGGCGGGATGCGGATCGTTTGCCCCACCTCCAGCCGGGTATTGGATTTCACCCGGCCGCCGTCGACGCGCACGTCGCCCTTGCGGCACATCTTTTCGATGCGCCCCTGCGTCAGGTGCGGGAACAGCCGCCGCAGATAGCGGTCCACCCGCTGATCGCCATCGTCGTCACCGATTGTGCGTGTTTGTACGCCACTCATATCATCATCCTTGTCACGATCAGGCCCGCGAACAGCGCCAACAGGGCCACGCCCACGCTGGCCCCCACATATAATCCCGCCAGCCCCAGCTGGCCCGTCTCGATCAGGCGGATCGCGTCGAGTGAAAACGCGGAAAACGTGGTGAACCCACCCAGCACCCCGGTCATCAGAAACGGTGCGAACCGATTGCCGGACTTTTCCGCCAGCACCACGACCAGCACACCCATCAGGAACGACCCGACCACGTTGACGCACAACGTGGCCCACGGGAACCCCGGCCCCATGACGCGCAGCGCCCACAGCCCGGTCAGCCACCGCAGGGTCGCGCCAATCGCGCCGCCCAATGCCACAGAGATGCCTGTCAAAATCATCCGCGCTCTCTGGCCCCTGACGCGGTAGAAGTCAATTCTGGCGGGCCTTGCGCTTGGCCCGCAACCCGGCAAAGAAATCCAGCCGCTTTTTCAGATCACGCTCGAACCCGCGATCGACGGGCAGATAATAGATGCCGCGCTTCATGCCTTCGGGGAAATAGTCCTGACCGGAAAACCCGTCCTCTGCGTCGTGGTCGTAGGCATAGCCTGCGCCGAACCCCTGCTCTTTCATCAGCGTGGTCGGTGCGTTCAGGATATGGGCCGGCGGCGGTTCGGATCCGGTCTTTTTCGCGGCCACCATCGCGGCCTTGAACGCGACGTAGCCGGCGTTGGATTTCGGCGCGAGCGCCAGATAGGTCACCGCCTGTCCCAGCGCCAATTCGCCCTCTGGACTGCCCAGCCGTTCATAGGTTTCCCAGGCTTGCAGGCAGACGTGTTGTGCCTGCGGATCGGCCAGTCCGATATCCTCGACCGCCATCCGCACGATACGCCGCGCCAGGTATCGCGGGTCCTCGCCGCCGGTCAGCATCCGTGCCAGCCAGTACAGTGCTGCATCAGGGTCCGACCCCCGCACGGATTTGTGCAAGGCAGAGATCAGATTGTAATGCTCATCGCCGGATTTGTCGTATTTTGCGGCCCGCTTCATCAGACGGCTGGTCAGGGTATCGACGCCCAGCGGTTTGTCGGTTTTCCAGCCCGCGATCTGTTCGATCAGGTTCAGCAGCGACCGCCCGTCACCATCCGCCATGTTGATCAGCGCCGCACGCGCGGGCGTATCCAGCGGCAGCGCGCGACCCAGTTCCGCCTCGGCCCGCTGGGCCAACAGTTCGAGGTCATCCTCGTTCAGCCGCGTCAGGATCAGCACCTGCGACCGCGACAAAAGCGCGGCGTTCAGTTCGAAACTGGGATTTTCCGTCGTGGCCCCGACCAGCAGGATGGTGCCATCCTCCATATACGGCAGAAATCCGTCCTGCTGCGCCTTGTTGAACCGGTGGATCTCGTCCACGAACAACAGCGTGCCCTGCCCGTTCGCGCGCCTGATCTTGGCCGCCTCGAACACCTTGCGCAGGTCCGGCACACCCGTGAAAATTGCACTGATCTGAACGAAATGCAGGTCGGATTCATTCGCCAACAGCCGCGCAATCGTCGTCTTGCCAACGCCCGGCGGCCCCCAGAACACCAGTGACGACAAACTCCCAGACGCCAGCATCGCACCCAGCGGTGCATCCGGACCCAGCACCTGTTGTTGCCCGATCACCTGCGACAACGCGCGTGGCCTCAGCCGATCCGCGAGGGGGCGCGGACCGGCTGGTTTTTTGGGAGGGAGGTCAGAGTCGAACAAATCAGCCATCTGTGACAGATAAGCCTTGCCCGGCAGCTTGGCAAAGCGTCAGTGCATCTGGCTGGCAAATCCGATCCAGACAGCCTGATAGTCGATCCCACCCATGTTCATGTTGCGCCCGGCGGGTTCCATCGTCAGATGACAGCGCCCGGCCCAGCGGCCCCAATTCGACGGCAAGAGCGCGATCATGCGGCCGATGCCTTCGGTGCGGGCGGTGCGCAGCATCTGATTGACCAGCCGGATACGCACCCGCTGACGCTGGGCTGCGGGCAAGTCATGGACGATGAAGCCGCGCGTGACCTCCCATGTGCCGCTGTCGACAGGTGCCGCGCCAAACAGCAGGTCATCGGGGATCGACGACAACAGCCCGTTTTGCGCATCGCGGATCATGTAGGAATAGACCCCGCATTGTGCCGTTGTCGGGGTCAGACGCACACCGGCCAGCACCCGGCCGTCGACATCGTGAACAGCGAGCCAGCGTGATGCGGGCGTGTCGTACTGGTCGAATTCCATGCCCATGCTTTCGGGCAGTTTCCAGTTGTTTCGCACGATGAACGATTCGCGCCGTGCGCGCAGGATGTTGGCGAAAAGCTCGCCATGATTGTGCAGATTCGCAAAGGATAGCGTGGTTGCTTGCATGATTGTTTCTCCGATGAATGAAATGGCGACGACGGCTGGTCATCGTCTCGGAGTCATGCTTAAAAAAGTGTTTAGAGCAACTTGTAGTTGCGAGCCCTCTGGATCGCCTCAACCGTTGTTCTTGCTTTCAGATTGGTACGTGCGGCAGCAAGTCGCGCCTTGAGAGCGCTTTCTGAAATGCCCAGCTTTGCAGCAGCGGCGGCATGGCGATCCCCACCCGCAATCAGCGCCAACGCCTCGATCTGTGCAGCGGACAGCGAACCGGGTGGTTCAACCAGACGATGCATCGTCTCGATCGTCTCGGCGAACTGGGTGATTTCGCTCTGCGTGAATTCGCGATCGGCGCGGGCGGCGGACGCAATGGTCCGGGATTTGATCGACCCCGTCGCCACGACAAATCCGTAGTTCATGCCGAATTCGCGGGCCTGCCCAATGATGTTCTCCGGATCAGGTAGCTCGATATCCGACCACCGGGCGGTGCCGGAATTCCCAAATCCCCACAGAATGACCGGATCCCGCAGCGCATAGGCCCGTTCGGTATAGCGGTCGGTCCAGTCGCGCGGATAGCTGTGATAGTGCATCAGGGGCAGCGCGAACCGAAAATGCAGCGCATAGAACAGCCCCGACGGCGCCATTTTTACCAGTTCGCGCGTGTGGCGTTCGATTTCGGATTGGACGGTCATGGCCTGATCTATATTGGGTCACCGACAGTATGCTGCGGTTTTATAAAATTGTTTCTAATAGATATTTTCGCCGCGTGGCGAATTTTTGACCTTTAAACACAAAAAAGGCCCGATCTTGCGACCGGGCCTCTTTGACGAACTGCCGTCAGCTTAGCTTTCGGCGGAATCTTCTTCGGCCAGACGTGCCTTGTCCGATGCGCCCTTGGCATCGCGGTCGCGGTCGACCAGTTCGATGATCGCCATCGGGGCCATGTCGCCGTAACGGAAACCGGCCTTCAGAACGCGGCAGTAGCCGCCCTGACGGTCCTGGTAGCGTGGCCCCAGGATTTCGAATAGTTTCGCTGTGTGCATTTCCTGCTTCAGCTGCGCATTGGCCATGCGGCGGGCGTGCAGGTCGCCGCGCTTGCCCAGCGTAATCAGCTTGTCGATGACGCGCTTGAGTTCTTTGGCCTTGGGCAGGGTTGTCTTGATCTGCTCATGTTCGATGAGCGAGCCAGCCATGTTCGCGAACAGCGCCTTGCGGTGTTCATGGGTGCGGTTCAGGCGGCGGTATCCACGTGCGTGACGCATGTTAAGTCTCCATTACGTTTTATGATGGGCCCGCGATGCGATGACGCGTAGCTCCGTTATTGGGGCACCATGCCCGGTTCTTCCCCGCCATTGCGGGCATTGCCGCGCCCCGATCGTGACCGGGGCGCGTAGCTCTTAGAACTGGTCTTCGAACTTCTTGGCCAGATCTTCGATGTTGTCTGGCGGCCAGTCCTCGACGTCCATGCCAAGGTGCAGACCCATGCCGGACAGCACTTCCTTGATCTCGTTCAGGGACTTGCGGCCAAAGTTCGGCGTGCGCAGCATTTCGGCTTCGGTTTTCTGGATCAGATCGCCGATATAGACGATGTTGTCGTTCTTGAGGCAGTTTGCCGAACGGACAGACAGTTCCAGCTCGTCGACCTTCTTCAGCAGCAGCGGGTTGAATTCCAGACCATCATCATCGCCACCGGCGGATGCGGATTCCGGCTCGTCAAAGTTGACGAAGACCTGCAGCTGATCCTGAAGAATACGCGCGGCATAGGCCACTGCATCGTCGGGGGTCAGCGAACCGTCTGTTTCGATTTTCATCGTCAGCTTGTCATAGTCCAGCACCTGGCCCTCGCGGGTGGGCTGCACGTCATAGCTGACCTTTTTGACCGGGGAGTAGATCGCGTCGATGGCGATCATGCCGATTGGCGCATCCTCGGGCTTGTTCTTGTCGGCGGCGACATAGCCCTTACCGGTGTTGACGGTCAGTTCCATGTACAGATCGGCGCCGTCATCCAGGTGACAGATCACGTGATCCTTGTTCAGGATCTCGATCCCTGCCGTTTCCGAGATATCGCCGGCGGTCACGATGCCCGGACCCTTGGCCTGGACACTCAGACGCTTGGGGCCTTCGACGTCCATGCGGATCGCAACACCCTTGAGGTTCAGAACGATGTCGGTCACGTCTTCACGCACACCGGCCACGGACGAAAATTCGTGCAGGACGTTGTCAATCTGGACGGCGGTGATGGCAGCGCCTTGCAGCGACGACATCAGAACGCGGCGCAGCGCGTTGCCCAGCGTCAGACCAAAGCCGCGTTCCAGCGGTTCGGCGGTCACGGTCGCCTGGCGTGCGGGGTCGTTGCCCGGCTTGACGTCCAGTTGCGACGGTTTAATCAGTTCGGCCCAGTTCTTGTGGATCATATGTCCCTCCATCCTTGCCCGACCCTATGTCCAAAAGGTCCGACGCTCGAGGTTTCAAAACGGCGCAACGGGGCCGTGCGGATGCACGGCCCCATCACCATAAATAGGCTTAGACGCGGCGACGCTTTGGGGGGCGGCAGCCGTTGTGGGCCATCGGGGTCACATCACGGATCGAGGTGATGTTGAAACCGACGGCGGCCAGAGCGCGCAGCGCGCTTTCGCGGCCGGAACCGGGGCCCTGCACTTCGACTTCCAGCGTTTTCACGCCGTGGTCCTGTGCTTTCTTGCCGGCGTCTTCTGCGGCCATCTGGGCGGCGTAGGGTGTCGATTTACGCGACCCCTTGAAACCCATGGTACCGGCAGAGGACCACGCAATTGCGTTGCCCTGAACGTCAGAAATCAGGATTTTCGTGTTGTTGAACGAAGAGTTCACATGCGCCACACCAGCGGCGATGTTCTTGGAGACCTTCTTCTTGCCCCCACGACGAGTATCACGTGCCATGATGGAGCCTCCTTATTTCTTCTTGCCGGCGATGGCCTTTGCGGGGCCCTTGCGCGTGCGTGCGTTGGTGTGGGTCCGCTGACCGCGAACCGGCAGGTTCCGGCGGTGACGCAGGCCACGGTACGAACCGAGGTCCATCAGACGCTTGATGTTCATCTGGGTCTCACGACGCAGGTCACCCTCGACGGTCAGATGCTCGTCGATATACTCGCGCACCTTGAGGATTTCGGCGTCGGACAGGTCGTTCACGCGGCGCGCGCGGTCGATGCCAACAGCTTCACAGATGGTTTCAGCGGTCGTGTTGCCGATACCGGTGATATAGGTCAGTGCGATGGGAACGCGCTTACCAGACGGGATGTTAACCCCAGCGATACGTGCCAAAATAGCAATCCTTTTCGTTGCGGGTCCGTCATGCCAGACCCTTTTTTCACAACGCAGGCCTACCGATTTTCGCGGCAGGCCGGTGTCATATGAGGTAATCTTGGCGGCGTGGGTGCGACCCGGACACCAAGAATGATTCCCTCGCGGGATGCGGGTGTTTAGGAGTAAGGCAACAGGGGGTCAACCCCCTGTTCACCATTGGCGCATCAGGTCAGTGCAGCGCGGATCGCAGCCGATACATCGTCCATCGATTGCAGGCCGTCGACCGTGCTCAGGTCGCCGTTCGCATAGTAGTAACCGACCAGCGGACTGGTCTGTTTGTAATAGGCCAGCAAACGGGTTTTCAGGCTGTCCTCGTTGTCGTCCGAACGGCGCGTGAACTCTGCCTTTTCGCCGCAGCTGACGCAGACGCCGTTGTCGGGGACAGGTTTGGTGTTGTCGTTATAGACCTCACCACAGTTGGCACAGGTCGAACGTGCCGTGATCCGGGCGACCAGTGCCTCGTCGTCGACTTCCATCAGGACAACGCGGTCCAGATCCTCACCCAGCTCCTTCAGCAGATCACCCAGCGCATCGGCCTGGGCCAGGGTGCGGGGAAATCCGTCAAAGATATAGCCGTCAGCGCCGTCGTCGTTGGTCAGTTGCTCGCGGATCAGACCAATCACGATCTCATCGGTGACCAACTCGCCCCGGTCCATGACCCCGGCAACCATCTGGCCCATCTCGGTGCCCGATGTCCGGGCGGCGCGCAGCATGTCACCTGTGGACAGCTGCACCAGATTGCGTTCTTCGACCAGGCGACGCGCTTGCGTGCCCTTACCCGCCCCCGGCGGTCCCAACAGGATAATGTTCATCGGCGCGCTGGCCCCCTCCGCTTCGTGCCGCCGCGCTTGCCGCGCAACTGTGATTTCTCGATCAGTCCCTCATACTGATGCGCCAGCAGATGTGACTGTATCTGCTGGATCGTGTCCATCCCCACCGACACGATAATCAGCACGGATGTGCCGCCGAAATAGAACGGGATCGCGAACTGGCTGCGGATGATTTCCGGCAACAGCGCGACCAGCGCCAGATAGCCGGACCCCAGCACCAGAACACGGGTCACAACATAGTCGAGGTATTCCTTGGTTTTCTGACCCGGACGAATACCGGGTACGAAACCGTTCTGGTTCTTTAGGTTTTCGGCAACCTCGTCCGTCTTGAACGCGACCTCACGGGTGTAGAAGTAGGTGAAGAACACAATCATCACCGTAAAGAACAACAGATACAACGGCTGCCCCGGACCGAAATAGGCCAGCAGCGCCGACATGATCGGACTGTTGGACCCGCCAGAGAAGGTGCTGATCGTGGTCGGCAACAGCAGCAATGCGCTTGCGAAAATCGCAGGGATCACGCCAGCCGGGTTCACCTTGATCGGCAGGTGGCTGGACGATCCGTCATAGACCTTCATGCCGCGTTGCTGGCGTGGATACTGGATGTGGATCTTGCGCAGCGACCGTTCCATGAACACCACGAATGTCAGCACCGCAATTACCATCACGATCACGCCAACGATGACAAAGGGGCTGATCGCACCGGACCGGCCTTGGCTCAGGAATTGCGCCAGAGCGGCGGGAACCTCGGCGATGATGCCGACGAAAATGATCAAGGAGATACCGTTGCCGATGCCACGTGCGGTGATCTGCTCACCCAGCCACATCAGGAACATCGTGCCACCCACGATGGTGATCACACAGCTTGCGGTAAAGAAAAGCCCCGGATCAGCAGCCAGACCGCCTGCCTCCAGCGACTTGGCCAAACCGTAGGCCTGTGCCGTGGCAAGTGCCACGGTGCCGTAACGGGTGTACTGGTTCATCTTGCGACGCCCCTGCTCACCCTCTTTTTTCAGGTTTTTCAGCGGCTCCCACATCGCGCCCAGCAGCTGCACGATGATCGAAGCCGAAATATAAGGCATGATGCCCAGGGCAAAGATACCCATCCGCGACAGCGCACCACCTGTGAACATCGACAGGATGCCACCGATTCCGGCGGCCGCGTCGTCCATGAAGGCGCGCAACTGCACGCCGTCGATCCCCGGCACCGGGATATAGGTGCCCAGACGGTAGACACACAAAAGTCCGATGGTGAAAAGGATTCGGCTGCGAAGTTCCTTCGCCTTGCCGAAAGCGCCCCAACTCATGTTGGATGCCATTTGTTCTGCTGCGGATGCCATGCAAAGGCCTCTTCGATAATAAAAACGCCGCCCAACGGTTTCCCGGTCGGCGGCGTTTGGAAAACGTTGATCCTATCTAGGGCAGGTTTCCCTGACCCACAAGCGATCAGGCGTCTGCGGCCGCTTTCGGGGCTGCGACGGTGACGGAACCACCTGCCTTCTCGACCGCTTCGATGGCACCCTTGGATGCGCCGGTCACGTTCAGCGTGATCTTGGACGTCAGATCGCCCTTGGCCAGAACGCGGATACCGTCCTTGCGGCGGCGGATCAGACCGGATGCGATCAGTGCGTCCTCGGTCAGCTCGTTGCTGGCGTCGATCTTGCCGGCGTCGATGAATTTCTGGATCAGGCCCAGGTTCACGACGGAATAGGTCTTGGCGTTGATGTTGTTGAAACCACGCTTGGGCAGGCGCTGGTACAGCGGCATCTGGCCGCCTTCATAGCCCTTGATCGCCACACCAGAGCGCGACTTTTGACCTTTGATACCACGGCCACCGGTCTTACCTTTGCCGGAACCTGCACCACGGCCAACGCGCTTCTTGCGGTGGGTTGCGCCTTCGTTGTCGGACAGTTCGTTCAGTTTAAACATTGTCGCTATCTCCTTGGCCGGAGGACCTCACCCAGCGACGGGAACGAGGCACACGGCATTACAGTGAGTCGCACCCGACGGGTGCAGACTGGCGGCGTATAGCGGCGCACCTGCAGCGCGTCAAGAATGGCCGGCGACCGGCAGTTCGGGTCGCGACCTGAGACGCAAAACGCCCCGCCAAAACTGGCAGGGCGTCCTGAATCTTGCGTCGGTGGCGGCTTAGCCAGCCAGTGCAGCGGCCTCGCGCGCGACGGCGGGGATCATGCTGCGGTTGATGCCGATGTCGGCCAGTTCGCGGCTGGACATGGCGTGCAGCTCGTCACGGGTGCGCACATAGGCCTTGTGGCGGGCGCGTGCGGTGCGCAGTGTCGTTGCCAAGCGGCCCATCAGGCTGTCGGCGTTGGCGGTGTTGAATGTGCTTGCAAAAGTCATCTGTACGTCCTTCGGGTTTAGGTGCCCGCGGTTCTGTGCAGGCCGGTTATCTCTCGTGACCCTTAGATAGAACCGTCCAGACATTCCCACAACGCACAGAACTTCAGACCCGCCATGCAAATGCTGCAACGCAGAACGCCCGCAGCGTGCTGCTGCGGGCGTTCCAAAATCTTGCCGTTGAAAGAGGCCTTAGCCCTTTTCTTCGATGATCTGCACCAGGTGCGGGATCGAATTCACCATGCCGCGGACGGAAGGTGTGTCTTCCAGTTCGCGGGTGCGGTGCATCTTGTTCAGGCCCAGGCCGATCAGCGTTTTGCGCTGCTTTTCGGGGCGACGGATGGGCGAACCCACCTGCTTGACGACGATTGTTTTAGCCATTGTCATCTACTCCTTACGCGTCAGCGGTTGCTTCGGCTTCGGTGGCGTTGTGTGCCACGTCAGACTGCTGATCGACGTTGTTCTGCTTTGGCAGAATGTCGGCGACCTTCTTGCCACGACGCTGTGCCACATTGCGGGGCGACTGCTCCTTGCGGAGGCCGTCCAGCGTGGCGCGGATCATGTTGTACGGGTTCTGCGAACCCAGCGACTTGGACACGACGTCCTGCACACCCAGCATCTCGAACACGGCACGCATCGGACCACCGGCGATGATACCGGTACCTGCGGGTGCCTGACGCATCACGACGCGGCCAGCGCCGTGGCGGCCTTCCATGTCGTGGTGCAGCGTCCGGCCATCCTTGAGGGCGACACGGATCATGTTGCGCTTGGCGGATTCGGTTGCCTTGCGGATCGCCTCGGGGACCTCTTTGGCCTTGCCCTTGCCGAAACCGACGCGACCCTTCTGGTCACCGACAACGACGAGTGCGGCAAAGCCGAAACGCTTACCACCCTTGACGGTCTTGGACACGCGGTTGATCGCGACCAGACGGTCGGCAAATTCCGGTGTTTGCTCTTCGCGGCGGCCGCGGCCACCCCGGTTATCACGTTCTGCCATGTCTGGCTGTCCTTTCTGTTTCAGGCTCGCGCCTTGTGGATACGATCGCAGTGCCCCACCGGGCCCCGATCATCGAGACGGCCCCACCGGGGGGCCGCCTACGTTTGGTTTAGATCTTCAGGCCAGCTTCACGGGCGGCGTCGGCAACAGCCTTCACCTTGCCGTGGAACAGGAAACCACCGCGGTCGAAATAGGCTTCTTCCACGCCGGCTTTCTTGGCGCGCTCGGCAATCGCCGCGCCCACCTTCTTGGCGGCCTCGATGTTGTTCGTGCCGACGACGCCCAGATCTTTCTCCAGGGTGGAGGCAGAGGCGACGGTCACGCCGTTCACATCGTCGATCAGCTGAACGCTGATGTTCTTGTTGCTGCGGTGGACGCTCAGACGCATCCGACCAGCATTGACGCTGCGCAGCTTGTTCCGGACGCGCAGACGGCGCTTGAGGAACAGGGTTCTTTTGCTGTTGGCCATGTTACTTCTTCTTCCCTTCTTTGCGGAAGATGTACTCATCTTTGTACTTGATGCCCTTGCCCTTGTAGGGCTCGGGCTTGCGCCAAGCACGGATGTTCGCGGCAACCTGACCAACCTGCTGTTGGTCGATGCCCTCGACGATGATCTCGGTCTGCTTGGGGGCCGTCACGGTGACGCCCTCGGGCACATCGAAATTCACGTCGTGGCTGTAACCCAGCGCCAACTTCAGGACGTTGCCCTGCATCTGTGCCCGGTAACCCACGCCGTTGATCTCAAGCTCTTTCTTGAAGCCGGTGGTCACACCGGTCACAAGGTTCGACACCTGCGTGCGGGTCATGCCCCACTGCTGGCGTGCGCGCTTGGACTTCCCGCGCGGAGTCACGCTGACTGCGCCGTCTTCGACCGTCAGTGTCACATCGTCGGTCGCCTTGAAGCTGCGGGTCCCCTTGGGGCCTTTCACTTCGATGGTCTGGCCGGAGACTTTCGCCTCAACCCCGGAGGGCAGCTCGACCGGTTTTTTACCAATACGAGACATTAGTCCCTCCTTAGAATACGGTGCAAAGCACTTCGCCGCCAACATTGGCTGCGCGTGCATTTGCATCAGACATCACACCCTTGGGGGTGGAGACAATCGACACGCCCAGGCCCTGACGGACGCTCGGCAGGTCATTGACGGCCATGTAAACACGACGACCGGGCTTGGACACGCGCTTCACCTCTTGGATGACGGGCGTACCTTCGTAGTACTTCAGCTCGATCGAAAAGGCCGGGTGACCGTCCTTGCCGTCTTTTTTCTCGTAACCGCGGATGTAGCCTTCGTCAGCCAGCACATCCAGCACCCAGCCACGCAGCTTGGATGCAGGTGTCTCGACCGAGGCCTTGCCGCGCATCTGACCGTTACGAATGCGGGTCAGCATATCACCGATAGGATCGTTCATACTAAATTCTCCTTACCAGCTCGACTTGACCATGCCGGGGATCTCGCCGTTGGAACCAAGGTCCCGCAGCGCGATCCGGCTGATCTTCAGTTTACGATAATACGCGTGCGGACGACCCGTCAGCTGGCAGCGGTTGTGCAGACGCACCTTGCTGGAGTTGCGGGGCAGTTCGGCCAGCTTCAGGGACGCCTTGAAGCGCTCCTCGACGGGCTTTTCACGGTCGTTGATGATTGCCTTCAGGGCCGCGCGCTTTTCAGCGTACTGCGCCACCAGGCGTTCGCGCTTTTTCTCGCGCTCGATCATGGATTTCTTAGCCATATCTTTGTTCTCCTGACGCGATCAGCTGTTGAAGGGCATGTTGAAGGCTTTCAA
This sequence comes from Loktanella gaetbuli, assembly GCF_020531945.1. NCBI lineage: Bacteria > Pseudomonadati > Pseudomonadota > Alphaproteobacteria > Rhodobacterales > Roseobacteraceae > Loktanella > Loktanella gaetbuli. The sequence goes on from NZ_JAJATZ010000009.1 coordinate 48,505, forward strand.
CAGGCTCTTGGCTTCAGCGTCGGTTGCGGCGGTGGTGCAGATCACGATGTCCATGCCCCAGTTCTCGTCGATCTTGTCGAAATTGATCTCGGGGAAGATGAGGTGTTCCTTGATGCCCGTGGCATAGTTGCCGCGGCCATCGAAGGATTTGCCAGAGACACCACGGAAGTCGCGGATGCGCGGCATTGCGACGGTGATCAGGCGGTCCAGGAATTCGTACATGCGGTCACCGCGCAGGGTCACCTTTGCACCCAGGGGCATGTCCTCACGGACGCGGAAGCCAGCGATCGACTTCTTCGCACGTGTGGTCATGGCCTTCTGGCCAGCGATGGTCGTCAGGTCTTCCTGAGCGGTCTTCGCCTTCTTGGAATCGCGCACGGCCTCTGCACCGCAGCCGATGTTCAGGACGATCTTGTCCAGCTTCGGAATCTGCATGTCGTTCTTGTAGCCGAATTCTTCCTTCAGCGCAGCGCGGATCGTGTCCATGTACTGCTGCTTCAGGCGCGGGGTGTAGTTCGCTTGGTCAAGCATCAGATCGCATCCCCTGTCGTCTTGGCGTAACGCACCTTGTTGTCGCCATCCATGCGGAAACCGACGCGGGTGGCTTTGCCGTTCGCATCAACAACAGCCAGGTTGCTCAGCTGGATCGGCATCGCCTTGGGCGTGCGACCACCTTCGCTGGACTGGCTCTGCTTCACGTGGCGGATCGCCATGTTCACACCTTCGACCACGGCCTTGCCAGCCTTGGGGTCGACGCTCTTGATCTCGCCGGTCAGACCTTTGTCCTTGCCAGCCAGAACGATGACCTTGTCACCTTTGCGGAGTTTTGCAGCCATGGTTACAGCACCTCCGGAGCGAGAGAGATGATCTTCATGAAGTTCTTTGCACGAAGCTCACGCACGACCGGCCCAAAGATACGGGTGCCGACCGGCTCGTTGTTGTTGTTGAGGATGACAGCCGCGTTGCGATCGAAACGGATCGCGGTTCCGTCTTCACGGAAGACTTCCTTGGCGGTGCGCACGACGACTGCTTTGCGCACGTCGCCTTTTTTCACGCGGCCGCGGGGAATGGCCTCTTTCACCGATACGACGATGATATCGCCGACCGATGCGTAACGACGGTGCGAACCGCCGAGAACCTTGATGCACTGCACACGGCGTGCGCCGCTGTTGTCAGCAACATCCAGGTTGGTCTGCATCTGGATCATGTGATGTCCTTTTTCGACCTATGGGGTATGCCCGATTTCCGACCGGGGCCCCAGGGTTTCGTTGAATTGGGGGTGGGCGCCGATTAGGACGCGATCACTTCCCAGCGTTTGGTTTTCGACTTCGGCGCGCATTCCTGAATGCGGACCTGGTCGCCGACGTTGAACGTGTTGTTCTCGTCGTGGGCGCGGTACTTCTTGGACTTACGCACTGTCTTGTGCAGCAGCGGGTGCTTGAAGCGACGCTCGACCGACACGGTGACGGTCTGTTCGTTCTGGTTGGAGGTGACGACCCCGGACAAAATACGCTTTGGCATGGGCTCAGGCCTCCGAATTGGCCGCGTCAGCGGCTTTCTGGTTGAGAATCGTTTTGACGCGGGCCGCGTTGCGACGTGCAGCGCGGATCGCAGCGGTGTTTTCCATCTGGCCGGTGGCCTGCTGGAACCGCAGGTTGAACGATTCTTTCTTAAGGTTTACAAGCTCTTCCCGCAGTTGGTCGGGCGTCTTGTCACGCAGTTCGTTGGCTTTCATGCCGTATCCTTTCAACATCACTGGAGGGCCCTTTCGGGTCACCCTGCATCCAGTGGAGTTCGTGATGAAGGGGCCTCATAGAAGGGATGCGGCCAGTTGGCAAGGGGAGTTGGCGATGCTAGCTGACTGATTTATGTATACTGGTAGCAAGCTGGAAACTAGCGAATGAGAAAACAGGATGTCTGACCCAGATGATGAGAGCACTGAGCCAAGCGCCGAAGGCGCAGCATCTGCTCCATCCGGGAAGGGAAAACGTCGAGCAATGTCGAACGTGGGCTTGGAGATTAAAGAGAGCGATCTCAGCAACCCCATTGTCGCAAAGTTTTTAGCGGATGAGCTGGAAGACCTCCGAGGCGAACTAGGCGACGCACGAAAAATTATTGCAGAATCTCACAGCACGAACATTAAGGTAGCAGTCCTTGAAGAGCGATTGAATACAAAGAGGGCAGTTGAAATATTGAGTACCGGAGCGGTTGCAACCGGATCAATTCTAATAGGTCTAGCCGGCGGCAATCTTCTTTCAGATTCTTCTACTAGCCGTAGTGTCGATGTGGTTGCAGAACCCCTTATCCTCCCAGCTTCAACAGATAGCGGCCTCGTTTGGATCATACTGTCTCTGGGTGTAATTCTTCTAATCTGCGGCGTTGCAGCTAAGGCTATAAAATCATGAAACTAGAAATCAGGTCCATTTTGGCTGCAGGAGATATTCAAAAGGAGCGCCTCACCCTACGCGTCAAGGCTGACACTGACATCGGTGACTATCTCATTTGTCAGACTGGAAGCTTGGGTGATACACCGAATACCGACATTGCTGTAACGTGCTGGCTTCCCTATAAAGAGTTGCTCGAAGGCGACTTAGTGGTTGTTTACACAAAAAGTGGCGACCCCGGTGAGAAAGTTCTTAAATCTGGAAAGAAAGCTCATTTCTATTACATTGGCTCAGATCGGCCAGTCTGGAATACAGCCAATCGGGGTGCGCTTTTGCTTTACGCTCCTAACTGGGACTTCAAATTAGCTAGCGACCTCGTCAAATAGATCACCTTTAATTGCCCCATCCATAATTAAAACTCACGCTCACACGATCCTCTTCCGCCATGTTCATCGGCACTTCATGCCTTAGCCAGCTTTCCCACAGCAGCACGTCACCGACCTCGGGTGCCACATAGATGAACTGGCGTAGCGCCTCGTCCGCGTCCTTGGTGCGGCCGGGGGCGGCCATCATCATGGGCAGGCGCGGGTCCTCGAACTTGATCGCGGATGTGCCGGACGGCATCGCGACATAGGTCGTGCCGGAAATCACCGAATGTGGGTGGATGTGGGCTGTGTGGATGCCGCCCTCTGGCAGGATGTTGATCCAGAGGTCTTCGAGCTTCAGCTTCTTATCGCCCAGATCGAACGACAGGTCCTTGGCGAATGCCTTCACATGCTTGTCCAACGCCTTTTTCAGCGTCTTGAAGATCGGCATGCGCCACGGCAGGTCCGTCAGCGAGGCATAGGACGTATAGCCGGGAAAGCTGTTTTCCTCGCACCAGTCCTGCCCCGCCTCGTCATCCTCTGCGATGGACAGGCATGTCGCCTCCAATTCTTCGGGGTCAATGGGTTTGCCATGCGCGGACAGGGGCGCTTGGTACAGGCGGGTCACAAAGAGGGATCTGATCTGGGTCATGCGCCACATCTACCCCCATTGCCGGACCTGCGCCACGGGGCGTCAGAATTTTCGCGAAAATTCTGGCACCTCTGGCGGGCCGGGTGGACTCGTTTTCGGCGAAAACGTGTCTGGACCGCACGCAGGGGTGAACGCTTTATGCCATCCAGGACAAGCCGTTGATCGCCCGCGCCATTCACCCCGATTGCCAATTGGCAATCCAAACGCAAAAGGCCCCCACCTTTCGGCAGGGGCCTTCTATCATTAACGAACGACCGGGTTTACCAGTCTTCGCGGACCACGGTGCGGGTCTTGATCGGCAGCTTCATCGCGGCCAGGCGCAGGGCCTCGCGTGCGGTGACTTCGTCGACGCCGTCGATCTCGAACATCACGCGGCCAGGCTTCACCTTGGCTGCCCAGAAATCGACGGAACCCTTACCTTTACCCATCCGGACTTCGACCGGCTTGGAGGTCACGGGCAGATCCGGGAAAATCCGGATCCAGACGCGGCCCTGACGCTTCATGTGACGCGTCATGGCACGACGTGCCGCTTCGATCTGGCGTGCGGTGATCCGCTCGGGCTCCAGTGCCTTCAGGCCAAAGGTGCCAAAGTTCAGGTCAAACCCACCCTTTGCTTCACCCTTGATGCGGCCCTTGTGCATCTTGCGGAATTTTGTGCGTTTCGGTTGTAGCATTGGTTCTACTCCTTACCGGTCGCGACGCGGGCCACCAGGACCGCGCGGAACAGCGCCTTCCTGAAGCTCGGCATGTTTGCGATCGTGCGCCTGCGGATCATGTTCCATGATCTCGCCTTTGAAGATCCAGACCTTGATCCCGATGATACCATAGGGGGTCATTGCCTCGTACAGCGCGTAATCGATGTCGGCCCGCAGGGTGTGCAGGGGCACGCGGCCCTCGCGATACCATTCGGTCCGTGCGATTTCGGCACCACCCAGACGACCAGCGAGGTTCACCCGGATGCCCAGGCCACCCATGCGCATGGTGTTCTGCACCGCACGCTTCATCGCGCGACGGAAGGACACACGGCGTTCCAGCTGCTGACCGATGTTTTCGGCAACCAGGGCTGCGTCCAATTCGGGCTTGCGGACTTCGACGATGTTCAGGTGCAGTTCGGACGCCGTCAGTTTCGCCAGCTTCTGACGCAGACCTTCGATGTCTGCACCTTTCTTGCCGATGATGACGCCGGGACGGGCTGCGTGGATCGTGACGCGGCACTTGCGGTGCGGACGCTCGATGATCACGCGGCTGACGCCGGATTGTGCACATTCCTTGCGGATGAACGCCTTGATGGCCAGGTCTTCCAGCAGCAGATCACCATAGTCCTTGGTGTTTGCAAACCAGCGGCTGTCCCACGTGCGGTTCACCTGAAGACGCATGCCGATAGGATTAACTTTGTTACCCATTACGCTTGCTCCTCAACTTGGCGCACCAGAATGGTGATTTCAGAGAACGGCTTGACGATCTTGCCGAAACGGCCACGGGCCCGGGGGCGTCCGCGCTTCATCAACAGGTTTTTGCCCACATAGGCCTCGGCGACGATCAGTTCATCGACGTCCAGGTTGTGGTTGTTCTCTGCGTTGGCGATGGCCGACTGCAGGCACTTCTTCACGTCAGCTGCGATGCGCTTCTTGCTGAAAGTCAGGTCGGTCAATGCCCGCTCGACTTTCTTGCCACGGATCAGCTCTGCGACGAGGTTCAGTTTCTGCGGCGAGGTACGCAGCATGCGCAGTTTTGCGCGGGCTTCGTTGTCGGCCACGCGGCGGGGATTCTTATCCTTGCTCATGACTTACTTCCGCTTCGCTTTTTTGTCGGCGGCGTGACCGTAATAGGTCCGCGTCGGGGAATATTCACCGAACTTCTGACCGATCATGTCTTCGCTGACGTTGACGGGGATATGCTTCTTGCCGTTGTACACACCAAAGGTGAGACCAACGAACTGAGGCAGGATGGTGGAGCGACGCGACCAGATCTTGATCACTTCGTTACGACCGCTTTCGCGCGCAGCTTCGGCTTTTTTCAGCACATAAGCGTCGACGAACGGGCCTTTCCAGACGGAACGAGCCATATTAGCGGCCTTTCTTCTTTTGGTGACGCGTACGGATGATCAGGCTGCTGGAAGCCTTCTTCCGGTTACGGGTCTTGGCGCCTTTGGTGGGCTTGCCCCAGGGTGTCACGGGGTGACGACCACCGGAGGTCCGACCTTCACCACCGCCGTGCGGGTGATCGATCGGGTTCATCGCGACACCGCGGACCGAAGGACGCTTGCCCTTGTGGCGGGTGCGACCGGCCTTACCAAAGTTCTGGTTGGAGTTGTCGGGGTTCGACACGGCACCGATGGTGGCCATGCATTCCTGACGCACCAGACGCAGTTCGCCCGAGGACAAACGGATCTGAGCGTAACCACCGTCACGACCGACGAACTGGGCGTAAGTGCCGGCGGAACGTGCGATCTGACCGCCCTTGCCTGCCTTCAGCTCGATGTTGTGAACGATCGTACCGATCGGCATGCCCGAGAACGGCATGGCGTTGCCCGGCTTGATGTCGGCCTTTGCGGACGCGATCACCTTGTCGCCGATGGACACACGCTGCGGTGCGAGGATGTAATTCTGAGTGCCGTCTTCGTACTGGATCAGCGCGATGAATGCGGTGCGGTTCGGGTCATATTCGATCCGCACGATAACAGCGGACATGTCCAGCTTGTTACGCTTGAAATCGACGATGCGGTACAGACGCTTTGCGCCCCCACCAATACGACGCGACGTGATCCGTCCGGTGTTGTTCCGGCCGCCCGATTTCGTCAGACCCTCGGTGAGGGATTTGACGGGACGTCCTTTCCAAAGCTCCGAACGGTCGATCAGCACCAGCCCACGCTGGCCCGGCGTCGTCGGCTTATACGACTTGAGTGCCATGTTAGCTTCTTCCGTTTGCTTGGCGGGTCCACTGACGCGGACCCTGATGTGAAGGCCCCCGTAGGTGCCAAAGAATAAACCAAACGGCCCCGGAACGAATCCGAGGCCGGTCAGTTGGCGGCTGATAGCAGGGGGGCGCCGGGGTGGCAAGTCCATTGCTCATTGCCGACAGCGTTTCCACAAGGCCGTGCTTGGACAGAGTCGAACTGCCGCTGCCTGCCCCACACCCCGTGGCCAAAGCAAAGGGCACCCCGATTGCGCGGGATGCCCTTGTTTCAATGCTGCCGGATCAGACCGGCCCGAGATCAGAAGTGGAAACGCACCTCTGCGGTGATGCCGTAGCTGTCCACATTGTCGCCAAACCGGCCGTCGATGCGGATCTGCTGGTCGATCTGATCGACCGGACCATCGTTGAACAGCTGCGAGAACGTGTAGCCAAAGCTGGCCTCGGTAAAGCTACCCAGGTTGCCGGTCGACAGTGTTTCCGTGCCGCCACCGTTTGCGAGGGTAAAGGTGCCCACCTGATCGTCGGACAGGTCGTCGAACAAGGAGACCGTACCACGGAACCGCTGCTGCGAGTCACCCGAAGGCGAGTTGATGGTTTTCTGAACTGTCCCGCCAACATAGGCCAGCGTGCGGGTGTGATCGTCCAGCGACAGCGTGCTGCCATCGCCAAAGCCAAGGTTCGAGAACTGCATGCGCTCGACCGACACACCGGCGCTGGGAATGATCGCCCAGCCTTCCTGCGGCAGTGCGTAGAAATAACGCGCCGCAAGCGAAACACCCAGGCCGCTGACGCTGAACTCACTGTCGTTCAGGCTAACGGCCGAGTTCGAGATTTCGCTGTTGGTCCGTGTTCCGGTCAACTGGCCGTCGATCAGCAGCGACCCCTTGGTCGCGGCGACATAGGCACCGAACGACAACTGGTCGAAATCGGTCGCGGTTGTCGACGCGGCGACGGAGCCGATCGCATCCACCGGCACGCTGGACTGACCGGTCACGGCAGACACCTGACCACCCATGACCAGATCAAATCCGCCAGGGCCGCCCTGCACGCAGGCCACGTCACGTCCCAAGGTCACACCACCATAGGTGATGTTCACGTCGTTATCGGTCTGGCCCAGCGAATCTGTGGTGGTGACAGTTCCATCTGCCTCGCCCGAAATCGCACGTGCCCAAAGCCCGCGACCGCAGGTGTCAGCGGCCTGTGTCGCGCTTTGCGTCACAAAGGCCGACGCCGGGCGGTTCACGATCGAACCGATCAGAGCATTTGTTGCTGCGACGCCACCGATCACACCGCCAACAGCAGGTGTCACCGAGACCGTATAGGCCAGGTTGTCGCCGTTCTGCGTCAGCGCGGTCACGGTCGTCCCACCCGGCAGCGCCTGGAGCCCAACCTCGAAATCGTCGGGATCAACCGTGCCGCCGTCGCCGATGACGACATCGACAGGGTCAGTCTGAAGCCCGGTGCCTGCGTTGACGAAATTCAACGTCTGCACCGCCGATACGTCGCCCGGGCTTTCGAGCGTGATGGTGTCGACGTTGGGTGCAGCTGCCGATGTGTTCACGTCCAGATTGAACGTGTTGCTGCCCGTGATCGCGCCACCGATGGTGATGTTGTCCGTTGTGCCACGGCCGCGCATGTCGATGATGCCCGCACCGTTCACGTCGCCACCGATCCGGGTCTGACCGGATGCCGCCAGAACGGCCGAATTGCTGGACCCCAGATTGGCGGATGTGTAGTCCCCGCCGATCGTGCCACCGTCCAGCTGCACGGTCCGCGCGTTCATCACGTCACCGTTGTAGGTGCCTGCGATCGACAGGTTACCGTACACGTTGTTGATTGAACCACCTGCGACGACTGCGCCGTCACGGATATCAATCCGACCAGGACCACGGTTATCGATATCACCCAGCAAACCTGCCGACCCACCCTCGACCCGGATTTCCCCGCTGTTGAAGATATCACCGTCGATTACGCCCGACAGTTTGATCAGGCCGGTGTTTTCGACATCACCGTCAAGCGTTCCGGACACGTTCAGGTCACCAATGTTCTGCAGGTCCGACACCATCGTGCCGTCGATGATGCCGCGACCACCGTCAGAAACGCGCGCGCCGCCAATCGTCGTCAATGTCGCCCCGTCGGCGACCGTCATGGTATCCATGAAGACCCGCACGCCCGCGACTGTGGAATCGCCGTCAAACACCGTTTGTCCGTCACGCACGTTCACGGCGCCATCCACATCGCCCGCAATGAATGTACGGCCAAAGGACGTCACCGTTCCGATGATGTCACCACTGGCGACAAACAGCGCGTTGTTGGAAACGTTGACGCCGCGCGTCGTGAGCGTTGCCCCACCGTCGATTAGGTAGTCACCCCTGATCTGCGTCACCCCAGACACATCGACATCACCGAACTGAAACACATCCTGACCCGCGGATGCCAGATTACCAGTCACAGAGACATCACCCAAGTCGATCAGACCGCTGCCAGACAGGTTCAGCGTACCGGCAATTTCGATACCGTCGAGAACAACAAACGCACCCGGAGCGACCCGCAGCGCCTCAAGCGCGAGTTGGCTTGGCCCGGTGATCGTCACGTCCGCTGCCCGCACGAAAACGTCGCCCGCGCGCACGATACCATCCCCACCCTGATCATCGACTGTGATCGTAAAACCCGGGGCCGCATTGGAATCACGGATGACAACGTCATCGAAGGGGCGGAACCCGACACTGCCCGTGCCGTCGTTCCAGTTTTCGACCGTCCGCTCATCATCCCAAGTGCCGTCACCCGAGGTGACCGTAGCGCCGTCACCGGACACGATATCCCATGTCAGCGTCTGCGCGTCGGCGTGGGATACACCCAGCGTCACCACCGCGCCTGTCGCAAACGTCAGTACGAGGGCAGTCGCGCGGCCCAGACGGCAATGGCCAGCCAAGGATTTTTGACGGATACCGGTTTGGCGGAGGTTGGAGTTGTCAGTCATGATGCCCTCAATGCAGCGAATGCGTCTAAAAATTTTGTTCAGCGTCGACCTGTGGCCGATCGGGTGTGTCCCGTGTTGCGAACCTGCGGGGGCGAAAATTTGCCGATTACGCAAGGTCACGATCACTTTCTATTGTATTTAGGAGTTTACGTAAGGACCGGAGTCAAGGGCAACGGCCACAATATTGCCGTAAATCCCTTAGCAGGTGCGCAATTGCACCGATTTGAAACGATTGTTCGCAATGGCCTATGTTTTAGGCAGATGCCAGATAACGCAACGCGCCAACTAGCAAAACGCCGGCCAACGGCACGCCCAAGGGATATTGTCGTACGTTCTGCCAGGATTTGCGGATTGATTTCAGCGCGATTCCGCTGACGATCAAACTGATGACCACGTGCAACACCAGCAGCCCGTAGAACACCCAGACCGCGTTCCAGAATTGTGCAGACGGCACCAGCGCCAGCGTGACGCACAAGAGCTTGATATCGCCACCGCCGATCCGCGCCTTTTGATAGATCAGCACCCCGACCACAAACACGGCGATCGCCAGACCGAGGCCACGCAGCACCTCGAACCAAGGCAACAGGAACAGCGCTGCAATCAACCAGACCGCCGCCAGCACCGCGACAGCCGCATTGCTGATCCTGCGGGCCGAAATATCCGTCCAGATGATCCATGTGGAAATCAGGGCCACCGCCAAGGCGAGGCCAAGCGACAACAACGTCGGGTCCGGCAGGCCGATCATTCCAGCGGCACCAGCAAATCAATGCGGACATAGCCCTGCCCGCCAGCCAGTCGCGCCCAATCGTATCCCGGCTCACGGCCCGGCACGATCGCCACCACATCCAGCACCGCCCCCTCGGGTGCGCGGCCCACACGCGCCGAATCCTGTGCAGAGGACGGCAGCGCGCGGACAGAGGCCACCACGACGCGGACCCGGTAGCGTGCGATCATTGGCGCATCTGCAACGCCTGGCAGGCGCGCCGCGATCGCCCGCCGCTGCGGCGCAGTCAGGGCACTGTCAGGCATCGCCATCTGGATCAGGATTTCGTTCACCAGTGCTGCGACAGCCGCATCCTGCGGCCCGTTGTCCGTGACCAGGCGGTCCAGCTGCATCAGCTGTGCTGCAATCAGTCCCCGCTGGGCCGCGTCCAACAGATCGGCCCCCAACTCCTGCGTGCGCATCAGGTTGGTGTAACCTTGTTGCGCTGTGACACTATCGCCTTGCGACAGCGCGGCAAAGGCCTGCTGAAACTGGTCACGCACCGATAGATCGGTCGCGGATTGCGCAACCGCAGGACATGCGGTCACCCAGATGACGCATGTCGCAGCAACCGCACGCCACCGGCGTGTCATGCACGCCCAGGCGGTCATTCCCCCGCGCAAATCGCGCCAAAGGCGAGACGAAAGCCGACCTCTGGCAGGCGGCTTTGACCATCCAGACAGGTCGGTGCCTCGAGTGGGGCAGCAGTATCGACGCCCGCGTAGAACGGCCGCGCAACCGAGGATTCGCCACAGGCTGTTCCGGTCATTTCGACACCTGCGGATGCGGGGTCAGCCTGACTGATCAGCGCGACCAGTGGCGCAGGCACCAGGCAGACGGCCTCGCCGCTTTGTTCGGACAAATGCCGGGCGTAGGACAACGCAAGAAATCCGCTGATGTTGGTCGCGGTTTCCGATGTCTCGGCCTGGGTGGTTGCCGCGATTTCGGTCAGGACCGCTGCCTGGTTCGGTTGCAGACCGTCGCCCCAGGCCTGCACCTCGGCCAGGGTCACAGGGGCCATGCCGACGCAGTGCTGTCCGGCAAGCGCATCAAGACTGCCTTCTTGCGGCGCATATGCCGCCGGCAGCGCGGCCAGGTCTTCGGACCGGACGACAAGCGCCGCCATGTCGTACCCCTCAAAGGTGCAGTTGAGCAGCGCACCGGCGTCAAAGTCGGACACCAGTTTGCGCAGGGTCGCGTTCTGTTCGGCCAACATGCTGTTGCCGGACAGGATATCCACGGCATCGGGGTCACCGAACCCCGCGACGGCCTCGACATAGGCCGGGTGCGTGCCCAGCCCGGTTTCCGCAATACCGGCGGTCAGCGCCTCGTTTTCGGACGCAAGCGTCTGGCGCTGCGCCTGCGCACGTTCCAGTGCCGTGGTCCGGGCCGCGATTTCGGCCGTCAGGTCGGCGGCGCGGTCACGCAGGTCAGCCAGTGCATCGGCGGTTTCCGGCACGGCGGTCGCGGCCAGTTCGGCTGCACGTTCGGCCAGATCGAAATTGCCGGGGATCTCGGTCAGCCCGGCGACCTCTTCGGCAGCGGCATAGGCCTCCGCTGCGTCATTCAGGACGGATTTCCCTTGGGCCCGGATCGTGGCAGCCGTCAGTTGCGGCAGCCCTGCGGCACAGGCGGCAAAGGCCTCTCGGTCGGCCTCTCCGTCCGTTACCTGCGCGGCAGCGGTGCGCGCGGTGTCCAGCGCCTGCGCCTCGTCCCAGGTGGTCAGCAGCGCGGCCTGTTCGGCATATTCGGCGGCAAAGCTGTCGCATTGCGCGCGCCCCGCCTGCCATTCCGCCGCCAGTTCGGCATCCAGCGTCGACAATTGGGTGGTCAGGTCTGCCCAGCGCGGCAAGGCGTCGGGGTTGACCGGCAGTTCGGACATCGCAGCCGTCGCGGTCTGCCATTCGTCCACATCATCATAACCCGCCTGCCCTGCCCCATCGGCAAGCGTGGCAATCGTGTCGCGCAGTTCCGCGATTTCCGACAACGCCTGCGCACCCTGACCGCCGGCCTCACCCACGGCGCCCTGCAATTGCGCCACGGCAGCATAGACGGCCTGAACAGCCTCGGACGTCAGGGCCTGCGGCTGGTTTGGCAGGTCGGCGATGTCAGCCTCGAGTGCGGACCACTGCGCGCTTTCGCCCAGGCTGGCCCGCAGATCGGCGATTTCATCAAGCAGATCCTGCCGCTGTGCCCCCAGATCGCGGGTCAGCCCCGACATCAGGGCGGATTCACCGGCGGCTTGCGCCTCGGACAGGGTGCGCAGCGCCGGGGCGGATGTGTCCTGTGCTGCGGCCGCGCCCAGCGCATCGAACGCAGGACCCGTGTCATTTGCATCTGCGGGCAGTGACCAGATGCCTGCGACCTCGTCGCGCAAGGCAGCGAGGGCGGTCGCCCGATCCTGAAGGGTGGCCATATGGGCCGCGATCAATGCGTCCGTCGCTGTGATGATGCCTGCCTCGCGTTCCGCGATAGGCAGGTCTGCGGCGTCACCCAGTTCGGCAACGGCGCGGGCGTCGTTCAACGCAGGGGCACCCGCCATCGCCGGATTTTCGGCGGCAAACGCGATTTCATCCTCAAGCGCTGTCTGCAGTCCGGCCATGTAGTCACCTGCCAGCGCCGTCGCACGCGCGTTGATCTGGGGACAATCCCGCACGGCGGCCCTGATGTTGTCGGTGGTGTCGGGCGGCGGCAATGCGGTGCGGTCCGCGACCAATGCATCCCAATCCGCCGTGGTGGCAAAACCCGTTTCGCCCAATGTCTCGAACGTCGCGGCCATCTGACCGCAGACCTCGGCGGCCTCGTTCATGGCCGCGGCGCGTTCGGCCGCAATGCGGTCCTTTTCAAGCTTGTCCACGTACCAAAGTCCGCCGGATCCGACCAACAGGACGGACCCGATCGCAGCGGCTGTCAGCATCCCGAATTTCGATTTCTTGGGTGGCATTCCGGTGCCCATGCCCGCCGCGCCAAGGCCAGCACCCACCACCGGCGCGGTCGACACGTTCAGCGTGTTGCGCAGCGCCGAGATGAACAGATCGACGGTGCCAAATCGGTCATCGGGCACCGGCGACGTGGCGCGCGCGAACAGCGCCGCAAGGTCGAGCGACATTTCGTTGTCGGTCGCCGCGCGCAGGGCGGTGTCGTCGATCCCGACCTTGCGCTCGGCCCGGTTGACCCAGAAATCGATGTTCTGGAGCATCGGCAGCACATCGTCCTTGGTCGTGACCTCTGGCGCGCTGAACACCTTGGCGAAACCGACCGGACCGGCCAGGAAATAGATCAACAGGGCCGCCAGTGAATAAACGCGGTCCGGCCCCGATGCCGGCTGCGCGCTGCCGTTTGCCACCCGTTCAGGCGCCGTAAAGGCCGGCTCGTGCGGGGTGTTGCGTCCCAGCGGCGATGTGCCGGGAAAATAAACCAGATCAATCAGCAGTTTGACACCGTTCCCGTCGGGAACCACCTGCGTGGTCGACACGCCGAATTCGGGCAGGCGCAGGTCCATGTTTTCCAGCGCGTTCACACCGTCGAGAAACGCAACTGCAGCCCCCTGTCGCTGGGCGTAGGGGATATTGGTTCCCTCGAACCATGACCGCCCGCCGCCGTCGCGTTCGATCCCGAAAAAGCCGCCGACGGTCGCGCGTTTCAGCACCAGTGCCATGCCGTCCTTGCCCTTTTTCGGGGCGATCTCGACGATATCGTAAGGCACAGGCAGGGTCGCGGGGTGATGCGAGCTGTTGTAGCGCTGGAACTGTTCGAACAGTTCGGACCGCGCCTTGGCGTCCTTCATCACCTCGGGTTCGGGGACGTAGATCGTGACCTCGTGACGTTCGTTGTTCTTGTCCACACCGCGGTGCACGTTGCTGGAACCATAGGTTTCAAAGGTGTTCCGGTCGAAACGGTAGTGCTGCTCGATCCGATCCAAGAGCGCGTGGTGGGTCATATCTATCGTCCTAGTTGAGGCGGTTCAGCGCCTGAAGGGCAGTTTGCGAGACACGGGCGTCCAGATCGCCCACACGCGTGACAACCTGTGAATAGGCCGCCCGCGCCTCGTCATAGAGGCGCATCCGCTCCAGACGGCGCGCCTCGCTCATCAGTACGATCACCTCGCTGGCATAATCGGCAGCGATACGGTCGCGGGTTTCGGCATCGGGTGCGCCGCGCAGAGCCAGTCGCGCCTCTTGCAAGGTGCGCGGCTGGCCACCCGGCAGGTCGCGCGCGACCTCTCCTGTTTCGTCGCGCAGCAGGGCGATGACCTCTTCTTCGATGATGGCGGGTGTCAGCCCCTCGCCGCCGGCGCCGGGTTGATCCTGAATCGCCAGGAACAGCAGGCCGGCGATCATCATGCAGACCAGTGCCAGACCGTAAAAATAGGGACCGTCCATGAATTCACGCGCGGTCGGCATGGTGAAACCGGCGCGTTCCGACTTGAACCGCACGCTCAGCTGCACAGCGCCCGTCTGATCGCTGCGCGGAAGGGTCAGCACGTTGCCCGCCGCCAGCTTGTTCGTGCGGCGCAGCGGGCCGTCGTTCAATCGTGCGGCACCGTTGGTCACCTCTTCGACGAACCAGTCATCCTCGCTGCGTTCGAATTGCAGATAAACCAGACCGGCAGGCACATCGACCAGTTCGTGCGTGGCACCGGACCCGCGGCCACCGATGCTGGGGCGACCATCAGACAAGGTCAGCTTGCGCCCCGTGCTGGCGGTCCCGTGTTCGACGGTCAAAATCAGGTTTCTTGGCATAAGTGACCTATACAGTTCCGGCTGGCGGCGGTGTGTCGCATCAGAATGTCCCGACTCCGGCCCCGGGGCAATTGAAACCGACGCAGGGCTGTGCGGGCGCGGGTGCAGGTGCCGGGGCGGGTTGACGGGCAACTGGGGCAGGTGCGGGTGCGGGTGCGGGTTGGGCCCGCGGGGCAGCGGCGGCAGGGCGCGGTGCAGAAGGTGTCGGCGCAGCCGGACGCGGTGCGGGCGGCGGGGCCGCGACCTGCACGGGCGCACAGGTATCGCCGCTGATCTCGAAACCAGCGGGGCAGGTCAATGTGCAAGCCCCTGCATCGCTGTCGAAATCCTGCAATGCAAATAGCGTGGTGCAGCCGGGTCTGCCGTCGCCGGCCCAGCCCGCCAGCGTCGCACCGCCCAGCGCCTCGGTCACGAATTGATCCAGCGCCGTCGCCGTGCGTTGGCCCCACAGACCATCGATAACGCCCGGCCAGCAGGCGTTTTCAAGCAGAGCATCCTGTAGCGCCCGTGTCCCGTCCCGTGTCAGGGTCAGCTCTTCGTCCTCGGACACCGTGCACAGGTCGGATGCCGCACGGGCGCGCGCCAGCAGGCAGGCCCGATCACGGCGCGCCACCGCGTCACCCTGTTCGGCAAGGTCGGGATAGGCCAGCAAAAATCCATCCCAACCCGCACAGGTGTCCGCCCCCTCGGCCGCGGCATAGGCGATGTCGCGCGGTGACAGAACGGACTCCGGGTCGGCGGGGGGCGCGGGTGGTGCCGTCTCGGGGCGCGGCGCGGACAGTGCCGCGAGGATCGGTGATGTGACCGGCTGCCCCTCGAAATCGACACAGGTCACGGTGTCGCCATCGGCCACCGGGCGCAGGCAGCTGTCCAGCACGCCGGTTGCATCGCTGGCTACGGCCAGCAAGTCGAGATCATCCGCGACCGCACGGTTGCCGATATCGGGAAGTGCCACCATCACCCTGTCCCGCACAAAGCGCAACGACAGGTCCGGTGCGTCCTGAACGATCCCGGTCAGAACGTCGAGCATCGCGCCTGTCTCGGTATCAGGTAGGCTCTGATCCTGACCGTTGAACACGATGACATTCGCAGCACCCGACACCCGCGCACAGCCGCTGTCATCAGCAATATAGGGCCACAGGTCGATGTTCCCGGGAACGTCGGGTTTCGCAGGCGGGCGGCAATCCTCGATCATGGCCAGGACCCGTGCGCCCGTCGCCTCGGACAGGTCCGAAAGGGCTGCTGTCACGTCAAAGGCGGTGTCGCGGAAATCCCCCGGCGGCAGCGCACGGCGCTGCGGCGTGTCGAAATCGAAATCCGCAGGCAGCATCCACAGCCGGTTGTCGCCGGCGGTCACGGCCATCTGTCCTGCGAGATAGACCAGCACCTCGGTCACCGGTGCGGCATCCGGATCGGTCTGCAGGACCTGCGCAAAATCGGCAGTATCCACAGCCGTGGTAATGGCGGCTGGATCGCCCCCCATTTGCGCGACGAAACGATCAAAAGCCCTGCGACCCGCGTCAAAGCTGCGGTCAGGCAGGGATGGCGCGTCGAAACTGTCAATGATCAGACTGATGGCACGCAGATCATCGCGCAGGTCGGTGACCGTGGGTGCAGCCGCATCATCAGCGGCATCCGTTGCCTCGGGCTCTGGCGGCAGCAGCGCCACCGCGGGGTCTTCGGCGGGCGGCGCGTCGGGCAGGGCGGAACGGGGCGGCAGCGGGATCGCAAGATCCTCGTCCGTGCAGTAGCGCGCGATTGCACCCGGTGCGCCAAGCAGGGCCATCAGGCTATCGGCATGGTCGCGCATGAACACGCGGTAGCCGGTGCAATCGGTCGTCCCCTGAAGCGCGTCCCAGGCAACCTGCCAGGCTTCTGCGGCACGTTCCGCGACGGGCAGCACGTCGCTGGGGGCGGGTTCATCGGTGGCGACAACGGTGTCTGCGGTCACCGTGGCCGGGTCGTCCGAGGCGGATTCTGGTTCTGGGGCCGTTTGCGGGGCAGCGGTCAATCCCGGCGTCGGCGGCACAGGACCATCCGGACAATGCTGGGTGATCATGCCGGGCAGGAACATCAGGCTGACGGGCGTCTGCGGAAACTGCACCTGAAAATCGACGAGCCCCTGACAATCTGGCGCATCCTGAAGCCCGGCCCAGACCACGCGCCACGCATCGCCGTCGGTTTCACGTACGCCGGCAATCACCGGCAAAGGTGCCGGTTCAGCGGTCTCTGGCTCCGGGGCAGGTTCAGGCGTTGCCTCCGGCGCGGGTTCAGGCACTGCCTCCGGCGCAAGTTCCGCTGCTACGACCGGTTCGGGATCCGTCTGGGCGGGGGCGTCATTGGCAGCTAGCGCCTCCTCTGGCGCGGGTGGCGGGGTTGTGTCCGGTTCATCCGCGATGTCGGTGGTTGCGGGGGGATCCTCTGCCGTAGGCGCTGGCGGGGTATCGGACACCGGGTCGCCGGCTTGGCGGAACAGGGCAGGCAGCGTGTCCGCATCATCGAACAGATTAGCCGGGTCGCGCGCGGCAAGGGTTTCCCAGATGCCGAAATCCATCATGACCGGATCGGCAAAGACGATGCCGTCATGGGTAATGGTATCCGGGCAGGACACCTCTGCGATCTGGTCATCGAGGGCCGCGCGCAAATCCGCTTCGACGGGGTCAGTGGCGCAGGCCGCCACGATAACCTGCGCCTGGTCAAACCCAAAGGCCAAGAGGTCCTCTTGCATCCGGGCGACAGGCAGGCTGCCACGTTCAAGGCGGCGCAGCGCCAGCCGCGCGGCAAGCTGGCCGTCGAACCGCGTGCCCGCCGTCAGGATGCGCACATCATCGGCACCCACCAGGCTGAAGGCCGCACCGTGGATATAGACCAGCACCCGTTCGTCGGGGGCTGCGGTTTCGGCCAGTGCGATCAGCGCATCCTCGACCGTCGTCTGGGCCGGGTTCAACAGGAACCGACGGCGGTCGCGCGGGATGCCCCATTCGATCGCGGTGGACACGAACCCGTCGATGGCCACATCGGCATTGGGTATCGCGTCAGATGTCATGCCGTTTTCGTCAAAAACCAGCGCAAGCGCCGACAGCGGAACGTCCGACTGTTGCGCCACGGCGAGCGCGGGCAGCGACAGGCCGACGCAAAACGCCCCTATGGTTACCAGGCGGATCAAAAGACCACGTTGCTGCCCATCAGGGTCGCAACCGGCAGGGACAGGATAATCAGGAACACCGAGGCCGCCGCCAGCACCACGCAGATCATGAACTTGGCATTCAGCGCCTCCGCAATCTTGGCGGCGTGTTCCTCGCGCATGGCGCGCAGGTCGTTGCGCTGCGCCTCGAGCGTGGCGGCCATTTCGACACCGCTGCGCAGCTTTTGCGCCAGTTCGCCAATCGCCTTTTTCAGCTCGGGGTCGCCGACGCGGGCGGACAGGCGCAAAAAGCTTTCTTCTTCGTTTGAGGCGCGGAATGTCTCGGCCAGGATGTTCAGTTCGCGGCCCAGCGGGTCGCGGCCAAATACCTTGAGATACATGGCGATGGCGTCGTCCAGACCGCCGCCCGATTGCACCGTCAGCAAGAAGATATCCAGAAAGAACGGGAACTGACGGGCCTGTTTCACATGCGCCTGTTTCAGGCTGTCGACCAGGGTCCATTGCAACAGGACCGACCCCAGCACGCTAAAGCAGATCCCCGCGATCAGCGCACCGATCAGGCCCAGCGTCGGCCATGACAGTACGGCCACGATGGCACCCAGAATGACGCCGTTCACCAGCATGGATGATTTGTAGGATTGTTCCGTCACCCCCAGCAGGCGATGGGGTTCGCTGCTGAGACTGGCATCCAGCGAGGCATCCATGTCGGCCCGCATCTGGCCCCCTGCCCCGGCAATCACCATGGCCTGCACCGGGCCATAGGACGGGGCGACGTCGCGGTAGATCGTCAGATACTTGCGCGCGGGATTCCAGACCTGGCCCACGACGCCGATACCGACGAGCATCAGGCCAAGGGCCGAAATCAGCGGGATCATCACGGCAGGGGTCATATGTCTTGCGCCTTGAAATACCAGGCCAGCCCGATCGCGGTAAACGCAAGCAGGATGCCGAATGTCACGACGGTCCAGAGGATGCCCATATCGGCAGTGTCCCATGTCGCCTCTGGCAGGGCAAAGGGGGCGATGGCCACCACCAGAAAGGGCACCACCAACATGATCCGCATCGATGTCTCGCCCTGCCGTGTCGCGGTGTCGATCCGATCACGCATGGCACGCTGCTGGGCAAAGACGCGGCTGAGGTTCTGCAACACCTCGGATTCGGAACTGGCGCGTTCGTTGGTGGTTTTCAGCACCGCTGCCGTCACGGCGAACCAGTCCGAATTGACCCGTTCCGCCGCGTCGTCCAGCGCCATCGGCAGGGACCCCAGATCGCGTTCCTTTTGCGCCAGCAGGCGCAGTTCATAGTCCAGCGGCGGCGGTGCCGTGCGCGACACCTCCTCGAGGGCGAGGCCCACGTTCTTGTTGTTGGCGAGGTTTGCAGACAGCTGTTGCAGCAGACCGGGCAGGCCATTGTCGATGTCCCTGCCCCGCTTGCGACGGGACAGCTCGAACGCCGGGGTGGCCACGGCAAGCGGCACCAGCACCATGATGAACCCGGTGACGATGGCCGCGACGATGCCAAAGGGCCAGCCGCTGGACCGGCCGAACAGCAACCCCATCAAGAGTGCGACAATGCAGATGAACGCCAGAATGACCCACAGCATGTTCACCGTCAGCGGGCGCCATTGCAGTACAAACACAAAGCGGTTGTCATAAGATGTGATAATCTGCGCGAACATGCCCTCGAGCCAGGGGCGCAGCAACAGGAACAGGCCGATCACGGCCATTGCGATGCCGACGGCAAGCCCGAGGGCAAGGATCACTGGGGCGTTTTGTTCAAACATTCCGGTTTCCGAATTTCAGGCGGCGGGGGTTGAACCCGCCGTCGATGATTTCGCGGATTGCCACGGGTGTACGCCCGGCAAAGGTAAACCGCGTCCCAAGATCGGGGCGCACGGGATTGTAATAGGTTTCAAAGATCGGGTTCACCTCGATCCGGCCCGTGACGGGATCTACGGCACCGACCTCGGCGATGGCAGAAATCTTTTTGCGACCGTCGGCGTAGCGGTGCAATTGCACGATGAAATCAATGGCGGCGGCCACCTGATAGCGGATCGCCTCGAGGGGCAGACCCTCACCTGCGCTAAGCACGAGGTTTTCCAGACGTGCCACGGTTTCGGTCGGATCGTTGGCGTGAAGCGTCGTCATCGACCCTTCGTGGCCCGTGTTCATGGCCTGCAACATATCGAACGCCTCGCCGCCGCGGCATTCACCGACGATGATGCGGTCGGGCCGCATCCGCAGCGCATTGTGCACCAGATCACGGATCGAATGGCCCTTGCTGTCGCCGGTCGGGGCGACGCCCTGCATGGTGACGACATGGGGCAGACGGCCACCGTCCTTTTCCGAAATCTTGAGTTCGGCGGTATCCTCGACCGTGACGATGCGTTCGTCAGGCGGGATCATGGATGCGAGGTAGTTCACGATCGTCGTCTTGCCGGTGCCGGTGCCACCCGCGACGAGGATGTTCTTTTTCGAGACCACGCACCCCTTGAGAAAGCTTGCCATGGCGCTGGACAGGCTTTCCTTACGGCGCAGGAACAACAGGTTCGGCGCCTTGGGGCGGAATTTGCGGATCGTGATGGTGGTGCCCGACAGCGCGATCGGGTCGATGACGATATTGACGCGGCTGCCGTCGGGCAGACGGGCGTCGCGATAGGGGTGCTGTTTTTCGACGCTGGTATTTGACCGGGTCGCGATTTTCTGGGCTGTGGTCAGCGCCTCGCCCGGCGACCGAAAGGCCAGACCGGACAGCACGAGTTTGCCGTCAATTTCGACGAACACCTTGTCATAGCCCACGACCATGACCTCGTTGATGTCCTCGATCGCCATCAGCGCCTCGAGAGGGCCGACGCCGTCCATCGCCGCCACGACCGAGAAACGCACGCTTTCGGCAACGATCTTGTCCAGTAGCGCGCGGCTGAAGGTCATCATGCGGCGCGAAAAGACCTTGGCGAATTGTTTCGACAGAATGTCCAGTTTCTGCGGGCGGCGGTTCGGGGCGGTATCGATCCCCATGTCATCCAGCAGTTCCTTGGCCAGCCGGTCGACGCCCGTGCGATCGCCTTCGGTGATTTCAGCGCCCAGCGCCTTGCGCAGCAACCCCGGATGCCCCAGCAAGCGCAACACCAACTCGCGGCGCAGGGTTTCGTGCGCATAGTTTTCGAACAGATCCTGCGACACTTGTGACAGGGCGGTGCGCAGGTGTCCTTCGATGAAGGGCAGGATTTTCTGACGGTAGAACGGATCGTCGCGTTCCATTTCGCCGGTCGAGGCGCGGCGTTCGGTGTCGCGGCTTGTGCGCTGCTGGATATCCGACACCAGTTCGTCAAACACGGCCTTTGGCGTGGTGACCGCGGCATCGTCCTGCCGATTGGCACCGGTGGGCGACACCAGCTGAAAACTGACGTCGGCAATGGCGAATGCCGCATCGCTGCTGATCTTGCGCCGTTCGTTGACCGGCAGGATGTTGACCGTATCAAGCCGCACGCCCGTCTGGCGGGGCGTCAGATACCACCCCAGCGAGGTGTATTCGAGAACAGCGTGGTTGGGTTTTACCCGGTCGGAATGGATCGTGATCGGCGCGCCGAGTTCGCTATTTTCACCAGAGCCCAGAACATAAGTGGCACGGCCCAGAGGGTGACGCACGAGTGGTTTCTTGCCGTGCCGAACCTCGAGGACCAGTTCCATGTCTAGACCACCTTCACAGGCATCCCGGGTCCGTCGCGGCGTCAGTGTCACACTGGCTGCGCAGGACCACGGACACGGGACCGTCAAGGGCGGGTGTCGCCTGTGACAGGGCCAGCGCGTCCTGTGGCGTCATTTCAAGGGTCAGGGTCGAATAATTGTCGCGTCCCGACGCCAGCCATTCGTCGTAGCTGAACATGTCGCCCACCGCGATGACCTTGACGTCTTCCATCAGGATTTCGGCCTCTGACCCGGCGAGGTTGGACCGCACGCCGATCAGGTCGACGCGGTTGCCGGGGGCCACCTGATAGTTCAGCGCGCTCTTGGTATCGACGGAAATGGTCAGGGCACGCATGCCCGGTGTGATCACCTGGTCCAGACGGGTTTCGGCAACATCCTCGAACAGGTCGCGGGTCAGAATGCGACCGCGCGGCAGACGCATGTTGATCGGCTGCAGTGTCACGAATTGACGTGTAGCGGCACTGTCCGGAAAGGCATAATCGCCAAGATTGCCACCGGTTTCCGGTATCTGGACCGATGTCAGGTGTTCGGGGCGCAACTGGCTGCCGGCCTCTAGAAAGGCGTCAGGCAAGTCGGCCCGCAGCACCAGATAGGCGGGTGCATCATTCACGGCCTCGATTTCGGCCATGCGCTGCCACGACATGTATCCGGCGACCCCGCCCAGCAAAAGCCCAACGACGATCATTGCCACGTATTTCATGAAGTGACCAACCCGACTTAAAAGGTGAAAGTTTCGGCCTCATCGAAGATGTTGGGTGCCTGCGACCGCATCCATACGATGAATTTCGTTCCCGCCAGTGCGAGGAACGTCACCAAAGGCACGGACACGACACCAAGTATCAGGACTGCCTCAAGCGAGGTGACGCCGCGGTCATCGCGCAAAATACGCGCCGCGACGTCTATGAATTTACGCAACGGATTGCCTTACCAAGAAGAACCGGCCGTGCTGGACAGGCCATCAGCGGCCGAGTCCATGCTGGTGCCAGCTGTCTTGGTGTTGTCCACCACAGCCGTGCCAACATAAGCAAGAAACATAACAAGCGGCAAAACAATGACGCCGATTTTCAGAATATCTCCAGGACCCATCTCGTACTCCTTCGAAGAATCAATTAAAGATTGTCTTATTATAAGCGGAAGTCTGCTTGTTAAAAGCATTTTTTCTTATTTTTGCCACAATCGCGTGAGTTCGCTGATCTCCTCGGGCAGCAATTCGGGAAAGGTCGGCATTTCTCCTGTCCACATCAATGACTTGCCGTTGGGGCCGTCCTTATCGGGCTGCAAGTTAAAGATCGGGGCCATTTGGTAATAGTTCGTTTCGGGGTCCAATCCGCGGACCTCGGAAATCTCGACCACCCGTCGAAAACCCCGCACACGCGAAATCTGAACGACAACCTCGACCGCCGCCGCGATCTGGCGTTGCAGCGCGACCAGCGGCATGTCCACCCCCGACATCAGGCACAGCGTTTCGACGCGGGCAAGGCAATCGACCGGGCTGTTGGCGTGCACGGTCGACATCGATCCTGCGTGGCCGGTATTCATTGCCTGCACCATGTCCAGCGCCTCGCCCGCGCGGCATTCGCCGACGATGACCCGGTCAGGGCGCATCCGCAGCGACCCCTTGAGCAGGTCGCGGATCGAAATGCCACCGTCGCCGTGTTCGGTCGGTTTTTGCGCCTCGAGCTGGAGGACGTGACGATCATCCTCGAACCGGATTTCGGTGGTATCCTCGATGATCAGAACGCGATCATCTGGGGCGATCATTTCGGACAGGGCGTTCAGAATCGTCGTCTTGCCCGAACCAGTGCCGCCCGATACCAGCAGGTTCCGGCGCTGTTCCATCGCCACGCGCAGATAATCCTGTGCTGCCGCACTGAACGACCCCTTTTCGCGCAGCATATCAAGGCTGATGCGGTCCTTTGGAAACTTGCGGATCGCCATCGACAGACCGGGCCGCGCGGCCGGGGCCTGCACGATATGAACCCGGTGCTTTTCGGGGGTGCGCGCCTCGATCGACAGGTCGTTGGGATCAAGGCGTTTGCCTGCATATTGCAGGATCGCACGGGCCAGCGCGGTCAGGTTCTCAGGCTCTCCGAAACTGGCACCCGGCAGGCGGGTCAGTTTGCCGGACAATTCGACATAGATCTCATCCGGGCCATTGATCATGATCTCCTGAACGGAGTCAGCCATTTTCCGGCGTTCGGGGTCTTTTTCCTCGGGGTCTCCGTAATAGGGGGCAATCGGGCCCAATAGTCCCTGGATGACCTGCGCATGGTATCTTGCGAAAACCTCGTCGTCGCTT
This sequence comes from Loktanella gaetbuli, assembly GCF_020531945.1. Lineage (NCBI taxonomy): Bacteria > Pseudomonadati > Pseudomonadota > Alphaproteobacteria > Rhodobacterales > Roseobacteraceae > Loktanella > Loktanella gaetbuli. The sequence continues at coordinate 72,458 of NZ_JAJATZ010000009.1, forward strand.
TCGCTTGCGCCAATGACTGCAAAATCATCCAGCATGCCGTTCATAGCGGCAGCATCCACACGCCTTCGGCGATACGCCAATAGAGCATGAGAGAAATGGTCAGCCGGATCATCAGGACCATGATCGGCACACCGAACACCGCAAGGATAATTACGTATTCCAGGCTCATTTCCGCCCTCCTATTCCATCAAGCGGTCGATCACGCCGCCACGGGACACACCCTTGGATCGCAATTGCAGATAGGTCAGCGCCCACCCGGTCAATAACATGAAACCGAGGAACGCGAGGAGTCCTAATGCAGGGACCGGCAACACATCCAGCATTTCGCCCAGCGCAATCCGGTCATATTCCGTCGACAGCGCACGTATCGCGCCAAAGAGCGTCGCCCGAATGGCAAGAAACAGGCCAAACGCCACGGCCAGCCCCAGCACAACGCACATCGCCACCTGCATGCAAACCAGCACGACGATCTGCAGCGGCGACAGGCCACCCACGATCAGCGTCGCATATTGCCCGCGCCGGTGTCCCAGCACGGTTCCCAACTGCACCCAGAGGATTGCGACGCCCAGACCGACCAGCGACCAGCCGACCGGCCCGGACACCGCATCGATCAGGCGCGACAGGAAGCCAAAGCGCATCAGGCTGTCGCGGTAGATATTGTGTATGGCGATCCGGCTCTCGGTCGCCTGATCTCCACTCTCATCAGATGCACTGGCAAGAGGCATGCACAGCGTATCATCCAGCGCACCCGACGTGACGCCATCACAGGAAATGACGGACACCAGGCCATCCAAACCGATCCGGTCCTCGGCAAAGACAAGCATTTCGTCATAGCCCGAGGATGCGTTCGCCGTTTCGATCGTGATCGGATCATCGCCGCAGGACGATTGCGCGGAATCGGTCGCGCCGAGGGCAAAGGCCCGTTCGCGTGGATTGATCGCAGAACAGGGGGCCGTGTAGCGGCTGACGTCGACGCCGACATCCGGAACAGGCTGGGGTGACAGGCCGTCCCAGTCCGACAGCGCCAGATCGCCCGCGGTGGCAAAGAGCGCGGCCACAACCCAGGGCACGGTCGCAGCACAGGTCCCGCCGCCATTGTCGGGCGCTGACCAAGATACGCGACTGGGATTGGCGACGGACAATGACCCGCCCATGGCCGCGTGCAGGTCCGTCAGTGCGGCCCCCATGGGCGTGCTGCGGGCGGCGCGATCTTCGGCCGACATCAGCAATAGCGACGGGCTTTGAACGCCGGCTACAGGGGCAATGGGCGCAGGCCCCGCGCTGAAATCAAGGCACAGACCCGGACTGGCGGAGGCTGCTGCTTCCAGCGTGTGCAGCGCAGCGGGCAGGACAAAGTCGGGCGCGATATGGCCCGCGCCAAGGTAATTGGCCCAAGTCACGCGAAACGGCACGAGATGTGCGCGGTCGTTGACCCGCATTTCCAGCCAAAGCAGCGACATGTCGTCCAGCGATGCGATGTCTTGTGGAATATCATCCAGCGCTGCGGGCGGCACCCGCCCGGCCAGCGCCGCGCGATAGGCGTCCAGATCCAGGAATTGCGCAAAATTCTCGCGGTCCAGCACGATGGACCACATGTGCGAAACCACGTCCTGCGACAGGCCGGTTGCCGTTGCCGTGGACCGTTGCTGACCGGCCAGTACGCTGCCTGTGTCGGCAAATATCCCCTCGAACGCGGGTTCCGCGTTCAGGCGCGGTTCGGTCCAGACATCCTGCGCAGGCAAGCGGATAATATCGCCGTCGAACGTCCGCCGGAATGTCTGCACGGGAAAGCCACGCGCCTCCAGATCGTCCACCATGTCCTGGGTCATTGCACCGGCGTCGTTTTCCGCCAGATAGTTCTGCCGCACCCAGACCGGCACGCCGTAGCCCGGCACCTTGCCCAGAAACGCATCGACAGAGCGTTCCAGCACCCCCAGCTTGGCGCTGAAAATCACAATACCCAATAATTGCAGCAAGGCGATGAGGGCCAGCAGATATGCAAAATCGCGCCCCCCCGGCGGGCGCGGCAGAAAACTGCGGAACAATTCGTTCCAAGCCATGCGCAGGATCAACATCAGGCCATCACACCCGCTGTGTTATCCCACCGCACGGACCCGTCGGCCACGACCAGCCGGCGCGGTGCACCCGTATCCGCGGGATCGCTGTCATGGTGCGTGACCCAGATCAACATGCGTTCCGGCGTCAGCCAGTCGGTCAGCATCGCCATGATCGTGCGCCGTGTCTCGCCGTCCAGACTGCCCGTGGGTTCATCTGCGAACAAGACGACCGGATCCTGGACCAGCGCCATAAGGAGGGACGTCCGCTGGCGTTCCCCGCCCGACAGCTGCCCCGGAAAGCTGGCGGCGATGCGCGCGACCTTTTGCGCATCACCGTCAAAGGCGGAATTCAGACTGCGCTGTGCCGCATCCCGCGCCTGAGCGCGGCTGTGACCTCGATTTTCCAGCGCAAATGTCAGCGCCTCGGTGATGGTCATGAATTCGGGCACATGCGGTGTCTGAAAGGCGAAACCGAAATACCGACGCCGCAACCGGCCCAGCATGTCCGGGGATGGGCCGCGATGCCCCCAGTCCAGCTGCGCCCCGTCGGGAAAGGTCCATGCGATCCGCGCCTCGGGGCTTTGCGGAAGTGTGGTCGCGGAAATCAGGTGCATCAGCGTGCTCTTGCCCGCGCCTGATGGTCCCATCACCGGCACGCGGTTGGTGTTCCCACCGCCGTAGCGGATGTCCAGCCGTCCGTCGCAGCGGATGCGGAACTGGGTGCCTGACCCCGCACGCCCACGTGCGAAATCAAGGTCTGTCACCGTGCAGCCCCAGTCCGTCATGCAGCCTGCCATGCGTCCGACCGCCGGATCATGGCAGGAACTGGTTGGGTATCCAGAACCAGCGCGCGTTCAGATCGACATAGCTGTATTGCATCGTGTCTTCGGGAAAGCTCTTGAAGTCGTCGAAGGTCAGGTCCGTCACGCCGTCATACCGCATGTCGCACCGATCGGTCGGGATTTCGGCGCTGGTAAAGGTCGGCACGTTGCCACGGTCGATTTCACGAAAGAAATCGCGTCTGACGGCCAGCCAGCGGATCACGAAATAGATCTCGCAGGAATCGATCGCCTCGTCAGCCGAACCGCCGCCTTCGGCCGCAAAGATGAAGTCACGCAGGCTGTAGTTCATCAGGGGGGTTTCGCTGCCTGCGGGCAAGGCGGCCTTGAGGTTGAGGAAATCCGACAACGGCATATCCAGTTCGGCGGGTGACAATTCACCCAGCGACCGTTCCAGCCCCTTGACCAGCGAGGTCAGGATCATCTGGGACTGCTGCGGAACCGACATGTCGGTGACGTCGCGCAGCGGGCGCAGCATCAGGCCCCAGTCGTCGAATTCCTCGGCCGACACCAGCACGTCAACCTGCGTATCCTCGCCCGCGCGGACATAGCCGCGCGTGGTGTCTGACACGATCTTTTGGGTGCAGGCATCACCCAGCGTGTCGCAGACCCGCCGTTCGATCTGGGCCAGACGCAGGGCAGGCACGCCATTGGCACTGGATTGCAGGGCGGTAATGATTTCGACCAGCGCCTCGCCGGTCTGAAGGCCCGCGATGATTTCCGTCACCGGCCCCTGATCGCCAAACCGGGCGACCTGATCGGTGATGATGCGGATCAGCTCGCGCTGGGCAGCGTCGCTGTCCTGGCCGTTCATCGAGAAATAGTTCTGTTCCAGATCCAGCGACACCGGGATCTGCTGGCTGTCCTGATAGATCGACCCGATGGTGCCGATCATCAGTTTGGCCTGCACCTCGTATTTCTGATAGGCGCTGAGATAACGTTCCAGCCGGTCGCCCGTTGCCTGCAGCGCCTTAGCCGCCTCTGGCACATGGATGAAAAACGGGATGATCGGGTCCACGGTCTTGGACGACACACCGTTGACCAGCATGTCGACCACGGCCAGTTCATCCGTCAGCATGTCCGGCACGCCGCGCGAAATCAGGCTCTCGCTGTCATAGCCCGTGTCACCGATGACAAAGAGCATTTTGACGTTGTCCTCGCAGGCGGTGATGTCGTCGGACGCCTGTGCAAGCGCCACGATCAGCGCCTCTTCGTGGTCGGGATCGGGTTCGTTGCCGCTGCCGAAACCGGTGTCGATCTCTTGCAGCATCGTGTTGAATGTCTCGCGGTTTTGGGTCAGCGCGGCCTCGTCCGGGGTGCAGTTGCGATCCAGCGGCAGGCCTTCACCGATGCCGAAATTCCCGGCATAGGTGTCGCGGTAGACCCGGAAACCGTAACGGACGGTCACATTGGAAAAGCGTGGATCGCCCTCGAATGAATCCTGAATGGCCGGGATCACGCCCTTGACGGTATCGCTGCCGATCAGCGCCTCGATATGCGGTTCCATCGACTGGGTGCCGTCGATGAGAAAGAAAACGTCGAGGTTTTTCAGCTGCTGCAATTCGCGGATCGCGTTGTCCAGACCGGCGACCTGTTCCAGCAGGGCATCGCGCCCGTCCTCGCCCACGGTGGCGACGGGCACGGCGATTTCGTAGAAATCTTCTCCGTCGATTTCCAGATCCCCGATGATCGGCAGGCGCACGTTGGACGTGAACCAGCGCGGACCGCCCAGAACCTGCACGTCGCAGGCATTGCCGGTTTCGGCGTCAGCCGTAGACAGCGAGGCGCGCGCGGCGTCTTCGGTCTCGTAGACGCACATGATCGTTTCTTTTTCGACCTCGAGGCTGCCGGTATCGGCGTTTACGACCATGTTGTCGGACGGGCGCAGGCCCAGTCGCGTGTTCCAGCGATATCCGTCGTCGGCGGAGACCCAGCCATTCAGTGGCTCCAGTGCCTCTGACAGGTTCGAACTCATGAGCAGGACGCTGTTCGTCTCGGGGTCCTCGGCAAAGATGAAGAACCGCTGGAAACGTGTCATGCTCTGACAGATGCCGTTCAGTTCGGCGCAATCATCGCCGCCGGGGTCGGTGACCGGCACGACACCGACCTGCGCATCCTCGGCCGCGTTCGCAGCCGTGCGGATGTAGAATTTGCGCGAGATGTTTTCTTCGGTCATCAGCGGCGTGGCGCGACAGGACACGTCATCGGCAGCCACCCAGCCCAGCATCGGCGAGTCCGGTCGCGTGTCGCGCCGCACGTGGATATAGTCGCCGTCCTGCGCAATCGGGTTGATACGTTCGTTGAACACCAGTTCGCCGATCACGGTGGCGTCGGCACCGGGACCGTCCCGTAGGGGGGTCGCCCCAACCATCACCGGAATGATCCCGTTGCGGATGATTTCGCCGGTTTCGGCGTTGAAGCTCCCCAGCGCATCGGGTCGGTCATAATAGCCCAGGCAGCTGCCTTCGATCTGGGCCGAGGCAAGTGTTGGCGCAGCAGACAGAGCAAGAACCAGGGCAAGGCGTGCATAGGGTTTCAAAAGCAACGTATTCGTCCTCGTTTTACTATTTTGTCAGATCGGACAGCAGCGACTGCAAGTCGGCGCTGACCGAACCTGCGGTCACTGACGTACAACTGTCGAACAAGAGGCGCTGTGTGAACATGTCACAATCAACAGCACCGGAGGTATCGAGCAAATGCACGGGAATGCCCAGTACTTCCCAGGCGAGCGCCTCTGGCGAAGATGTCAGGTCATCGACATAGACATCATCGCCCTGCGCGATGATGACCAAGCCTGACATGTCACGCCCGGCCTGACGCCAGATCCAGATGAAATCGCGCAACAGTTCGGAGCGGGGTGTCAGAAAATCCAGCCCGCCGAAATTTGCATCCTGCACCGCGTTCGCATTCAGGTAGAGCGACTGACCGGACACCAGTGTTTCGCGCAATTCGTTGCGGGACATGGTATAGCTGACATTGGCGCAGGCTTCGGCCTGACTTTGGGCGGTGGCGGCCGCCTGCAGGGCGTCGACAAGGGCAAAACCCAGATCGCCGTTCATGCTGTCGTGTTGGGCCAGATGCACCAGAACAGGCGGTTGCGTGCAGGTCGAGAGCGGTGTTTCGGGTGCGACGCTCAGTCGATCCTCTGACACCTGCAATGCGGCACAACGCGACAGAGCGGTGCCTGTATCGGACTGAAGTTGCAGCGATCCGCAGGCCAGCACGGGTGCTGCATCACCCAGCGCGTCCAGTGCGATACTGTCCGACCGGGTCTGACAGGCGTTGTCACCAAACAACTGCACGACAGTACCAGCAGTCGCGGTCACGCCATCCGACAGCGCCAGCGGCAACCGCAGATCGGGCAGTTGCCTGACCATATCCGCGGCCACATCCGTCAGCGACGGACCCAGCGGTGCCACCTGTGTCAACAGATCCTCGCCGGGGCGCTGCACCGCAAGGCGGACAGCGTCGGGAAACACCGCCTGTGTCCAGCCGGCCTCGGACAGGGTCGCGCCCTGCCCAGTGATGTCGAACGGTGCTACATCATTGCATGCGTCCGCCGCGCAGTACCCGGTCACCTGCAACTGTGCGTCCGCCAAGCCGCAAGTCGCAGCGCCATCCACCATGTTCATGTCGATCGTGATCGCCGGGCGCAATTCGGGGGCCGGGGCGAGCACCACCTCTGCGGCATCGCCAAGAGCCACGTCGAAATCACCCCAGATCGCAGATGTTACGCGCAGACGGTCTACGCCGTCGGCCAGCACACAAGTCAACTCGGCGCCTTCTCCGCTGCAATCCTGGGCGCGCAGCGTATCGCCTGCGGGTCCCGTCACGGCGACAGCCCGGCAGGCAGGCGCGAAATCATGCACGACCATACCGGCGTCTGCGTCGGCAAATCGCGCACCCGCGAGCAATTCGGCACAGAATGGGTAGTCCTGCGATTGCAGCATGACCGTCGAACGCAACGGCAGGTCAATGTCATAGAATTGACGGCCCGCGTCATCCAGGCCGACCTCGACGATGTTGAGGGCGCGATCGTCAAGCGGCGCTTGCCAATCCGCAACAGCGATGCGGACGCGCTGCGATGTGCGATCATGTGCCGGCTGGGCCTGTGCCAGTGTGGGCACCTCCTCTTGCGAGGCGGCACCGGGGTCATTTGACAACAGTTGGCCTGCGTATTGCATCACGCCGTCCATCAGCGGAAATGCAAGACTTTCAGCATCATAGGACAGATCGGTCAGATCGATCTCGACAGCTGCGCGATCGCCTGAATTGTACCGCAATAGGCGAGTGGATCGGTCTGGACATTCGAATGCCGCGCTTTGCGCATCAATGCTGACATTTACAAAGCGACATCCAACCAATTCGAGATCACGCGCCTGCAATCCAGATGGAATCGGTAGGGAAAAGACGACGTTGGCATCTGCATCGCCTGATGCGGAATCAGTCTGCGCCCCTGCCGGAGACGTGGCGTGTGCGGCAAGGCCAATGATGAGAAAATACCTGCAAAGCCAATGGATTGGAGATCGTTTTTTCAGGCTCATGTTACGCAAATCAGCATTGAATAATCCGCAAACTTAAGTCTGTTAAAAGGTTGATCGCTAACTTACTCTAGGTCAATGATTGGTCAACAGATTTATCTCGTGGTTTTGTGATGCAAGGACTTTTCCGAAGTGTGATGCGGCTTGCGAAATGCCAGCGCGGTGCATTGCCTTCGATTGAGTTCATCCTGCTACTGTTTCCCGTGTTTATCGTGACCATGTCGCTGATCCAGCAGATCCTGATCGCGCAGGCCGTGGTGACGACGGAATACGCTGCCTATGCGGCGGGGCGATCCGCGCTGGTGCATTCGTGCCGCCCCGTGCCGATCATGGCCCCCGGAGAAAGCCCCATCGGCACCGCCAAGGCGATCTGGGGCGCGCTGAATTGCGACGAACCCACCACAGAGGACGGATCGGTCCCGTGGGAAACCGCCGCCCGAATGGCATTGCTGCCGATTGCACCGTCCAGCCTGTTCAGCCAGGAACGGCAGGGCAATTGCCGCTACCCCGAGGCGGCGGTTGAATTCATCGTGCGTGGCCCCGTGGGTGAAACACTGCGCGACGCCGTCGAGCAGAAGGCCTGCTATGTCTTTGAGGGGGCGAACGTCTCTGTCGATCTGGATTGGGTCTGGACCGAGGCACAGGTGACCCTGGTGCAGACCCTGCCCCCGATCCGCGCCGAGGTCACATATCACATGCCGATCTATGGGCCGGTCGCAGGTCTGTTTTCCCAAGGGCGGCGCGATGACGGGACGCATTTCCGCATCATCAAGGCCGAGGCGACACTGCTATGATCGCGCTGCGCGCCACCCTCGCCGATCTGCGGCGCGATGAACGTGGCGCATTTGCACTGATCGCGCTGACCGCCGTGCTTCCGCTGATGCTGATCCTGTTCCTGATCGTGAATTCCGGCAAATCGACCTTTGACAACACCCGCACGCAGGACGCCGCGGACATGATCGCAATGGCCCATGCGACCGAGGCCGCACGCGCCATGAACACGCTAGGCATGAACCACGTCAGCCTTGCGCAGAATTACACGACAGCGGTGAACGCCAGCTCGCTGCACAACACCATCAACATGCATGCGGCGGTTCTGGGCATGGCGTCTGTCGAGGCCGGTTACTACGCCTATCAGACCTGCAAGAAATACAAGAATATCCCCAAGATCGGTGCCATTCTGATGGCCGCCTGCATGATCCCCGCGACGACCTATGCGGCGGAACTGGCCGCGGATGCGGCACTGACGCTGGCGCTTCATGTGACCATCAATCCCAAGGGTGCATTGGACAACGCCAATGACGCGCTTCTGGCGCTGACCGCCCAGAACACCGAAATCGTGGACAGGTTCCCGGACGTGATCCGCCAGCAAGGCCGCCTGATCGCGGCAGAGCACAAGATCAGCGATTTCTACATCGATGCCTCCTGCGAAAAAGGCATGGCAGAGAGTTGCGACAACGGCACGCAACGGCAGGGCATGGAACTGCCCGTGACGCGCAACGAACCGCGTGCGGTCTATCCCCGGTTCTGCGCCGCGTTGTATTTCGGGACCGGCGGTGTGGACCTGGGCAAGATCCCGTTCCTCAGCAACATCGCCCCGCAAATGGGCAGCCTGGCACAGATCCCCGCGATCCATGGGTCGTTCCACCGGCGTGGATTCGACATCAACAGTGGTCCGATGTACGGCGGCAGCGAGGATGACCCCTATCTGCCGACGCATATCTCGCGCGATTCAACGATGGGTGACAAGCTCAAGCATTATCACAAGGTCAGCCAGGAAAAGCGGCTGTATGACGGGCTGATCAATGCGTTCCAGATCCCCGGCATCACGACCGAGCTGATCGCGGGCATGGCATGGCGCGCCGCATGGGGCCTGAGCACCCGCCGCCAGGAAACCAAACTGCGCGAGGCCATCGAAAGTCTTAACCCGCTGGAGTTCCTGATCATCGGCGGCAAATCGACCAAGACCTACCGCAGCTTCAATCCACTGGCGACCAGCTATCCGTTCGATCAGCGTATCGATTCCAACATGTTCACGCGCATGGTCGAACTGCGCACGCTGGCGCAATGCAGCAGCGTGCAGTTCAGCGCCGTCCCCGGTATCGACGCGATGGGCGGGTTCCTCGATGCAATCGGGCTGGTCACGCAGGTCGAGGATTTCGACCTCTACAATGCGATCCCCCTCGAAGAAGAAGGTTTCGTCCCCTCGGTCAGCATCCTGCCGGACATCGACGATTTCCACGATGATTATAACGCGTTGGTTTTTGCGCTCCGTGCGCCGAACGAACGCTGGGCCGGGCGGTATTTCCGCACCCACGAAGCAGGGTATTTGCGTTACGCACAGGGGTTGGTCTTCAATCCTGACGAAATCTCGATCTATTCGCAGAACTGGCGCGCCAGATTGGTGCCCGCCGACAAGATGACGCGGCTCAGCGGGGTCTTGAACCGGATGGACGGCGAAGTACCCGAGAGCTTTGGCCCGTATCGCACGTATCTGGAACGCCTCAATGGCGCAGCATCCGCGGGGTGGGCCGATGCCGTTACACGCTGATTTCCGTCGTTTTTTCCGGCGCGAACACGGGTCTGTCACGATCGAGGCGATCTGCTTTCTCGTGTTTCTGATGACCGTGGCCGTGTCGTGTTTCGCCCTGTTCCCCATCGTCAAGAACGGGGCATCCGGCGCGATCGACAACCGCACCGTGATCCGCAATGCGTCCCTGAACGAAAGCTGCAGCCATACGGGTCTGTTTCCGGGGCAGCCGATCACCGTCGGTTTCCGCGAGAAAAGCCAGGTCACCATCCACTGCAACATGAACATCAACGGCGAAACCGCGGTCGAGGATGATCAGCGGTTCTGGACCATGTTGCAGGCCGCAGGCGATGCCAAATATCCCAACCTGAACCGCGCGCAGGAACCGGTCATGGCGTTCAGCGCCGTGCAGTCCGAACAATTCTCGACGTTCTTTGGGTCACCCACCAGCACGTCGATGATCTGGTTCAACAATGAAACCTTTGCCCCCAGCAATGAAACATGGCTGTTCAATGTGCCCCGCTGGGCCGAAGGCCATGACAAGGTGATCTGGGAAAATTTCACCAATCGCCAAAAGGACCTGTTTCCGCGCGTCTATCCCAGCGCCAAGACCCCATCGACGGGCACAGCATCCGCCAGCAACCTCGAAGAGCTCGAGATTGACTATGCCAGCGCCGTGCGCCCCGACTTCAACATCACCGAAGAGCTGGAACGCATAACGGCCGTCGCCGCGACCGTCGATACGGGGGCCGTGACAACGGCCACGGAAACGACGGTGCCGACACAGGTGACGGCCAGCGGCACCGGCAACCAGCCAAACGCACCCCCCACATCCGAAGGCGGCGACACCGGCGGCGCACCCGCGTCCTATGCAACGCCCCCGCTGGACAACCTGTCGAACTACATGCGCGAAACGCTCGCGTCGCGGATCGGGACCGCACAAGGCGTGGCAGAGGGTGCAATCGGCTGGGTGGGCGACATGGTCGGCGGTGCCGCCACGGCCGTCGAAACGGTCTACGAGGCCGGCGTGGTTGGCGTCGAAGAAGCCACGGGCTGGATCAACGACGACTACGCCGCCTCGCAGCAGCAGGACCTGGTGGACCGCGGCACCGGCATTCTGGAGGCCGCACAGGAGCTGATGGATGACCCGGCCGCCGTGGCCGAGGCCTTTGCCGAATATTACGCCGCCCAATACGAACACGCAGACGCGCTGGAGGCCGCATATCGCGCAGGCGAAGGCGACATATCCCTTTATCAAGAAGCAGAGCGCATCCGCGCCCGCACGACCACCGAACTGGGTATCATGGGCGTCGAGACGGCGGCCACCGTCGTCGGCGTCGGTGCCATTGCCAAAGGCCTGCGCACGGCCCGGATCGCAGACAAACTGGACGGTGCAACCCCGCTTGCCATTGCGCTGAACGGCGTCCGCCAAACCCGGCTCGCCACCGAGGCGGTCGGCGACCTCAGCCGTCAACCCGGCCGCACGACACCGTTTGACATGGACGATGTGCGCACCAGAACAGATGAGCTGGTTGAGGCTCGAAATCGCGATCTTGATGAAGATCTGGCAGAGACTCCAAGCAATGCACCCTACGATGCTAGAGCATGGCGTGATTATTATGATGAGTTTTACGAGGGCGACGTTACCTCTACGACAGTGCCACCATACAACGCAAAGAATGTCCCGCTTGCCGGCCAGCGACACCCAAATACTGGGGTCGTATTTGATCAACGTGGATTTCCAGTGTTTGATGACTTTACGGTGTATGATACGCGCTTCACTGGCCCAGAGTTCAGGAATGCCAGCTATCAAACTCAGATGAGAATGGGGACGCGCGACCTGCGAACACAGATCGAGAACAATCCGCAGCTCAGATCGCAGTTTAACGAGGCCCAACTACAGGCTATCCAGTCAGGCAATGCAAAAATTCCAGGCTACACATGGCATCATCACCAAGATTCTGGGCGGATGCAGTTGGTCGATGAGGATATTCACCGGAACACCGGTCATATCGGTGGCGAAGCTATGAGTGAGGGACAATAGATTAATGGCGCTCCGGCTAACCAAAGACGACGGCGAAGACATCGGCTTTGTCAAAAGCTGTTTTTTCATGGGCATTATCGACTTTAACGAGCTCCAGAGATGGCTCCATCACGTTGTGGAGACACAAGATGATCTGCCGGACTACATCTGGTCGATGCTCGATATGAAAGATAAATTCGATTTCAAACCGTTGAAGGTATTGGGATTTACGCCATACTGGGATCACTCGCGTGAGGAAGAGCAGGCATTGGCCGGAATAGGGTATTTGCGGAGCAGCACCTTCACGAGTGACCTCGCATCAAAGACAGATGCCATCAAACTACTGGATGATAATCCGCATATACATGAGCGCTTCCAACACACTTTTCCATTTCTCACGATTCACTAGGTGTTTGATCCCACGGTTTGATGGTGCGATCCTTTCTCAGGCTTGGAAGGAAGCATTATGGGACAAATTCGTCATGGGAGCGCCAAGACCACGCACGCCGTCAGAGCTGCAATACAGCGATCGCAAGCTACGCTCGCGCAGCTAAGCGCGGAGTTGGGCATTAATCCCGAGACGGTCGCGAAATGGCGGAAGCGTGCGACCGTCGAAGATTTGAAGACCGGTCCGAGAGAGCCGCGCTTAACCGTTCTGACCGCGGCAGAGGAAGCTATGATCGTCGCTTTCCGGCGCCACACGCTACTACCGCTTGATGACTGTCTCTATGCCCTTCAGCCCTCGATCCCGCACCTGACACGTTCAGCGCTGCATCGGTCTCTGCAGCGACATGGGGTTTCTCGCTTACCACATGTCGAAGGCGACAAGCCAAAGCGGCAGAAGTTCAAGCGATACCGCATCGGGTTCTTCCATATCGACATTGCCGAGGTTCAAACGGTGGAGGGCAAGCTATTTCTCTTCGTAGGCATCGACCGGACTAGCAAGTTTGCGGTCACGCAATTGGTCGATAAGGCTGACCGCAAGACAGCATGGGAATTCCTCGAGCTCCTGCTGAAGTCCGTCCCCTACCGGATCCATACGATCCTGACGGACAACGGGATCCAGTTCGCTGAGCAACCCCGCAACCGCAATACCGCATCATCCAGGCAGATGCGGTTCGACATGATCTGCGAGGCAAATGAGATTGAGCATAGGCTCACAAAGCCCAACCACCCGTGGAGTTTCGAGGATGAGAAAACAGTCCGGGGGACTGTTTTCCCGAGGGACGGCCAAGTCGAACGAACCAACCGGACGAAAAAGGATGCTACCGTCGAACGATACCATCACGACAGCCACGACCAGCTGCGCACACAGCTCGCAGACTTCATCTTGCGTCGGGGACGACAGTCCACTGGACTGTCGTCTGACCCCTCCTCACCTACAATTTTTCTCGCAGACTGAAGACCCTCAGCGGGCTCACGCCCTACGAATACATCTGCGAAATCTGGACATCAGAGCCAGACAGATTCATCATCGATCCGATCCATCAAATGCCGGGACTGAACACCTAACCCTAAATCGCGGACGTTTCAGGGGAGCAGGTCAGAACCGGTTTCCACGAGGAAAGGCAGAATTCCAACGCACCCATAGGTGCGTTGGAATTCTGCTCTAACATCCGACATGGACGGCCCCAGACTGTATCGTTGCGGACACATCAAACTTTGGGGCGACCGGATGCCGCCCGTACCTCTCTGCAGCATTGGATTACGCCTTCGCCAGACGACGGATGGCGCGCAAACCTGCACAACCGGAAAACGGGGTCCAGACACCATGCCTGTCATTGGTCATACGGCCCGAAAACAAGGGCCACGGCTTTGCGGGCCGTGGCCCTTGTCATTAAATCAGGCGGGCCGCACTTTCGATTTTTGCTCACCCAAGCCGGCAATGCCCAGCGTTACCACTTCACCACCATGCAGGAACTGCTGCGGATTTTGCCCCATACCGACGCCCGGTGGTGTGCCGGTTGAAATGATGTCGCCGGGCTGCAGGCTCATGAACTGGCTGCAATAGGACACAAGGTGCGGGATCTTGAAGATCAGGGTCGCTGTCGAACCCGTCTGCATCCGTTTGCCATCGACATCCAGCCACATGTCCAGATCATCCATGTCGGCAATTTCGTCCAGTGTCACAAGCCACGGCCCGGTCGGACCGAAGGTGTCACAGCCCTTGCCTTTGTCCCAGGTGCCCGCGCGATTCAACTGGAAGTCGCGTTCGGACACATCGTTGATCACGCACAGGCCAGCGACGTGATCCATCGCATTCGCTTCGTCTATGTAGGAACCGGGTTCGCCGATCACGACGCCCAGCTCGACCTCCCAATCGGTTTTGACCGAACCGCGCGGGACCTGAATATCGTCGTTTGGCCCAACAACGGCAGACGTCCATTTGTTGAAGATGATGGGCTCTGCCGGGATCGGCATGCCGGCCTCTTCGGCGTGGTCGGCATAGTTCAGGCCGATGCACACGAATTTGCCGATACCGCCGACACAAGCCCCAAGGCGCAGATCGTCCTGTGGCGTGCCATCGACCAACGGCAGGGTCGAGGGATCAATCGCCTGCAATGCCTTCAGGCCCGAGGGACGCAGTGCCTCTCCCGCGATGTCGGGCACGACGCCGGACAGGTCACGCACACGGCCATCGTTGTCCAAAAGACCCGGTTTTTCAGCACCCGCAGCGCCGTAGCGAAGAAGTTTCATGTCATGTCCCTTTTGTCGTTTTCAGTGTTGATGCACCGTCGTGACGCCCAAAGCGCCCCGCGGCGGATGATTTCGGTGACTTCCGGCACCTTTAGATCATCGAGTTCGTGCCCGATCGAGCAGTAGAATACCCGCCCTTTGTCCCAGCGGCGCTTCCACACAACGGGAATGACAGTGCCTTCGATCCACCACAAATGATCGCCAGAAAAGGTGGTTGTCGCCAGCACTTCATTGGATGGATCGACAAGCATGTAATATTGCTCTGTCTTGAGGCGGAAACTTCGGATGCCCCTGACGATCGGATCGTCAGGCTTGCAGATGGTCACATCGTAATCGACATAATCCTCGCGCGGTTGCAGATTGTCCGGCCAGCCCGGCGGATGCGCCACGAACTGCCCGCCGATCAAAAAGTGATAGGTCGGGCGGTCGCGGAAGGCATCGCCCATGTGACCGTGCCAGCCTGCGATGCCGCAGCCGCCAGCGATCAGCTTCAACAGACCATCTTCCTGCGCTTTCGTCATATTGCCGAATTCTTCGCGATGACCGGATCGTGCAGACGACCAGATCGGCGTAATCAGATCGACATCCTCCAGATCTTCGGGTCGCTCCAGCGGTGCAAGCGTGTCATGCACATCGACCGTGAAGCCGTTCGCTTCGAGCAGGTCCTTGTACCAGTCCGCGAACTGTGTCGGCGCATGCCCTTCCCAGCCGCCGACAAAGAGTGCTGCCTTCATTGCGTATTCCTTCGCATGTAGTCCAGCATCGACGCCATGTCGCGCGCGCCGTATCCGGCGGCCTCGGCTTCGATCAGCTTGGCAAGTGTGGTGCGCCCCTGCGGCATCGCGGTGCCAAGCCGTTCGGCAAGCCTGGCCGTGACTTCCATGTCCTTGCGCGCCAGAGATACCGTGAATGTCACATCATGTGCCGGTTCGTTCAAATAGAGCGGGCGGCGGTATTTCAGCATTGGGGCGCAGGCGGCAGAGGCTTCAATCACGTCAAAGGCTGTTTCGGCTGCGATGCCCGATGATTCCGCCAGCGTCAACGCTTCTGCCAAGGTCTGGTTTATCCCGTGGATCAATGAATTCACGGCAAGTTTCATGACGGAACCCGATCCGGCTTGACTCAGGTAGATCGTTTCGCGGGCTATGGCATCAAACACCGCCGCCAAGTTTGCGTCGCCCTTTTCGCAGCCGGCCATGACAAGCAAATCTGCATCCGCAGCCGCCTGGGTCGCCCCTGAAACGGGCGCATCAATTACGCGGACGCCTTCGGGGGCATTGTTCGATAGCTTCGCGATGTGGTCGGGACTCATCGTTCCCATTTCAACGATCACCGTCGCACCCTTCACGGCAAAAAGGCCATCGACACCGAAATGCACCGCGTCAGAGGCCGCGTCATCGGCAAGCATCGTCACCACGATGTCCGTCTGACCGACCAAATCGGCGGGTGTCAGTGCCACGGTGCAGCTCTCTGCCGCGGCAAAGTCACCGGATGTCTGTGCGGTCCGGTTCCAGACCCGCACATCATGTCCGGCGCCGATCAGGTTTCGGGCCATGCACTGACCCATCCGACCCAATCCCGCAAAACCGATCCGCATTTACGCCACCTTTTGGGTGGGGGCGATCCCTGAGATTGCCTGAATAAGGCTTTCTTCGGTCACCTCGTCTGACGTGAACGTCCGCATGACACGGCCAGAAAACATCGCGACGATGCGGTCGCTGACGTGCAAAACCTCAGGCATTTCAGAGCTGACGACGATGACGGCATAGCCTTGGGCCGCCAGCTCGCGGATCAGGTTGTGAATTTCGGATTTCGAACCAACGTCGATGCCGCGTGTCGGTTCATCCACAATCAACACCTTGGGATTCATCGACAGCCATTTGCCAATGACAATCTTCTGTTGGTTGCCGCCCGACAGGTTGCCCACCGTTTGCTTCCATCCTGGTGTGCGGATGTCCAGTTTCTCCTTATACTTGTCAAAAATCGCCGTTTCCGCGCCGGGTGCGACGAAGGGGCCGGACGACAAGTTGCCGACCTGCGGCAGGGTCATATTGTCCCGACAATTCATGCCCAGCACGAGGCCCTGCCCCTTGCGATCCTCGGGCACCAGCGAAATGCCCTTGCTGATGGCATCCGCGGGCGAGGTGACGCGTACCTCTTCACCGTCCAGCATGATAACACCGCCGTCAGGGTCGCGCAGGCCGAAAAGCGTCTCGGCAATCTCGGTGCGGCCCGCGCCGACCAGGCCATAAAAGCCCAGAACCTCGCCGCGCCGCACCTCAAAGCTGACGTCCTTGAAAAGATTACCACATGACAGGCCGCGCACCTCGAGTGCGACATCGCCAAGGGTGTGGTGGCTTTCGTTGCGCGTCAAATCGAGCGCGCGGCCGATCATCAGCTGGGTCACCTCTTCCTCGGTCGTGTCGCGGGTGTTCAGGGTGCCGCGATAGGATCCGTCGCGCAGAACGCTGATCCGGTCGGTGATCTTGAAAATTTCCTCCATCCGGTGGGAAATATAGATGATTCCCACCCCCTGCGCCTGCAGGTCAGAGATCACGTCGAACAGCACGACCTTTTCCGCGTCGGTCAGGGACGCTGTGGGTTCGTCGAAAATGACGGCCTTGGCATCGACGGTCAGCGCGCGCGCGATTTCGACCATTTGCTGGTTGGCGATCGACAGATCACCAACAATGGTTTTTGCGTTGAACCCGACCTTGAGCTTTTTCAGGATCGCATCGGTCTGCGCATAAAGCGTTGTCCAATCCACGCGTCCGAACGACCGGCGCGGCAATTCGCCAAGGTAGATGTTTTCCGCGACCGTCAATTCCTCGGCCAGGCTGAGTTCCTGGTGGATAAAGACGATGCCCTTGGATTTCGCTTGCAGGGGCGAGGTCATGACCGTCGGCACCTCTGACACGATGATCTGACCTTCGTCGGGCTGGTAGATACCGCCCAACACCTTCATCAGGGTCGATTTTCCGGCCCCATTTTCGCCCATCAGCGCGTGCACCTCGCCGGGCATGACCGACAGGGCTACACCGTCGAGCGCGCGCACACCGGGGAACGTCTTGACGATCCCCTCAAGCCGCAAGGCGGGAATGTGATCGGTCATATCTTCAACTCCTCTTTGCCCTTGGCGTTCAACTGGCGGTCCAGGAACAGGACGGCGATCAGGATCAGGCCGATGACTAGATTGACTGTAGATGTGTCGGCACCGATGTGACCCAGCCCCTTGCGCAACAACTGAATGGCAAGGACACCGCCCAACGTGGACACGATCGAGCCCGAGCCGCCGGTCAGCTTGGTCCCGCCCAGCACGACCGCCGTGATGACCCACAACTCGTAAAGCTGGCCGTCGTTCGGATTGACCGAGCCGGACTCGGAATAGAACACGACCGCAGACAGCGCCGACAGGAAACCGATGATCATGAAATTGATCAGCATGTGCGGGCCGACCTTGATGCCTGCATTGACCGCGGCCTCGCGGTTGTCACCGATGGCGTAGGCGTTCCGCCCGTGGACGGTGCGGGTCATGATATACCAGATGATCAGCGTGACGACGGCCAGAAACCAGGTGGCCGTGTGAAAGCCCAGGAATTGCGCCTCTGCAAAATCAACGAGCGTCCAGTTGAGGCTCGAGGTAGGGTTTTCGCCATTATACATGAACACCAGACCGCGAAAGCCCAGCATCGAACCCAGCGTGACGATGAAAGCATCGACACCGGTTTTCCAAACGATCAACCCGTTGATCGCGCCCAGAGCAACGCCGGTCAGCAGGGCCAGCGTCCATGACACCGGGATGACCCAATCGCCCAGACCGGCAAAGACTGACCACGACAGGCTATCCAGCAGGATCACCGCAGACAGTGCAAAGATCGCGCCGACGCTCAGGTCGATGTTGCCGTTGACCATGATGATGGTCATGCCCATGGCGATGATGCCGATGGGGGCGGATTGTTTGAGCAGCAACAGCATGTTGTCGACATCCATGAACGCCTTGTCGGACAGCGACAGGAATTCACCAGCGATGCTGAAGAAAATCAGCTCGAGCACGATAAAACCCCAGATCGCGCTGTTCTTCAGAATTTTGGACAGATTTCCAGCTTCCATCTTCCCGCTCCCCTACGCGATGTTTGACCAAAGCTTGCCACGTTTGGCCGCGATATCGAGCCAGACCGCAAGAATGATGATGACCCATGTCACGACGTTCTGGACGTAGAATTGCAGCCCAAGCAGCAGCAGACCGTTCTGGATGAAACCAAGAATCAGCACGCCAATGACGGTCTTGAAAATCGTGCCGGATCCGCCGAGCAGCGAGGCGCCACCCAAGATCACAGCAGCCAGGACATCCAGTTCAAGCCCCTGCCCCACTGTGTTTTGCGACCCCATCGACCGACTCGCCTGTATCAGGCCCGCTACGGCCACGCAGGCGGACGACATGATGTAGCAAAGGAACACGATGCGGGCGCGTTTGATCCCGGAAAACGTCGCGGCGGTGCCGTTTCCGCCCACGGCGTAAACCTTTCGCCCGAACGCCGTTTTCGCGAGGATGATGCCCAATAATGCAGCCAAGGCCAGGAAAATCAGGATGGGCACAGGAATGCCCAAAGCGGACCCCTGACCAAAAACGCCGAACCAGGTGCCTTCCTTGTCAGCAATGTCCATGTTCTGACCACCAGAATAGGTCAGCGTCAGACCGTGGATCGCCGATAGCATCCCCAGTGTCACGATGAGAGAGTTCAGTTTCAGGTAACCGACGAGAAACCCGATGAACGCGCCAAGACACAGCGTCATCGCGAACATCGCCGGGATCGCTAGGAACGGGCCAATCTTGTCGTGCAGATCAAGAACGACGATTGTCGAAAAAGACATCATCGACCCCACGGATAGATCAAGGTTCCCACTGATCACCACGAAGGTCACGCCGAGCGCCATGACCCCAAGGATCGCAGAAGACCGGATGACGCCCATCACGTTGTCAGGGCTTAGAAACCGGTCGTTCGCGATGGTAAATCCGATGATGAAAACCGCAAAGGCAATCAAGATGCCTTGCCGCGCCAGCATCCCCCCGATGTCTGCTTTCGTCATGCTCGCCATATTTCCCCTCCCACGGGCCAAAGACCCTGCCCTGTCAGGCGTTCGTCAAACCAAAGTCATGCCACCATCGATCATGACGATCTGACCGGTCATGTAGTCGCTGTCCTTCGACGCCAAATAGGTCGTCGTTCCCGTGATATCCTCGGTTTTCGCGACGCGGCCGCGCAGGATTTCGGACGAGAACTCCTCCATCGCCTGTCCGGGTCGTTCCGCGGCACCAATTGCCATCAGGTCCTGATCGACCTGCTCCCACATCTCGGTCGCGACGACGCCCGGCGCAAAGCCTGTGACGGTGATATTGTGTTTTGCCAGATCGCGCGCACCTGATTGGGTCAACGCGACCACGGCGAATTTGCTGGCACAATAGGGTGCCACGTTGTCAAAGCCCTGACGGCTGGCGATCGAAGCGGTATTGACGATCTTGCCACCCGTGCCTTGGGCGATCATTTGCTGGGCGGCTTCTTGCATGCCGATCATGCAGCCCAGCCCATTAACGCCCATGATGAAATTCCAGTTGTCCTCGGTGACGTCCAGAAAGTTCATGGGTCTGTTCACGCCGGCGTTGTTGAATTTCACGTCCAGCTTGCCGAAGACCTCGACCGTATGGGCGATCATCGCTTTGACGGAAGCCCGGTCGGTCACATCGACCTGTGCGTGGGTGACCTTGCCACCGTTGCGCGCCGCTCTGTCGGTGTTCGCCTGCGCGACATCTCTCACCTTGTCGCCATTGATATCCGCAAAACAAACGTCAGCGCCTTCGTCCAGCAGCGCCTCTGCAATGCCGCGGCCAATGCCCTGTGCAGCACCGGTGACGATGCACGACCGTCCAGTCACACGTCCCATGACGCGGTCCCCCGTAAAATGTAGTGAGTGTCGTGACGGACGGGGCGCGCGGGTGCGCCCCGTCCGATGGGGTAGCCCTTAGAATACGGGCTTCGTGAAGTCAGACATGTTGTCCTGCGTGATCTTCGGCGTGTCGAAATAGTTCAGGAACGGCAGTTCCTCACCGTTGATCAGATCAATCGCGGACTGAAGCGCTGCCTCAGCGTCGTCCACTGGCGACTGATAGATCGAACCCCAGTACTCTCCACGCTCCATCGCCTCGTATCCGACGGCAAAGTTGGTTGCGCCGACAAAGGTGATGCCCTCGGCACGCCCTGCGGCCAGGGCAGCGTTCAATGCGCCGACGCCCATGTTGTCGTCGCCGGCATAGACACCGTCGATGTCGTCATACTTGACCAGGAAAGCTTCCATCACCTGCTGGGACTTTTCACGGTTCCAGTCGCCCGGCTGGGTTTCGACGAGCGTGACGTTCGGGCAAACCTCGGGCAGACGGTCGTCAAAGCCTTTTTGACGCTCGATCGCCGTAGTGTAGCCGGGCTGGCCTGAAATCTGCACCACCCGAGCCTCGTTCTCGATGCCAAGGGCCTTGAAGCGGTCGCACATGATCTCGGCAGAACGCGATCCCTGCGTGATGTTGTCAGGGCCAGAGAACGTCGCGACGAAATCGAAACCGGCTTCGGCGATGTTGGAATTGGTCACGACAACCGGGATATCGGCCTGTGCCGCCTTGCGGACGGCGGGAATGACGGCTTCGCCGTTTGTCGGCCAGATGATGATGGCATCGACTTCCTGCTGAATCAGGTCTTCCATCTGGGCGATCTGGCGGGCCACGTCGCCGCCTGCGTCCAGAACGACGACTTCGACGTTCTCATTGGCTTCTGCTGCGGCGATGAACGCGTTTTCATAGGTCGTCTGGTAACTGTCCACACCGACGTTGTTCTGCGTGATGCCGATCCGCATCGGGCTGTGGGCTTCTGCATAAGCGGACCCGGCAATGGCCAACGCTGCTGTTGCAGACGTCGCGGTCAGGATTGTGCGTAGTGTCATTGTTATCTCCTCCAAGATGTCTCGGACTTTGATGTCCTGTCCCCACTCTCCCAAGGGGAATCACCCTCCGGCATGCCGGTGTGACTGGCACGACCTTGCCCGGCGTGCGGCCTGTGGGCGTCACAAAAAATATCCATAATGGATTAATATTAGTCCGACCTGGATATTTTCGCGATATATTCCGGCAACCAACCCGCGTCTACATGAGGGCACATCTAGTGACGATTTCAAAATCATCCAAATCGAACAATTCACGTGGCCAAGGCCACGCAAAGCGAAAGGCTGCAACCGGGGGTATGAACGTGATGAGGGGGGAAAATTTCGACCTTGTCGTGCCGCCTCAGGTCAAGGCGGACATGGTGAGTGTCCTGTCGTTCATGGAAAGCCTTGGCGACGAGCTGGAAAGTGCGTCGGATCTGTTCGCGGCAAGTCCCAACCTGCGCATTTCCATGCATCTGATCCGCGGACACATCGAAGGGCGGCTTGTCACCATGACGTCGCTGATCGGGGCCAGTCGCGCCCCCTATGCCACCGCCAACCGCCGCATCAAGGACATGCAGGAAGCAGGGCTGATCGACCAGCGGCCGCGCACCGCCACCGGCAAAAGCTTTTCCCTGCATCCAAGCATGGCCCTTCTTGACCAGTGGACCCAGCTGACGCAGCGGGTGCAGCGCCTCGCCGTCGCGCAATTCGGCAGCAGCGTCGCGGCGGACGTGTCCGATTACTACTACGGCGATTCATATCTGACCGCCAAATCGATCCCGCCGATGAAGGTGCTGCAAAGCCCGCTGAAGCTGCCCGGCGGGCTACGCGTTCTGGTGCATGGCGACCCGACGTTCATGGTGATGGACAACCTCAAACGTCAATTCGAACAGACGATCGGCACGCAAATTCACCAGCGCGCCTTTTCAATCGACCGGCTGCGCACCGAGATCATGCGCAACGCCGAACGCAAGGCGAGTGCCTACGACATCATCGCCGTAGACCTGCCTTGGGTGGGCGATTTTGCGCAGAAAAATGTCCTTATGCCGCTAGACCAGATCATGGATATCGGGCGGATCGACCCGTCAGATTTCCACACGGCGGGATGGCAGGCTGTGCATTGGGGTGGTCGTGCCTACGGCGTGCCTGCACAGACCACGCCGGAACTGCTGTTCTATCGCAAGGATCTGTTCGCGAAGGCGGGGCTGGAGCCGCCCGCCACGACGCGCGATCTGCTGCGTGCCGCAAAGGCGCTGCACGATCCGCATCGCGGGATTCACGGGATCGCCTGGAACGCGGCGCGCGGCACGGCGCTTGGCCATACGGTGCTGATGACACTGGCCGACTTTGGCCAGCCAGTGCTTGACCTCAAGCAGAACGCCGGCGGCTTCGAGACAAAGGATCTGGCTGAACGTGACTATCGCGTGACCATCGACACGCCTGCGGGATTGCAGGCGGCGCAGTTCCTCAAGGACCTGTTGCAGTATTCGCCGCCTGATATCCTGTCGATGTCTTGGTATGAACGCATCCGCCCCTACGCGGCGGGCCGGATCGCGATGGCCTACGGGTATACTCTGCTTGCGCCTTACTTCGAGCTGGACGAGGCATCGCCAGCAAAGGACCAGACCGGATACCTGCCGCATCCCGCAGGGCCAGGCGGCGCGCCTATTGCACCCGTAGGGGGATATCTGATGGGGATTCCAGCCAATCTGGCCGAAGACCGGATTCCGGCCGCGGTGGAGGCGCTGCTGGCCTTCACCTCGCCCGCGGCCCAGAAGATGTATGTGCAGAACGGCAGCCGGACGAACCCGCGCTATTCCGTCGGATCGGACCCCGATGTGCAGCGCCTGTCGCCCATCTTTGAGGCGGTGGATGCGATGTCATGGCGCGACGAATTGCAATTCTGGCCGCGCCCGCCGGTCCCTGAAATCGACCAGATCATCCAGATCTGCGGCGAGGAATTTCACGACATGCTCCGCGGGATCATTACCCCGCAGGACGCCCTGCGCCGCGCGCAAGGTCGCGCGGACGCCATCCTATCACGAAGTTAGTCATCACGTCAGGAGGAGAGACCGATGGACCCCAACCGCCTTGAAGGTAAAAACATTCTCATCACCGGTGCCGCACGCGGCATGGGAGAAGCCAACGCACGTTCGTTTGCCGAACAGGGTGCCAATGTCTGCATCGGCGATCTTGACCTCGACATGGCGCAATCCGTCGCGGATGAAATCAATGCCGCCGGCAATGGTCGCGCGATTGCCGTCAGGATGGACGTGACCAAGCGTGAGGACAACGCCGCCGCCGTGGCCGCGACCGTCGAGGCATTCGGGTCCATCAATGTTGGCGTGTTCAATGCAGGTCTGAACAAGCCCCGGTTCTTTATGGATATCGATGAAGACAACTGGGACATGATCATGAACGTCAACACCAAGGCGATGTGGCTGGGCATGCAGGAGGTCGCCCGCCAGATGATCAAACAGGGCCCGATGGAGGATCACCCCTACAAGCTGATCAACGTAGGCTCCATCGCGTCAAAGAAGCCGCTGGTGGACGTCACCGTCTATTGCACTTCGAAATACGGCTGCCTTGCCCTGACCGAATGCGGCGCGCTGGGGCTGGCGGAACACAACATCACCGTCAACGGCTATGCGCCGGGCGTTGTGGTCACACCGCTGTGGGAGCAGCTTGACAAGGACCTCGTCGAGATCGGCTTCAAAGAGCGCGAAGGCCAGGCCTACGAGGATATCGTCAACAGCGCCTTGGTCATCAAGCGGGTGTCCTACCCCAAGGATATTGTCGGCACCGCGTCTTTCCTCGTTTCGGATGACAGCGACTACATGACCGGCCAGATGATCTCTATCGATGGCGGCTGGGCGACGACCTAAGGCCCAATATCCAAATTTTCAGTAGCAATCCGGGGGCGCCTGTTCGCACCCGAAAGGAGTTTTCCATGTCAGAACGTCCGGGCAATGCCCTCATGCCGAACCTTCTCACCCCGATGGATCTGGAGCCGAACTGGGAATGGCGCGACAAGCTGCCTGCCCACGGTCACATGTCCGTCGATTTCGAACGCCGCATCGACCACGACCGCCTGCGCCGCTACCGCCTTGCCCGGACCGAACAGGCGCTGAAGGCGTCAGGTGCAGGCACCCTGCTGCTGTTCGATGTGAACAATATCCGCTACGTGTCGGCCACCAAGATCGGCGAATGGGAACGGGACAAGATGTGCCGTTTCTGTCTGCTGACCGGCGACGAAAGCCCCTACGTCTGGGACTTTGGGTCCGCCGCGCAGCACCACAAGCGCCATTCCGACTGGCTAGAGCCGTCGCATTGTTTGGCCGGTGTCGTCGGCATGCGCGGCACGATCCCGCCCGAGTTCGGTCTCATGCAGAAATACGCCAAGCAGATTGCGGGTCTGATCCGCGATGCGGGCATGGGCGATATGCCGGTCGGGGTGGACTATGCCGAAACCGCGATGTTCCACGCGCTGAAAGAGGAAGGCCTGAACATCGTCGACGGCCAGCAGATCATGCTGTCAGCACGCGAGATCAAGAACTGGGACGAAATCCAGCTTCTGACGCAGGCTGCGGCCATGGTCGATGGCGTCTACCACATGATCTACGAAGAGCTGAAACCCGGCGTGCGCGAAAACGACATCGTCGCGCTGTCAAACAAGATGCTCTACGAGATGGGATCCGACGACGTCGAGGCGATCAACGCTATTTCCGGAGAGCGCTGCAACCCGCATCCGCACAACTTCACCGACCGATTGATCCGGCCGGGCGATCAGGCGTTCTTTGACATCCTGCAATCCTATCAGGGCTACCGCACCTGCTACTACCGGACCTTCAACGTGGGCCGCGCGACACCGTCGCAGAACGATGCCTACGTCAAGGCACGCGAATGGATCGACGCATCCATCGCGATGATCAAACCGGGCGTCAGCACCGACAAGGTGGCAGCGGTCTGGCCAACGGCGCAGGAATTGGGGTTCGAGACCGAAGATCAGGCGTTCGGTCTGCAATTCGGCCACGGTCTGGGTCTGGCGCTGCACGAACGCCCGATCATCAGCCGCGCCGTGTCGATGGATCACCCGATGGAGATCAAGACGGGCATGGTGTTCGCGCTGGAAACCTACTGCCCGGCCACCGACGGCTATTCCGCCGCACGGATCGAGGAAGAGGTCGTCGTGACCGAAACAGGCTGCGAGGTCATCAGCCTGTTCCCGGCCGAAGAATTGCCCATCGCGAACCGTTACTGAGATGGGCAATCCGTTCGATCTGACGGGTCGTCGCGCATTGGTCACCGGCGGGGCAACCGGCATCGGCGAGGGCATTGCCCTCGGCCTTGCCGCCGCCGGGGCCGATGTGGCGCTGACCTACCGCAGCCATGCCCCGGATGAAACGCTGGCAAAAATCAAAGCTCTCGGCGTCAAGGGTGCCGCCGTGAAGGCCGACTTTTCCGGGATGGACAAGGCGGCGGCTGAGGAGGTCATCAGCTTTGCCAGTGACGCCTTGGGCGGGCTGGATATTCTGGTCAACAACGCGGGCATCATTCACCGCGAGGACAGTACCGACATGCCACTCGAGGATTGGCGGCGCGTGCTGTCGGTCAACCTCGATTCCGTCTGGTTGCTGTCCCAGGCCGCTGGCAAGCGCATGGTGGCCCAAGGGTCTGGCAAGATCATCATTGTGTCCTCGGTGCTGGCGTCGCAAGGCGGCCTGCGCGTGCCGGCCTATGCGTCCAGCAAGCACGCGGTCGTCGGTTTGACCAAGGCGCTTTGCAACGAATGGGGGCCGCACGGGGTCAATGTGAACAGCATCGCGCCTGGCTACACCGCCACGGACAACACACAGGCACTGCGCGACGATCCAGACCGGTCGCAGGCCCTGCTGGACCGCATTCCCGCAGGCCGCTTTGCCGAACCATCCGAAATCGCGGGGGCCGCCGTCTTTCTGGCCTCCGACGCCGCATCGTATTGCCACGGCAGCACCGTCACCGTCGATGGCGGCTGGCTCGCCCGTTAGGAGAATAGACAATGGACCAGTCACTTGCAGGAAAAACCGCACTTGTCACCGCAGCGGGTGCCGGCATCGGACGCGCCAGCGCCGCAGCGCTTGCGGCACGCGGCGCGCATGTCATCGCTACCGATCTGAACGGGGATCTGGTGGCGGCACTTGCCGATACCTTGCCGAACATTACGGGCCATGCGCTGGACGTGCTGGATGCCGATGCCGTCCAGACTCTTGTCGGTTCGGTGGCCCCTGTCGACATCCTGCTGAATTGCGCAGGCTGGGTGCATGACGGCACCATCCTTGATTGTGACGAAGATGTCTGGGACCGCGCATTCGACCTGAACGCCAAGGCCATGTACCGGATCACACGTGCCGTGCTGCCGGGGATGTTGGACAAGGGCGCGGGATCGATCATCAACATCGCATCCATCGTTTCCAGCGAAAAGGGCGCGCCGCGCCGCTTTGCCTATGGTGCGTCAAAGGCCGCCATCATCGGCATGACCAAGGCGATTGCGGCTGATTTCGTCAAACAGGGCATTCGCTGCAACGCCATCTGCCCCGGTACGGTCCAGAGCCCATCACTGAACGATCGCCTGACCGCGACGGGTGATTTTGAAAAGGCGCTTGCCGCCTTCAAGGACCGCCAGCCGATGGGCCGCCTTGGCCAGCCCGAGGAGATTGCCGAAATGGTGTGCTACCTTGCTGGCGATATGGCGGCGTTCACCACGGGGCAAGCGTTCGCCGTTGATGGCGGCTGGTCCATCTGATGGGTTTGGATCGCGCAGCCTCCATCGCAGATCTGCGGTTGCGTGCGAAACGCCGCATCCCGCGTTTCGCTTTCGATCTCGTTGACGGCGGTGCGGAAAATGAACGCAACATGCATCGCAACGTGGCCGCCTTTGAAGAGGTAGAGCTCACGCCGCGCTACATGGTCGATGTGTCCACGATCGACACGCGCGCCACTGTCCTTGGACAAACGTTCGACGTACCTTTCGGCATGGCGCCGATAGGGATGCTGAACGCGTTCTGGCCGGGGGCCGATCTGACGCTGGCACGCTTGTGCAAGGCGCAAAACATGCCCTATGCCGCCAGCTCCGCCTCATCCACTACCCTGGAACGACTTGCAGAAGCTGCGGACGGCAACGGCTGGTTCCAGCTTTACGTGTCCAGCGATGCGGATGTGACCGAAGGCCTGATCGCACGGGCAGAGGCGGCAGGATATACAACACTTATGGTAACGGCTGATGTCCCCGCTGCAGGCAAGCGCGACCGCGATATCCGCAACCAGCTTGCCGTGCCGTTCAGGTTCACTCCAGAAGTCATCCTGCAATGCGCGTTGAACCCGCGTTGGGCGCTGACCAGCCTGCAACATGGCACGCCGAACGTCGCGAATTATGCCGACCTGTTGAAAAGTGCGACATCCTACGCCGAGGTGCAAAAGACCCTCATCACACCGGGTTTCGACTGGGAGGACCTAAAGAGACTGCGCGCCCGATGGAAGGGCCGTCTCTTGGTCAAAGGTATCCTGCATCCCCAGGACGCCGGAACCTGCGCCGAACTCGGGTGCGATGGTATCATCGTGTCGAACCATGGCGGCCGTCAGGTGGCGTTCGGCCCACCCACCATCGAGGCATTGCCCGCCATTGCAAAGGCCGTCGCGGGCCGCATGACGATCATTCTCGACAGCGGCATCCGGCGCGGCGCTGATGTGTTGCGCGCAAAGGCACTCGGGGCAGATTTCACGATGACGGGTCGCGCCCTTGCCTACGGCGTCGGTGCCGGCGGCGCGGCGGGGGCACAGCGTGCCTTCGACATCCTGCAACTGGAACTGATCCGCGCCTTGGGTCAGATCGGAGTTGCGTCTTTTGAGGCGGTTGAGGCCTCGCAACTCAGCACCGAAGTGACCCGCCAATTCCGCGCCAACGTGTAGCAACACAATTCCAATTTCTGTGACCCGCAGCGTCGTTTTAGCGCATTGGGGGCCAAACAGGACTGTTGCGTTGCTTGCCTGAGGCCTGGTTCAGGTGGCATCGCCGCAGAAGATCGTAGGCTAGCAAACATCTGATTGATAACATGAATTTTGCCGCTGACACCTGATGTTTTGTGATGGATGTGGCCGCGTTTGATTGTTCTGATCGTTCCGATCCCACTCCGGGTCGCTTTGGCTGATCACAAGGATCGGAAGCACTGAAAGTATCCAGGCAGCGATTTCATGGCAGCATGAACGCTGCCGAGCCGATTGTTGCGGCATTTTTTCTCATTGCGCCGGATGGTGTCTAAACATGGGGCGTCGCGATGGTTGATCTCGCGGATAACCCGCCGACAGGCTTGCGCCTTGTCAGTTGCGATCGTCAGCCGGAGGTCCGCTTGAAGGACAACGGCGTTGAACTGACACTCGCACGCTACGGGGCATCGAACCGGTCCCAGTGCGCGACACCTGACCAGTCCCGCACGAATCCGTAGGGGTAGTCTGGTAGCGGCGTGCAAGACGCTTGCGTTAGCACCTCGATATCCTCTTGGTCGAGCGCGAGTCCGACCGCATCGAGATTGTCCGCCAGTTGGTCTGCATTCCGCGCACCGAGCAGGATTGATGCAACCCCTGGACGGCTGGCGAGCCATGCGAGCGCGACGTGCGACATCGGCCTGCCGTGCCGCGCTGCCACTGCGGAGGTGGCGCGCAGAATGTTGTGGGTCCGCTCGGTGTTTCGCGTCTCATAGGCCTCAACGCCCCTGTTCGGATCATCGCCCAGACGGGTGGCGCCGGTGGGGCGTTCGTCGGCAGCATACTTGCCGGTCAGCCAACCGCCACCCAAGGGCGACCATGGTGTCAGACCGATTCTTGGACTTGCCCGGAAAATGTGGAGAGCACCAACTGAGGAACCAGGAGGTGTTTTATGGGAAACGTGAACAGACCGACGCCGGAGTTTCGGCGTGAAGCGGTGCGGCTGGCACTGACCAGCGGCCGGACGCGGCGTGAGAATGCGGTCCTGAAGCAGGAGCGCGACATCCTAAAAAAAGCCGCGGCCTTCTTCGCAAAAGAGGGAAGTCGATGACCTTCGGCTTCATCGAGGCGGAGAAGGCCAGCTTCCCGATCAGCCGGATGTGTCGTGTTTTTGGGGTCAGCCAGAGCGGCTTCTTTGCCTGGCAGGACCGTCCGACTTGTCGCCGCCAGCAACAGGACATGGTCTATCTGGCCCATATCCGGACGGCCTTCGCCCTGTCGAACGGCACCTATGGCAGTCCCCGCATGCACCGCGACCTCGTGGATGAAGGGCACGAGATCGGGCGGCACCGCACGGCACGCCTGATGCGCGAGAACCAGTTGATCGCACGGCAAAAACGGCGTTTCAAACGGACGACGGACAGCGAACATTCCTGGCCGCCGCTCGGGAAAACGATCCCCCGGATCGTTTTCTGATCCTTGCAGCCGCCCAACTGATCGCGCAGGACTTCACGGCGGATGGCCCGGACCAGAAGTGGGGGGCGGACATCTCTTACATCTGGACGGCAGAAGGCTGGCTTTACCTCGCGGTCGTGCTGGATCTCTTCTCCCGGCGCGTCGTCGGTTGGGCCACGAGTGATCGCCTGAAGCGTGATCTCGCTGTAGAAGCTCTGCGCCGTGCTCTGGTGGCTCGCAACCCCGCGTCGGGACTGGTTCACCATTCCGACCGCGGATCGCAATACTGCTCTGTCAACTATCAGGCGCTGCTCCGCAAACGCGGAATCCAGATCTCGATGAGCGGGCGCGGGAACTGCTACGACAACGCGATGGTGGAAACTTTCTTCAAGACCATCAAGTCCGAGCTGATCTGGGCAGTCGCCTGGCAATTCCGCCAGCAGGCCGAAAACGCCGTCACCAGATACATCGACGGGTTCTATAACCCCGTCAGGCGTCATTCATCGCTTGGCTTCCAGAGCCCCATCGCGTTCGAGCGAAAGGCCCGGGAAGTGAGCTGAACGCTCTCCACCAAAGCCGGGCAAGTCCAACACGCCACGCCTGGCGCTCGATCTGGCCCTACGCAAGATGGGCAGGGTGATCTTGCCGACCTTCGTTGGAGATGCCTATGCAGAGCTGGAGAGGGCCGGACCTATCGTGGACGAGCTTGGCCATGACCAATGGCTGGTGACCCACAACGAGGATCGCCATCTTGCAGAGGTAAGGCGTGCGTTGGACCGGATCGTCGAAGCATTCGGTTGAGGCAACCGCTGTTGGGTCACACCAGGATGGACAGCACTTTCAGGTACGTCGGCGTTGAGCTGAATCCGCGCTGGTGATCGCCCAAGCCATCGAAATCTAGACGTTTGGGCTGGATGTCGTGGACGGCCTCGCGCATGCTCTTGATCCCACAGCGCTGCGTTTTGAACGCGGTCGTAAAGATCGCGCGGCATGCAGATTGTCCGCAAACGAAGACTGCGCCAGACATCTGGGCATCACTTGCGAATTGTCGCACGACCATGAGGATATCAGGTCGTTCGGACGGATTTGAGCGCATATTTTTCTTAACCTGAACCCTCAAAGTTCGCCGGCCTTCAGGTGTTGGCAATCTGGTATCTTCAAGCGCCGGTTCGTCTGGCAAGAAATGTCTCGAGCTGAATGAGAGCGTCGTAGATCAGCACGGCGAACAGGCCAACGATCAGGCCGCCTTGTAGCACAAAGGCGGTGTTGTTGGTCAGAAGCCCCGCGATGATCACCTCACCCAGCGTGCGGGCAGCGACGGTAGAGCCGATGGTGGCGGTGCCAAGGGCGATCACCACCGACAGCCGGATACCGGTGAGCATCACAGGAAAGGCCAGCGGTAATTCGACCCGTAAAAGCCGCTGCCAGCGGTTCAGGCCGATGCCGCGCGCTGCATCCATCGTTGCAGGTGACAGTGTCGTCAGGGCGGTGACGGAATTTTCAAAGATCGGCAGCAGGCCGTAGAGAAACAGTGCCACCAGCGTCGGCCCGCTGCCGAATCCAAGCGCAGGCACGGCAAGAGCGAGCACGGCCACGGGCGGGAACGTTTGCCCCATGTTGGCGATGGTGCGCGAAAGCGGCTTGAAGGCCGCGCCTGCCGGGCGCGTCACGAAAATGGCGAGCGACACAGCCACGATGGTCGCCGCGAGAGTTGCAGCGGCAACGAGGCCGAGGTGGCTGAGCGATAGCGACAGCAGCGAGCTTCGGGCATAGATCGCTGGGGCACCCGGCGGCGCCAGCGGTGCAAAGATGGGCGTAAACCACTCCGGTCGCAGCACAAGCGCCAGTAGAAGCAGGACCAGCAACGGGCGCAGGATCAGTCCCACATTCACGCGTGCAGCTCCGCGCGGTTGCGGATCGCCTCAAATGTGACGCGGCCAACGACGATACCCTCGCGGGTGACCGGCACGGCAGAGCGCCCGGTCCAGAGGCAGGTCGAGAGCGCATCGCGCAGGCTGGCGTCTGCTGGCAGGGCATCGCCGTCGGCTGGGCCGTCTTCAATGAGTTCTGCCAGGGGGATCAGCGACAAAAGACGCAGCGGCCTTTCGACATCGCCCACCATGTCGCGGACAAAATCCGTGGCGGGCGCGGCGATGATCTCAGCCGGCGCGGCATGCTGCACCAGTCGGCCACCGTCCATCACCGCGACCTTGTCCCCAAGGCGTATCGCCTCTTCCATGTCATGCGTGACGAGCATGATGGTCGATCCCAGTCGCTGCTGGATGCGGCGCAGATCATCCTGCGCCTGCGCCCGGATGATCGGGTCGAGCGCGCCGAACGGTTCGTCCATCAGCAGAAGTTCAGGCCGCGACGCCAGAGCGCGCGCCACGCCGACGCGCTGCTGCTGTCCACCGGATAGCTCGGCCGGGTAGCGATCGCGAAAGGCCGCTGGCTCCATCGAGAAGAGGGTCAGCAGCTCGTCGACGCGGTCGCGGATCTTTTGTTTTTTCCATCCCAGCAGCAGTGGCACGGCGGCGATGTTGCGCGCCACCGTGTGGTGAGGGAACAGCCCGTGCCCCTGAATGGCATAACCAATGCGGCGGCGCAGCAAGTGAGGCTTCTCGACATGGGTCGGCTCGCCGTTGATCCGCACCTCGCCGGAAGTCGGCTCTTCCAGCCGGTTGATCATGCGCAGGAGCGTCGTCTTTCCCGATCCCGAAGTGCCGACGATCACGGTGATCGAGCCTGTTTCGGCCCTCATGGTCACGGCATCGACAGCATGGGTGTCACCGTAGATCTTGGTCAGATTATCAATCTCGATCATGGGAAATCCTTCGGGATCGGTTGGGCCAGCTCGACGAGGATGTCCATTACGATAGCTGAGGTCAGCGCCAGCGCGACCGTTGGCAGTGCGCCCAGCAGTATCAGGTCGGTGGCTGTCTGGTTCAGGCCCTGAAAGACGAATGTGCCAAGCCCGCCACCACCGATCAGGCCCGCGATCACCGCAAGCCCGATGTTCTGCACCAAAACGATGCGCAGACCAGTCAGGATGACAGGAAGGCCAAGAGGGAGTTCAATCCGCAACAGGCGCTGCGTCGGCGTCATACCCATCCCGCGCGCCGCGTCGCGGGCGGCGGCCGGAGCCGAGGCGAGGCCAGCGACGGTATTCCCGACGACCGGTAGAAGCGAATAGAGGACCAACGCCAAGAAAGCCGGGGCAAAGCCGATCCCTGCAATGCCGATCGCCTGCGCCCCGGGCATGTTGTCACCGACCCAGCCGAGGATCGGGATCATCAGGCCGAACATGGCAAGCGACGGAATGGTTTGCAGCAGGCTGAGCACCGGAAGCACGCTGCCGCGCAGCTGCGCGCGGCGGTAACAGACGATGCCGAGGGGGAAACCGATGACCGCCGCCGTGGCGAGCGAGCCGAAGGCCAACGCAAGATGGCGCAACACCGCGTCCGCAAATTGCGCGCGGCGGCCAGCGTATTCCTGAAGGATGGACAGCGGCGCAAGCGCGCCCGACCACAGGATCAGCGCCAGAGAGCAAAGCACGGCCGCCAGCAGTCCGGCGCGGGCAATCGGCCCCGGTGCCATCTGGGTCAGCGCGTCGGCCATCATCAGGGTCAAGATCAACAGCAAGCACCAAAAGCCCATGGCGGGCGAGACGCGCGCATAGTCACCCGCGGCGCTGTCCAGAAGCGCCGGGGCACCCTGCATGAGCAGCCACAAGATACCGCAAAGGCCAAGAAGCGCGCCGCAAAGGCGCAGGTCTTGCCGCCCCGACGGGATGCCGAACAGAAGGCCCAGCACGACTGCAGCAACGCCGGACAGCGTCTCGGCAGGGCTGGCGACGTGCCATGCCATCACGCTTTCGCCCGCTACGATGCGGTTCGCGGCGATGGTCATGAACGGACTCAGCAGCGCGGCCATCCCAAGGACTGCGAAAAAGACGCCCGGCGGGGAAAACCCCCGCCAGACGTTCGACGTGGATCGTCCTGCGGCGATCAAGCCGTCAATCCAAGACGCCGCTTTGTGTCAGGTAGTCGCGGGCCACGGCTTCGGCCGGCTCACCACCGACCTGGATGCGGCCGTTAAGCTCTTGCAACGTCTCCATATCGAGAGAGGTGAAGATCGGGTTCAGTACCGCCGGAATTTCCGGATATGCTTCCAGCACCTCGGCGCGAACAATAGGGGTCGCCTCGTAAACCGGCTGTACTCCCTTGTCGTCCTGCATGACGACCAGACCTGTGGCCCCGATGCCGCCATCGGTGCCGTAGACCATCGCGGCGTTCACGCCCGACGTGCCGCGTGCCGCGGCCTGAATCGTTGCCGCCGTGTCGCCACCCGACAGGATCACGGTCTGGTCCTCCGACAGCGCGAAGCCGTAGGTTTCCTGCATGGCCGGCAGGACAGCCGGGGACGAAACGAACTCTGTCGAGGCCGCCAGCTTCACATCACCCCCGCCTGAAACCCACGCGCCGAAATCCGACATGGTGGACAGGCCGTTATCTTCCGCCAGCGGACCCGTGACTGCGATGGCCCACGTGTTGTTGGCCGGCGCGCTCTCAAGCCAGGTGATGTTGTTTGCCTCGGCGTCGAGTTCTGCGGCGCGGTCGTGCGCCTCCTGCGGGTTCTTCCAGACATCGCTGTCCGCCTCATTGAAGAAGAAGGCAGCATTGCCCGTGTATTCCGGATAAATGTCGATCTGCCCGGCCAGAAGAGCCTCGCGGACAACCTGCGTGCCGCCAAGCTGTAGCCGCCGCTCGACCGGCATCCCGGCATCTTCTAGTGCAAGGGCAATGATATTCCCCAATAGCCCACCCTCTGTGTCGATCTTGGACGAGACGGTGATTTCGGTCTGGGCCTGTGCTGCGGCGGCAAAGGCGGCGAACAGTCCCGCGGCGGTAATGGGGTATGTCTTCACGGATGATTTCCTTCCGGTGGTATAGATGCACGATGGCGTTCGGCGTCAGTTCGTGGAGGAAGGTAGATTGCGTGGGCCGCCTGCCAACCCCACAAGGATCCGATACGATTGGTCGGGCTGCTATTGAGAGTGTTGCAGGATTGCGGTGCCGACTAACGCAAAGAGCGACAGGTCAGAGTGCGCGATGCGACAGGAAGTGATGGATAATGATGGGAAAGCCTGTTCGCCGCCGATTTTGTTGAAAATTGCGGCTACGCTCGAAACCACCAGTTTTTCGAGAGCACCCGTTCGCGACAAGGGTCGCCCCCTCCCGTCAGTTCAAAATCGATCATCGGCAGAACAGACATCTGGTCCGAGGTCTGTCCGCGCTGGGCAGGGAGTTTTGCAGCAAAATCGGCCCATACCGGACATTTAGCATGACGACCGACCCTGCGGGAAGCGGACGCTGGCAGCCACTTGAGTAACTTGACGGTGGCTGTGCGGACAGAGCGCGCATGCGTTGCGATTATCAAACGTCAGTCAGTGCTGTCGCAGTGGATGTAGACTTTACTGGCATCAGCCAAACGTGACGCGTGGGCCAAAGTCATCTTTGACGTGTATATTTGAATTCAGACCAACCACCAGTCCAGCTTGGCGCGCCGCGGCTTGCCAGGATGCGACGATAGCGAACTCACTCCGGGAAAGCGTGTGCCTGATCGGGTGCAAAAGTGAAGGATACCGCCTCTCCGGTCGACATAACCATGTCCTGCGGCAGGGCCGCGATGATCTTGCTGCCGTTAGCAAGTTTGACATCGACTACGGTTTCCGACCCGAGGCGTTCGGTCAGAACGACTGTTCCGTGCAACATACCCGCGTCGGCCCCGACAGGGCGCAAGTATTGCGGACGCACACCCAGCGTTGCGGTCTGGCCCGTGGTAAAGTCTCGGCCCTTGCGCGGGACGGAAATGGCATCGAGTGACGGGCTGCTGACAGTAACCGTGTCCGGACCAACCTCCGTGACGTTGACGGGAATGAAATTCATTGACGGCGCGCCCAGAAAACCCGCGACGAACAGGTTAGCGGGGTTGTGATACAGGTCCATCGGCGCACCGGCCTGCATGACCTGGCCGTCCTTCAGCACGACAATCTTGTCGGCCAGGGTCATCGCCTCGACCTGATCGTGAGTGACGTAGATCATCGAGGCCCCAAGATCCTGATGCAGCTTGCCGATCTCCATCCGCATATCCATGCGCAGGGCAGCATCGAGGTTTGACAGGGGTTCATCAAACAGAAAAACCTTGGGGTCGCGCACGATGGCCCGTCCAATGGCCACGCGTTGACGTTGGCCGCCTGACAGTTCTGACGGGCGGCGGTCCAGCAGGTGTTCCATTTGCAGGATCCGCGCGGCGTTTGCGACGGCAGCTTCCTTGTCGGCCTTGGATACCTTGTTGATCGTCAGGCCAAAGGCCACATTTTCGCGCACGGTCATATGCGGGAAAATTGCGTAGCTTTGGAATACCATGGCGATGCCGCGCCGGGATGGTTCCAGATCGTTGACACGCACGCCATCAATTTCCAGCGTCCCTGCGGTGATATCTTCCAACCCGGCGATCATGCGCAGCAGGGTCGATTTGCCACAACCGGACGGCCCGACAAAGACGACGAATTCACCGTCGGCGATGTCGATATCAACACCCTTGATGACCTCTGTTGCGCCATAGCTTTTGCGAATGTCGCGCAGTTTTACGTCAGCCATAACCTTACTCCGCCGCCATGCGTTGCGGCACGAGTTCCAGCAGCCCGTCGTCCGTGACCCGCACCGGTTCGGGGTCCATGACGTGGCCTACGAAATCACCGCCTCCGGGCCGGTCGGCAAAGCCGAGGATCATCAGCCCGTCGTCGGTATCCACGATCCGTGCCGCATAGCGGGCCGGGGGCAGCGCACCGTCCAGAAATTCGGGTGCCAGCTGCCAAGGCCCGCGCGGGCTGTCGCCGATCAGGTAGTGGTTGCCCGTGGTGGGACCAGTCTGCGTCGTTTCGGCGCGCTCCTTGCTGAAATGTTCTGCCGCCGTGCAGAACAGGCAAAACCAGTGGCCGTCCTTTTGGAACACTTGCGGTACTTCCAACTGGCCGTAGCCGCCGACAAAGACGGGCGGTTGCAGCGTCCAGTCATAGCCGTCGGGCGAGGTCGCGAACCCGATGCAGCCGCCAGCGTTCGGCTCGGCCACGTCCGCCTTGCGGGCGGTGAAATACATCAACCATCCATCGCCGTCGGGGTCCTTCATGACCCAAGGGTCGCGCATGGCGCGGTCGTGCCAGAAACCGACCAAGTGATCGGCCTCATAGTGGTGTGCATTCTCGCCCTTGAGGTCCAGCGCCAGACCGTCACCCACACGCGTCCAGTTATGCAGATCGGTCGATGTCGCATGACCGACCCGCTGATACAGCGCATCCTCTGCATGACTGGTTCCGGTGTAATAGAGGTGCCACAGATCATCATCGCCGCGCACCACGGATCCCGTCCAGGTGGTGTAATCGTCCCAGGCGGGCCCCTCGGCGGGACCGAAGGTGTGCCCTTGCTGGTCCCAGTTCACCAGATCGGTGCTGGTCGCGTGGCCGATGCTTGCATTCAGATGCCGCAGTTCGGGGTCACCCAGCGACCGAGGCGCCTTGAGGTAGTAGCCATGCCAAGTGTCACCGTCGCGAATATACCAACTGTCCCAGACAAAGTGATCTTTGAGTGCGAGAACCATGAGCGTTCAACCTTTCACGCCGGTAGAAGCAATGGACGAGATGAACGCCCGTTGCATGACAAGATAGAAGGCCAGCACCGGGACCGTGATGATCGTCAGATAGGCCATGATTTCACCCCAGGCGGTGTCGAGCTGAAAGAAGTATTGCAGCCCGACCATCACGGGGCGGTAGCTTTCCTGTTGCACCACGATCAGTGGCCACAGGTATTGGTTGTACATCACCAGAAACTTCAGGATCGCGGCGGTCGCCAGCACAGGGCCCGCCAGCGGCATGACTACGCGGCGGTAGATCTGCCACCATGACGCGCCTTCGACGCGGGCGGCCTCGATCAATTCGCGCGGCAGATCCTTGAAGTATTGCACGAACAGAAACACCGTCAGACCGTCGGCAATCCATGGGATGATCTGCACGCGGTATGTGTTCAGCCAGCCGAATTGCAGTCCCTCCAGCCCGATCCACGGCAGCTTGCTGACCAGCAGCAGCAGCGGGATCGCGATGGTCTCGAACGGAACGATCAGGGTGGCGATGATGATCCCGAGCAGCAGGTCGCGGCCCTTCCATTTCAGAAAGGCAAAGCTGAACGCGGCAAGCGAGCACAGAAAGAGCGACAGCAACACCGTCACCCCGGTCACGAGGACGGAGTTGAAGACGAACAGCCCCACCGGTGCGCGCGAGAATGCATCGGTGTAGTTGTCGAACCCGATGTCACCCACTGGCAGAAACGCCCTCAGGCTGGCGGTGTCGCGCAGCAATTGGTCGCTGGGCTTGAGGCTGGACATCACCATGAACAGCAGCGGAAAGATAAAGATCACGGCGATCAGCGTCAGGACGACATAACGCACAGCCAGGCGCAAACCGTGATTGTCAGCGGAAATGGTGGCCATGGTTCAGCGCTCCCGCGTCAAGAATCGTTGAATCAGAGATATCGTCAGGACCAGCAGGAACAGGATCACGCTGATCGTGGCACCGCCAGAGATGTCCTGTTTGCCGTAGCCGCGTTCGACCGTCTGGAAGACCAACGTCGTTGTGCTGTCCAGCGGGCCGCCGTTGGTCATCACGTCGATCTGCGCGAACAGGGCAAAGGCCTGCATGGTGATGACGATCAGCACCAGCACGGCGGTGTTGCGCAGTCCCGGCCAGGTGACATAGCGAAAGGTCTGCCACTTGCTGGCGCCTTCGATGCTGGCCGCCTCGTACAGCGTCGGACTGATCGTTTGCAGTCCGGCCAGCCAGATGACCATGTGAAATCCGACGGCCTGCCAGATCGACATGGCCATGATCGACCCAAGAGCCGTGTCCGGATTACCCAGCCAATCGCGCGGCTCGAATATGCCGAACGTCAGCCCTTGCAGCATGTTGTTCAAAAGGCCGCTGTCGGGGGAATAGAGGAACCGCCACAGTAGCGACACCACGACAATGGAAACCACGACAGGCATGAAATAGATTGCGCGATAGACGTTGATGCCACGCAGCCGCTGGTTGATCAGCAGCGCAAGGCACAGCGCCAGACCGGCCTGCACGGGTGCCACCACCAGCACGAATTTGACCGTGTTCCATAGGCTTTTCCAGAACACCACGTCGGTCGCCACAACGACCTTTGCCGTGTCGCCGGACTGCCAGCGGAACCATTCCTGCATACCAGCGTATTGCGGGAAATCGGGATTGTTGCGGGTAAAACTGCGGACGCGCGGATATTCGGGCAATCCATCGTCGTCGCGGATGATTGTGCCCGCGTCGTCGCGTTCCGGCTCCAGCGTCAGCACGCCGATGGACAGCAGATTTTCGTAGTTGCTCAGCCCGACGAATTCCGTGGGATTGGGTGAAATCAGCCGCTGGTTCGTCAGCGAAAGGTAGAATGCGAAAAAGAAGGGGATCACGATGAACAGTGCGATCAATCCGAACCCCGGCAGGGCAAAGCCCCAGCCAGCGCGGTTGGATGTGGTCAGTTTCGATGCCATGCGTTCCCCCTCCCCAATCGTGTCCGGGGGCCAGCCTGTGGCCCCCGGATTTGCGCTTATTCGGTGTGGCCGTAGCCCGCGTTGCGCTCGATGTCGGCGTTGATCTCGTCCACCGCGGCGTCCAGCGTGTCGGCAACATCAGCACCGTTTGCGATGTCGGCCAGCGCCTTTTCAAAGACCTTTGCCTGGACCACGTAACCGGGGGTCACGGGGCGGACCATCGCTTGCGCCTCGGTCAGGTCATAAAACACCGCCATCGGGCCGCCGTCCTGATAGTTCTCGGTCATCTGCGCCGATGATGTCGTGGGCGGGATCAGACCAATCGCGTTCGAGAACGCGGCGAGATATTCGTCCTGCAACGCGAATTCGATAAAAGCGGACGCGCCGTCAGGATGTTCGGATGCCGAGGACACGCCAAACTGCCAGCTTGCCGCGCCGATCTTGGGGCCATTGCCGAAATCCGGAGCGGGCAGGAACACCGTATCTTCGAAGGTGTTCATGATGTTCATCGCCGCCCAGTTGCCGTTCCAGCTAAAGGCATATTTGCCGTCCTGAAAACCGGTTTCGCGGGCTGCGGGATCCTGGCTGGTGCCGGGGACCAGATCATTCGCGAACAGGCCCTGCCACCATTCACCGAAGGCCATCGCCTCTTCGCCGTTCAGCACGCCTTCGGCGGTCTGATAGGTATCACGATCGACCAGATCGCCACCAAAGGATTGCAGGAACGGGCTGAACGCATAGGGATACCATTCGCCGGTCCATGCCATGCCCAGATCAAGCGCATACTCAAAGTTGCCTGATTCCTTTGCTGCATCCAGTGCCGCATTGAATTCTTCCAGCGTCC
Source organism: Loktanella gaetbuli (assembly GCF_020531945.1). Classification (NCBI taxonomy): domain Bacteria; kingdom Pseudomonadati; phylum Pseudomonadota; class Alphaproteobacteria; order Rhodobacterales; family Roseobacteraceae; genus Loktanella; species Loktanella gaetbuli. Next base: position 112,988 of record NZ_JAJATZ010000009.1, read on the forward strand.
AGGGTTCTTCTAGCGTCGGCGTGCGCAGGCTCAGATCGTCCAGAATCGACTGGCGCGTCACAAGAGCGACGGCCGCGTCCCACAGGCCAATGGAATACAGTTCTCCGTCCCAGTAGCCCTTGGGGCCGGGTAGAAAGTTTTCGATCTTGGATTCGTCGATTTGCAACGGCTGCAGATAACCGGACCAGGCCCAGTTCGGCATGACGGGGCCGTCGACATCAATGATGTCAGGCAGGTTGCCTGCGAGGGCGGCAGCAACGACAGAGTCGTTATAGCTTTCCTGCGGAAAGCTCTCGACAACCACGTTCCAGTCGGACTGGCTGGCGTTGAAATCCGCGACGATCTGGTTCAGCACTTCGGCTTCTTGCGGGTTGCCAGCACCGTGATACCACATGGACAGTTCGGTCTGGGCTGCGGCCATCGTGGCCCAGCCGGTCGTGGCCAGCAGGGCCGCGCCTAGGGTTGTTCGCATTTTCATTGTGTCATCCTCCCGATTGACGTCAGTTTGGTGATGGGTGTCGGCATGGTCCTCACGGACTGACCGCTCTGTACGGGGCCGCTGACAAGCACCGGCGCACCCGGCACGTCATCGGCATCGTCGATCATGCGCAGCAACAGCTGCGTCGCCCGCACGCCCATAGCGTGATAGGGCAATTCTACCGACGTCAACGTCGGGTAGAGCGTTTGGGTAATCGTGCGGTAGTTGTCGTAGCCCGTGACACTGATGTCATCCGGCAGGTTCAGACCGCGCGACCGCAAGATCCCGTAGGCGCGCATCGCCATCTGGTCGTTGCCGAAACAGATGACCGTGGGCGGCACGTCAAGCGACAGAATGCGATCGATGGCATCCCACAGGATCTGCACCTCGGCATCCTGATCGGTCGTGCCGATGCCAGCCACGATCACCAGCGCAGGATCATAAGGGATGCCCGCAGCAGACAATGCGTCGCGGTAACCTTGCGTGCGCAGGCGCGTCGCGTCCAATTCGGCGTTCAACGTCAGATAGGCGATACGGCGATGACCCTTTGCGATCAGATCGGCAATCAGCATTTCCTGGCCCCTGCGGTCGTGCGGCAGGATACAAGGCGTGCCGGTGTCGTCATAGCAGTTCGCCAGAACCAGTCGTGTCTGCGCCGACACCGGCGGCAGTGAAACACTGCGGTGGTGGTCCGCGACGTAGATGATGCCCTCGACCCTGTGCTGTTCAAACGTCCGCATCAGGCCCGGGACCCTGTCGGGACGGCCACCGCTATCGGCGATCAGCAGTGTCTTTCCGCTGGTCTCCATCGCTTTCTGGACGCCTTGCACGATGAACAGATCAGGCAGGCCCGTCGTGTCAGGTTGTGACGCATCAACAGAAATCGCGCCGGTGATCAGGCCGATCAACCCCGATTTGTTGGACCGCATTGCACGGGCAGCCGATGACGGCGCATAGCCCAGTTCCGCAATCACAGCGTGCACGATCTTGGCCGTCTCTGCCTTGACCGGCGCATCGCCGTTCAGCACCCGGCTGACGGTCTTGGGGGAAACGCCGGCCGCCTTGGCCACGTCGTAGATCGTACTCATGATGATCCTCCCCCACACCGTCAGCAACGTGTTGCTTCGCCTATGACACCGATGTCATGACACCGATGTCATATCTCTCTGGTCTCTGGTTGGTCAAGGTCTTTGTCGCACCTTGCACGCCGCAGCATGCACACCGACGCTCAGTATCGAGATGGGGATCGATTTTGCCTTCGACCGCGAGCAAGCAAAGGGCTGATATTGATGTTTTCCGGCGCTAAGAGGCTGTGGAGGGCCACGTCGACCAAATCAGACAGACCATCTTGCATAATTCTTTACTGTCGCATTTGCGAACCGATGCGGCGGTGCAGCGAAAGCAAGTAAATACTCCTGACATATTCATGCAGTCAGCGAACAAAATCGCTCGAGAAAAAATGGGCGTTCCATGATCAAAGTTCTTTCTGGGGTTTGGGCCCTTCTGCTGGGTATCGTTTTGATCATGCTGGGGAACGGCATGCATTTCACCCTGATCGGCCTGCGTGGCGGCATCGAAGGGTTTACGTCGAGCGAACTGGCCATCGTGACCTCCGGCTATTTCCTCGGCTTTCTTTCAGGTGCGCGTCTTACGCCGTTGATGATCCAACGTGTCGGCCATGTGCGCGTCTTCGCAGCACTTGGCAGTTTCATGTCGGCGGCATTGATTGCGCTGCCGCTTCTGACAGAGCCGTGGGCCTGGACTGTGCTTCGCGTTCTCGTCGGGTTTTGCATGTCGGGCATCTATGTCGCTGCGGAAAGTTGGCTGAATGCCGCTGCCACCAATGAGACACGCGGGAAAGTTCTTTCGGCCTACATGATCGCGCAGACCCTTGGCATTATTGGCGCACAGGGGCCGCTGACGCTGGGCGACGCCGGAACGTCTGTGCTCTTTATCTGTGCCTCTATCCTCGTGTCGGTTTCATTCGCGCCCATTCTGCTGTCTGCCGCCGTGGTTCCGGTGGTCGAAGTCGCCAAACCCATGCCTTTGCGTGACCTGTTCAGGGGCTCGCCACTGGGAACGGTAGGCATATTCCTGCTTGGCAGCGTCTATGCGACCCAATCAGGCATGGGGGCCGTTTTCGGCACCAAGATCGACCTGACGGCCAATCAGATTTCGATGTTCATTGCCATGTTGTTTGCTGGTGCATTGGCGATGCAATATCCGATCGGCTGGTTATCGGACAGGATGGACCGGCGCAGGCTGATCTTCGGTCTTGCCGTCATGGGCAGTACCGCATGTCTGCTCGGATGGGCGACAGACGGTGGCATATCGATGCTGATGATTGCTGCATTTTTTGCCGGTGGTGTCACCACCCCGCTATATGCCTTGCTGTTGGCCTATACGAACGATTCACTGTCTGCGTCAGATATGCCCGCTGCGTCAGGCGGTCTTGTCTTTACCTTTGGGTTGGGCGCGATCATTGGCCCGCTGGTGACCGGTTGGGCCATGCAAAACTTGGAACCAAGGGCATTCTGGCTGGTGCTGGGTGTTACGTTTGTCGCCATCGCGCTTTACGCGCTTTACCGGATGACACAGCGGACCATCGCAACGGTCGATGAAACCGATAGTTACCTGAACGTCCTTCCGACTGCATCTCCTGTCGCGATCGAGGCGGCCGGCGAATGGGCCGTCGAAAACGCTGAGGCAGAACGCGAAGCAAAAGCAGTGGACGCCTGATTGGACTAGTTGGGCTCAATGCAGCCTTGTGATGTTGCAACACGTCCTGCCTTGGGCACGTCAGATCGGCCAGGTACTGTTGGATTGGGCCGAGGAACGCGGATAGGCTTCGCCCCTATCAAGTCCAGTCAGCCGCAACAGAACGCCTGGATCGAGCGCAACAATCGCACCGTGCGACACGACTGGCTGGACCAATAAAACATCACTGGTATCAAGGAGTCCCAGCACTTCGCTACGCAATGGCTCTCGACTTCAATGACGATCATAAGAATATGGGCATTGGCCGCATCACGCTTTCAATAAAACTGAAAACGGCTGCGTCGTTCTACGACCAAATCCCGTTTATAACGGGAGGATTACCCATCTCCCAACGCGCCCCGTCTGCTTCCACGAGCAAAACGGCAACACAAAAAGCCACCCGAAGGTGGCTGTTATCTCATTGTGATCA